>NZ_JBVIHH010000001.1:0-185006 GCF_055570395.1 Streptomyces sp. NPDC031210
CCCCCCCCCCCCCCCCTCCCCCCCCCCCCCCCCCCCCCCCCCCCCCCCCCCCCCCCCCCCCCCCCCCCCCCCCCCCCCCCCCCCCCCCCCCCGCCGCCTTCACGTCGCGGTGCGCCGGACGGTGCGCGTGATGCACAATCGCACCGAAACACGCACGCGGAACACCGCACCACCTACGCGGACCCCGCGCGCCGAAGCCCCCACGCCGAGGCCCCGGCCTCCCGAGACCCGCAGGGACGAGACGACTCTTGCGCGCACGCAGCCGCCCCGACCGCAACGGCAGCCGTAACGGCGAAGAGGTGGGTCGATGAGCATCTACCGGGAACGGGTGTACCGGGGGCCGGCGAGCGCCACCGTCCTGCGCACGGTCGGCGCCCGGGAGCGGCGCTCGCATCTGACCGCGCCCCGGGTGCCCACGGTCGGCATCGACATCGGCGGCACCAAGGTCATGGCGGGCGTGGTCGACGCCGACGGCACCATCCTGGAGCAGGTCCGCACCGAGACGCCGGACAAGTCCAAGAGCCCCAAGGTCGTCGAGGACACCATCACCGAGCTGGTGCTCGACCTCTCCGACCGGCACGACGTGCACGCGGTGGGCATCGGCGCGGCCGGCTGGGTCGACGCCGACCGCAGCACCGTCCTCTTCGCCCCCCACCTCAACTGGCGCAACGAGCCGCTGCGCGACCGTCTCGCCGGCCGCCTCGCGGTGCCCGTCATGGTCGACAACGACGCCAACACCGCCGCCTGGGCGGAATGGCGCTTCGGCGCGGGCCGGGGCGAGGACCACCTCGTCATGATCACCCTCGGTACGGGCATCGGCGGCGCGATCCTGGAGGACGGCGCGGTCAAGCGCGGCAAGTACGGCGTGGCCGGCGAGTTCGGCCATATGCAGGTCGTCCCCGCGGGCCACCGCTGCCCGTGCGGCAACCGCGGCTGCTGGGAGCAGTACAGCTCGGGCAACGCCCTCGTCCGGGAGGCCCGCGAGCTCGCCGCCGCCGACTCGCCGGTCGCGTACAACATCATCGAGCGGGTCGGTGGGCGCGTCGGCGACATCACCGGCCCGCTGATCACCGAGCTGGCCCGCGAGGGCGACGCGATGTGCGTCGAACTCCTCCAGGAGATCGGCCAGTGGCTGGGCGTCGGCATCGCCAACCTCGCCGCCGCCCTCGACCCGTCGTGCTTCGTCATCGGTGGCGGCGTCAGCGCCGCCGACGACCTGCTGATCGGCCCGGCCAGGGACGCCTTCCGGCGCCACCTCACCGGCCGCGGCTACCGCCCCGAGGCGCGGATCGCCAAGGCCCAGTTGGGCCCGGAGGCCGGTATGGTCGGGGCCGCGGACCTCGCCCGGCTGATCGCCCGCCGCTTCCGGCGCGCCAACCGCCGTCGCGTCGAGCGCTACGAGCGCTACGAACGGTCCGGCCGCCGATGACCGACACGGACCTGACCCCCATGAACGACGACCACCAGCCGCCGACGTCCCCTCGTGCCAAGCGCCCCCGCCCCTGGCTGACCGCGCTGATCGTTTTCCTGCTGATCGCGATCCCGGCCGGCTACATCGTCATCTCGGCCGAGCAGAGCCGCGACAGCGGCGAGGGCAAGGAGCAGGAGGCCGCCGCCACCGGCCTGACCAACGCCTTCCCCTCCAAGGTCCAGCAGCGGATCTACAACGTGCCGGTCCCGATCGGCTCCACACCGGTCTACTACTACGAGACCAACTCCTGGCAGACCAGCTCGCTCTTCGTGCAGTTCAGGACCAACGAGGGGGGTCTTGAGAAGTACCTGAAGAGCGTCGGGAGCAGCGTCGCGGCCCTGAAGAAGGGCAGGACGACCATCCCACCCGGGCAGGCCGCGCAGGTCGGCTGGGACTTCACCGCCGACTGGCAGTGGGCCGGCACGACGAACGCGAAGGAGGCCCCGCAGCCCTCCCAGCGCATCATGGTCAGCTACGACGAGCCGGGCCATCCGGTCGTCTACACCGTGTCCACGATCACGTTCTGACCACCGGGTCAGTGCTGTCGCGACCGGCGGGTCACCCCTTCCCTACGGGCGCTGGGAAAGCCGGATGGCCCGCACCCCTTCCTCGTTGGCGCAATAGACCACGCCATCCGCGACAAAGGGCGGTGCCGATGCCGTCCCGTCCTTCCCCGAGCTCACCCGCCACCTGGCCCGGCCACTGCGGGTGTCATAGCCGTACCAGTCGTCCAAGTAGCCGACGATCAGGTGGTGCCCGGGTGCTGTGACGGCGGAGTAGGACGATTCGGTGCGTTCTGCCCGCCAGCGGGGGCGGCCCGTGCGCGCGTCGTACGCCTGGACAGTCGTGAGTTGATGGTCAAGGTCCAGGTCCTCGCTCCAGGTCAGATAGACCGACTGGGCATCGGCGGCGATCACGGGGCTCTCGTAGTTCTTGGTCGAGAAGGCCGGGGCGGTCCAACGCACCGCGCCCGTCGCGGCATTGAGCGCGTGCAGCCGTTGTTCGGCGTTCTTGCCGTGGCCCGGAGCGTTGATGTAGACGGAGTCGCCCTGGACGATCGCGGAGGAGGCGCGTGTGGCGGGAGCCGTCCAGCGCACCGCGCCGGTGCGGGGGGCGTAGGCGACCAGCTCCGAGCCGATGCCGTCGGCGCCGTTCCGTCCGTAGAGGGCGTCCTTGCCGAAGGCGTCCACGGTCCGGTTGGACGTCCGCTTGCTGGGCGGGGCCGACCAGCGCAGCTTCCGGGTTCGCGGGTCGAGGGCACCGATTCCCTCGTGCGGGAGGCGGATGTACGCGAGGCCGTCCCGTACGTCCAGGAGCGTGGCCTCTCGCTCCCATACGAGGTGTCCGTGGGTCGCGTCCAGCGCGTACAGGACCGATGGGGGCGGGTCCGGGTCCTCCTCGTAGGTGGACGGCAGGATGCTCAACAGGACGAGGGAACCCAGGCGCATGGGGGCGGTGAGGTCGGCTATGCCGCCCATGTGCCCGTTGGGGCGGGCCGTCCAGCGGTGTTCGCCGTCCGAGGTGCGCAGCGCGTGCACGGCGCCGTCATGGGTGGCCACGTAGACGGTGCTGGAGGACACCGTTCCGGAGGAGGTGGTGCCCGAGGAGACGGTCATCTCGCCGGTGTAGGTGCCGGAGAGCGGGGTGTGCCAGCGCTTGCGGCCGGTGGTGGCGTCGAGCGCGTACAACCCCGCACCATCCTGTGTGGCGAGGTAGAGCGTCCCGTGGGCGTGGACGACGGGCGCCAAGTCCGTGCCTTGGTCGCCTTCGTCCTTCAGGAGGAAGGTCCAGAGGGGTTTGTGCGCGGGCGGCTTGTCCTCCTCCTGGGCCTGGTCGACGGCTCGCAGGACGGCGACGGAGGCGAGCGCCCCCACAGCGCCCGCCCCCAGCTTCAGCGCCCGCCGCCGGTCGATGTCCGCCCGTATTCGCCCGTGCATCCCCATACCCGCAGGCTAGGGCCTTCCCGGCCCTGGCCCATCGGCCCGGCCCGCATCGCACCGCCTCGATGGGCCGGAAGACGTCCCGCTTCTGATCACGGGAAGGCACCGCGTTCGTGCAGCGGATCATGGTGAGCTACGACGAGCCGGGTCGCCCGGTCGTCTGCGTCGTCTCGATCGTGAGGCTCTGACCTGCGATGATCCCGCTTTGGGTGCGGCCGGCGGCCATGCCCGGGCCGTTCTCGTCGGCTCTTCCTGACCCGGGTGTCAGGACCGCGTCAGCGAGTTCGGTAGCGTGGCCGGGTGAGCGAGAAGACCCTGCAACACCGGATCGACGGCCCCGACGACGCCCCCGTACTCGTACTGGGCGCCTCGCTCGGTACCACCTGGCATATGTGGGACCGGCAGATCCCCGAGCTGACCCGCCACTGGCGCGTCATCCGTTTCGACCTGCCCGGCCACGGCGGATCACCCGCCCACCCCGCCACCTCCGTCGCCGAACTGGCCGACCGGCTCATCGCCACCCTCGACGCCCTGGGCGTGGACCGCTTCGGCTACGCCGGCTGCTCCATCGGTGGGGCCATCGGCACTCAGCTTGCCCTCACCCGCCCGCACCGCGTCACCTCTCTGGCGCTCGTGTCCTCCTCCCCGCGGTACGGCACCGCCGACGCCTGGCGTCAGCGCGGTGTGGTGATCCGTACGAACGGGCTGGACCCGATCGCCCGCACCGCGCCCGAGCACTGGTTCACCGCCGGCTTCGCGGGCGCCCAGCCCGCCATCGTCGAATGGGCCGTGCAGATGGTGCGGACCACCGACCCGGGCTGCTACATCGCGGCCTGCGAGGCGCTGGCCGCGTACGACGTGCGGTCCTCGCTCGGCCGCGTCGGCGTGCCCACGCTCGTCGTCGTCGGGTCCGAGGACCAGGTCACCCCGACCACCGACGCCCGCACTCTGGTCGCCGGTATCCCCGACGCGAGCCTCGCGCTGGTGCCGGGCACCTCCCACCTGGCGCCCGTCGAGCAGCCGGCCGCCGTCACCGAACTCCTCATCCGGCACTTCTCCACCGCCTGGCACGACAAGCCCAGCGCGGGCGGTCAGGCCGCGATCGGCGCCGCCGCCCCCAAGCCGCAGATCGCGCCCCCGCCGCCCCCGCAGGCCGCGCCCGCCGCCATAGAGTCCGGTTTCGCCCAGCCCGAGCAGGCCCGCGGCGGCATGTACGAGCAGGGCATCAAGATCCGCCGCGAGGTGCTCGGGGACGCCCACGTCGACCGGGTCGAGGCCGCCACCGACGAGTTCACCGGCGACTTCCAGGACTTCATCACCCGCTACGCCTGGGGCGAGACCTGGACCAGACCCGGCCTGGACCGCCGCACCCGCAGCGTCATCACCCTGACCGCGCTCGTCGCCCGGGGCCACCACGAGGAGCTGGCGCTGCACACCCGCGCCGCCCTGCGCAACGGCCTCACGCCGTCGGAGATCAAGGAAGTCCTGCTGCACACCGCGATCTACTGCGGCGTGCCGGCGGCGAACTCCGCGTTCGCGGTCGCCCAGCGCGTCATACGGGAAGAGACCACGCCGCAGGCGTGAGCCGGGCCCGCGGGGCGGGGCGGTGCGGTGCGAGGAGCCGCGGGGCGGTGCGGTGCGGGGAACCGCGCGGGAAGGCGATCCGGAGGCCCGGGACCCCGCCGAGCGGCCCCGGCCCCCGCACCAAGCACCCCGCCACCCCCACAAACCGCCCCCCGACCGTCCCCGCGCGGCAAGATGGCGGTATGGAACTCACCAAGATGACCCATGCCTGCGTCCGGCTGGAGAAGGACGGGCAGACGCTCGTCATCGATCCCGGTCTCTTCAGCGAGGAGGACGCGGCCGTCGGCGCGGACGCGATTCTCGTCACGCACGAGCACATGGACCACTTCAACGAGGACCGGCTGCGGGCCGGCATGGAGGCCAACCCGGCGGCCGAGATCTGGACCCTGGCCAGCGTCGCGGGCCAGCTCTCGGCGGCCTTCCCCGGCCGGGTGAACACCGTCGGCGAGGGGGACACCTTCACCGCCGCGGGCTTCGACGTCGAGGTGCACGGCCAGCTCCACGCCGTCATCCACCCCGACATCCCCCGTATCACCAACGTCGGCTTCCTGCTGGACGGCTCGGTCTTCCACCCCGGTGACGCGCTGACCGTCCCCGCGGGCCGTACGGTCGACACCCTCCTGCTGCCGGTGCACGCGCCCTGGAACAAGGTCGCCGAGATCATCGACTACGTCCGCGAGGTCGCGCCCCGGCGGGCCATCGACATCCACGACAGCCTGCTCCAGGACCACGCCCGGCCGGTCTACGACTCCATGATCGACAAACTGGGCGGAACCGACCACGGCCGCCTGGCGCCCGGTACCGCCACATCACTGGCCTGACTGTCAGACCCCCGCTGTAGGTTTACGGACATGCGCATCGCGACCTGGAACGTCAATTCGATCACCGCCCGCCTCCCGAGGCTGCTGGCCTGGCTGGAGAGCACCGGCACGGACGTGCTGTGCATCCAGGAGATCAAGTGCTCGGCCGAGCAGTTCCCGCACGACGAGCTGCGCGCCCTCGGCTATGAGGCGGCGGTCAACGCCGGCGGCCGGTGGAACGGCGTGGCGGTCCTGTCGAAGGTCGGCCTGGAGGACGTCGTCACCGGCCTGACCGGCGGGCCGGACTACGACGGCGTGCAGGAGCCCCGGGCGATCTCGGCCACCTGCGGACCGGCCCGCGTCTGGTCGGTGTACGTCCCCAACGGCCGCGAGGTCGACCACGACCACTACGCCTACAAGCTCACCTGGTTCGAGGCGCTGCGGGCGGCGGTCGCCGAGGACGCGGCGGGCGACCGCCCGTTCGCCGTCCTCGGCGACTACAACGTCGCGCCCACGGACGAGGACGTATGGGACCGGTCCGTCTTCGACGGCGCCACGCACGTCACCCCCGCGGAGCGCGCCGCACTGGGCGCGCTCCGCGAGGCCGGCCTGTCGGACATCATGCCGCGCCCCCTGAAGTACGACCGGCCCTACACCTACTGGGACTACCGCCAGCTCGCCTTCCCCAAGAACCGCGGCATGCGCATCGACCTGGTCTACGGCAACGCGCCGTTCGCCAAGGCCGTCTCGGACGCGTACGTCGACCGCGAGGAGCGCAAGGGCAAGGGCGCGTCCGACCATGCGCCGGTGGTGGTCGATCTGGAGGTCTAGGGCAGGTCTGGGGCAGGTCTAGGACCTGTCGCGTGGACCTGGCGGGACCAGCGCCGCCAGGTCCACCGAGTCGCCCAGTGCCTTCAGGCCCGCGTCGCCGGGATGCAGATGGTCGCCGCTGTCGTAGGCGGGCAGCATCCGCTGGGGCCGCGCCGGATCGCGGAGTACGGCGTCGAAGTCCAGCACCGCGTCGAAGACGCCGCCGTCCGCGCGGAGGAACGCGTTGACCGCCTGCCGCCGGGCCTCGACCGCCGGCAGGCAGTCGGTATAGCCCTCGCACGGCGTGAGGGTCGCCGCGACGACCCGCAGACCCCGGGCGCGCGCCCGCTGGGCCAGCGCCCGCAGGCCGGCGGTCACCTCCTGCGCCGAGGTACCCCAGCGCACATCGTTGATGCCCTCGAAGACCACGACCGTGCGTGCCGAGGGCTGCGCCAGCACATCGCGCTCCAGCCGGTGCCCGGCGCTGACCCCGCCGGTGTCCTTGCTGACCCCGTCGCCCTGGTACCGGTCGGTGACGACGCGGTTCGCCGAGATGCCGTGGTTGAGCACGCCGTAGCGGGGGAGCGCGGACTGCGCCCGGAAGCGGCGGGCGAGCACGTCGGGCCAGCGGCGGTTCGCGCCGCTCGTCGACTTCACCCCGTCGGTGATCGAATCGCCCAGCGCGACGATCGACCCCGGGCCCGCCTCGACGTCGACGCCGGTCAGGAAGGGCCAGAACGCCAGCGTCTCCGGGTAGGCCGCGCCCCCGCTGTCGGCGGTGCGGTCCCCGCTGCCCGCCGCACTCAGATACGACGACTGGGCCGCCTCCTGGTGGACCGGCGCCGCCGCCACCGTCCCCGGCAGGTGCAGGCTCACCAGCAGATCGGTGTCGGCGGGCACGGCGAAGTCCACCGGATCGCTGAACGCCTCGGCGCCGGCGGGTATGCGGACGCCGGACCGCCCCCGGCCGAAGGTCAGCGAGACCGGCGCGTCCCGTGTCGCCGCGCCCGCGCCCCGCACCGCCAGGCTCGCCGCCCCTATGTCCACCGGCCCGGCCGCGAAGGTGTTCGCGAGCCGTATCCGCGGCCGCGGCCCGCCCGCGCCGGTGTGGACGACGAGCCGCAGCGTACGGTCCGTCCAGGGGCCGACGGCCCGGTAGCCGGCGGTGCTCGTCGCCCAACTGCCCGTCCTGCCCCGCCCGGTGTCCCGTACCGACACCGCGAACACGTGCAGCTCACCGGTGGCCTCGGGGACCTCGGGCAGGACCACCGACGCCACCTCGCGGCCCGGCCGCAGCGGTACGGTCACCGCGTACAGCCGCGCCGGCCCGGCACTCTGCCCGTCCGGACCGTTGATGTGCGGCAGCGCCACCGCCTTGGTGCTCAGCGGACCCGACCGCCAGTCGGGCGCGGTGAGTTCGTAGCCGCCGCGCCTTCCGTCGCGGTAGCGCACGGTGCCGGTCCCGGACACGTCCGCGCCGCCGGTAGCGGCGACCAGGAAGGTGAGCGCCCGGCCCCGACCGCGTACCGCGACGGTCTGGCCGTCCGCCACCACGTTGTCCGGGCGGCCGGCCGCCGCGCGGGGCCAGGTGAGCCGCGTCCCGTCGATCGTCAGGACGCTCCCCGGTGACCAGCCCGCCGCCGCCAGGTCCTGCGCGGACAGCGAACGCCCGGCACCGTCGAAGTCGGCCGCCTCCGCTTCGGAGTTGTCACTGACCGCCGTGTTGTCGAAGAGGTTCGAAAGGGGTGGTGGGAGGTGCGGGCGGGCCGCCGTCGCGGCGACCGCCGTGGCGGCGGGGAGCGCCGTCGTGGTGAGCACAAGTGCCAGGGCGGTGCCCCATAGTCGTGCGCGCATGTATCCGTTCCCTCCGGGCGGCGCCAACGGGCGGGCGCGAGCTGCGATCCGGCCGTGAGGGCGTGTTTTCACGCCCTGACCGCGAGAGGTGGGGGCTCCTGCGGATTCAGCAGATCCGATCCGAGCGCCATGAAAGTAGGGAGGCCAACAGGGGTCGTCAAGATGACGATCGGGTCCGCGTCGCGCCGCGCGCCTGTGGCCGGGGCCGTGGGGCGGGTGGGACCCTGCACACCATGAACATGTCTTTCCTGGACAAGTGGCGCAGGCGCCCGCGCCCGGACCAACCCCCCTCCCTGGCGGAGTCGGTGCGCGCCGACCCCGCCAGCGTCATCGAGCTGCTGTCCGAATGCGAGCTGCTACGGGCCCAGGCCGCCGACGCGGGGGTGGAACTGGACGACTCCGCACGGTCGTTGGAGTCGCTGGACCAGTTGCAGCCGGTGTGGCGGGACGATCCGGAAGTGGTGCCGTGGCTCGGCAACGACGCCGGGCTGTATCTCGGCACCGTCCTGGTGCGTACGGTCCGCGGCGCCGTCTGGCAGGTGTCGCCGGGCGGGCAGCCGGTGGTGCGGCTGGAATCGGGCCGGGAGATCGACGTGGTCGCGGCGGGCCACGAATGGGCGGACGTCGGGGCGCCGGAGCTGTCCCAGCTCTACGCCGAGGTCGCCGAGAGCTGAGCCGCCCGGCCGCCTGCCCGCCGCCGCGCGCCCCGCCGTAGCCCTGGTTTGTCACCCGTATCCGGCCCTCCGTGCGTGTCAGCGGCGAAGCGCCCCTTTTCTGCCGGTAAGTTGCGGTCTCTCCGCTGTACGGATGAGAGTGGGCAGGTCTGCATATGGCCGGTGATGCGCTGATTGAACTGCGCGGGGTCAACAAGCACTACGGGAAACTGCATGTCCTCCAGGACATCGACCTCACCGTCGACCGCGGCGAGGTGGTAGTGGTCATCGGACCGTCCGGGTCCGGGAAGTCCACCCTGTGCCGAACCATCAACCGCCTCGAGACGATCGAATCGGGCACCATCACCCTGGCCGGCAAGCCGCTGCCCGACGAGGGCCGCGCACTGGCCCAGCTCCGCGCCGAAGTGGGCATGGTCTTCCAGTCCTTCAACCTCTTCGCCCACAAGACCGTGCTGGCCAACGTGATGCTCGCACCGGTCAAGGTCCGCAAGAAGAACAAGGACGAGGCCGCCCGGCGGGCCCGCGAACTCCTGGACCGGGTGGGACTCGCCTCCCAGGCCGAGAAGTACCCGGCACAGCTCTCCGGCGGACAGCAGCAGCGCGTCGCCATCGCCCGCGCCCTCGCCATGGACCCGCAGGCGCTCCTCTTCGACGAGCCGACCTCCGCCCTCGACCCGGAGATGATCAACGAGGTGCTGGAAGTCATGCGGCAGCTCGCCCGGGACGGCATGACCATGGTCGTCGTCACCCACGAGATGGGCTTCGCCCGCTCCGCGGCCAACCGCGTCGTCTTCATGTCCGACGGCCGCATCGTGGAGGACCGCACCCCCGAGGCATTCTTCACGGCGCCGGAGAGCGACCGGGCGAAGGACTTCCTCTCCAAGATCCTCAAGCACTGAACGGGGGAGCCGCGATGCACTTTCCCTCCACCCGCCTGCGCCGCGTCCTGGCGGCGCTGACGCTCGCCGCCGCCCTGGTCACCGCCGGCTGCGGCAAGGAAGGCAGCCCGCCGGTCAAGGGCCCCGAGCGCAGCGAACTGCCGCGCTACAAGGTCGCCAAGAACGTCCGGCTGCCCGACTCACCGACCTGGCGGAAGGCCGAGCGCCGGGGCCATCTCGTCATCGGCGCCAAGGAGGACCAGCCCTACATCGGGGAGAAGGACCCCTCCACCGGCCTCTACACCGGCTTCGACATCGAGATCGCCAAAATGATGTCCGCGGCGCTCGGGTTCCGGCCGGAGACGATCCAGTTCAAGACGATCGCCTCGGCCAACCGCGAGACGGCGCTGCAGAACGGCCAGATCGACCTCTACGTCGGCACGTACACCATCAACGACAAACGCAAACAGCAGGTGGGCTTCGCCGGCCCCTACTACGAAGCGGGCCAGTCCCTGCTGGTCCGTGGCGACGAGGACGACATCAAGGGCCCGCAGGACCTGGCCGGCGAACGCGTGTGCTCGGCGGCCGGCTCGACGCCCTACCAGCGCATCCAGTCCGAGTACCCCCGGGCCGTGCTGGTCGCCTACGACACCTACTCGGTGTGTGTGGACAACCTGCTCACCTTCCAGGTCGACGCGGTCACCACCGACGACGCGATCCTGCTGGGCTACGCGGCCAAGGTGCCCGACGAGCTGAAGGTGGTCGGCAAGCCGTTCTCCAAGGAGCCCTACGGCGTCGGCCTCCCGCACGGCGACAACGCGCTGCGGTTCGCCCTCGACGACGCGATCGTCGCGGCCGAGAAGAACGGCGACTGGCAAAAGGCCTACCGCGCGACGCTGGGCCTGTCCGGAGCGCCCG
Organism: Streptomyces sp. NPDC031210; assembly: GCF_055570395.1. Classification (NCBI taxonomy): domain Bacteria; kingdom Bacillati; phylum Actinomycetota; class Actinomycetes; order Kitasatosporales; family Streptomycetaceae; genus Streptomyces; species Streptomyces sp. NPDC031210. The sequence goes on from NZ_JBVIHH010000001.1 coordinate 10,930, forward strand.
CCCCGAAGCCGCCCCCGGTCGACCGCTACCCGGCGAGCTGAGGAGCAAGGAAGCACCCATGAACGTTCTCCTCGACAATCTCTCCCTCTATGGCGAAGGACTGCTCGGCACCGTCGAACTCACCGGCTACGCCTCGCTGCTCGCCCTCGGCCTCGGCTTCCTCATGGCCGCCTTCCGCGTCGCACCGGTCCGCTCCCTGCGGGCCTTCGGGACGGCGTGGGTGACGGTGCTGCGCAACACGCCGCTGACGCTGCTGTTCTTCGCGGTGCTGCTGGGCCTGCCGCGCTTCGGCCTGGTCCTGCCGTTCAAGGTGTTCGCCATCCTGGCACTGGGCTGCTACACCTCGGCGTTCATCTGCGAGGCCGTGCGCTCGGGCATCAACACCGTGCCGGTCGGGCAGGGCGAGGCGGCCCGCAGCCTTGGCCTGACCTTCCCCCAGACGCTCGGCGAGGTGGTGCTCCCGCAAGCCTTCCGCTCGGTGATCCCGCCCATCGGCTCCACGCTCATCGCGCTCGCCAAGAACTCCGCCATCGCCGGCTCGTTCAGCGTCGTCGAACTGCTCGGGACGTACAAGACGCTCAACGAACTGGGCTACAGCATCATCTGGTCCTTCCTCTGGATCGCCGTCGGCTATCTGATCGTGACCCTGACCATCAGCGCGGTGTTCAACGTGCTGGAGAAGCGCTTCGGAGTCGCCCGATGACCACCGCCCTCTACGACGTCCCGGGACCGAGGACCAAGCGGCGGCACCTGCTCTACGGCCTGGTGGCGACCGCTGCGATCCTCGCCCTGATCGGCTGGGTCCTCTCTCTCCTCTTCGACACCGGCCAGTTCACCGCCGCGAAGTGGAACCCCTTCACCTACACGGGCATCCAGGAACTCCTCCTCACCGGCCTGGGCAACACGCTCAAGGCGTTCGGGTACGCCGCGGCCCTCTCCCTCGCGCTGGGCGCGGTGCTCGCGGCCGGCCGGCTCTCCGAGCACCGCCTCCTGCGCTGGCTGTGCACCCTGCTGGTGGAGTTCTTCCGCGCGATGCCCGTCCTCGTCATGATCTTCTTCATCTACGTGGCGCTGAAGGTCGAGCCGCTGCCGGCCCTCGTCGCCGGCCTGACCCTCTACAACGGCTCCGTCCTCGCGGAGATCTTCCGCTCCGGCGTCCACTCGGTCGACCGCGGGCAGCGGGAGGCCGCGTACGCGCTCGGCATGCGCAAGACGCAGGTCATGACGTACGTCCTGGTGCCGCAGGCGGTGCGGGCGATGCTGCCGACGATCATCAGCCAGCTCGTGGTGGCCCTGAAGGACACCTCGCTCGGTTTCCTGATCACCTACGAGGAGTTCCTGCACGCCGGCAAGCTGATCGCCTCGAACCTCGACTACGACCTGCCGTTCATCCCCGTCGTCATGGTCATCTCGCCGATCTACATCGGCCTGTGCATGCTGCTGTCGTGGCTGGCCAACTGGGTCTCCAAGCGGCAGAAGCGCAACCCGAAGGTCGAGGCCGCCGAGGTCGGCGCACCGGAGCCGGGCACGCTGCTGCCGGGCACCCACCGGCCGCCGCCGGCCTGACGGGGCGCGCCTGGCCGGCGCGCGGTCACACGCGCCAGACGCCGTCCCGCATCAACTCCCGGTCCGCCAGCTCGGTCTCCTCCCGCCACGCCAGTACCCGGCGCGGCAGGAAGGAGAGGAAGACCCACGCGGCGCGCCCGCGCGGGTCCCAGCCGAGCTTGTGGGCGAAGGCGTCCCCGGCGGCGTCCGGGAGGGCGTCCGAGGCGATGACCTGGGCGGCGCACCGCACGAGTACGACGTCCCGGGTGGGACCCATCGCGACCCAGCAGTCGCCGTGCGCCGCCAGGTTGCGGGCGGTGGGGTTGGCCGCCTTCGTGGCCATCAGCAGCCGGCCGTCATGCCACACGAACGACAGCGGCACCAAGTACGGGGTGCCGTCGGCGGAAGCGGTGGACACCCAGGCGTCCTCGTCCGTCTCCCAGCGCCTGAACACCTCTCGTTTGCGCTGCTCGGCGGCGCGCGCCGGCGGGTAAGGAGTCATGCCGGGAGGCTAACGACCGGACGCCGCCCGCACCTCGGCCACGAGCCGTACGACCTGCGTCCTACGCCCCGCCCCCCCCCGCGCGCCGCCGTCCGCGCCGCTAGTCGCGCACCGGCACCGACACGTACGACGGATCGTCCGCCGGGGAGGAGAACGTCAGCCGGGCGCCGCTGGGGTTGTGCTCGATGTAGAGCGGATCGACGGAGTCCACGACCACGGCGAGCCGGTGGCCGGCCGGCACGTCGTACGCCGTGGAGAACAGTTCCAGGTCCACACCGAAGGGCCGGCCCGGTGTCTTGCCGTGGAAGGTGAACGGCGCGTGGGTGACGAGCCTGCCCAGGCCCAGCGGACCGACGTCGTAGAGGTAGGCGATGCCGGTGCCGCTCTCGGCGGTGCTGGTGACGGTCGTGTGCAGCCGGGTCGTCCCGCGGACCCGCTGCCCGCTCTCGTAGCGCTCGGACTGCCAGACGGCGGCCAGCGAGCGGGGCAGCAGCGGGATCGAGGCCATCGGCGGGAGCTTGAGGAACTGGTCCATCATGCTGGAGAGGAAGATCAGTCCGCCGTTGGCGCCGGAGTCGAGGTTGGTGCGGATCTGCCGGGTGTCGTTCAGCTCGATCTTCCGGTGCGCGGACGGTACGTCCCGCCAGCTCTTGTAGCCCTCGTAGGCGCCGGTGGAACGGGACTTGAGCAGCACGGGCGACTCGCGGTCGATGCCGTTGTCGGCGCCCTTGAGGTAGTGGTCGAACCACCGCTTGGTGTCGGTCCAGGTGTCGTCGGGGAGCCCCAGCAGGCCGAGGGCTTCGGCCGTGGCGTGGTCACCGGGGCGGAATTCCAGGCGCTTGGGCCCCTTGAGCTTCTCGAAGAAGTCGGCGTACTGGTTGGGCGGGAACAGCGAGTCGCCCCAGGCGTTACCGAGCATGATCGCGGCACCGTTGGCGTTGATCTTGTCGAGGTAGGTGGCGGGGGAGCGCTTCTTGCCCCACGCGAGCAGGTCGTCCTCCTTGGCGAGGTTGGAGCCGAGGAAGTCCTTCAGGACGGTCTGGAGTTCGGCGCTGGGGCGGCCGGTGAGTGCCCCGGCGCCGCCGAGCATCGCGGCGGCCTGGAGGTGCTGGGTGCGGCCGCTGTAGATCGAGTTGATCAGGTCGCCCCATCCGCTGAGCGCCGCGACCGCCTTGATCCGCTTGTCGAACGCCGACGTCAGCAGGCTGATCCCGGCGCCGTAGGAGACGCCCGCCATGCCGACCTTCTCCGGGTCGGCCGGGGTGTGGGCGAGCGCCCAGTCGATGACCTTCGAGGCGTCGGCGATGTCCTCCGGACCGGCCGTCTCGATCTCTCCGCCGGACTGCCAGAAGCCGCGGGAGTTGTATCCAATGACCACGTAACCCGAGTCGGCCAGTTTCTTGGCCTGCGCCATGTATTCGATCTGCGGCATCGCCCAACTGGTCGGCAGGACGATGACCGGATACCGCCGGGTCCCGTCGGCGCCGGCCGGCGTGAAGACGTTGGCCTTGAGGGTGATGCCACCGTCGCCGGTGATGTCGACGAACCTCACGTCGGGCGAGGCGGACACGGCCGACGCGGGCGCCGATTCGGCGGCCGGGGCCTGGGCGTTGGCCGGCACGCCGGTGAACACCGTGCCGGCGAGCACCGCCGCCGAAACGGTGCCGATGGCGGCGCGCAGAGTCGTGCGGGAGGGCGTCATCTTCTGCTCCACATCTCGATGCGAACCGGCCGGCCGCTGTCGGAGACAGGAGGGGCGTCCGGCGGCTCGATTTGACTGGAGAGTAAGGTCCGCCGCTTACCGGAGGTAACCCGTCGGTAGGTTACGGGTGGGTAACGTCGTGGGGAGGGGCGGGAGTCGGGGCATCGGGGGAGAGGAAGTGGGGCACCGGGGCGGGGTCGTTCCGGCCGGGCGGATTGCGGCGTGGGGGCCTGAAATTGAGGCGGTGTCGGGGCCGGGGCGGGCGCCGTCGCGGCGGGCGGCTCGCGCGCGCGGCGCCCGGGTGACCGCCGTGGCCGCCGAACCCGCCATGGCCCACCGCACCGCGCGGACCGTCCCGGAGGCGGACGTCCAGATCGGCACCCTGCCGCAACTGCCGTACCGCGACGGTGTGTTCGACGCGACGGTGGGCAACTTCGTGCTCAACCACGTGGGGCGCCCCCGCGCGGCCCTCGCCGAACTGCGGCGCGTGACACGACCGGGCGGCCGGATCGCCGTGACGATCTGGGCCGCGCCCGCCGCACCGGGCCAGGCACTGCTCGGCCGCGCCGTACGCGCCGCCGGCGTCACCCGCCCACCCGACCTGCCGGCCCTGGCGGGTGCGGGCGCGCGGGCGGACGGTGAGGACGTGGGGGTGTCGTAGCCTCGTCCGTTTGCCCGCACGCCGCGGGTGGGCGCGGGCGCCGGCTACGGGCTCACAGACCGTTCAGCCTGGCGCGGCGGGCCACCGGGAGCGGCTCGCGGCTCCGGGGCACCGTCCGCGGGCGGCGGCCCGAGTCCGCGGGGCGGCGGTGGGCGCGGGTCAGCAACCGGCGGCTGCGCAGCGCCATCTCGATCTCGAACCGGGCGCGCGGATCCCGCAGCCGGTCACCGAAGAGCTTCTCGATCTGGCGCATCCGGTACCGCACCGTCTGCGGATGGATGTGCAGGGCCTTGGCCACTTCCGGGGCGCCGCCCCCGCCCAGCCAGGCCAGCAGCGTGTCCTCCAGGCGCGCGCACCGCTCGGGCGTCAGCCCCGCCAGCGGACGCAGCCGGCGGGCGACGAGCTCGCGGGCCAGGGACTCGTCGTGCAGCAGGACGAGCGAGGAGAGATGGTCGTCGACGAACACCGGCCCGGCGCCGGGGCCGTCACACGGCGCCGCCATGTCCAGCAGCCGGCGCGCCCAGCGTACGGACGAGGGCACGTCGTGCGGCCCGACCGCGTGTCCGACGGCGGCGGCGCGGCAGCGCAGCACCCCGGCGAGCCGGGCCCGGTCACCGGCCGGGGTGTCGGGGAGCAGCAGGCACGGCGGTTCTCCCGGCGCGCTGACGAGGCAGTCGCCGAGGGCGGCCGCCACCAGGTGCAGGTCGGTGCCGGACCGCAGCGCGACGGCCCGCAGCGCGGAAGGCAGCGGCCAGTGCGCGCGCCGGCCCAGTTCGCGCAGGGCGGCGGGCGGGGCGTCGGCCGGGTCGGTGAGGGCCCCGAACAGCAGCCGGCGGGCTTGCAGGGGCGAGGCCGGGGGCGGGAAGTGCGGGTGGCCGCCGCCGTCGGGGACATGCGGCCCGCAGATCAGGGTGGCGCGCAGCACCTCCTCCACCAACCGGGTGATCTGGGGGCGCCCGGCACGCTCCAGCAGGCCCCGGAAGCCGGGAGCCCGGTCGTAGAGCGAGCGGGTGATCAGTTCGGCCAGTTCGGCCCGTTGGCCGCAATCGGCCGGCGCGTCGCCGCGCTTCGGTAACCGGACGCTGTCGCGTATGTCGCTCACGGTCGCCTCATTCGTGTGGGGAGTCCGGTCCTTCGGGGTCGGCGGAAAGCACGGATGACCGGATCCGGGATGTTGTACCGCAGCGGGCAAGTGCCCTCGGCACCTGACGCAGATCCTTCGCTTTTGCGGGAAAACTGCCCGAGTCGCGGCGCCACACGAACGTCTCTGACACCAGAAATCGCTTTCTGGCAAGGCAATGCCACCCCTTGCCGGGTCGCACCTCCGAGGGGTGGCAGGGCCGGGCAGGCGGAAAGGATCAGGTGCCGCTCATCAGCTCTCCCAGGCCCTGGCGCAGATCCTCCGCGTTCATCACCGGCTGGATCGAGATTTCGGCGCTCAGTTCCATGAAGAACGATTCGAGCAGCGGCGGCATCTGTGACGCGTCCTGCATATCGAAGACGTAGAAAGCGGTACGCGAACCCCGGTCGACGGTGAAGTAGGCCGCCTCCGGCTGGAGGGCGGCGGTGGCCGCCTCCATGATCTTGGGCAGGTCGCCGCTGCGGATCGCCGCGTTTCCCACGTCGGTCGGAATTCGAGCTCTCAGAAGCATCCTCATCGGGCTCACTCCTCATACGTCCTCGGCGGACGGAGCCCGGGCGCTCGGCGCGCTCGCGGCAAGCTCCGGTCGCACCGTTTTCAGGGTCTCACGACATCGCTTCGCGGGTAACTCGCGGAAGAGCGACCGGCCATGGGGCGGGCAACCGTGTCAGGGGCGTCCCGAGGGCGGGACTTCCTCGGCCGGTGGGACGGGGCCCGGCGCGGTGCCGTCCCCGAACGGCCTGCCGCCCAACTCCTCGCGGTGGTGCGGTGTCAGCCAGCCGGAAAGGTCCGGGCCGAGGGGGACGATCCCGGTGGGATTGATGCTCGTGTGCACCCGGTAGTAATGCTGTTTGATGTGGTGGAAGTCGACCGTGTCGCCGAATCCGGGCGTCTGGAAAAGGTCCCTGGCGTACGCCCAGAGCACCGGGTCCTCGGACAGTTTGAAGCGGTTGCATTTGAAGTGGCCGTGATAGACGGCGTCGAAGCGCACCAGCGTGGTGAACAGCCGGATATCGGCCTCGGTGAGGGTCTCACCCACCAGATAGCGGCGGTCGGCCAGCCGGTCCGACAGCAGCTCCAGGCGTCGGAAAACATCCCGGTAGGCTTCGTCGTACTCGCTCTGCCGCGTGGCGAAACCGGCCCGGTACACCCCGTTGTTCACCTCCCGGTAAACATCCGCCATCACCTCGTCGATCTCCGCGCGCAGCGGCTCCGGATACAGGTCGGGCGCGCCCGGCCGGTGCAGCGCCGTCCATTCGGTGGCGAGGTCCAGCGTGATCCGCTGGTAGTCATTGGTGACGAGTTTCCCGCTGGGCACGTCGACGATCGCCGGCACGCTGACGCCGCCGGGATAGTCCTTCTCGCGCGCGTCGTACGCCTCGCTCAGAAAGCGGATGCCCAGTACGGGATCGCGGCCGCCGGGGTCCAGGGTGAAGCGCCAGCTCCGGTCGTCCTGGAGAGGGTCGGCGAGCGCGAGCGAGAGCGCGCCCTCCAGGCCGAGCAGCCGGCGGGAGATGACCGCCCGGCTCGCCCAGGGGCAGGCGCGGCTCGCCACCAGCCGGTAGCGGCCGGCCTCGACGGGCCAGCCGTCGCGGCCGTCGGCCGTGATCCGGTCCGCGAAATGGCTCTTGGACCGTTTGAAGGGCTTCCGGCCGTAGGCGGCGTTGCCGTCCGTGCCGCGCCCCCGGCCGCCGTCGTCGCGGTCGTTGTCGTTGCCGTGCGTCGCGCTGTCGCTGTCGCTGTCGGTGTCGCGGCCGGTGGGGTGGGTGTGCGTCATCACCGACTCCTTCCGTGTGCGGGGCCCCTGTGCGGGTGCCCGGTCGTGCGCACTTCGATCCTTCCCGGACGAGGTCGGATATTCCACCATTCCCGCGGCGACGGCGTCGGAGCGGCGGGAACGGTTTGGTCCCCGAGGGCTGCCGGGATTATTTACGGAGCCGATAACCGCCACCGGCCGGTAACCCGGGAGGTCGCCCTACAATCGCCCGATGATCAAGAAAGTATTCGCCGTGGCTTTTGCCGGCGCCGCGCTGATCGCGCCGACCGCCACGGCCCAATCGGCAATTCCGGCATCCGGAATCACGGCAGACGACTGGCAGCGCGTGGGCGACGGGATCACCGCGGGCATCAGCGGACTGGCCATCGACGGCGCGAAGGGCGGCACGGTCGACGCCCTCGCCGTCCGCGACAACAAGAAGCCCGGCGAGAACCGGCTGGTGGCCGTCCGGTACAGCCCGGACGACAAGCCGCGGGTACGCCCGGTGACCTGGGCCGGGGAACAGCCCGTGGACCTGGAGGCGATAGACGCCGTACCGGGCGGCGACCACGAATACATAGCCCTCTCCAGTGACGGCACGGCCTACCGCATACGACGCGAGGAAGACACCGTCCGCGTGCTGCACGCGTCCCGTCTGCCCGGTCTTTCCGAGGGCGACAACTATGAGGGATTCGCGCTTTCCGCCAGGCAGGGGGAAATCGTCGCGGTCTGGGCGGACCGCGGACAGGACGACCGGCCCGGAAAACTGTCGGCGGCGCGCTGGGATCCGCGTACCAACACCTTCGGAAAGCCGCATTCCGCGGAATTCCGCGTGCCCTATCCCACGCGGGACGTCCGGCACATCTCCGACGTGAAGATTTCCGCCTCCGGCGCGCTGACCGTGTCCTCCGCCTCCGACCCCGGCGATGACGGTCCGTTCGACTCCGCGCTCTACGACGCGGGGCGGATATCCGTCGGCCGCGATCACCGAATCGGCCGCGACCACGGAATCCGCCTGACGGCGTCCGCCGCGCCGCGCAAGCTGGGCACGTTCCCCGGGCACAAGATCGAGGCGTTGGCCTGCCTGCCGCACTCCCGCCGGGGAATCGTGGGCACGGATGACGAGAACGACGGCGGATCGATCGCCGCGGCCGCCTTCTGCCGCTCGTAACCGCCGCACCACGGCCGAGGGGCAGCCGTCCCTGCCTCGCGGCCGGCGAGAACCACGCCGAACGGTGAGCAACCGCGGCACGGCGCGGCCCGGTTCGTGCACCCGCGCCGCGCGGTTCGTGCACCCGCGCCTCGCGGACCTGTACCTCGCGCTTCATGCACCCGTACCCTCCCGCTTCGTGACCCGTACGCCCCGATGCGCGTCCCGGATCTCACCCGAGGCGGGTCAGATCGGGGCGCAACCTGTGCCAGATCGGATGCCGCAGCCGGCCCGCGGCCGTCCAGCCCGACATCGTGATCTCGGCGACGAGCCGCGGCTCGACCCAGTGCGGATGCGCACCGGGGGTGTCCACGGCATTGACGAACGGGGAGCGCGGCCGGGCGAGCACGCCCAGGTACTGCGCGAGGTCATGCCGCTCCCGGTCGGACAGGCCCGACCCGACGGAGCCGACCCACCGCAGCCCCATCGGTTCCTCCACCCCGACCAGCAGGCCGCCGGGCAGACCGGCGAGGACGCCGTGCCCCTCCAGCCAGCCCCCGATGACCACGTCGAGGGGCACCACATGTTTCGTCTTGCGCCAGTCGGGTGAGCGGACGCCCGGCGTGTAGACCGACGCCAGCCGCTTCGCCACCACCCCTTCCAGCCCGCCGCGCAGCGACGCCTCCCACGCCTGCCGGCCCTGCCCCTCGACGTACGCGGGGACCGACCAGTTCTGGCCGCGCAGGCGCAGTCTCGACAGCGCGGCGCGGCGTTCGGTGTACGGCGCGTCGAGCAGCGAACCGCCCAGATACATGAGGTCGAAGAGCACGAGATGCACCGGGCAGTCCATGGCGAGCCGGGCCGTCCGGCGCGGATTGACGACGCCCATCCGGCGCTGGAGCAGCCCGAAGTCGGGGCGCCCCCGCGCGTCGAGGACGACCACCTCGCCGTCGAGCACGGCGGGTCGGCCGCGCAACTGCTCCCCCAGAGGAGCGAGCTCGGGGTAGGTCAGGGTCGCGTCGTTGCCGGCCCGGGTGATGAGCTGGATCGTTCCGTTGCCCGGCGTGTTGACGACGCAGCGGGCCCCGTCCCACTTGGCCTCGAAGGCCCAGGCCGCCTGCTCGGGCTCGGGCGGCAGCGGACCGATGGTGGCCAGCATCGGCCGGATCACGGGATACGCGGCGAAGCCGCGCTCGGCGGTCGGGCCCATACTCCGATGATCGGGCGACGGGCGGGCGTCCGCAGATCGGCGCCCGACCCGCAGAGTGTGCCCTACCCGCGCAGGGCGCCCGACCCGCGGAGGGCGAGCGCGGTGCGGAGGGGGAATGCGCGCAGGGCCTTGGGGGAGTGGTGATCGCCAGGCTCCCCGCAACTCCTTACGATCATCTCCGGGTCACCGCCGAGGATGGCGGGGCGCCTGGCGAGGCGCCCGGCGGGGCGTGCCGGGCACGACCCGGCAGGCCCCGCACCGACAGGCGTGACGGAGCACGAAGGCTTGCGACCGGCTTGCGACTGGCTTGAGGGTGAGGATCTGTTGAGGAAGCGAGACTGCGCGTTCGGTGGGCCGGGGGCCGGGCCGTGAGCCGGGCGGTGCTGGTGACGGGCGCCTCGCGGGGGATCGGCCGGGCGGTCGCCGAGCGGTTCGCCGCGCACGGGGACCGGGTCGCTCTGCACTACGCCTCACGCCGCGAAGCGGCCGAGGACGCCTTCGCGGCCCTGGAAGGCGGCGGGCACGTCCTGGTGCACGGCGACGTGAGCACCCCGGACGGCGCGGCCGCGCTCGTCGACGCGGCGGTGGAGGGGCTCGGCGGTATCGATGTCCTGGTCAACAACGCCGCGGCCAACGTCGCGCACCCGCTGGACCGCACGTCGTTCCAGGAGTGGCAGGACGCCTGGCGGCAGATCGTGGACGTCAACCTCCTGGGGGCGGCCCACGTGAGCTACCGCGCGGCGCGGAACATGATCGACCGTGAGGTCGAGGGCCGGATCGTGAACATCGGCTCGCGGGGTGCCTTCCGCGGCGAGCCCGACCACCCCGCGTACGGCGCGTCCAAGGCCGCGCTGCACGCCATGGGCCAGTCGCTGGCGGTGCACCTGGCGCCGTACGGCATCGCCGTCGCCTCCGTCGCCCCGGGATTCGTCGCGACCGAACGGGTCGCCGACCGGATCACGGACGGCGTCCGCGAGCAGAGCCCGTTCGGCCGGGTGGGGACGCCGCAGGACGTGGCGGCCGCCGTGCACTACCTGGCGTCACCGGAGGCGGTCTGGTCGTCCGGCACGGTCCTCGACGTCAACGGGGCGTCGCACCTCCGGTGAGCCGCCGACTCGCGGCTGGTGACGACACGCGCGGCTGGTGACGACCCGGCGGCATTCGGGCCGGGAGCATCGGATCGGACGTGCGAGGCCGAGGAGGCGGCGCCACGGCGGCGGAAAAAGGGAAGCCCCGGCCGAACGGGGGAATTCGGCCGGGGCGGCTGGGGGGTGCGGGCGCCGGTGCCGGCGGCCTCGCCAGGAGGCTGCCGCGCGGCCGCCGGGGCGGCTGTGGCACCCCGGGGACGAGAGGTCCCGGGCACGCCGGCGCGGACGGCATCCGCTTCCAATTGAACGATAAACCATCGAATGTCGATCCGGCGAAACGAGTGACCGCGGTCACCCGCCGACGGGCGGCAGGAATCCTTCGAGCAACGGAAGCAGCAGGTCAGCGCGCCGGATCAGCCCCATGTGGGTGGTGTCCGGGAGCACCGTGAGCCGCGCGTCCGGCAGCAGGCGGGACATCTCCAGCGCGTGTTCCGGCCGCACGAAGTCGTTGTCCCCGATCACGACGAGGGTGGGCGCGGTGACGCCGCGCAGCGCCGCGTCGGGCCACCCCTGGAACGCGTCCACCATCGCGGCGGTCTTGCGCAACGCCTCCGGGAAGTGCCGGGGATCGGGGGCCAGCCTGGCGTACCTCTCCTCCATCTCGCGGAAGTCCCGCTCGGTCGGCAGACGCCCGGCGGTGTCGGGCAGCGACGGGTTCTGGATCTCCGGGTGATAGCCGTCGGACCGGAAATGGGTGGAGGCGAGCACGAGACGGCCGACCCGGTCCGGGGCGCTGATCGCCGCCTGGAGGGAGACCAGGCCGCCGAGGCTGAAGCCGAAGAAGTCCGCCCGCGCCACGTCGAGGTGGTCGAGCAGCGCGAGGACGTCGCCGGCGAGCCGGGCGAGGGTCATCTCGCGGCCGGTGTCGGCGGTGCGGCCGTGCGCCTGGAGCTCGGTGGCGATCACCGGCCGGCGCGCGGCGAGACCCGGCAGGAGGGCCGCGAAGTTCTGGTCGATGGACAGCAGGCCGCCGTGCAACAGGACGAGCGGTCGGACGGCGTCCGGCCCGGTGTTCCAGCCGCCCGGCACGGCCGGGCCGCCGTGCACCTCGTAGTACATCGCCAGGCCGTTGACCTCGGCGTAACCGGCGGCCGACGGCCGGCTACCGGTGTTCGTCGCGTCGCTCATCGCGCGCTCCCCGCTTCGAAGGACGTGGTGTCCCCACCGTAGAGAGAGACGCCCGGGCGGACGGTGAACGCCACCCCGGGGACCGCGACTCCGCGGGCCGTCACCGGGCGTGGCTCAGGCCGCCCGGTGCCCCTTGGTCTCCGCCGGCGCGGTCGCCGCCTTGGTGACGTCGGCGACCAGCTCGACCACATCCGGGCCGTACGCCTGCGAGTTGACGACCTTCAGCAGCAGGCAGAACTGCCCCTCGCCGCCGTGCTTACGGGCCAGCCGGGCGCGGTTGCGGACGAGATGGCGTACGGCGGCGCGGTGGGTGACCGGGCGCTGACCGGCCGCCAGGAACACCGGCCGGTCGCCCTCGCCGGCCGTCAAACGGGCCAGCAGGACGTATTCGACCGCGCCCGGCTCCATCCGGTACGCCGTGCCGCCGATCGTGAACGTGCCGCGTCCCGCGCCGGACTCGTCGCCCGGGTGGACCGCGACGCCCGGCAGCAGGTTGGCGATATGGGCCGCCAGCCGGCGGTGCGCGGTCGGGTCGCCGACGCAGAACTCGGTGCGCGCGCCGAAGCCCTGAAGACCCGTGTCATGCGGGGCGACCTCGGGGTGCGCCCCGCAGTTCTCGACCACCGCGGCCAGTCCCAGCAGCGCCAGCGCGTCGTGGCGCGGGATGCTCCAGTGGGCCGAGCCGCTGTCCCGGTGGGTGACCAGCACGCATTCGGAGCCTTCCGGCAGCCCGAAGAAGAGCTGTTCGCGCGTCAACTTCCGGCGGCCGGCGGCCGCGCGCACGGCCCAGCCCGCCGCGAGGCCCACCAGGAGGGCGGCGGCGGCCACGGTCAGGAGCAGCGGGGTGTCGTCCATGGCGGGGGAGCGTAGCGGCTGTCCGGGTGTGTGTTCGAGGGCGGGGTGCGTCCGGGCCGGGGTGCGTCCGGGCCGGGGTGGTTCCGGCCGGGGTAGGTCCGGGGCCGGGGTGTTTCCGTGACGAGCCGTCTGTGACGAGCCGTCTGGTTCCGTACGGGCGCGCACGGTAGGCCCATGCAACGCGATCTGTCGCGGCGGTGTTCTCACGAGTAGGCTCCGGCCCCTGCCGTGCCGCCGCGCAAGCCCTTGGAGGACATCCCGGTATGTCGAAAGCCCGACGTCTCACCGTCCTGGCAGCGGCCGCCGCGCTGGCGGGCTCCTTGGTGGCGGTCCCGGCCGCCGCGCACTCCGCGCCACCGCGGCCCGGCCCCACGGAACAGTCCGGTCCCGCCGCCGCGCCCGCCAAGACACCGCCCGTCAAGACGCCGGTCGCCACGGGCTCCGGAGGCGCGGTCGCCAGCGTCGACGCGGACGCCTCGGCCGCCGGCATCGAGGTGCTGAGGAAGGGGGGCAACGCCGTGGACGCGGCGGTCGCCACCGCCGCCGCCCTAGGCGTCACCGAGCCGTATTCCGCGGGCATCGGTGGCGGCGGCTACCTCGTCTACTACGACGCCAGGTCACGGACCGTGCGGACCCTCGACGGCCGGGAGACCGCACCCCGGTCGGCCGGCAAGGACCTCTTCCTGGAGAACGGCAAGCCCATCTCGTTCGACCAGGCCGTCACCAGCGGCCTGAGCGTCGGCACGCCCGGCACACCCGCCACCTGGGACACCGCACTGGACAAGTGGGGCAGCCGGTCCCTGAGCCAAGTGCTGCGCCCCGCCCAGAAGCTCGCCCGGCACGGCTTCACCGTCGACCCCACCTTCCGCCGGCAAACCGCGGACAACGAGGCGCGCTTCCGCGACTTCCCGGCGAGCGCCCGCCTCTTCCTGCCCGGGGGCAAGCTCCCGGTGGTCGGCACGACCCTCCGGAACACCGATCTGGCCCGCACCTACGGCGAGTTGGCGACGAAGGGCATCGGGGCGCTCTACGACGGAAAGCTGGGCGAGGACATCGTCCGCACCGTCCGGAAACCCCCGGTCCGCTCCGGCGCCCACCGCACCGTCCGGCCCGGCGACCTGACCGCCGACGACCTGCGGACCTACGAAGCCCTCAGCCAGGCACCGACCCGCACCGCCTACCGCGGGCTGGACGTCTACGGCATGGCCCCCTCCTCGTCCGGTGGCACGAGCGTCGCCGAGGCGCTCAACATCCTGGAGAAGAGCGACGTTTCGCGGCTGAGCGAGAAGCGGTATCTGCACCGCTACATCGAGGCCAGCCGGATCGCCTTCGCCGATCGCGGCCGCTGGGTCGGCGACCCGGCCCACGAGGACGTACCGACCAAGGGCCTCACCTCGCAGGCGTTCGCCGACTCCCGGGAATGCCTGATCAAGGACGACGCGGTGCTGACCAGCCCGCTCGCGCCCGGCGACCCCCGCGACCCCAAGGGCTGCGACACGGCCGGCAAGGCCGCCCCGACGACGTACGAGGGGGAGAACACCACCCATCTGACCGTCGCCGACAAGTGGGGCAACGTCGTCGCCTACACCCTGACCATCGAGCAGACCGGCGGCAGCGGAATTGTCGTGCCCGGCCGCGGCTTCCTGCTCAACAACGAACTCACCGACTTCTCCTTCGCACCCGCCTCCCCCTCCGTCCACGACCCGAACCTGCCGGGCCCCGCGAAGCGGCCGCGCTCGTCGATGTCCCCGACGATCGTGCTGCGCGACGGACGGCCGGTGGTCGCGCTCGGCTCGCCCGGCGGCTCGACGATCATCACCACCGTGCTGCAGACCCTCGTCAACCATCTGGACCGGGGGATGCCGCTGGTCGACGCCATCGCCGCGCCGCGCGCCAGCCAGCGCAACGCGGCGGCCACCGAACTCGAACCGGGCCTCTGGGACAGCCGGCTGCGCGGCCAACTCGAAGCGTTGGGCCACGTCTTCAAACAGAACCCGGAGATCGGCGCGGCCACCGGCGTCCAGCGGCTGCCGGACGGCCGCTGGCGCGCGGCCGCCGAGAAGGTTCGCCGCGGCGGCGGCTCGGCGAGGGTGGTCAACCCGTCGTGACCCCGATGGCGCACCACCGACGGCCCACGGGCCACGCCCCACGGCCCACGGGCCACGCCCCACGACACCCGGCGCCGCCCAGAGCCCCCGTTCCGGGCGGCCCCGGGCAGCCGGGCCCCCTCCGCGGCCGTCGCCTGCCGCCCGCGCCCCGTGCGCGCCGGGCCCGTGCCGTCAACGGGCGCCCCGGCCCCATGCCGTCGTCCGCCTCCCGCCCGCCTCCCCTCCGTATCCTGTCCCTATGCCGTCCGTGTGTCGTCGCGGTGCCGCGCCGTGGGTGTCATTGCTGGCCCCCGCCCCGGCCATTAGCCTCCGGGGACCGTTCGTTCGAAAAGGGACGGTCCCAGGGAGGGCTTGACCGTGAGCGTTGACGAAAGCCGTGACAGCAAGACCGGACCCGTTCCGGCCGGCCCCGCCCGGGACAGCGCCGGGGAATGCGAGGGGCTCGCCGAGCAGGCGCGGGCCCTGGCCGAGGGGCAGGTCAGCTCGGCCATGCTGGTGCGGCGGTCGCTGGAGCGCATCGAGGCCACCCAGGACACCGTCAACGCCTTCCGGCGGGTACGGGCCGAGGCGGCACTGGCGGAAGCCGTGGAAGCCGACCGCCGGCTCGCCGCCGGGGAGCGGCTGCCGCTGCTCGGTGTGCCGGTCGCCGTCAAGGACGACACCGACGTGGCGGGCGAGCCGACCGCCTTCGGCTGCGCGGGGGAGTTCCCGCCCAAGGCCCGGGACGCCGAGGTCGTCCGGCGGTTGCGCGCGGCGGGCGCCGTCATCGTCGGCAAGACCAACGCCTGCGAACTGGGGCAGTGGCCTTTCACCGAGGGACCGGCTTTCGGCGAGACCCGCAACCCGTGGAACCTCGCCCACACCCCGGGCGGCTCCTCAGGCGGCTCGGCCGCCGCGGTCGCCGCCGGGCTCGTCCCGGCCGCGCTCGGCACCGACGGCGCCGGCTCCGTCCGCATCCCCGCCGCCTGGTCCCACCTCGTCGGTATCAAACCCCAGCGCGGCCGTATCTCCACCTGGCCGGACCCCGAAGCCTTCCACGGCATCACCGGGATCGGCCCGCTCGCCCGCACCGTCGAGGACGCGGCGCTGCTGCTGGACGCCGCGAGCGGCAACCACGACGGCGACCTGCACCGGCCGCGTCCGATCGCGGCCCGCGAGGCGGTCGGCCGCGATCCGGGTCGGCTGCGCATCGCCCTGTCCTGGAAGCCCGCCTTCACCGGCACCCCCAAACCCCTGCACCCCGAGGTGCGGGCGGCCGTCACCGACCTCGCCCGCACGCTCGCCCGCCTCGGCCACTTCGTCGAGGAGGCGGAGCCGGACTACGGCCTGATCGGTCTGGCCTTCGTGCCCCGCGCCACGGCCGGATTGGGCCAGTGGGCCGCCCGCGTCCCCGACCGCGCCCTGCTGGACCGCCGAACCCGGGCCGCGGCGCGCCTGGGCCGGCTGCTGGGCGGACCCGTACTCCGCCGGGCCCGCGCCGTCGAAAAGCGCCAACACCGGCGGATCGGCGCACTGTTCGGCCAGTACGACGTGCTGCTGACACCGACCACCGCCACCCCGCCGCCCCGCATCGGAACCCTGGCCAAGCTCAGCGGCTGGCGCACCGACCAGGCCATGATCGCGGCCTGCCCGTACGCCTGGCCGTGGAACGTTCTCGGCTGGCCGGGGGTGAACGTACCCGCCGGTTTCACCACGGACGGCCTGCCGCTGGGCGCCCAACTCCTCGGCCCTTCCCACGCCGAGCCGCTGCTGATCTCCCTGGCCGCCCAACTGGAGGACGAACTGCGCTGGCACGAGCGGCGCCCGGCCTGACCAGCCCGTCCCGCCGGGGGTGCGTGGGCCGTGGGCGAGGCCGCGTCCGGGCCGGGCAGTGTCGTACAACTCCGCGCGTGCCGCACAACGAGGCCGGGTCCCCGGTCCGCGCGGGGCACCGCACACGAGGCCGCGTCCGGGCAGTGTGGTGCCGCCCAACGCGCCCATCATCCCGCCTGTCATCCCGCCCAACGCGCCCGTCATCCCCGTACGGCGCGCCTCCTCATCGCCGCACCCCGTGCCCGCTCATTGCCGGAGCAGTCGCCTCAGGAGTGCGGTCGCCGCGGCCACGGTCCGCTGTTCCTCGGCCGTCAGCCCCTCGGCGAGGGCCACGGTGAGCCAGTCGTGCCCGTCCCGCCGTACGGCGTCCAGTGTGCGGCGGCCGTCCTCGGTGAGGGAGAAGACGACCTGGCGACCGTCGGTCGGATGCGGGCCGCGGGCCAGGATGCCGCTCTCCTCCAGCGCCGCGAGGGTGATCCGCATGGACTGCGGGCGGACCAGTTCGGCCCGGGCCAGCGCCGCCGTGGTGGCGGGCCCGTCGGCGTCGATACGGGAGAGGACCGAGCGCTGGGCCGGGGTGAGACCACCCGGCGGGGAGTGGGCGCGGAGCCGGCGTGCCAACTGTGCCGCGGTCGCGGCCAGATCCGCCGCCAGGGGTTCCCGGTCTGTGTCGGACATGCCGCCAAGCCTAGGATTTCCACAGGAAAACTTGCAAGTTAGCCTGCGATGTGCGCGTCCCGAAAAGCTCCCGTAGCACGGCCGTCATCGTCCCGGAAACATGACTGGTGTCGAGTGGGGGCGGGCGGCCGGAGAAGTCCGGCCCCGGGAAGGTGACGGCATGCCGGATACGCAACTCCTCCGTCCGGTGGAGGAGTTCGCACGCTTCCTGACCGGCCTCGCGGGACTGCTCGACCCGGCGGCCGGGTGGTACGGGGTCTTCGCGCACCGCGATCCCGACGGGCTGCGCGCCTGCCTGGACGGGCGCGACGTGCCGCCGTGGGACGTGGTGGAGTCGCTGCTGTACGACCTCACGACGCTGCGCGGGCAGGACGCCGTACGCGACATACGCACGCGCGCCCGGCGGCTGCACGCCTGCGCGGTCGCGCATCACGACGCGGGGCCGGGCGGCCGGCCCGCGCTCCGCGAGCGGCTGGACGTCATGCGCCGCGAGCAGCGGAACGCGGCGCTGCGCGTCCGCGAACTCCAGGGCGCCGCCTGGGCCGCGGCGGGCACCCCGGAGGCGGACCACCTGGGCCGGGAACTGGCCTGGGCCGAGGACGACCACGCCCGCGCGGCCGCCCGCGTCGAGGAACTGCGCTCCCGCCTGGAGGCCCTCGCCCGCCCGGGGCCACTGGAGGACGGCCGGTCCGAGCCGCAAACCGCCCGCTCGCCCGCACCGCATGCCGACCACCTGGCCGGGACGCAAGCGGACCGCCGTCCTGAGCCGCCAGTGGACCGTTCGCCCACACCCCATACGGACCGCCTGCCGGGGCCACTGGCGGACCGCTGGTCCGAGCCGCAAACCGCCCGTCCGCCCGAGCCGCATGCCGACCACCTGGCCGGGCCCCTGTCGGACCGCCGCTCCGAGCCCTCAGTGGACCACCTGCTCACACCCCATCCCGACCAGCCGCCCGGGCCACTGGCGGACCGCCCGCCCGAGCCGCCGGCGGACCGCCGCCCACCACCCCACACGGACCGGCCTCCGGCACCGCACCTGGACGGCCGCCCACAGCCCCACACGGTCCAGCCTCCGGCACCGCACACGGACCGGTCCCCGGCCCCCCACGCAGACCGCCCGCCCGAACCCCAGCCCCAGCCCCAGTCCCCGCCCAAAGCCAAGAAGACCAAGCCGGCGAAAGCCAAACGGGCGCCCCGTCCGCGCGGCGCGCGGTTCGCGGGGCTGGAGCTGTCGGACGACGACGCGGCGGTGGGAACGGTGCCGCTGCTGCCGGATGTCGGGCCGGAGACCTTCCCGGACGCGGCGTCCCAGGGCGCACCCGGCGGCGACCGCGCCGGTTCCGGCCGCTCCCCGCGCGGCGCCCGTTTCGCCGGGGCGTACGACGACCCGGCCGACGCCTCCGCGACCGCGGCGCATGCCGCAGGGCAGGCCCCGGGCGCCGCCCCCGCCCCCGCCGACGACACCGCGGCCCGTCGAGCCGCCGCCGACGCCGTGTCGCGCCTGGCCTACCTGCGCGCGGCCGGCGACGGCGGCGCGGCGCACGCCGAACTGTGCGCGGCCGCGAGCCGCCCCGCTGCCGAACTGCCTCTGCTTCTCGATGCGTTGGAGCAGGCGGGACTCGACTCCGACGTGCCCACCCTGCTCTGGGAAGTGGCCTGCCTGCCGCCCGCCGGGCTGGCCGCGGCCGCCGACGCGCTGGCCGGCGCGGGCCGTCCGCACGACAGCACCGCCCTGCTCCGGCAGGGCGTCTCGCGCCCCGTCGAGGAGGTCGCGCACGCCACCCTCGCCCTGCTGGACGGCGGCCGTGACGCCCAGGCCGTGGAACTGCTCGCCGCCCTCGTACGGGCCCGCACACCGCAGGAGTCGGCCGCGACGGCCGCCGTCGCCCCGGCGCCGCTCGCGCCCCTGCTCCTGGAAGCGGCCCGCACCGTCTCGCCCCACCGGCACAGCGACATTGCGCACGCCCTGCGCGCCGCCGGCTACGACATCCGCTCCTGAAGCCGGCCCGCCGCGGATCGGCGGGGGCGCGCCCCGTACGGGCCGCCGGGCGCGCCCGCCACGGCGTGCCTGCGGCGGCGCCCCCACGGCCGCGGACGCGCCGCGTGAGAGATGGTCTTGCCACGGTGCGTGACGGGGCTTACGGTCGCCTCCACACGCGTAGACAGGCGTGGATCCGCGCACCGACCGCGGGCCGGCGCACCGACAAAGGAGCACCTCATGGCCGATGTTGTGCGTGCCGCACTGGTCCAGGCGACCTGGACCGGCGACACCGAATCGATGATCGCGAAGCACGAGGAACACGCCCGGGCGGCGGCCGCGCAGGGCGCGAAGGTGATCGGCTTCCAAGAGGTCTTCAACGCCCCCTACTTCTGCCAGGTCCAGGACCCCGAGCACTACCGCTGGGCCGAGCCCGTGCCCGACGGCCCGACCGTGCGCCGCATGCAGGCGCTGGCCGCCGAGACCGGCATGGTCATCGTCGTGCCGGTCTTCGAGATCGAGCAGTCCGGCTTCTACTACAACACCGCCGCCGTCATCGACGCCGACGGCACGGTCCTGGGCAGCTACCGCAAACACCACATCCCGCAGGTCAAAGGCTTCTGGGAAAAGTATTACTTCAAACCGGGAAACGCCGGCTGGCCGGTCTTCGACACCGCCGTGGGCAAGGTGGGCGTCTACATCTGCTACGACCGCCATTTCCCGGAAGGCTGGCGGCAGTTGGGCCTCAACGGCGCCCAGCTCGTCTACAACCCCTCCGCCACCTCCCGCGGCCTGTCCGCCTACCTCTGGCAGTTGGAGCAGCCCGCGGCGGCCGTCGCCAACGAGTACTTCATCGCGGCGATCAACCGGGTCGGCGTGGAGGAGTACGGCGACAACGACTTCTACGGCACGAGCTACTTCGTGGACCCGCGCGGCCAGTTCGTCGGCGAGGTCGCCAGTGACTCCAAGGAGGAACTCGTCGTCCGCGACCTCGACTTCGCGATGATCGACGAGGTCCGCAAGCAGTGGGCGTTCTACCGCGACCGCCGTCCCGACGCCTACGACGGGCTGGTGCGGCCGTGACCCACGACGCCCCGAGCCTGTACGACCGCCACCGCGCCGTCCTGCCCTCCTGGCTCAGCCTCTATTACGAACGCCCGCTGGAAATCACCCACGGCGAGGGCCGGCACGTCTGGGACGCCGACGGCAACCGCTATCTCGACTTCTTCGGCGGCATCCTCACCACCATGACGGCGCACGCCCTGCCGGAGGTCACCAAGGCGGTCGGTGAGCAGGCCGGCCGCATCATCCACACCTCGACGCTCTATCTCTCCCGCCCCATGGTCGAGTTGGCCGAGCGGATCGCCACCCTCTCCGGCATCGCCGATGCCCGCGTCTTCTTCACCACCTCCGGCACGGAGGCCAACGACGCGGCCCTGCTGCTGGCCACCACCCACCGCCGCTCCAACCAGGTGCTGGCGATGCGCAACAGCTACCACGGCCGGTCGTTCTCCTCCATCGGTGTCACCGGCAACGCCAGTTGGTCGCCGACCAGCCTCTCGCCGCTCCAGACGCTGTACGTGCACGGCGGGGTGCGCAGCCGCGGCCCGTACGCGCACCTGGGCGACGCCGAGTACATCGCGGCCTGCGTCGCGGACCTCGAGGACATGCTCCAGCAGACCGCCGGCGGCGTCGCCGCGCTGATCGCCGAACCGATCCAGGGCGTGGGCGGGTTCACCGCGCCCCCCGACGGCCTCTACGCCGCGTTCCACGAGGTCCTCGACCGGCACGGCATCCTGTGGATCAGCGACGAGGTGCAGACCGGCTGGGGCCGCACCGGTGACCACTTCTGGGGCTGGCAGGCGCACGCCGACAACGGCCCGCCGGACATGCTGACCTTCGCCAAGGGCATCGGCAACGGCATGTCCATCGGCGGCGTGGTCGCCCGCGCCGAGGTGATGAACGCCCTCCCCGCCAACTCCATCTCGACCTTCGGCGGCAGCCCGGTCACGATGGCCGCGGGCCTGGCCAACCTCACCTACCTCCTCGAACACGACCTCCAGGGCAACGCCCGGCGCGTCGGCGGCCTGCTCATCGAGCGGCTGCGGGCGGTCGCGGCCGGGATGTCCTTCGTCCGGGAGGTGCGCGGCCGCGGCCTGATGATCGGCGTCGAGCTGGTCCGCCCCGGCACCGACGCGCGCTCGCCGGAGGCGGCCTCCCTGGTCATCGAGGAGGCCCGCGAACGGGGCCTGCTGATCGGCAAGGGCGGCCAGGGCGGCGCGTCCCTGCGCATCGCCCCGCCGATGACCCTGACCGTGGCGGAGGCCGAGGAAGGCGCGGCCCTGCTCGCGGACGCGCTGCGGGCGGTGCGGGACCGGCTGGTCGCGGGGTAGGACGGCGACCGGGCACCGTGAAGGACGGCCGCCGGGCATCGGGAACGGCGGCCGCCGACGCACCCGGGGAGGAGGCCGCCGACGCACCCGGGAACGGCGGCCGCCGACGCACCGGGGGAGGAGGGCGCCCGCCGGCCTTCCCGCTCCGGCCGTGCCCGCCTACCCGCCGCCCCCGCCTACCCCTCCGCCCCCGCCCCCGCCACGGCCCGCACCGTGTCGGCCACCAGTGTGAAGAAGCGGGTGTGCGCGCGGCGGCTGCACGGAGCTTCGGGGTTCCACGGCAGCAGCCGCGCCCGCGCCTCGATCGCGCGCCAGTGCTCGTCGGTGCGCAGGGCTTCGGGACGGGCGGCGTTGGCCCGTACGTCGGTCAGGACGACGTCCGGGCGCATCCCGGCGGCCTCCGCCCAGCCGACCGTCGACCAGTTCGCGCCGGACCCGGCGGCCGGCTCCACCAGGCCGACGCCGTGCTCGGCGAGCGCCCGCAGGTCCGGCCAGGCGCCGGGCCGGGCCAGATGGACACGGTCCGGGCCGGCCGGGGACAGCGCCACCACGCGAGGGCGCGCCGGCCCGCCCGTCGCCTGCCGCAGGGCGTCCTCCGCCGCGTCCAACTCCCGTGCGCACGCCAGTGGTTCGCCCAGGCCCAGCGAGCCGGACAGCGCCGCGAACCGTTCGCGGACCTCGGCCAGACCGCGCCCGGGCCCCACCGCCAGACACACCACCGGGACCTCGGCCTCCAGCTCCAGGGCGGTCTTCGCCTCCAGGCCGTAGACCTGCTCGCCGTCGTAGGTGACGGCGACCACGAGGTCCGGTCCGGCCTCCAGGAGGGTGTCCGGATGCAGCGCGTCGCCGGAGCCGAGATACGGGATGTCCGCGAGCGGCAGCTCACCGCTCTTGGCCGGATCGGGGGCGGGGCCGTCGTGCTGGGACCCGAAGACCCCGACCGGGCGTATACCGTGATCCCACAGCGTCGCCCCGGCCTGTATGTACGCCACGATCCGCGTCGGCCGGTCACCGGCGACCGCAAGGCGCCCCCGGTCGTCGGAGAACTCCCATGGTGTGTGCTGCTCCATGACCTGTCGCCTTTCTGCGTCGTCCGTCCTGACGTGCGGCCGCTCGCGCGGCGGGCCCGCCGGCGTCGGCGGATACCTGCCCATCGGGCCACCCCCGCACCCCTCCGGGCGGCCCGGGCCGCCGGTGCCCGGCCCGCCCGGCGTTGCCCCGCCCGGCTGACCGTCCGCGCAACACGAATGTCGCCGCTGATTAACGGTCACGGTATTGCCACCGTGGGTGACATGCTTCTACGGTCTCCTTCTCAACCGGTATCTACGGGTGTAGACCGGTTGTGACGTGGTGTCAGCGGAGCCTGCCCGCCGAGGAGAGGGTGCGCGTCGAGCTCCGCCTTCCGGTGCCGCCGATGTCGCTGGTGTGGAAGGAGCAGGATTGTGAGCCGTACGGTCGTCCGGGGCGGGCTCGTCATCACCGCCGCCGATGAGATCCACGCCGATGTCCTGGTGGAGGACGGCCGCGTCGCCGCCCTCGCCGCGCACACCAGCCCCTTCGGGGAGAGCTGGAGCCAATCCGCGGACCGCGTCATCGACGCCACCGGCAAGTACGTCGTCCCGGGCGGCGTCGACGCCCACACCCACCTGGACTTCCCCTTCGGCGGGACCGCCTCCTCCGACACCTTCGAGACCGGCACCCGGGCCGCGGCGTGGGGCGGCACCACCACCATCATCGACTTCGCCGTCCAGTCCCGCGGCCAGGCCCTGCGCGCCGGCCTGGACCTCTGGCACGCCAAGTCCGACGCCCGGTGCGCCATCGACTACGCCTTCCACATGATCCTCTCGGACGTGAACGACGACACCCTCAAGGAGATGGACCTCCTCGTCGCCGAGGGCGTGACGTCCTTCAAGCTGTTCACCGCCTACCCCGGCGTCTTCTACAGCGACGACGGGCAGATCCTGCGGGCCCTGCAACAGGCCGCCGGCAACGGCGGGTTGGTGATGATGCACGCGGAGAACGGCATCGCCATCGACGTACTGGTCCAGCAGGCCCTGGAGGCCGGCCGGACCGATCCGCGCTACCACGGCGAGGTGCGGCACGTCCTGCTCGAAGCGGAGGCCACCCACCGCACCATCCAACTGGCGCGGGTCGCCGGGGCCCCGCTGTATGTCGTGCACGTCTCCGCCGAGGAGGCCGTCGCGGAGATCGCGCAGGCCCGCGACAAGGGACTGAACGTCTTCGGCGAGACCTGCCCGCAGTATCTGTTCCTGTCCACCGACAACCTCGCCGAGCCGGACTTCGAGGGCGCCAAGTACGTGTGCAGCACGCCGCTGCGGCCCCGCGAACACCAGGAGGCGCTGTGGCGGGGGCTGCGCACCAACGACCTCCAGGTCGTCTCCACCGACCACTGCCCCTTCTGCTTCCGCGGCCAGAAGGAGCTGGGGCGCGGCGACTTCTCCCGTATCCCCAACGGCCTGCCGGGCGTGGAGCACCGGATGGACCTCCTCCACCAGGGCGTCGTGGAGGGGCGCATCAGCCGCCGCCGCTGGATCGAGATCGCCTGCGCCACCCCGGCCCGGATGTTCGGCCTCTACCCGCAGAAGGGCACCATCGCCCCCGGTACCGACGCCGACCTCGTCATCTACGACCCCACCGCCGAGCAGACCCTGTCCGCCGAGACCCACCACATGAACGTCGACTACTCGGCGTACGAGGGCAAGCGGCTCACCGGACGGGTCGAGACCGTGCTCTCGCGCGGAGAACTCGTCATCGACCGGCGTCAGTACGCCGGACGCGCGGGCCACGGGCTGTACATCCCGCGCGGCACCTGCCAGTACCTCGTCTAAGGAGTGCTGCTGTGGACTTCGGAGTTGTCCTCCAGGCCGACCCGCCCGGATCCGCCGTCGTGGCCCTGATGCGCCGCGCCGAGCGCAACGGCTTCCGCTACGGCTGGACGTTCGACTCGGCCGTCCTGTGGCAGGAACCGTTCGTCCTCTACAGCCGCATCCTGGAACACACCGAACACCTCATCGTCGGCCCGATGGTCACCAACCCCTCCACCCGCACCCCGGAGGTCACCGCCTCCACCTTCGCCACCCTCAACGAGATGTACGGCAACCGCACGGTCTGCGGCATCGGGCGCGGCGACTCCGCGATGCGGGTGGCGGGCCGGCCCCCCAACACCCTGGCGAAGCTGGGGGAGGCGATCGGCGTCATCCGCGACCTGGCCGAGGGCCGGGAGGCGGATCTCGGCGGCCACCGCATCAAGATCCCGTGGATCAAGGACGGCAAACTGCCCGTCTGGATGGGCGCGTACGGCCCCAAGGCCCTCGCCATGGCGGGCCGGCTCGCGGACGGCTTCATCCTCCAGCTCGCCGACCCGTTCCTGACCGAATGGATGATCAAGGCGGTCCGCGCGGCCGCGGTGGACGCCGGACGCGACCCGGCGGACGTCACGATCTGCGTCGCCGCGCCCGCCTACGTCGGCGACGATCTCGCGCACGCCCGCGAGCAGTGCCGGTGGTTCGGCGGCATGGTCGGCAACCACGTCGCGGACCTCGTCGGCCGCTACGGCGAACACTCCGGCATGGTCCCCGACGAGCTGACCGCCTACATCAAGAACCGGGCGGGCTACGACTACTCCCACCACGGCCGCGCGGGCAACCCCGACACCGCGTTCGTACCGGACGCCATCATCGACCGCTTCTGCCTGCTGGGCCCGCCCGAGGCGCATCTGGCCAAGCTGCGGCAGCTCAAGGACCTGGGCGTGGACCAGTTCGCCGTCTACGCCATGCACGACGCCAAGGAAGCCACCATCGACGCCTACGGCACCTACGTCATCCCCGCGTTCGCCGGCTGAGCGGGCACCCGGGCGCCCGCGTGCCCGCGTGCCCGGGGCACGCCGCCGGAGGCACGGGGTCACCGGCGGCCGGCCGGCCGCACCGGACGAAAGGTCTCCGCATGACCGCGACTTCCCCTCCCGTGCCGCCGGAACTCCCCCTCGCGGCGGCGGGACAGCGCACCGCCGCGGACGGCCGGGTGGAGCCCGCGCCCGGCGCGATCGACCCGCACGGCCGCTACAGCAACGCCGACCTGCGGCCGGTTCCGCTCGCCGAACGGCGCTGGACCACCTACAACTTCACCGCGCTGTGGATCGGCATGGCCCACAACATCCCCTCCTGGACCCTCGCCTCCGGCCTGGTGGCGCTCGGCATGGACTGGAAGCAGGCGGTCCTCACCATCGCCCTGGCCAACGTCGTCGTCCTCGGCCCGATGCTGCTCACCGGCCACGCCGGGCCCAAATACGGCATCCCCTTCCCCGTCCTGGCACGCGCCTCCTTCGGCTTGCGCGGCGCCAACCTGCCCGCGCTGCTCAGGGCGGCCGTCGCC
The DNA here is from genome assembly GCF_055570395.1 of Streptomyces sp. NPDC031210. Classification (NCBI taxonomy): domain Bacteria; kingdom Bacillati; phylum Actinomycetota; class Actinomycetes; order Kitasatosporales; family Streptomycetaceae; genus Streptomyces; species Streptomyces sp. NPDC031210. Next base: position 37,089 of record NZ_JBVIHH010000001.1, read on the forward strand.
TGCTGCTGGTTCGGCATCCAGACCTGGATCGGCGGCCAGGGCGTCTACCTGCTGCTCGGCAAGATATCCGGCGGCGGCTGGTCCGACGCCGCTTCCGTGGGCGGCTATCCCTGGACGCTGTGGCTGTCCTTCGCGGCCTTCTGGGCACTCGAACTCGCCATCATCCACCGGGGGATGGAGACGCTGCGCCGCTTCGAGAACTGGGCCGCGCCGTTCGTCCTCGTCGGCGCGGTCGCCCTGCTGATCTGGATGGCCACGAAGGCCGGCGGCCTCGGCCCGCTCCTCGACCAGCCCGGCACCCTCGGCTGGGACGCCGACTTCTGGCCGGTGTTCTTCCCCTCCCTGATGGGGATGATCGGCTTCTGGGGTAGTCGGACACTACCCCATTAGAGAGACCAGGCCAAGAATGCATACTGAACGGATGTCCCCGACCGTGCGCGCGCCGATACCCGACACCTTCCTGAGTGCCGACCCGGCCGACCTGGTGGACCTCTACGTCCGCAAGTCAACCAAGGTGTCCGGCCACCGGCGGGACCTGTCGACGGACGCCCAGGAAGCACTGGGACGCCGGTGGGCGGAGCGGGAGGGGAAGACCGTCCGGCACGTCTGGAAGGATCTTCTGTCCGGGTACCGGGACATCAAGCGGCCGGACTATGACAAGGCCCTGGCGGCCGTCTCGAAAGGCGAAGTCGGGACGCTCTGGTGTTACCGCGTGGACCGCTGGAGCCGTAAGGGTGCCGGCTCGGTCCTGACCATCCTGGAACCGGCGGACGGGTCTCCGCCGCGCCGACTGATCTTCCATGACGACTACCTGGACAGTTCCAACCCGCGGGACCGGCGCCAGATCATCAACCGGGCGGAGGACGCGCGCGAGGAGTCCGAACGGATCTCCGGCCGGGTGAAGGACACGAAGTCGTTTCAGCGGGACTCCGGGATGTGGGTGGCTGGCGCGACCCCCTATGGCCTGGCCATGGACCCGAAGACGCGGAAGCTCATACCGGATTTGGCTTGGGCCATCCCGCGGGGAGAGGACGCGGAACCTCCGGCAGGGGTGCCGGAGCGACTGGCGAACCTGACGAAGGCGGACGTGGCGGTCCGCATCCACATGGAAGCCCGGACCGCCACCATGTCCACCCGGGACATCTCCAACGGCCTTAATGCCGACGGCATCCCGTCGGCATCGGGCGGCCAGTGGAGTAACCAGGTGGTGTACCACATCGTCCAGAACCCGGCGTACGCCGGATGGCAAACCACGCACACTCAGGAGCGGGGAAAGGGGAAGCGGATCCGGTACCGCAACGAGCGCGGGGAGCTGGTCCGTGTCGGGGTGGCCCTGGTGAGCGACGAACACCAGCGGGAGGCGCAACAGGCCCTGGCTGGCCACCGACTTCCCCAGACGATTGGCGTCCCCCGTACGGGCCTTGCCAAGCACCTATTGACCGACATCACGAAGTGCGATTCGTGCGGCGGGGCAATGACCTTCGAAGGTCGTTCGTACCAGTGCAACAAGGACAAGGTGAAGCCGTGCCCGGCCCCGGCGTCAGCCATGGGCACGTCCCTGGAGGCGTACGTGGTCCAGCGATGGAAAGACCAGCTCACGAACGCCGACTACGAAGACCCGCTCCTGGTGGCCGTGGCCCAGCGCTGGGCGGCCATCAAGGCGCCGAAGGAGACGGAGGACGTACAGGCGGCCCGGACCGCACTTCGCGCGGCGGACGCCAACCTCCAACGGCTCATGAAGGACCGCCAGGCGGGCCACTACGACGGCCCGGCCGCCCGGTACTTCCCCGGACTCCTGAAGGAAGCCAACCAGGCCGTGATGGAGGCTCAGGAGACGTTGGATCGCACCGGTGCCGGGCCCGGCGTGGACATCTCGTTCCTGTTGGAGGAGGAGGAACTGGACGCCGCGTGGGATGACGCGGACCTACCGCTCCGCCGGGACCTTCTCCGCCTGGCCATTGATGAGTTGCGCGTGACCCGGCTCCCGGAGGGGGCACAGAAGCGATTCAAGGGGGATGAGCGCGTGACCATCACCTGGGCGAAGCCGGAGGACTACGAGGAGCAAGAGGAGTTCACCGCTACCGCCTGATGTGCGTGAGTCGCGCCCTGTCGCCGACCACGCCCACCAGCCACGCCAGTTGAGGGCCGTTCCCCGCCAGGGATGCGGCCCTCTCTCGCGTTCTGTGACGAAGGGGGCTGTGACAGTCACTGGGCGTGAGTCCTACAGCAAAAGAACTGCTGTTACCCCCTTCTTCTCTATAACGCGTATGAGGAAGAAGGTACGGACAGCACTTTTCTTGCTGTGCCCAGCCGGGACGGCGCGGGAGCCCCCGGCGGAGGGCCCTGGCGGCCGGGCCGTTCCTCGCGCGACCGCTACGGCCGATGTCACAGCCCCCACAGAACTACATTGAGCAGGAAGGGAGTTCGGTCACTCGGACCGGTGCCCCTGGGGCGGTCGACACCGACCCTTCCCGCTCGTGGCTCCCTGCCCCGTTCCCCGTCTCTCTCCTCCGGGTAGAGCGGGGCGGGTAGAGCCTTGCTTCCGTAGCTCAGTGGTAGAGCAGGGTCCAACGAGGCCCACTGTGCGCCGGTTCGAGTCCGGTCGGAAGTGCCAGGGCCCAACGTTCCACCCAGCACGTAACACCCAGGGAGAGCCTGGGCTGTGCGCGGAACGGGCGGCCCGTCATCTCCTGGAAGTGGTGTAAGCGCACAGGGAAGCCAGTACCAACCACCGGCGGGTGGTTGGGAACACCGGCCCGTGAGCCGTGTAGCGAACGGCCTCCAGGCCCCTGTCCCGGGTCGCGCCGGTGGCAGGGGAGAGACTTCCCTTCGGGGGCTATCGGTTGGTGATGATCCACCCAACGCCGCCCGATCCGACGATGGTTGCGAAGGATACGAGTAACCACGGCGGAATGCGGTACACGGAGAGACGCACGCTCTTGGTGTGGATCTTGATGATGGGGGTCTGAGGGTCGCTCACGGCTCTCTCTCCAGTGTTCGGGCACGCCAAATAACGCCCACGCGGGCGGCGTTGCTGTTGGTGCAACGGTAGCGCTTCCGATGGGCCGCTGTCGCCTTACGAGATTGTTTAGCGCGCTAAACACGGCGAGAGTTCTAGGTAGGTCGGCAAGCGTTCTAGGTAGGTCCCAGGAAAGTTCCATGTGGAACTCGGCGAGTTCCACATGGAGATCTTGCTAGCGAGCGAGCAAGCAAGATATCCAGATCCGCATGCAAGATAGCTTGCCTTGGCCCTTGACCTGGCCTGTTGGTCTTGGTGAGGGGCGGGAGTCGCATCATGTTCCAAATCCGTCGCATGATGCGACTCGGGGGGTGCGAAAACGCAGTGCTGCGAATTCGCAGCGGGCCAACCTGACATGTCAGGTTGCGGACCTGGCATGTCAGGTTGGGGGAACTCATGGCAGCGAAACGCAATGCAATGCAATGCAATGAGATGCGGACGCGCCCTTGGGGTGCCGCGTTCCACCGGAACACTGTTCCGCTGGGAAGGGGGGCTCCCCATGCGTAGGCGGTGCCTGGACTGTAGGGCCTGGGCAGAGAAGGGAGGCCGATGCTCCCTGCACCACGCCCAGTACGAGCGTGGGCGCAACGCACAGACCAACGCTGTACGGCGTGTACGTATGGCGACGGGGGATGGTGCAGCAGCACGCATGCGCCGTGCTGTTGACAAGGCTGGTCATGGCTACTGCGAGAGATGCGGTGTGCCATGGCCAGCCACTGCGTTGTACGTGGACCACCGTGTGGCCCTGGCTAACGGGGGCATGGACGTGGTGTCTAACCTCCAGCTCCTCGACGGTGAGTGCCACCGGCTCAAGACCCGTGAGGACCGTGCGCTGTTCGGTCGATGACTGCCGGCACGGAGGGGGAGAGCGGGTCCGAAGTCCAGGCCGATGGGCCCTGGCGATCCCGGCCCCAGCTCGGAAAACGCGTCCCGGGTGTGAGCCCGGACCCCGGCCCGCCGGGCCCCCCAACGGGCGTCCGCCCAGGTCACCCAGTGTGGTGCCCCTTATGTACCCCGCAGAAAGGTGCCCGTGAAGGGGTCGGTAAGACCCCGTAAGGAGGTGGGAACGTGGCACGAAGCAAGAGTCCGGACACCCGGACCGGCCACACGTCCCCCGCCACTGAGGCACCGGCGGCCCCGGTCGTCCATGAGGGTCGCGCACCCCGGGTCCCTGCCCACCTGGGCGAGACGGGCCGGGAGGTCTGGCGGTCCGTCTGGGCGGCTGGCGCTGGTGCGTACTCCCCGGACACCGACCGGAACGTGATCCTTCGATACGCGGAGCTTCACGACCGGCGGGCCGAACTGATGGGCCAGGTCGACGCCGACGGCTTCATGTCGTCCGGCTACTCCGGCCAGCCCGTGGCCCACCCGCTCCTCCGCTACGTGGAGTCGACGGAGAAGGAGCTACGGGCCATCGAAACCGTCATCGGCTTCACGCCGGAGTCCCGGCTTCGCCTGGGCATCTCGGCTGCCCAGGTCCGGAAGTCGGCCCTGGAGACGTTCCTGGATCTCTGAAGGGGGAGCCGTGGTTAGGAAGCTCCCCCAGGCGGAGAAGGTCATCAAGTTCGTGGAGAACTTCCTGACCCTGGGCGGGTCGTACGAAGGCCAGCCCTTCAAGCTCCTCCCGTTCCAGAAGGAGATCATCCGGGATGTGTACGCCACGGACGCCAACAACGTCCGGACCCGGCGTACCGCCATCATCGGCATGGCCCGGAAGAACGGGAAGACGGAGCTGGGTGCGGCCCTGGCGGTGTACGGCCTGATTGCCGATACGTCGGACGCGTCGCCCCGGGTGTACTCCGTGGCCAACGACCGGCAACAGGCCCGGCTGTGCTTCGAGGCAGCGAAGGGCATGATCCAGCGGAACCCGGATCTCCGGGGGATGTGCGACGTTCAGCGGGACGTGATCCGGTGCCATCGCAATGGCGGGGAGTACAGGGTCCTGTCCGCGGACGCCGGGTCGGCCCAGGGTCTCTCGCCCACCATGGTTGTGTTCGATGAGCTGGCCCAGCAAAAGGCGGACGATCTGTGGGCCGCTATGCGGCTGGGGTCGGCTGCCCGTAAGCAACCCCTGATGCTGGCCATCTCCACGGCGGGCCCCAACGTGGGCAACGAATACCCGTACTTCCGCCTGTACGAGTACGGCCGGAAGGTCCGGAGCGGCGAAGTCGAAGACCCGTCGTTCACCCTGCACTGGTGGGGGCCGGACCCGAACGAAGAGGTGGACCCGTACGACCCGGGAGTCTGGCGCCGGTACAACCCGGCGTGGGAACTCCTGTCGGAAGCGGAGTTCAAGTCTTCGTCCCTGTCGACTCACGAAGTCCAGTGGCGTACCTACCGGATCAATCAGTGGGTAGTCGGTGGTCACGCGTCCTGGTTCCCTCACGGGAAGTGGGACGGACGGACCCAGACTGACGACCCCCTGGCCGACGGGGACGCCGTGATCCTGGGCGTGGACGGCGCCCACAAAGGCGACTGCACGGCCATCGTGGCGTGCCGCATCCGGGACCTTCACACGGAGCCCCTGGCCGTCTGGGAAGCCCCTGCCGATGACCCGCACTGGCGCACGCCACGGGGAGCGGTGAAGGGGGAGATCCTGGACGCTGTTGCGCGCTTCAAGGTCCGCGGGATCATCTCTGACCCGTACTGGCTGGAGGAGACCCTGGAGTCCCTGGCCATGGACCACGGCCTGGCGGACCTGATCGAAGAGTTCCCGACGAACTCCCTGGCCCGGATCGTGCCGGCCACCAAGGCCGTGTACGACGTGGTGATGGACGACCGCATGACCCACAACGGGGACGCGACCCTGGCCCGCCACGTACAGAACGCCGTGGTGAAGGACGACTACCGGGGCGTTCGGATCACGAAGAACCACGGGGCGTCCGGTCGAAAGATTGACGCGGCCGTGGCCATGATCCTGGCCGTCCACGGCGCCGTGATGTGGCGCGAAGACAACGGCATCACGGACTCCCCGATCGTCGCGACGTGGGAGGACGCCGAAGGGATCCACGTCGTGGGCGGGCTGCCCGACGACCCCGACATGTTCAACGACTGGTAAGCGGGAGGCCCTTGGCGCCCGCGTGAGCGGACGGAGGGGCCCCATGGGGTTCTGGTCCAACTTGATCGGCCGGGGCCATTCTCCGGCCACGGAGGCCCGTGCGTGGGAGCCGTACGACCCGACGGTGTACGGCCTGACCACGTCGTCCGGGGAGCGGGTCACATCGACTGAAGCTCTCCAGGTGTCGGCCGTCTTCGGATGCGTCCGGCTCCTGTCGGAGACGATCGCGACCCTTCCCATCAGCGTGTACTCCAAGAGGGGCGGAGCCCGGAAGGAGATCACGTCTCCGGAGTGGCTGGACTTCCCGAACGCGGAGCCCGGCGGCATGGGCCGTATCGACATCCTGTCCCAGACGGTGCTGTCCCTTCTCCTGGAGGGGAACGCGTACCTGGCCATCCGGTGGGCCGGGCCCAACATCGTCGGCCTGGACGTGCTGGACCCAACGAAGATCATCCCGCACATGGTCCTGATTGACGGCCAGCGACGGAAGGTCTTCGAGGCGTTCGACATCGACGCCGACGGGAACGAAGTGGCGTTGGGCTGGTTCACCCCGCGGGACGTGCTCCACATCCCCGGCATGATGCTGCCCGGTGACTTCGCGGGTGTCTCGCCCGTCTCATACGCGCGGGAGTCCATCGGCCTGGCGCTGGCGGCCCAGAAGTACGGGGCCCACTTCTTCCGCAACGGAGCCATGCCCGGCGCCGTGGTGGAGGTTCCCGGGTCCATGTCGGAGGACGGCCTGGCCCGTGCGCGGGATGCGTGGCGGGTGGCGAACTCCGGCGTGGACAACGCCCACCGGGTGGCGCTGCTCACGGAGGGCGCGCGGTTCTCCAAGGTGGCCATGTCCCCGGACGAAGCCCAGTTTCTCCAGACCCGCCAGTTCCAGGTCCCGGAGATTGCGCGCATCTTCGGCGTTCCGCCTCACTTGATATCCGACGCCACGAACTCCACTTCATGGGGTTCGGGCCTGGCTGAACAGAACATCGCGTTCTCGACGTTCTCCCTTCTCCCGTGGCTTCGTCGGATCGAAGCCGGTTTCGATCGGCTCATCTTCGCGGAGACGGCCGACCGGTTCCGCTTCGTGAAGTTCAACCTGGACGAGATCAAGCGCGGCGCCCCGAAGGAGCGCATGGAGCTGTACGCCGTCGGCCTGATGAACGGCATCTACTCCATTGACGAAGTCCGCGCCGCGGAAGACCTGGCGCCCTTGCCCGACGGCATTGGCGAGACGTACCGGGTGCCCATGAACCTGACCGACGTGGGAGCCGACGAAGAGCCTCCGGCCCCGGCGCCCGCCATCGAACCACCGGCCCCGGACACCGAAGAGCCGGACCCAGAAGAGCCGGACGACCAGCCGGACGACGTGCCGGCCGAAGGGGGACCGGATGACGGAGACGCGTGAACTCCGCTTCGCCGTAAGCCCGCTGGAAGAGCGTGCCCGTGATGACGGCCGTGTGGTGATGCGCGGGTACGCGTACCGCTTCAACGAGCTGTCGCACAACCTGGGCGGCTTCCGTGAGCGGATCATGCCGGGTGCTGGCGCCCCGTCGCTTCGACAGAACGACGTGTACGCCACGTTCAACCACGACACCCAGGCTCTCCTGGGCCGGGTCTCTTCGGGGACTCTCACGGTCGGCGAAGACCGTGAAGGCGGTTGGTACGAAATCGACTTGCCCGACACCACGACCGGCCGCGACGTTGCCGCACTCCTGGCGCGTGGGGACCTGGCCGGGTCGTCCTTCACGTTCCGCGTGCTGGACGGCGGACAACGTCGGTCCGAAGCCGACGACCCGGAGACGGGCCTTCCCGTCCGGGAGATCACGGCCATGGACGTGATGGAGGTGGGCCCGGTCGTGAACCCGGCCTACCCCACCACCCAGGCGGCCCTTCGCTCCGTGGAGCGGGCCCTGGGCATCGGTGAGTTCGCCCCTGAAGAGCGGGCCACCGACGACGCACCGGCCGTGACCGACCACCCGGCCATCCCGGCCGGTGACGACTTCACCGCGCGCACACTCCGCGCACTTACTGAGAGGAGCGTCTGATGGACGCCACCACCCTGTCCGCCAACTTCGAGGCGCGCGAGCGTGCGACCCACGAGCTTCGTTCCCTGTCGGAGGAGTTCGCGGGTAAGGACATGACCGCCGAAGCGCGGGAGAAGGAGTCCAACCTTCTGTTGGCCGTCGCCGACTTTGACGGCAGGATCAAGCGCGGCATCGAGGCCCTGAAGGCGAACGACTCCGTCCAGTCCCTCATGTCCCAGTTCCAGGGCGGTGCCCAGAAGCGTTCGGACGCTCCGTCGGAGGCCGACCAGCTCCGGAGCCTTGGCGCCCCGGAGTCCCTGGGCCAGTCCATGGAGTTCCGCGCGACCGTCGACACCACGACCGGTAAGGACGCCCTGGCCCGCACCCTATACGGCCAGCTCCTGGCGGAGGCCAAGGAGCGGTCCACCATCATGCGCGGTGGCGCCAGCATCGTCTCTACGTCGGATGGCCAGCCCATTGACTTCACCGTGATCGTGGGTCGCGCGTCGGCTTCCATCGTCGGCGAGAACGGCACCATCGGTGAGTCCACCCCGTCCACCGTTCAGCGGTCGGTCGGTGCGTACAAGTACGCCTACGCGTCCACCGTGTCGACTGAGTTCATCCAGGACAAGGCCCTGGACCTGGTCGGCTTCCTCGTCAGCGACGCGGGCCCCGCGATCGGTGACGGCATGGGCCGGCACTTCCTGACCGGCACCGGCACCAACCAGCCGATGGGCATTCTGAACGCCGCTCCGGACGCCACGGCTACCTACGTCGCCAACGCCAAGGACACCACCGTGTCCGACGCCCTGATTGATCTGTTCTACGAGCTTCCCAGCTCGTACCGGGCGAACGCCGCGTTCGTCGTGTCGGACCTGACTGCCGCGAAGATGCGGAAGCTGAAGGCGGCCGACGGTACGTACCTCTGGAGTTCCAGCGTCATCGCTGGCGCCCCCGACACCTTCAACGGTAAGCCGGTCCTCACGGACGACGGCATGCCGAATGACCGTGTCCTGTTCGCCGACCTGAGCAAGTACCGCGTTCGGATGGCTGGCCCGCTCCGCGTGGAGCGTTCGGTGGACTACAAGTTCCTGAACGACCAGGTGGTGTACCGCTTCATCCAGCGTGCGGACGGTCTCCTGGTGGACGAGCGTTCCGCGATGGTCCTGACCGTCACCCCGTCGGCCTGATCCAGGTAACCGGTCGGGGGTCGTCTCGCTCTCCGGAGTGGGACGACCCCCGTTCCCTGGGAAGGGGGACCTTTGTCGTACGCGACAGTAGATGAGATCCGGGCCCTGGACGGCCTGGACGACGCGTCGTTGTTCCCCGACGAACTCCTGTCGGAGGCCGTGGACTTCGCGGTGGAAACCGTAGAGGTGTACTGCGGGTGGAAGTGGGACACCGTCGACGACCCGACGCCGGAGACGATCCGCTGGTGTGTACGCACGCTGGCCCGCCAGTACGTGCTGGACCACGTCTCCCGCATCCCGGACCGCGCGCTCCAGCTCCAATCGGAGTTCGGGTCCATCCAGCTTGCCCAGGCGGGCGGTAACTGGCGGCCGACTTCGCTCCCGGAGGTAAACGCGAAGCTGAACCTGTACCGGGTCCGGCTGCCGTTCATCTTCATGTGAGGGGGCCCGCGTGGCACTGATCTTTGATGCGAAGGTGGCGCTCTTCGAAGCGCTGAAGACCACGGTTCCGCCGGGTGTGCAATGCACGTTCGCTGAGACCGGTAAGGCTGACCGACGCCAACAGGTGTGGCTGGGCGCGTCCACGGACGACGACCTGGCGCCGGTGGCCATGCGGGACGGCCCGCGCAAGCCGACCAGCGTCACGGGCTACGTAGAGGCCCACGCCCTGGTGATCTCCCCGGGCAACCCCATGGACGCGGAGCGCGGCGTGTACGTCCTCCGGGACGCGATCACGGGCGCGTGTGCAGCCGTTGACCGGAACAGTGTTCCGGGCCTGGTCGACATACGGCCGGAGTCGGCGACTGTCGAGACATCGGAGACGACCGACGGCGCGTACTCCGCACTGACTATGCGCGTCCGCGTCCGTGGGCGCGTGACCTGAAAGAAGGGAGCGCGAAGCTATGGCGCTTGACGCAAGCATTGGCATCGGCCGGGAGAGCGCGTACGGCGTCCTCTCCGCCGACGTGGAGGGGTACGAAGGTAAGGCCGACTCCTGGAAGACGGAGCGGGAGTTCATCGAATCCGTGGGATTCCGGGCCGGCATGCAGACTGCCCGCGCGGACCGTCGGAACATCGTGAACATGGGTGGGGAGGGAGAGCTGGAGATTGATGTCCTGGACGCCGGGGCTGGCTCTCTGCTCACTGCCGCGTTCGACAAGGTCACCGTTACGTCCGCGGGTGGCGTCCGTACCCACGTCCTGGAGACGGCCGCGGACTCCGCGTCCCCGTCGTTCTCCGCCCAGATGGTGCGGCCGACGGTCGACGGGACGAAGGTCGCTTACAAGCACGTGGGGTGCGTGGCGACGGAGTGGGAGCTTACGGCGGAGGTGGAGGAAGCCGTGGCGCTCACGGTGTCCTTCGACTTCCAGGACGTGACCCACACCAGCGTCCCCGGCCAGATCGTGGCGCCGGTGTACCCGGACGCCGCGTACGTCTACGACTGGACACGGACCGCCATCACGCTGAAGCGTGCCGGCAACTCCGTCCCCCTGGACGTGTCGAAGTTCTCCCTGAAGGGGGAGCGCGGCATGAAGACGGACCGCCGGTTCCTCCGCGGCAACCAGCTCAAAAAGCAGCCCACCCGGAACGCCATGCCGTCGTATGAGGGTGAGCTGGAAGGGGAGTTCACGACCGACTCCCTGGGCCTGTATGACGCGTTCGTGGCCGGTGAGGTCTGCGCCCTGACCCTGTCCCTGGATGGCGTCCTGGCGGGTTCCTCCCTGGTGGTGGAATGCCCGGCCATCCAGTTCACCGGCGAGTCTCCGGAGTCGTCGGTGGATGAGATCACCGTTCACTCCCTGCCGTTCCGGGTCCTGGACCCGGGCGACGGTACGCCCGCTATCCGCGTGACGTACGTGGAGCCGGACACCGACGGGGAGTAGGGGGTGGCTCGTGGCCCGGAACTCCGCGTACACGATCCAGGTGGAAGGTCTTCGTGAGCTTCAGCGGAACGTGCGACAGCTCCGGGACCGTGAGCTGAACAAGGCCGTCCGTGAAGCAAACAAGCTGTCGGCCCAGGTGCTTCTCCCGCAAGCCGTGAAGGAGTCCCCGGACGGTCACCGGGACGCGAAGTCGTCCAAGAGGTACCGCCCGGGGAAGCTGGACAAGTCCATCAAGGTCGTGGCCTCCACGAAGTCGGCCGTGATCAAAGCGGGTTCGGCCGCCCGCGTGCCGTATGCAGCGGCCATCCACTACGGCTACCGCAAACGCGGTATCTCACCGAACCGATTCCTGTACCGGGCCATGGCTCGTAAGAGCGACGTTGTGGCCGCCACGTACGAACGGCGCATTGCCGGTGTCGTACGGGACTACCTGGAGAGTGACTAAATGCCCGCTCGTAAGCCCGTCGTGGCTGCCGACGTTCTGTCGATGGACATCGACTCCCTGACCATTGATGAAATCGAGATCATCGAAGACATCATTGACGCCCCGCTGGACTCCCTGGCGAAGCCGGGTGCGAAGAAGGCGAAGCTCCTGAAGGCCATGGCCTTCGTCGTGAAGCGTCGGGATAACCCGGAGTTCACGCTGGAGGACGCCGGGCGCCTTCGCGTGGAGCTGAAGAACAAGCCCAAGGACCCTACCGGGACCAGCGCGTAATCACGTGCGCCCGCCTGGTCGGCCATTTCCGCGGGCTGACCTGGCGGGACGTGCGGTCCCTGGAACTCCGGGACTTTAACGCGCTGGTGGACCAGATGGTCCGTGACGTGGAGGACGAAAAGAAAGAGCACACGCGTGCTTCACGGGGCCGGACGACCGGCTCCGGTACCGGGGAGCGTCGCACTCCCGTCATGACGTAGGGGGTGCCCCATGGCTGAACCGATCAGAATCACGCTACTGGGCGACGTGTCCGACCTGGTGGACTCACTGGGCGAAGCCGGGGACGAGATGTCTGGCTTCGCGGAGAAAGCCAAGGGCCTGGCCACGGCGGCCGGTGCCGGCATAGCGGTTGCCCTGGGCGCCGGGGTCATGGAGGCCATCGGCCAGGCTGCCGATACCGACCTGTTGGCCGCCCAACTTGGCGCGTCTCCGACGGAGGCCGCGAAGCTGGGCAAGGCCGCCGGTGCCGTGTACTCCTCGGGCTACGGGGAGTCGGTCGCCGACGCGAACGACGCCCTTAAGAACCTGTGGCAACAGGGCCTGGTCCCGGCCGGAGCCACGGCTGACCAGATGGCCAGCATCTCGAAAAAGGCCATGGACGTGGCGTCGGTCCTGGGCGACGAAGTGGGCCCGACGGCCAATGCCGTTGGCCAGATGCTGAAGACCGGCATGGCGAAGAACGCCACTGAAGCCTTCGACATCCTGGCCCGGGGTACCCAGGTAGGCGCCAACAAGGCGCAGGATTTGTTGGATACGTTCAATGAGTATTCCGTTCAGTTCAAGAAGGTGGGCCTGGACGGAAAGACCTCCATGGGCCTGATATCCCAGGGCCTGAAGGGCGGAGCGCGGGACGCCGACCTGGTGGCGGACTCCATCAAGGAGTTCAGCATTCGCGCCATTGATGGCAGCGACACCACGAAGGAAGGCTTCAAGGCCATTGGGTTGAGCGCTGACGACATGCGCCGGAAGATCGCGGCCGGTGGCCCGTCGGCGAAGACGGCCCTGGGCCAGACCCTGGACGGCCTCCGGGGGATCAAGGACCCGGCCGACCGGGCGGCAGCCGCTACGGCTCTTTTCGGTACCCAGGCGGAAGACATGGGCGCCGCGCTGTACAAGCTGGACGTAAACACGGCCGTCCAGAAGCTGGGCAAGGTGGACGGGGCCGCGAAGCGGGCTGGCGACACCATGCACGACAACGCCGCCACGAAGATCAAGGCGTTCACGCGGGGCCTGCAACAGGGGGTCGTGGACTTCCTGGGCGGGACCGTGATCCCGGCCGTGGAGCGGCTGGCGTCCAAGCTGTCGTGGGTCGGGGCCATCTTCTCCAAGGTGGGCGGCTTCGTGTCGCAGCATTCCACGACGTTCAGCATCGTGGCGGGCGTCATCACGACCGTTCTTCTGCCGGCCATCGTGGCGTGGGGTGTTCAATCCACGATCGCGGCTGCCAAGGCCGTGGCTGCCTGGGTCAGTTCGTCGGCCACGGCCACCACGAGCGCGGCAACGCAAGTGCTGGCCCACTGGTCTGTGGTCGCTGGTTGGATCAAGGCGGGCGCCCAGGCCGTCGTGTCCGGCGCCCTGGTCGTCGCACAGTGGGTGCGCATGGGTGCCCAGGCCATGCTCCAGGCGGCCCGCATGGCTGCCGCGTGGCTTATCGCTATGGGTCCGATCGCGCTCATCATCGCGGCCATCGTCGGCCTGGCCATCTTGATCTGGGCCAACTGGGACAAAATCAAACGGTGGACGGGGCAGGCATTCGAGTGGGTCTGGAACAAGATCAAGGCCGTGTTCGCGTGGCTGAAGAACCTGTTCCTGAACTTCACCGGACCTGGGCTGATCATCAAGCACTGGGACAAGATCAAGGAAGCCACGGCTACCGCGTTCGCCTGGGTGAAGAACAAGGCGAAGGCCGGCCTGGACGCCGTGGTCAACTTCGTGAAGTCCCTGCCTGGTCGCCTGCTGTCGGCCGGAGCTGCGGTTCTCGGCGCGGCGAAGCGGCTGGGCGGCTTCGTGATCGATGGCATCAAGAACGGCCTTTCCCGGCTGGGCGGCTTCGCGTCGTCCCTGGCCAGTGCCGTGGGCCGTGCCGCGAAGGGCGCGATTAACGGCGTCGTGGATCTCCTGAACTGGGCCATCCCGGACCGGCTGGGGTGGGGGAAGCTCTCCATTGACCTCCCGGACAACCCCATTCCGAAGATCCGCGCCATGGGTGGTCCGGCCGGTGGCCTTACGCGCGTCGGTGAGCGTGGCCCGGAGTGGGTCAACTTGCCCAAGGGATCCAACGTGATCCCGAACCACGCCGGCCCGTCTGGCGGTGGCGTGGTGGTCAACGTGCACAGCACGGCGGACCCGTTCGCAATCGGGCGCGAAGTGGCGTGGGCCCTCCGCACACAGCCCGTGTAACCGACCCGGGAGGGGGCCGCCATGGCGGAACTGAACGACTGGACGTGTGAGTTCAATGGGCTGGTGATGGGGGAGCCGGACTCTCCCATCTCCATCGTGGCCGTGGACGGGTTGCTCACGCTCCCGGAGGTTCGCACTTCGGACCTGACCCTGGTTCAGCGCCAGGGCTTGTACGCCGGGGACGACTACCTGGGCGGGCGCACGGTGACGATGACCCTGGAGGTGTACGGGTCGACGCGTGAGGAGTTCACGGATGCCCTTACGTCCGTGCAGGCGGCTTTCACCCTGGGAGCGGAGACGGCTTTCCGCTTCCGCTTCCCGGGGGCGGCTGCCGACCAGACGGCGTACGTCATGGCACGGTGCCGGAAGCGGTCCGCGCCCCTTGACCTGAACTTCGCCAACCGGGTGTGCAACGTGGCGGTAGAGCTGTTCGCCACACAGCCGTACATCCTGGGGGATGCCTCCCGGGAGGTGACGGTCCGGAGTTCGGTCCGGGCGACCCAGGACGGGGGTCTGAGGTTCCCGGCCACGATGCCGTTCACGATCGTGGCTCCGTCCGCTCCTCCGCCGGACCCGGTCGCGCGCTTCCGCCAGTACGGGAGCATCGCGGCCCGGCCGGTCATCAGCATGACGAACGCTTCGAACCCGACCCTTCACGACGACGTGACGAAGGCGTGGTTCAGCGTCGCCTACTCCGGGTCGCTCTCCATCGACTCCGCCGCGGAGCGCGTGTACGACTCGCGCGGCAACGACATCACGGGGTCCGTGCTGAACGGGTCCACCTGGCCGGAGTACCGGCCGGGGGACCACCGGCTCCGGCTGGTCCATGGCGACTCGCTCACGCAAGCGACCGCCGTTCTCTCTTGGGTAGATAGGTGGGTGTGAGGCATGGCTTCCACGGTTTGGTACCAGGACGGCGTGTCCTACCTGGGCGCGGACATGGCGCGGTTCAACGCGTTGTGGGTCGGCGACAGCAACGGCGCCCACCTGTTCCCGGACACGGTCGACTTCACGACCAGCAACAACCAGACGGACCGCACGGTCACGGTGAACCCGGGCCGGGTGTACGTCTACAGCTCCGGCGGTTACGAGTGCGCCCAGGTGACCACGGGCACCGTGCTGGACGTGGCGGCCCCGTCCACGCTGAACCCCCGCCTGGACCTGGTCGTGGTCCGCGTCGCCACGGGCGGCCAGGCCGTCGTGGAGATCCTGACCGGGACCCCGGCCACCACTCCGGCGGCTCCGGCCCGCCCAGCCAAGACTGTGGCCGTTGCCACGGTCCTGGTCCCGAAGGCCACGACCACGTTCACGGTCACGGCCACCAGGTACACGGGCCAGTACGGGGACCAGCTCCTGGCCCCGTCTGCCGGCCACTTCGCGACGAAGTGGGCGTCCGGCGTGAAGCCCTCCCCGGCTGGCTTCCGGGTGGGGGCCGTGCTCCACGAACTGACCTACAACCAGCGCTGGGTGAAGAACGACGCGGGTGCGTGGTTCACCAACGACCCCGGGCCGTGGCGGACGGTCGCCCTGAAGAACTTCGACGCCGACGGGACCGCGATCACCACGACCGGGACCCTGTACGCGCGTGAGTCGTCCACGGAGTGGGAGTTCTCAGGTCAGGCGACGTTCAGTCCCGGCGTCGACTACACCACGCTGAACCGCTTCGCCACCGTGCCCTCCACCATCGATTACCCGACCCAGAACACGTACGGGGCCTCCGGCCAGACGTACGGCTCCACGGCCACGAGTGGCCTGGTCCGGTTCGGCTTCATGACCACGGGTGAGCTGGAGATCCAGTCCGACGGCGTCATTTCGAATCTGTACGTGAATGTGCGGCTCGCGAAGAGCCCGTGGAATTCGTAAGGGGGACCGATGCCGACTGCCCGCTATGAAGTGGTGCAGACGGACGCCAGGACCGGGAAGGTGGTCGCTACCCTCCCGGTCACCGGTATCAGCTACGGGGAGACCCTGAACGACACCGGAAGCGCGTCCGTCACGATCCCCCTGGATGCCCCGGAGGCCGACCCCTCCAGCCTGGTGCCGCTGAAGAGCGGGCTGGCCGTGCTGCGGGACGGCGAACCGGTCTGGGGTGGCATCTACTGGACGTGGTCCGCGGACCTGGCGCAGAACACCCTGACCCTGAACGCGTCCGGTTACCACTCGTACTACAAGGGCGTTGCCATGGTGGCCGGCTACGACCGGAAGGCCGACCAGGCCCATCTCCTGGCCGACTGGGTCAAGGTGGGGAACGACGCCGGAGGCATCGGGACCGACACGTCCCGGCTCACGACGACGGGCCGACTCCGGACCCGGAAGTGGACGAAGTACGAGTTCAAGAACGTGGCGGAGGCCATTGAAGAGCTGGCCGAAGACGCCGGTGGCTTCAACTTCCGCTATGAGCCGTACTGGACGAAGGACGGCCGAGTGGGCCACCGGCTCCTGAAGACCCTTCGGGGCGGTAGCCCCCTGGCTATGACCCTGGAGCACGGCGTGAACTGCGACGTGACCCAGGTGGCCGGAGACGGTTCCGCCCTGGCCACGGACGTGTACGCCATCGGTGCCGACAACGGCAACGGTACGAAGCTCCTGGGCACGGCGACGAACGCCGACCTGGCAAAGACGATGCCCCGGAAGTCCGTCGTGACCACGTTCTCCGACGTGAAGAAGACGGACGCCCTGGTGGACAAGGCCGACGCCATGCGGGCCGTCGGTAGCGCACCTATCGCCATCCCGTCCCTGACCGTGTACCCGGGCATGTACGCGCCGGCCGACTTCACCCCGGGCAACTCCGGGACGGTCCGCGCGTCGTACGGATACGTCCAGCTCACCACGGACTTCGTCGTGACGGAGCGCCAGGCGTCCGTGGACGTGAACGGTACTGAGCTGATCTCCCTGACTCTTGCGAACAAGGAAGTGTTCACCTATGGCGACGCAACGTAACGCGCACGCGCCGGACCTGGGCCGGGAGATCAAGGAGCTTCGCCGACGGCTGGACGCTGCGGAGCGGGCGCCGGAGTCTCTGAACAAGTTCGACCGGTACCCCACGGCGGAGTGGGCGGCCATCGGCCGGGGGCCCGTCGGCGGGAACGCCTGGTCTTCGTGTGGCATCTCCGACGTGACGGGCCTGGTGTACGACCGGGTGGAGACGAAGTTCATCACGGCCAACATGATCCAGGGCCAGCGTGAAGCGGAGGTCCGGCTGGCGGCGTTCCGGCACTACGGCAACGCCCAGAAGGAGTGTGTGAGTGCGTCGTCCGCGCTCCGTATCCACGGTTCCACTGCGCCGGGCGCCATCGGTACGGGCATCCTTCGGTGGGTCCACGGCATCCCGTTCGGCTGGGACTACGCCGACGGTACGGCCACGTACACGATCGAACTGCAACACCGGTACCTGGTGGGCCCGACTCCTCCGGCCGTGAATCGGCTCCAGGTCTTCGGCATGTGGAAGTTCGAGCAAGACCCGGCCGCCCAGGGGGGTGGCGGTGTCGAGACGGACGCCGGTAACGGCAAGTGGGCCGTTTACCAGTCCGGCAACAACCGGTCAGCCATCGGATACGTCACGATCCCGTCCACGAACACGGACGACGGGTCGTACGGCATCTCCACCATGCACTACTGCGCCGGGCTTCCCGAAGAGCGCATTCCTGAAGCGGGCCCCAACGGCTGGGCCTGGTACATCGGCGGTAACTCCTCCTGGGGTGACGCCGGAAACGTGAATGACCCCTTCGTGGGGTGAGACGGGGGACATCCCATGGAGCTGGACAAGTTGTCGGGAGCGGCAGAGATAGCGGGCGGTATCGCGCTCTTCCTCATGCTCGTGTTCCGGCAGGTGAAGACCGGCGCGCGTGACGCGTGGCGGGAGGAAGCGGAGGCCCAGGCGGCGCGCTCCGCACGGCTGGCGGACGACGTGGCCACGCTCGTGGTCGAAGTGAAGGCTCTCCGCCTGGAGAACGCCGGACTCCGCGCGGAAGTCGGCGAGTTGCGATCTGAGAACCGCGAACTCCGCACCCACATTGACACGCTCCTGAAGGGGGACGACGCATGAGCACGCCCACGGAGACGTACCCGCTTCCGGTGAGCATCCCGACCGTGACCGTGGTCGGCGAATACCGGGGGCCGGACGGGCGGGGCCTGGCCGGAACGGTGACGTTCACCGGCCCGTCCCTCCTGACCTTCCCGGACGCCGACCTGTTCATAGCCGGGCCCGTCGTGGCCAAGCTGGACGAGTACGGCCGGTTCGCTGTGACCCTGCCGGCCACCGATGCGCCGGGGATGAGCCCGGCCGAATGGGCGTACGTCGTGAAGGAGAACCTGACCGGGATCACCGGCTCCCGTACGTTCTCCATGCTCCTTCCGGCGGACACCCCGGACCGCCAGGTCAACCTGGCCGACGTGGCACCGTCGGACCCGCTAACTCCCAACTACACGCCCGTTGTTGGCCCGCGGGGCCCGGCGGGTGCGGACGGCGTGGACGGTGCGGACGGCCTGGTCCAGTCCGTCAACGGGTACAGCGTCGTGAACGTCGTACTGAACGCGGCGGACGTGGGCGCCCTGGCCCTGTCGGCCCGTGGGGCCGTGAACGGTGTCGCGTCCCTGGACGCCACGGGGAAGGTCCCGGCGTCCCAGCTCCCGGCCATGTCCAGCGGGACGGACTCCGGCACGCTCAACGTCCGGTCTTA
This sequence comes from Streptomyces sp. NPDC031210, assembly GCF_055570395.1. NCBI lineage: Bacteria > Bacillati > Actinomycetota > Actinomycetes > Kitasatosporales > Streptomycetaceae > Streptomyces > Streptomyces sp. NPDC031210. The sequence continues at coordinate 56,054 of NZ_JBVIHH010000001.1, forward strand.
CGGGGCCACCGGCGACGGCGTGACGGACGACGCTCCGGCCATCCAGGACGCCCTGGACGCCGCGTACGCGGCTGGTGGTGGCTGGGTCGTCGTCCCGGCTGGTACGTACGCATGCGCCACGCTGCCGCTCCGGATCTACAGGAACACGCGCCTGACCCTGGTTCCGGGTGCCCGCTTCAAGCGGACCGCCCCGAACACGTTCCTCCTGAACGGGGACGCCGCCCAGACCTTCGGGGGCTACACCGGCCACGGGAACATCATCGTGGAGGGCGGTACGTGGGACATGCGGGCCACGGACTTCCCGACGAACCCGGACATGTGCATCTCCATCGGCCACGCGCGGAACGTCGTCATCCGGGATATCGAACTCCTGGACCTGGCGGGGTATCACGGCATTGAGCTGAACTCCACGAAGAACGCCGTGGTGGCCGGGTGCTCCTTCCGCGGGTACGTCGACACGGGAGGCCGTGACTTTTCGGAGGCCGTCCAGATCGATCTGGCCGGGCGGCCGTCGCTCTTCGGAGGCTTCGGTCCGTACGACGGGACGCCGTGCGAAGACATCACCATGCGGGACTGCTACGTGGGGCCGTCCGGCACTGCCGGCACTGTCGCGTGGCCGTCCGGCGTCGGGTCGCACTCCGCTACCTGGGGCAAGTGGCATCGGCGTATCCGTATCGAGGGGAACACCTTCGAGGGTGGCGCCCAGAACGCGGTGAAGCCGTACATCTGGGAGGAGTCCACGGTCTCCGGGAACACGATCAAGGATTGTGGCGGTGGCGTCTGGCTCCGCACCCTGGACAGCTCGAAGACGGCCGACCGTACGGACATGAACGGCGTCGACAAGAACGCGTCCCAGGCGGGCACGACGTTCGTCATCGCGGACAACGTGTTCCGGAACATCACGGGCTTCAGCGAAGCCATCTACGTCCAGGGGGAGGCCACCGGCAAGTGGTATGGCCTCACGATCACGGGCAACGCGATCAACACCGTGGGCAACTCGGAGAACGGCATCCGGCTGTTCTACGCGGAGCGGTACGTGGTGGCGAACAACTCCATCACGGCCCCGGCCGGGACTGGCATCTCCCAGGAGCTGGTGGCCGACGGCCTGGTGTCGGGGAACCGAATCAGCGGCGCGGGTGGCTCCGGCATCTCCTGTGTCACCACCACGGACATGATGATCACGGACAACATGATCTGGGACACCACGGTCAACGGCGTTCACGTCCAGGGCGGTTCGGCTCTCCGAATCTCCGGCAACGTCGCCAAGGGCGTGGGTAAGGGCGGGGCCGGATACGGCTACCGGGTCACGACCGGCTCCGACCGGCTGACCCTGACCAACAACACGTACCGCCGGGTGGCCAGCAACTCCACGCACGCGATCAACGCCATCAGCATCACGGCGGGGAACACGAACGTCCGCCGGTTCGGGAACGACGTGCTGAAGCAAGGGGCGAACGCCACCGGCACCGGCACGGACGACGTGAACGACGCGTCCACCACGCCGAACCTGTCTGCCCTGGACTCCGGCGCGTAACAGCCCCCACAGAACCGAGACGTATCCATGCCCCGTCCGGGCTCTCCGGACGGGGCTTTCCCATGAAGGGACAAGCACATGGCACGTATGCCCGGGGCCAGTTGGCGCCCCATTCCTCGCAACTTCACGGAGGGCGGCCAGGACCGTGTCCATGGCGTCGTCGTGCACATCATGGCCGGCACGCTGGTGGGGTCGGACTCCTGGTTCCGCAACCCGGACGCCCAGGCTTCGGCCCACTTCGGCACCGGTAAGGCGGGCGCCCTCTATCAGTGGGTGGACACGTCGGACCGTGCGTGGGCCCAGGCGAACGGCAACAGGACCTGGCTCTCCGTGGAGAACGAAGGCAAGGGTGGGGATTCCCTCACGGACGCCCAGCTCCAGCGGAACGCGGAGGTACTGGCGTGGGCCCACAAGGTCTACGGCGTTCCCCTCCAGGTCACTCACGACGTGAACGGGCGGGGCCTGGGCTACCACGGCATGGGCGGGGCCGCGTGGGGTGGGCACACTTCGTGCCCCGGCTCCCCGATCGTCGCCCAGCTCCCGGAGATCGTGAAGCGGGCCAAGTCCCTGGCGGGTGTGAAGCCTGCCCCGGCTCCGGCGCCGTCCCCCGCCGGGTCCTACACCGTGAAGGACGGGGACACCCTGTCTGGCATCGGTAAGGCCCTGGGGATCAAGTGGGAGGCCCTGGCCGACCTGAACGGCCTGAAGGCGCCCTACGTGATCCGCAAGGGCCAGAAGCTGAAGACCACGAAGGCGGCCCCGAAGCCGTCGTACGCGCCGTTCCCCGGTGTGGCGTTCTTCAAGCTGGGCAAGCGGCACCCCCTGTTCACTGCCATGGGTAAGCGGCTGGTGGCCGTCGGGTGTGGCCGGTACAAGGTCGGCCCCGGCCCGGAGCTGGGGGAGGCCGACGTGGAGTCGTACGAAGCGTTCCAGCGGAAGCTGGGCTACACCGGTGCGGCTGCCAAGTGGCCTCCGGGCCCGGCGTCCTGGGTGAAGCTCCAGGTACCGAAGGTCTGATGTCACGGCCCCCACAGATCGCGGGTGTAAGAGCCCGTGATCTGTGGGGGAGGACCCTTTGAAGCACGTCGCATTGCTCGGCAAGAGCCGGTCCGGGAAGGACAGCGTGGCCGGCATCCTGGTCCGGCACGCGTCGTACACGCGCCTGGCCTTCGCCGACAAGCTGAAGGAAGCGGCCCTCCGAACGAACCCGTACATCCCCCTGGGCCATGCCCGGGTGTGCGTGCGCCTGGCGGATCTCATCAGCCGTGTTGGCTGGGAGACGGCCAAGGACCAGTTCCCGGAGGTCCGCCGGTTCCTCCAGGAGTACGGCCAGACCGTGCGCGAGATGGACCCAGACTTCTGGGTACGGCCGGTGGCCGCCCAGGTGATCCAGGGGACGGAATGGAACATGCCGTGCGCCGTATCCGACGTGCGGTACCGGAACGAAGTCGACGCCCTGAAGGAGCTGGGCGCCGTCATCGTCCGGGTGGAACGGGAGGGGGCTGGCCTGAAGGGGTCGGCCGCTCTCCACGATTCGGAGACGGAGCTGGACGGCCTGAAGCCGGACCACGTTCTCCGCAATGACGGATCTCTGGCGGACCTGAAGGAAGCGGTTCGCTACCTCTATACGCGATTGGGAGCGTGACCCATGCTCGAAACTCTCCGCGCCATCGTGCGTGACAACCCGGTCAAGGTCCGGGCGGCCATCGCGGCCGTCCTGGTCCTGGTCGGTCAGCTCATCCCGTCCATTGCGGACGTGGTCGGTTCGGACACCATCGTGGACGTTCTGACCGGCGTGGTGGTCGTCGTCCTGGGCGCGGACGCTGCGCGCAAGGTGACACAGAAGTGAACCCGTGGGCCCCGTGGGCCGGAACACTGTTCCGGGCCGTGGGGCCCTTTGTCGTTTCTTGCTAAGCTCACCGGGTTCTTACCTGGGCGGTAACATGAACCTGCTACGGTCGAGATCATGACCGACACAGACAAGATCATTGGTGCCGTGGAAACGGTGTGGGAAGCGCTACAGGGGGCCCACCCGGATCTTCCGGACGTGATCGTGGCCATCGACACCACGGGGGCACGCCACAACCTGGGCTATCCGGAGGGCAAGGTGATCGGGACGCCGGTCCCGCCGGAGCTGCCTGTCCACATCGACACCATCCGTGCCGGCGCCGTGCCGGTCATGGAGCACATTGTCCATGTGGCCACGCATGCGCTGTGCACTGTCCGGGGAGTCTCTGAAACGAGCAACCGAGGGACCCGCCACAACAAGAAGTTCGCGGCCATGGCCAGGGAGCTGGGCGGTCAGTGGCCGGACGGGGAACCGCCACACCCGGTCAAGGGGTTCTCCCCGGTGCCGGTCACGGGGGAGGCCATGCCGGGGATGGCCGCGTATGTGGAGGCCCTTGGCCGGGTGCTGGCCAAGGTGGACGGACTGGAGGAGCTGGCGGACACGGCGCCCAGCGGTAAGTCAGGGACGCGTATGTCCATGGAGTGCGGGTGTGGCCGGACACTCCAGATGGGGAGGCGGGTGGCCGGGCGGGGGCCGGTCATCTGCGGTATCTGCAAAGAAGAGTTCACGGAGCGATGACCAGGGGTATGGCCATGACCACGAGCAAACAGGCAACACCGAAGGTCAAGGACGTGGAGGCGGCTATGGCGGCCAAGGCGGAGGGGAAGAGCGTGGCCACACGGGGGAAGACATCGGCCAAGGTGCCGGCCAAGAGGACGCCGACGGTCATTGAGGGCGTGGCCGTCACGGAGCATGTCGACCCGGACGCGGAGCGGGCCCTGAAGGACCCGGCCGTGGCCGCCGACTACAACGCCGCGAAGACTCTGTTCCGGGACCTGTTGGACCTGGAGGGCCAGCGGCTGGAGAAGCTGAAGGCCATCGCGGAGACGCTGATGGATCTGCGGGCCCACTTCAAGCAACCAGGCTCAAAGGGTCGGCGTATCGACTGGAACGGGGACTCCACGGAGTACAAGGCCCTGGCCGCTCTCCTGTACCGGGACCTGGGCCTGGAGGGGCCGGACCACGACTCCACGAAGCGGTCCATCCGGTACCAGGTGGAGAACGTCAAGCGGGAGCGGGTCCCCGCAAAGCAGTGGGAGCACTACGGCATCCAGGCCCTGACCCGCGGGCAACGCCAGGCCCTCACGGCGAAGTTCGGGAAGAACCTGGACGAAGTCGAGACGGCCGCCGAAGAGACCAGCAAGCAAGCGGCCCAGGGCACGGTCACCGGCGCCCAGCTCGTGGCCCTGGCGAAGCGCATTGACGCCGGGATCTCCGTGTACTCCATGGCCTCCCTCCGGACGATGACGCCGAACCAGCGGAAGACCTTCCGGGAGCAACTGGCCGACACCCGAGCGAAGACCGACGCGCTCCTGAAGGAGCTGGACGGCCTGGACGGCTGACGCCAGAACGCACCCTCCCTCACTGCGGGGCCCTGTTCCATCACGGAGCGGGGCCCTTCGTCGTGCGTGACAGCAATCTTTCTGCTGTACGTACCTTCTTTCCAATGTGTGGATTAGAGAAGTAGGGCGTGACAGCACTTTTATTGCTGTGCCCGGGAGGGCGTCACGGCCCCCACAGAACACCCCTGTAAGCGACAGAGCGGCCCCGCGCGGGCCGCACAGCGTAAGGGGTAGTAGTGGCCAACCTGAGCACGTTCAAGCGCGGAGAGAGCCGGTTCTACGTGGATGAGGAGTCCGGCGCGAAGGCACCGGGCGTGACCTCCATCGTCGGGATGCTCCCGAAGGGGTTCCTGAACTTCTGGTACGCCAAGATGTCCGCGGAAGCGGCCGTGGACAACCTGGGCCCCCTGGTCACCCTGGCCATGAACGACCGACAGGGCGCCATCGACTTCGTCAAGGGTGCGGCCAGCCGCTACACCCGGGAGGCGGGCGCGACGGGATCCGCGGCTCACGACATCTTCGAGCGACTGGCGCGGGGTGAGACCCTGGGCCGGCTCCACCCGGACATGCGCGTGTACGCCCAGCACTTCCAGGAGTTCCTGGCAGAGATTCAGCCCGAATTCCTGTTCCTCGAAGACGCGGTGTGGTCGGACGCGCACAACTACGCGGGGAGTTTCGACGCCATCGCGCGTATCGGCGGGGAGACAGTCGTCATCGACTGGAAGACCACCCGCTCCGGCGTCCATGAGGAAGTGGCGCTCCAGCTCGCCGCGTACGCCAACGCGGACCGCATCGTCCTGGGCGAGACCGGGGAGAGCGTCCCGCTTCCGACGATCGATGCTGCGGCCGTCCTCCACGTCCGGCCGGAGGGCTGGAAGCTGGTTCCGGTCAAGCACTCCCCGGAGATGTTCGACATGTTCCTGACTCTCCGCCGGGTCTTCGACTGGGAGAAGGAGCTGAAGCGTGGCGTGATCGGCCGTCCCGTGGCGTCGGGCGGTGAGGTGGTCACCGGTACGCAGCGTCGCGCGTAACACCCCATGACCCCCTGGCCTTCGGGCTGGGGGGTCTTTGTGCGTCCAGGGGCCTTGTCACGGCCCCCACAGAACCAGAGCGAGCAAGGGAGTTCGCCCAGCTCACAAGACGCACAGACACAGAATTGGGGTGCCCTTGTGGCCCGTACCCTCCGCATCCTGGACGCCGACCCGGAGTCCCGCCCGAAGGTCTACAGCTCGGACTTCGTTGGCCGCTTCCGCGCCGGCATGCAGTTGAACAACCGGCCCGTCTCCCTGTCGGAGTGGCGCATCACCACGGGTGACCCGGACGTGGCCCAGGCCGTGGCCGGTCTCTTCGGCGGTAAGCCGGAGAAGTGGGAGACGACGAAGGACGACTCCCTCCAGGTGCTGACCGACGTGGACGCCGTGAAGGTCATCGTGGACAACGCCGACGCCGTGTCCTTCCGGATGGCGCTCTTCGGCATGACCGGGAAGCCGATCCATGCGTGTGACGGCGTGGAGTTCATAGACACCGAAGACCCCCGGTACGGCCAGCCGTGTGGCTGCCCGACCAGCCTCCAGGAGCGCAAGGCAGCCGCGAAGGCGGGCCACGGCCCGAAGCCGGACGGCCGGATCGTCTTCCGCCTGGCCGCCGACCCGGAGCGCGGGAAATTCCGCCTGGTGACCAGCTCCTGGGAGTTCATGAAGGCCATCGAAGGCGTGTGGCGTGACCTGGAGGCCGTCGGCGGTCCCGCTCTGGCCACGCTGAAGCTGGAGCTGGTGGAGTTCACCACGAAGTCCGGCATTGACGTGAGGTACCGGAAGCCGGTCCTTCAGGTCCACGGCCCGGCGCCGACCGACGACGCCCCGGGCGCTCCCTCCCTCTCGAAGTTCGAGAGTGACGACGCTCCTTTCTGACCCTGCCCACTGGCCCGGTCCCTCTTCGGAGGGGTCGGGCCCTTCGGCGTTGCCGGGACGCGCCCGGCTTCAAGAGGGGAGACCCACATGGGCAAGCGAGGAAACATCCACGACTTCACCGGCGCAGAGGTTCGGCAGGGGGACACCATCGTCTACTCCGCCCGCCGGGGGAACGGCGTCCGCATGACGGAGGCCGTCGTCCTGGAGACGTACACGGAGAAGTACAAGGGCCGTGTCCTCCCGATGCTGAAGGTCCGCCCCACGGGCAATGAGTCCGGCTTCGTCAAGCGTGCGTCCTTCGCGGTCCAGCACATCGCGGCGGAGCACTTCGCCGTCACTGTCCCGGCGGAGGACAAGGTGGAGACGACCGTATGACCGGCGCCACGATCCGCCAGGAGTCCGCGCCCGCCCTGGGCGACATCCGGACCATGACCGAAGGCACGGTCTACCTGTACCCGTCGGCGACGGAACGGGACGACTGGCCCCGGTACATCGACGCCCTGGCCTCCGTGATGGCGAAGGGCGTCAACGTCCAGTGGGTGCGCCCGTGAACCGATACCTGGGTGACCCGCCGGGCGCGCGGAAGGTGTACCCGCTCCCCGACACGGAGCCGGTGGAGTTCCCCACCGTGCGGGCCGTGCGGGCCGACTGGATCACGGACGACATGGTCCGGGAGCTGGAGGCCGGAGAGTGAGCAACCCCCACAAGGCCAAGGGCACAGCCCACGAGACTGCCACCCGGCACTTCCTGAATGAGGAGCTGGGCCAGTACGTCGATGGCTGGCGGGAGTTGGACTATCCGTGGAAGGACCCGCGGGACCCGGACAACGTCACTCGCCCGGCACAGACCGGAGCGCGCGACGTGGGGGACCTGCACGCCTGGCCCTTCGTCCTGGAGGCGAAGGCGGAGAAGGAATTCCGCCTGCCGGCATACGTCGCCCAGGCCAACAAGGAAGCCCGGCACGCCGGGTACCCGTATGGCGTGGCCGTCGTGAAGGCCCCGCGCAAGAACATCCGTGACGCGTACGTGGTGATGGACCTGGCCACGTTCGCGCGAGTGCTGGCGGACATTCGCTCCGCGCGCTCCTGACCAGCTCTCCACCCCACGGGGGTCGGACCGTCACATCCCCCACAGAACGGGGTCGGTGGCCGGTCCGGCCCCCGTTTTTCGTTCGGAGGAGAGCCTCAACGTGAAGAGCCTGTCTGAGTTCCTGTCCCGGTTCCCGGAGGTTGTGGAGGAGCGCGGGGAGTACGGCGTCCCGTGCCCGGCCCACTCCGACCACCGGCCGTCCCTGTTCTTCCGCCTCAAGGAAGACGGTCGACTCCTGGTCCGTTGCTGGGCCGGGTGCACGACGGACGACATCCTGAAGGCTCTTCGCCTGAACCGGTCCGACCTGTTCGACTGGGCGCCGGGGGAGGGAGTGAAGGCTTCCGCCAAGGCCGTGGCCGGTTCTCTGGAGCCGGGGGACCTGGCGGCCCTGGCCATGTACGTGGACGAGACGAACATGGCGTTCCCCGGCGCCCCGGAGGCCGTGAAGTACGTGGCCGATCGGTTCGGCCTGGACATGGAGCGTGCCACGGACCTGGCCCTGGGATTCGACTTCCCGGGGAGCCCGTCGCGGTTCAAGTACCGCTCCGTGGGGTTCCAGCGGTTCCCCCGCCTGGTGGTGCCCATGAACGATTTCAACGGCCGCCCGCGGGGCCTCCAGGGCCGGGATCTGACCGGGGAGTGCCCGGCACGGTGGATGTCCTTGATGAACCCGGAGGGTTCCGCCTGGTCGAAGTACGGCTACATCCCGTCGTCGTCCGGCTATGACACCGTGCTGGTCACGGAGGGCCCGGGGGACGGCCTGACCGGAGCGGCCATGGGGTACGGCGTGGTGATGGTCCGCGGCGCGTCCCTGGCGGGGAACCCGGAGATGGTGAAGGAGCTGGTGGCCGGGCTGGCCGGCAAAGACGTGGTCATGGCCGGGGACCCTGACTCCGCCGGGGAAGGCTTCAACTCCGCGTTGGCGGACGCCCTGGTCCGTGAAGGCATCCAGGTCCGGGCCCTCCAGTTCCCGAACCCGAAGGATGACCTGACCGCCTGGCGCGCGAAGGACCCGGAGGCGTTCCCGGGGGAGCTTCACGCGGCCGTCCGGCGGGCCCCGCTTCACATCGTGGACCCCCAGCCGGAGGCGCGGAACACTGTTCCGGAGCCGGAGCCGGAGGCGGCCCCGCATCTCCCCCTGACCGACCTGGGCAACGCCGAGAGGCTGTTCCGCCAACTGGGCGGCCACGTACGGATGGTGCCGGGCGCCGGGGTCTTCAAGTGGACGGGCCGGCACTGGACCCAGGTCCCAACGGAAGCCCTGTACGCCGACGTTCGCGCCGTCGTACGGGACATGTGGGATGAGCCCGGTCACGACGGGGAGAAGCTGAGCAAGCACATAGCCCGGTCCCAGGACGCGAACAAGGTGAAGGGCATGGTGGAGATGCTGTCCAGCATCCCCGGCGTGTACGCGACCGTGGACCAGTTCGACGCTGTCCCGTACCTCCTGTCGTTCCGGAACGCCGTGGTGGACCTTCGAGACGGCCAGCACCGGGAGCACCGGCCGGAGGACATGAACACGTTCTTCATCGACGTGGATTACAACCCCACGGCAACGGCTCCGCGTTGGAACCGCTTCCTGGCGGAGTGCCACCCGCATGCGTCGGAGATGCCGGGCTTCCTCCAGATGCTCACGGGCTACGGGATCACCGGGTACGGCGTGGAGCGCTGCTTCATCATGCACGTGGGCCCGACCACGAACGGAAAGACCACGTTCACGGCCGCCCTGGAGGACGTGTTCCAGGCGGCCACGAAGCGGGCCGACGCGTCCCTGTTCCAGCGCCGGAAAGAGTCCGGCGGACCACGTGCGGACGTGGTCGGGCTCCGGGGGAAGCGGCTGGTCATCTCTTCGGAGTGGCCCGCGAACATGCCCCTGGACCAGGCCCTGATGAAGGCCACGACCGGCGACCAGTCCATTACGGCGCGCGGCGTGTACGCGAAGACGGAGATCACGTTCCGTCCCGTGTGCTTGATCCAGGTCGACACGAACTATGTGCCCGACGTGGACGCGACGGACGCCGCTCTTTGGCAGCGGGTCAGGGTCGTGCCGTGGAACGAAGATTTCCGTGGTCGCGAAGACCGGCATCTCCAGGCGACGCTCCGCCGGGAGCGGGAGGGCATCGTGGCGTGGGCCGTGGCCGGTGCCGTGGAGTGGTACCGGGAGTACCAGGCGGGCCGGGGGCTGGTCTTCCCGGACGCCGTGGAGAAGCGCACGGCGCACTACCGGGACAGCTCCCACCCCCTGTCCGGCTTCGTCGGGGAGGAGTACGAAGTGGCTCCCGGCGGCTTCGTCGTCAAGGCCGACACATGGGCCCGGTACCAGACCTGGGCGGAGGAGTGCGGGATCCGCCACAAGATGACCCGCAACAAGTTCTATGACGCCGTCCGGACCTTCCCCGGCGTTGTGGAGGGCCAGGACCAGGGAGGCCGTCGTGGCTTCCGGAACCTCCAGGACGTGAAGGCCGTGTCACGGTCCCCACAGAACGGCGGTGAGTCGGACATCTTCGGCCAGCCGAAGTAAGGCAGGTGTGAGAGGGGTCGTCCCATTCGGGGCGGCCCCTTTCGTCGTTTCCGGCTCTCCGTCGATGTGAGGAGAGCGCGCGATGCGTGTGTATCGAGAGACCCTGGGCGGCCGTCCGTGGACCGGCTACGCCCTGGAGACCGTGGAGGACATAGGGACGGCCTGGCGGTGGCTGAAGGAGCACCAGCCGCGTTCGCTGGCCATCGACACGGAGACCCAGGGCCTTCGGACGTTCAGCGGGGACGGCCTCCGGTGCGTCCAGTTTGGGACGGCGGACACGGCCTTCCTGGTCCCGACGGAACGCGGGCCGGCATTCCGCCAGTTCGCGGCCGACGTGCTCCGGAAGGTGCCCGAAGTCGTGGCCCACAACTGGGCATTCGACCTGTTGGTGTTGGACGAACACCTTGGCGTGAAGGTGGAGGAGCTGGCACCGAAGTGCCGGGACACGAAAATCCTGGCCCACCTGTGCGACTCCCGCCAGGACTACGAAGGCGGCGTTGGCATCTCCCTGAAGCCCCTGTCCGCCTGGTACATCGACCCGTCGGCCCCGGACACCCAGGCTGGACTCACGGCCGTGTTCCGATCGTTGGGCTTCACGAAGGCCACCGGCTGGCGTGGCATCCCGTACGAGAACGAGACGTACCAGCGGTACGGGCTCCTGGACGTGATCCTGGTGGCCCGGCTCCGGCCCATCCTGGAGCAAGAGCTGGAGCGGCACAGCATCCCGGCCACGCTCGTGGACTACGAACACCGGCTCATGGCCATCTGTGTCCGCATGGAGCGGCGCGGCATGCTCCTGGACGTGCCGTACACGGAGGGCCTGGTTCACCGGCTGGCCGACGACGCGGAGCGGTACGCCGACGTGGCGGGCCGGTACGGCGTCGACAACGTCAACAGTGACCGCCAGGTGGTCGGAGCCTTGGAGGGCATGGGGGAGAGCTGGGAGGAGAAGACAGACGGCGGGGCCCCGTCGGTGGCGAAGGAAGTGCTTCTCCCGATGGCCGACCTGAACGCGAGATGGGAGCGGCTGGACGTGCGTCGACCCAATCCCTTGGCGGACGCCGTGCTCCGCTCGAAGCGTGCCGGCAAGTGGAGGAAGTCGTACGCCCTGGCCATGCTGGAGAACCGGGACGGCTTCGACAGGATCCACCCGCGGATCAACACTTTGGGCGCGAAGACGGCCCGCGCGTCGGTGTCGGACCCACCGCTCCAGCAACTCCCCTCGAAGGGCTGGGAGATCCGCCGGAGCATTGTGGCGGAGCCGGGGAACGTGTACTTCAGCGTGGACCAGTCGTCGGTGGAGCTGGTCGTCCTGGCTGCCTTGTCGGGCGACGCCTCCATGTGTGACGCCGTGCGCTCCGGCCGGAACCTCCACGACTACACGGCCACGCTGATGTTCGGGGAGGGCTTCACTCCGTACCAGCGTGGCCTGGCGAAGGTCGGTGGCCTGGGCGTGTCGTACCAGGGAGGGCCGCGGACCCTGTCGAAGATGACGGGCCTTCCGGAGTCGGAGATGCGGGACACCATGAACCGGTACCTCCGGTCGTACCCGACGCTCCGGCCGTGGTTCAAGGGACTTCAGCGCCAGGCCCTGGCGAACGGCTGTGAGATCCGCACGCCGTCCGGCCGTCGGCTCATCCTGGACCGGGACAAGCTGTACAAGGCCGTGGCGTACATCTGTCAGTCGACGGCCCGGGACACGATGGGCCAGGCCCTGTTGGACCTGGAGGACAACGGCCTTACCCAGTACCTGAATCTCTGGGTGCATGACGAAGTGCTGGGCACGGCCCCGGCGTCGGAGGCGGCCGACGTGGCCCAGGCCGTTGCGGAGACGGTCCAGATGGAGCTGTACGGCGTTCCCATCGGCACCGACGCGGATGTGTACGGCCGGAGTTGGGCGAATGGGTACAAGCTCCCGACCGAATGGGAAGTGAGCTAGGTCACATTGGGGGTTCCCCCGTTCACCAGGTGGACGCTTCGGCGGACTGGTAGCGGGCGGGACCCCCTTTGACATGGGCGAACGCGGAACCGGATCTTCCGCTGTTACGGGCCGGTGACACGCGCGGGTTCACATGTGGTGATTCCGTGAACTTGTAACCCTCGCGTGTTCATGTTCTCATGTGTTTGAACGTTGAAGTATCAACGTCGGGCGTCAGGAACAGGGGGGCCGATGCACATGCAACAGGACGCCGAACCCGGCTGGTTATCCCGCTCCGGAGCGGCGTAGGAAGCCCTTACGCTCCAGTCTCACTAGCCCCACACCCGCCCACGTGACCACGCGTGAGGCGCCGGACGGGCAATCAACTCCCTAGTACCTCATTGAGGACCAACACGCGCTGAACGGCGCCGTGGCGATACCCCACGTCCTCTTTCGCTCCGCATCACCCCGGAACAGTGTTCCGACCCCCGACCCGGCCACCAGTCCGCCCATTGATTCGAACACTTGTCCGAATCTGGGGGCTGTCACGGCCCCCACAGAACGCGGATGCCGGGCCTTCTGCCCGCCCGCCGCCCGGCCGCTCTGGCTCGGGCCACTCCCAAGGAGCACGCCTTGACCGCGATCACCCCTGCCCAGATTCAGGCCGCCCAGGATGGCGAGGCCACGGCGAAGGGCCTGGTTTACGAAGCGGTTCGTCCCCTTCTCCGGTCCATAGCCGGGGAGTTCGCGGGCAACCCGGTGGAGGCGGAGGAGCTGGAGCAGGAAGCCGCGCTCTCCCTGTTCGTCCACCTGGACGGATACAAGGTCGGCTCCCGCGCGTCCCTGACTACCTATCTCCACCCCCGCGTCCGCCAGGACGTGCGGAACTCCTCCTTCTCCTCCCGTGCTACCGGCGCCCTTGATGGCGACTCGTACGCGGAGTTCGCCCGTGCGGCCGGGAAGGTCCACCAGGAGATCCGGGAGGAGCGCAACGCGGGCGGAGACATCGTCCGGGACGGCGCCGTGTACGACCGGATCAAGAACCGGCTTATGACCCTGCCTGGGAATCACGCGTGGTCGGAGGAGCGCTTCCTGGCGGCCCACGAACTCATCCACCAGGGGACCCAGTCCATGGAGGACGAGAACGAAGACGGGGACGAGTTCGGCGCGTCCGTGGTGGACACGGTCGGGCTGGGCAACCCGGAGGCCGTCGTGGACGACTCCGCATCCCAGGCCAAGGCTCTCAGGGCGGAGAAGCGGAGCCTGGTCCGTGAACTCCTGGCGACTCTGCCGGAGCGCCAGGCGGCCGTCCTGGTCTTCTCCTTCGGCATCGGCCAGGCCCCGGGCGTCTTCGTTGCCGGTCTCTTGGAGGAGTCCCTTCCGGAGGGCGCCCGCCAGATCGCTGGCGCGAAGGCGCCGGGCCACATGAGCCTGACCCCGGGCCAGGTGACCGACCAGGACATAGCCGAACTCCTGGGCACCACGCGGGCCAACGTCCGCCAGATGCGGAAGCGCGCCCTTGCGGCCCTGGCTGTCCAGGTGGCCGGCATGGAGTACCCGGCGTCCGCGGGCCAGGCCCGGGTGTCCCGCGATGAACAGGCCCTTCTGGACGCCATCGCGGCCAACGACGAAGGCACGTACACCCGGTTCATGGACGGGAAGGGCGGCGTGGACGTGGAGTTCCACGTCATCAACGACGAAGGCGACCGGGTGGGCGTGTACCTGGCCCTGTCCCGCGCGGTGGAGATTGGCGCCCTGGAGGGCCAGGCCGTGGAGCGTGTCGTCCCGGAGACTCCGGAGGCGTACCGGTACGGCCGCCTGTTCGGCCGGGCGGCTGCCCAGCACGTCCCGGCGGACCGCCTGTATGTGGCGGGCCACGGCATCGTCCAGGGCGTGGACCAGGGCGCCGGAGTGGTGGAGCTGGTCGTCCGCGCGGTGGAGCCCGTGAACCCGGAGGCGGGCGTGGACTACACGGCCCCGCTGTGGGCGGTGGGCCCGCTGGAGCGCGTCGACTTCCTGGGCCGTCGCGCCCAGGCCGACCGGATCTGAGTGTCACAGCCCCCACAGACATCGGGTGGGCCGGGGAGACCGGCCCACCCGAACAAGAGGAGAGCGCCGTGGAGTACACCGTCCAGACGCGCCGACTGGCCGCCGACACATACGAGTTCGTGACCCGGAACGGCGCCGGGGAGACCGTGTCCACGGTCCTGATGGACCAGACGAAGGCCATCGCACTGGGTCTCATCAGCCGGTGACCCAGGAGTCCCGGCGGGAGCGGGTGGCGAGTAGGCCCAGGCGGCCGAAGCCCCCGCTTCCCCGGGCCCCGCGCCCAGCACGCCCCGCACCGTACGACCGGGACGCCGTCCTGGCCCGCTGGTCCGGCTGTGCCTACTGCGCCGGGCCCGCTGAAGAGCTTGACCACGTCCACCCCGTCTCGCGCGGGGGCCGGGACGTGGAGTCCAACCTGGTCGGTTGCTGCCGCTCATGCAACGCAGCGAAGGCCGACCTTCCCCTGAACGTCTGGGCCGTCACGGCCCCCACAGAAGCCGAGTGAGCCGGACCGCCCGGCACGGAGGAGAGCCCGTCATGAGCAAGCGCATTTTCCCCAGCCTGGACGGCCTGGACGCCGGAGAGCGTCCCGTCCTGGGCATCCGTGAGACCCACGACCTGGCGGACCTTCGCGTTCCCCTGGGCAACGGCTTCACGTACGACGACCAGGCCCCGGCGGCCGGTATCGCGTCGCTCTTCGACTCGTACGACGACTGACCCAACACCCCAAGAGGAGTAGCGCAGTGACGTTCAAACAGTCCCGTGAAGTACGCGCCGACATCACCGGCACCACCGGCCGGGTCCGCGCCTGGACGACCGACCGTGAGGCCGACTCCGTGAGCCTGGCCGTCGTCGGAGACCGGTGCGTCATGTCATCCGCCGACGCCCGCGCGCTGGCGAAGTGGCTGGAGGAACAGGCCGACGCGTACGACCGCCGGCACAGCATCCGGACCGCCAGTCGTCCCACGTCGTCCCGCAACCCTGTCTGGAGCTGACCGTGAACCACGACCACCAGGTGTACCTGGATGACCTGGACGGCGAAGCGGAACTCTCCGTCCACGACAACGGCGACGAGTTCGTGACGGTCATCATCGCGGGCCCCGACGGGGAAGAGCCTGTGGACATCCTCCTGGCGCCGGAGACTGCCAGGCAGGTGGCACGGGCCATCACCCTGGCGTCCTTCGAGGCGGAGGGGACCGACACGTCCGCCCTGGCGGCCCTGACCGCCGACCTGGCGGAGGAAGACGACGCCGACGGATACGACGAAGACGAACCGATTCCGTACGCGACCGTGGAGGACCGGGCCACCTGGTACACCCAGGCGAAGCACATAGCCCACTGCCGTGCGACAGCGTCTGACGTGCTGGAACTGGCCAGGTACCTGGCTGGCGAGTGACCGTGTGGGGCCTGCCTTCGGGTGGGCCCCTTCGTCGTTGGCGGAACACTGTTCCTGGAGATGAACACGCTAGGGTCATCTTCTGCTACGGTGGAGCCTCCACCGGATAGCCCGGTGGGCAGGGAGGGGAAACACCATGGACATCAAGCTGGTTCACGAAGACGGTCGGGTCTGGGCCTCCACGCACAGCGGCTTCACGTTCCACGCCTTCCGCATCAACGAGGACGGCCAGGCCGTGGCCCTGTGCCGGAAGAACATCCGGCCGCGCACGTTCGCGATCATCAACGATGCGTACTTCACCCTGGAGAAGACCCACGACTTCGCGCTGACCGTCCGGTGTGACCGGTGCCAGGACAAGCTGGCCGCCCTGGAGGCCCCGAAGGTGAGCCAGGAGTGGACGAAGAAGGAGCTTCGCGCGGCTGCCGATGAGTTCGCGGCCACGGCCGTCACGTCCGCTGAAGTCCCGGCGGCGGAGCCGGTCCAGGAGTCGGCCCCGGCGCTGTCGGCGGTGAAGCTGACCGCCACTTACGAGGGGCGCACCTACACCCGTACGTCGAAGCGCCCCTACACGCACGTAGTGATTGCGCGGAAGCCCAGCACGGGGGAGCTGGTGGCGGCCCGCTGGTCGGCCGGTGAGGCCAGCGCCGGCAAGCCGCTTGCCTATGGCTGGGAGTCGGTCCGGGTGGCCACGGTCCCTTGCTACGTGGAGGCCCCGGCGGGGGAGCGGAGAGAGTAGCCGGGCGCACGTAGGCCCCTTCCTGGGCATCCAGGAGGGGGCCGTTTGTGTTTGGGCGTACGCGCTTATGCGGGGAAGTCCCCCGCCTGTACGCCGGTAACGAAGGCGGACCACGCTGCCGGCTCGAACATCAGGGCCGGACCGTTGGGGTCCTTACTGTCCCGGACGGGAACGGCGCCGTGGGCGCATGCATGCGCCGGGGACCACTCCACACAGTTGCCGCCTTCTGCGCTGCTGTAGCTCGACTTGACCCACTGGGTCGGACCGATGTTCACGACAGTGTCTCCATCTGCTTAACGATCAGGCGCGCGCTGTCCCGTGCCGAAAGTGCGTCGCTCGTTAGTTCATCGTAGGTACGAAGCGCTGTCCGCACGTCGTCAGGCTCCTCCACAATACCGGCGGTCCGGTAACTCTCCACGCAGACAGTGACCGTGTGACTCGGTGAGGTCAGGAGAGTCACGGGCCAGTCGCTGAACAGATGCGCTGGCGCGTCCAGCGGGAGAATCTGGATGCGGACGGTCGGACGTTCTCCGGCTTCCAGCAAGGCCGCGAGTTGTCGACGCATGATGTCCGGCGGGCAGAACCGACGCCGAAGAACCGACTCACAGAGCACCACACGGATGTCCGGGGGAGCCTCCCCGTCCAGAATGGCCTGGCGGATCAGCCGGTTGGCGGTGAACGCCGCCACTTCCTCGTCCCCCGCCAGTGGGGCACCCCCCTTGAACAAGAACCGCGCGTAGTCGGCCGTCTGGAACAACCCAGGAACGATGGTTGGGGACCACTCACGGATCACCACGGCAGTACGTTCCAGGGCCATGCGCTGCCGGTACAACGACGGGAACGACCGCGCAACGACATCTTCGTAAAGGCGCTTGAACTTCCCATCCGTACAAAAGACCTGGTCCAGAAGGGGCGGAAGATCCGGGGGGATGGGCCCCTTACACGTCTCCACGCGCGAAATTGTGCTCTTGGACGTTCGGGTCAACTTCGCTAGCTGGGTCTGGTTTAGAGGCCCGTCCGGGTGCAGCTCTCGCGCGCTCCGGCACTCTTCGGCGAACTCCCGGCGCGGGTCGTCTGCGCCCTGTGAGCCCCCCGTTGCGCCCCCATCAATGTCCATATCTCCCCCTGACCATTGACCTGGTCACGTGCGGTCGTGGCGTCGTTTTCGCCGGTCAACGGCATACGCATATGCCAGCCTGACCAACGCCCAGATCGGGCGCGGAATCTCCCCTCACAGTACCGATTTCTACCCCACTCTTGTCACCAACCAGCCGCACACAGTGAGGGGTTCGGATGACTGAGCGATCAGCTTCAGCGTCCACCGGTGACCTGGCGGAGCTGGGAGTGGCCAGCGCTGAAGGCGACTCCGGGCAGCCGGGGCCGGACACCGTGACGTTCGCTCCGTGGATTCCGCTTCCCGCCGGCATTCCGCGGGGCCCGTACACCCGACCGAACCGTGAACTCCTGAAGCGGCACGTTGCCGGACTGGAGCGGATGCGTGATGAGTCGGAGTGAGAAGCGGCTGGCGGGCCCGGTGTTGGCCGCCCCGAAGCTGGAGCCCGTCCCTGTTCCGGGGTGCGACGTGTGCGGACCCTGCGGCCAGGAGCGGGAGGTGGCCCGCCGGGCGGGCCGTTCACTGGAGGTCCGGAGCCTGAACGGCGTGATCGCGGGCCACCCCCACGGAAGGGAGGTACGGACATGATCGAGACGACGGCACCACCGGAGTTCTACCAGTCGCCCAGACAGATCAGGGTCGGGAGCGTCGTCTTCGACCGGGACGCCGACATGGTGGCCGTGGTTCGAGACGTGCGGGGCCTAATGGTCGACCTGGAACGGCCCACGGGCCTTACCTGGGACGTTGCGTACGGCCGTCTGCGACCGGGCACGGAGCGCGAAGGTCGACAGCTCCAGGCCCTGGCGAAGCTCCAGCGCGCACGGATGCGGGGTATGCCGTGACCTGCACGAAGTGCGTGGGCCTGGAACGGGAGTTGGAGGCGGCCGAAAGGGCTGGTGACCAGACCCGGGCCGTGGACTGTCGGGTCCTGCTCCGGCGCCATCCGCAACACGACGAAGTACCGGTGGAGACCGGTGCGCGTGCCCGGAAGGGAGGTGGCGCGAAGTGAGTAGGCCGCTGGGCGCACGCAAGCCGCGGGGCGATATGAAGCCGACCAGCGCCGTGGCGAAGGACGACCGGAACGCGGGCAAGCAACGCGCGGAACAGGTCGACCTGTTGGACCGGATGCGGGAGCGCATCCACGGCAAGCCGGATGCCGGCTAGCCCCAGACTCCGCCCCCTTGTCGGATGCCCATTCCGGCGTCCCCCGCGTTGTTGAGTGATCCCGATAGGGGGGCGGGCAAGGCCCCGGGCGCCTGTCCCACGGACAGCGGCAGTCGGCCGGGTAAACAATCACCGAGAGAGCACATGGAGGAACAGTGATCACGATCCTTTCGAACGACGGTGGCGACAAGGTCCCGGGTGACCCCGGCCCGCAGGCCCCCCCGATCCCGGATGGTGGTCCCGGTATCCCCAACCCGCCCAAGGTTGCCTGACCCGCTGACCACCGACGCACACATGCACGCCCCAGCCTTGGAAACTCAAGAGGAGGAATCGTGAACGCAGCCCTTTGGAATGACGGTGGCGACAAGCTCCCCGGCGAGCCGTACCCCGGCCCGCACCCGGCACCGTCTCCCGACGGTGGCCCGGGTCAGCCGAACCCGCCCAAGGCCGCCTGAGTGATGGCCAATGCACACAAGGAGCGTCCCAGCCTTGACGGGCTGGGGCGCGTCCTCATGTCTTCGGGGGCCCTCTCCTCCGACTGGGCCCCCTCGTACGCGGCCGTTCCCCGCTCCACCGTGTTGCCGGACCTCATGTGGCCGTTCGACATGGAGGCCGGCCGGAGCGTGGCCGTCTCCAAAGCGGAAGACCCGGCCAAGTGGCAGGAGTTCGCGGATTCAGACGTACCGATCGTCACCCAGTGGGACGACGGGGAGCACACCGGCACCGAACCGGGCCACGTCCCCACCAGCTCCGCGTCCATGCCTTCGGTCGTTTTCCGGATGCTCCAAGATCTGGACCTCCAGCCCGGCCACAAGGTCCTGGAGATCGGCACCGCCACAGCCTGGAATGCGTTGCTCATGGCCCATCGTGCGGGGCCGGGGTGCGTGACCACGGTGGAGGTGGACCGGGCGGTGGCCACGGCCGCCATGGCCACGGTGGAGCGGCTGGGGGTCCCCCTCCACGTCGTTCACGGCGACGGGTTCCAGGGCTACCTGGACGGGGCGCCGTATGACCGGGTCATTGCCACGTGTGGCCTCCGGTCCATCCCGTTCGCGTGGGTGGAGCAGTGCCGGCCCGGTGGCATCATCGTGGCCCCGTGGGGGACGGACTACAGCAACGGCGACGCGGTAGCGCGCTTGGTCGTGGCACCGGACGGAGAGAGCGCGTCCGGCAGGTTCACCGGCCCCGTGGAGTTCATGAAGCTCCGTTCCCAGCGGCTTTCGCCGGTGGTCCATAAGGAATACGTCACGGGCAGCGTGGCCGAGGGTGACGAGTCGTCCACGACCATCACGGAAGGGGAGTTTGTCGGGGGGCAATTCGGCCCGGAGCGGTTCGCCCTGGGCCTTCGCGTCCCGCAGTGCTGGCACTACGTGGCGGAGGAGAGCGACGGCGCCCGGCCGGTGTGGTTCTACAGCCTCAGTGACCGGTCCTGGGCCTGTTGCATGTTCCGCGACGGGAAGGCGGCGCGCGTCTGGCAATCCGGCCCCCGTCGGTTGTGGGACGAAGCGGAGGCAGCGTTCCAGTGGTGGGACGGCCATGGCCGCCCGGACCAATTGCGGTTCGGTCTGACCGTGACCGCCAAGGGCGAAAGGGCGTGGCTGGACGATCCGGCCAACTCCTGGACCCTGTGAGACCGGCCCCGTCCGTGCGTGACCCCCGTGGCGCATGGGCGGGGCCATTGCCATGTCCGCTTGACGTGGCCGGGCGGCCAACGGCCGGAAGCGGAAACGACGAAGGGCCCACCCCTCCGAAGAGAGATGGGCCCTTGACAGGGTGGGACGACCGCCGGTCGGTCAGGCGGCCACGATGCCCAGACGCTCCAGGTCACGACGGCCGGTCCGGGCGGACACGCCGACGTACTCCCCGTACGTGGTGCCGTTCACGTCCTGGCCAGTGCCGGTCAGGTAGTCCACGGCCGCCTGGATGTCCGCCAGGGTCCGGCCACGGGAGGCGGACGACCGCTTCAGCGGCTTGTCCATGTCCACGACGTTGTCCGGCTGGCCGGTCTCCTCCTTGACCACGTCGTCCAAGGTGGCCGGTGGCGTGACCGGCACGACCGGGGTGGCCACGGGCATGGCCGGGGGAGTGTCCACCTTGGCCACGTCGATGGCCACCGGCTCCGGGGCGGCCCCGGTCACCCGCTCCTCCCTGACCACCAGGACGTGAACCTGGCGCATCAGGGCACCGAAGGCCAACAGTGCGGCGGACGGCGGGACGGCTGCCACGACGTAGTCCAGGACGGCCGCACCGGTGCCGACTCCGGCCACGTTCAGCGCGATGGAGCCGAGCGACCCAACGACGGTAAGGCCGATGGCCCACCAGTCGGTCACCTTCCGGATGGCGGCCCGGAACATCAGGATCTCTCCAGCGACGATGAACAGGTCTAGGGTGGCGGGCCAGGCCCACCGGCGGGCCTCCGACGTGGCCAGCCCGTGCTCCCCGGCCACGGCCGCCAGGTGCGCGTACGACAGCCAAAACGCGGCCGACGTAAGCGCGATGATGACCACGGCGCCCGCATACAGGGCGATCTTCTCCGCGCGGAAGCTGGGCAGGGCGACGGAAGCGGACATGGGTGTCTCCTCAAAAGTGTGTGGTGGGGAAGATCAGGCAGCGACGCGACGGGCACGAAGCGCGGCGCGGATGCCGGCGGCGTGCGCCTGGACGGTCGGGTCCGGCGCGGAGTCGGTGCCCAGGGCCACCAGATCCGGGTGGGGGACGACCCCGGCGCACGTGGCGCAGATGCCGGAGGACTGACCGGCCGGGAGCGGATTACGGCATGTGCCGCAATCGGCGAACTCCGACCAGGCGCGACGGGGCGCCGGGAGCTTCCGGGTCAGGCGGTCGGCCACCAACTTGGAGGCGGAGTACACCTTGACCGGGAGCCCCTGGACCACGGCGTCCGTAAGGTCCGTGACCGTGGCGCCGTTCTCCAGCCATTGGGCGGCCAGCGGGACCAGCTCCTGGACCGCGCGGTCCGACAGCTTCAGGCGGCCATCGACGGACACAAGGCGGGCCAGGATGCGGGCCGCTTCCGTTCTGTGGGGGCCGTGACTGTCCTTCAGATCTCCCTCCCGGACGACCGGAGCGACCGGCGCCGGTGCCGCTTCAACGGCGGGGGAGGGGGAGGGATTTGCAGGAGTCTTAGAGACAAGATCCTTAACTCCCGAAGGGAGCGTTCCCGCGTTGCCGACGGCGGGAGTACCGGTTCCCGGGGATGCGGGAAGCGGTGAAGCGTCGGTCTGGGGAGTGTCAAAGACGAACGTCTCCGTACGGACCCGGCCCGTCTCCGGGTCGCGGACGTTCCGCCGGACGTAGTACCCGGCATCCACCAACTCCTGGACGGCGTTGGCGACTCCACGACGGCCCACACCCGGGTTTCGGTCGGCCAGGGTGCGCACGTCTTCGCGGGCACCGTTCGGGAGGGACAGCAGATGGCCCAGGATGCCCCGGGCGGTGAAGGAGAGACGACGGTCCCGGAGGACGCCGTTAGACATCACGGTGAAGTTCGCGGCGTGCGCGGTACGGTTGATCTGCATTGGGAGGCTTCAGCTCCTGGTGCCCAGGCCCTGGGGACGTTGGCGCGTCCCTGGGGCCGTTCTTTTTGCTGGTCAGCCCTGGTTCCGGCCCTATTGGGGTGGTGTCCGGGTATCCTGGGCGACGCTCTCCCTCAACATCCCCGACTTCACCCGCTTCGGCGCCGGACAGCGCGCCCAGATCTGGGGCCAGAGCCTCGGACTGCCCACCACCATGACCGCCTTCGCGCTGCTGTCCGTCTTCGTCACCTCCGGCTCGCAGGCCGTCTACGGCGCCCCGATCTGGGACCCGGTCGCCCTGGCCGGCAAGACCGACAACGTCTTCGGGCTGCTCTTCGCGCTGGTCACCGTCCTGATCGCGACGATCTCGGTGAACATCGCCGCGAACGTCGTCTCGCCCGCCTACGACCTCGCCCATCTCGCCCCGAAACACGTCACCTTCCGACGGGGCGCGCTGATCACCGGTGTCGTGGGCGTCGTCATCCTCCCCTGGAAGCTGACCGCCACCCCGGAGCTGTATATCTTCCTGTGGCTCGGTGTGGTCGGCGGACTTCTCGGCACCGTCGCCGGCATCCTCATCGCCGACTACTGGATCGTCCGCCGCACCCGGCTCGACCTCCCCGGCCTCTACCGGCCCGGCGGCCCCTACTGGTACCGGGGCGGCTGGAACTGGCGCGCCGTCGCCGCCTTCGCCATCGGCGGAGTGCTCGCCGTCGGCGGCTCCTACTCCCGCCCGGGCAAGGGCCCGTTCCCCGCCGACGGGCTGATCCCCGCCCTCAAACCGTTCGCCGACTACGGCTGGGCGGTGGGCCTGGCCGTAGCGCTGCTCCTCTACACGCTGCTGATGCTGCCGACCCGGCGCCCGCGCGAGATCTGACGCCGACCCGGCGCCCGGCCGCCGCGTGGGGACGCACCGCGGCCGGCCCGGCTCAGCCGAGTCCGGCCAGCAGCCGGGGCAGTGCGGTGCCGATCGGCTCGCGGACCACCTCGTCGGCGATCCGGTCGTACGGTGTCGGCTCGGCGTTCACGATGATCAGCCGGGCGCCGTGGTCGGCGGCCACCCCGGCGAGCGCGGCGGCCGGGTGCACCTGAAGAGAGGTGCCGACCGCGAGGAAGATCTCCGCCGCCTTCGCCACGCCCAGCGCCGCGCCGAGCACCTGCGGATCGAGGCGTTCCCCGAACATCACCGTCGCCGACTTCAGGATGCCGCCGCACACCAGGCACGCGGGGTCCGGATCGCCCTCGGCCACCCGCGCCAGCGCCTCCTCCATCGAGGACCGGGCGTGGCAGCGGGTGCAGGTGACCGCGCGCGCCGTGCCGTGCAGTTCCAGGACCTTGCGCTCGGGCATCCCGGCGAGCTGGTGCAGCCCGTCCACGTTCTGGGTGAGGACGCGCACCGGCGTCCCCGACCGCGCGAGCCGCGCCACCGCCTCGTGCGCGGCGTTGGGCCGAGCACGGAAGACCGGACTCTCCCGCCGCATCCGCCACGAGCGGCGGCGGATCTCCGGGTCGGCCATGTACGTGTCGTACGTGACGAGCTTCTCGGCCTCCGGGTCGCGCCGCCACAGACCCTGGGGGCCTCGGTAGTCCGGGATTCCCGAGTCGGTGGAGATCCCGGCGCCGCTCAGCAGCGCGACGAGGGGGCGGCGGGACGGCCCGTCCGGGGACGGCTGGTCGGGAGTCGGAGAGGTGCCGGTCATGGCGCGAGCGTACGTACGGGGGCGGTGGTGGGCGAGGGATTTACGGGAGGGGCGTGAAGCGGGAGGGGCGTGAAGGTGGGGCGCGGGGGGATCACGGGAAGGTGCTTGCGGGAAGGTCCGCACAGGAAGGTGCTCAGGGGGAAGTGCTCAAAGATCGGCGGGGTAGGCCCCTGCCCGGCAGCACCGCCCGCCCCGCCGTCCCTCAGACCCAGGAGCCCCGTGTTCACCACCCGCCCCACCCTGCAAGGCACCTTCGGGATGGTCGCCACCACGCACTGGCTGGCCTCCCAGTCCGCGATGGCCGTCCTGGAGGACGGCGGCAACGCCTTCGACGCGGCCGTCGCCGCCGGGTTCGTGCTGCATGTCGTCGAGCCGCATCTGAACGGACCGGCCGGCGAGGTGCCCGTCATCCTCGCGCCCGCCGACGGCCCGGTGCGGGTGCTGTGCGGCCAGGGCCCCGCCCCGGCCGGGGCGAGCGTGGCCCACTACACCGCCCTCGGCCTGGACCTCGTCCCCGGCACCGGACCGCTCGCCGCGGCCGTCCCCGGCGCCTTCGACGCCTGGATGCTGCTGCTGCGCGACCACGGCACCAAATCCCTCGCCGACGTGCTGCGGTACGCCATCGGCTACGCCGAGCACGGCCACCCCGCCGTCGAGCGGATCGGCGAGACCGTGGCGACGGTGCGGGAGCTCTTCGTGAGCGAATGGACCTCCTCCGCCGAGATCTACCTCCCCGGCGGCCGGCCCGTCGCCCCCGGCGGGCTGCTCAGGAACCGGCCGCTGGCGGCCACCTGGCGCCGGCTGATCGCGCAGGCGAAGGCCGCCGGGACCGGCCGCGAGGCGCAGATCGACGCCGCCCGCCGGGCCTGGCGCGAGGGCTTCATCGGCGAGGCGCTCGCCGCCTTCGCCGCCCGACCGGCCATGGACACCTCCGGCGAACGCCACGCGGGCACCCTCACCGGTGACGACCTGGCCGCCTTCTCCGCCACCTACGAGCCCCCGGCCACCCACGACTGGAACGGCTGGACCGTGGCGAAGGCCGCCGGCTGGTCCCAGGGCCCGGTCTTCCTCCAGCAACTCGCTTTGCTGCCCGAGGAGTTGCCCGCCTACGGCAGCCCCGAATACGTCCATCTGCTCATCGAGGGCAGCAAGCTCGCGCTGGCCGACCGCGAAGCCTGGTACGGCGACGCGCAGGACGTGCCGCTCGGCACGCTGCTCGGCGCGGAGTACAACGCCGCCCGCCGGACGCTGATCGGCGACCGCGCCTCGTCCGCGCTGCGGCCCGGCAGCCCGGACGGCCGTACCCCGCGGCTGAGCGCGCACGCGCGGGCGGTCGCGGCGGGCGAGCGCGCCGCCGACGCACGGGGCGTGGCCGGCCGCGGCGCCGGGGAGCCGACGACGGCCCGCGGCGTCCGCCAGGAGAGCGCGCCCGAGATCGACCGCGACGGCACCACCCGGGGCGACACCTGCCACCTCGACATCGCCGACCGCTGGGGCAACCTCGTCTCCGCCACCCCCTCCGGCGGCTGGCTCCAGTCCAACCCCGTCGTCCCGGCCCTCGGCTTCCCGCTCGGCACCCGGCTGCAAATGGCCTGGCTGGAGGAGGGACTGCCGAACACGCTCACCCCCGGGTGCCGCCCCCGCACCACCCTCTCGCCCTCCCTCGCCCTGCGCGACGGTGTGCCGGTGATGGCCTTCGGCACTCCCGGGGGAGACCAGCAGGACCAGTGGCAGTTCCACTTCTTCCTCGCCGTGGCACTGCGTGCGCGAGTCCGCGGCGGCCTCGACCTCCAGGGCGCCATCGACGTCCCGAACTGGCACCACGACTCCTTCCCCGGCTCCTTCTTCCCGCGCGTCATGCGGCCGGGGAGCGTCACGGTCGAGTCCCGGATCGACGCCGCGACGCTCGCCGGGCTGCGCCGCCGCGGGCACCGCGTCACGGTCGGTGACGCCTGGTCGGAGGGGCGGCTGTGCGCGGTGGCCCGCGACCCCGAGACGGGGGTGCTGTCGGCCGGGGCGAATCCGCGGGGCATGCAGGGGTACGCCGTCGGGCGCTGAACCGGGTGGGGGAGGCCGGGGCGTGCGGGGGCCGTAGCGGTCGTCACGGGCGTCCCGGCCGGTGGCCTCCGCGCCCGTGACCTGGGCGGCATCCCGCGTTCACCTCACGTCCAGACCGGATGTCAGTGGGGCGTGGTTCGATGGACACATGATCGAAGCATTTCGTACGCAACCTCCGGGAGACACCGCGAACACCACCGACACGGCCGCCACCGCCCTGCCCGACGGCTCCCCGCACGCCCCGTTCGACCTCTCCACGCTGGATTCGGCCGCCGTCGAGGCCGCCGTCCGCCGGGCCGCGGCCGACGAGATCATGCCCCGCTTCCGGCAGCTCGCCGCCGAGGACATCGTCGAGAAGAACGGCCCGCACGACCTCGTCACGGTCGCCGACCGGCTCGCCGAGGAGCACCTGACCGCCGCCCTCACCGACCTGCTGCCCGGCTCCCTGGTCGTCGGCGAGGAAGCCGTGCACGCCGATCCCGCCGTGCTGGAGGCCCTGCGCGGCGACGCCCCGGTCTGGATCGTCGACCCGGTCGACGGCACCCGCCAGTTCGTCCACGGCGACCCCGGCTTCGCGACCCTCGTCGCCCTCGCCCAGCGCGGCGAGGTCCTGGCCTCCTGGACGTACGCCCCCGCGCTGGGGCTGATGGCCGTCGCCCGCCGCGGCGCGGGCGCCTGGCTCAACGGCACCCCGCTGCGCGCCGGCAGCCCGGCCCCCGGCGCGGTCCTGGATGTCGCCATCTCCCACCACGACTTCACCGACGACGACCAAAAGCGGGTGCTCGCGGCCCTGGACACCGGCGGGATAGCCCCCCGCCCGTGCGGCTCGGCGGGCCTGGAATACCTCCACATAGCCCGCGGCGAGATCGACGCCACCGCCTTTAGCTGGGAGAACGCCTGGGACCACGCCGCCGGGCTGCTCCTCGTCCACGAGGCGGGCGGCGCGAGCGGCACGGTCGCCGGGCAGCCGTTCCGCATCGAAGGGGGCAACGCGCTGCCCTTCACCGCAGCGCGGGACGCCGAAACGGTGCGGCGTATCCTCGGATTGCTGGCGGCCGCCAACTGACCCTCGATGACGAGGGCCGGACGTGAGGGGAGTGGCGAAGTGCCGAGGATGCTCGATGCCGTGGTGATCGGGGCGGGACCCAACGGCCTGACGGCGGCCGTCGAACTGGCCCGCCGCGGCATGTCCGTCGAGGTCTTCGAGGCCCGCGACACCATCGGCGGCGGCGCCCGCACCGAGGAGTTGACCCTCCCCGGCTTCCGCCACGACCCGTGCTCGGCGGTCCACCCCTTCGGCGCGGGATCACCCGCCTTCGCCACCATGCCCCTCGAGCGCCACGGCCTGGAGTGGCTGCACCACGACCTCGCCATGGCCCACCCCTTCCCGGACGGCACGGCAGCCGTGCTGGCCCACTCCGTCGGCGAGACCGCGATGTCGTTCGGCCCGCGCGACGCCGGGACCTACCGCCGGCTCGTCGCGCCGTTCATCGGCAAGTGGGACGCCATGGCCCGCGACTTCCTGCGGACCCAGTGGCTCGGACTGCCCGGCGACCCGCTGACCTACGCCCGTTTCGGCCTGGTCGCCATGCAGCCGGTCACAGTCCTCAACCGCCGCTTCAGGGACGAGAAGGCCCGCGCGCTGCTGGCCGGCCTGGCGGCCCACTCCATGGCACCGGTCGGCGGGTTCGGCACCAGCGGCCTCGCGCTGATGTTCGCGCTCGCCGCGCACGCCAACGGCTGGCCGGTACCGCGCGGCGGATCCCAGGCCATCTCCGACGCGCTCGCCGGCCTGCTGCGCGCCCACGGCGGCGTCGTGCACACCGACTTCGAGGTCAAGCGGCTCGACGACCTCCCGCCGGCCCGCGCCTACGTCTTCGACACCTCACCCACCGCGCTGGCCCGGATCGCGGGCCTGGGCAACGCCTACCGCGACGTGAAGTACGGCCCCAGCGTCTTCAAAATCGACTACGCCCTGTCCGGCCCGGCGCCCTGGACGGCGAAGGAGGCCCGCCGCGCCGGCACCGTCCACATCGGCCCCACCAGCGGCGAAATCGCCGCCGCCCTCGATGCCGCGACGCAGGGCCGCGATCCGTCGGTGCCCTTCCTGATCACCGCTCAGCCCAGCCTCATCGACCCCACCCGCGCCCCCGAGGGCAGGCACACCTTCTGGGCGTACGGCCATGTGCCCAACGGCTGGGAGGGCGACGCCACCGAGGTCGTCGAGCGGCAGATCGAGCGCTTCGCGCCGGGCTTCCGCGACCTGGTCCTGGCCCGCGCGGTCGCCGGCCCGCCCCAACTCGCCGCCCGCAACGCCAATTACGTCGGCGGCGACACCGCCACCGGTTCCGCCGCCGGACTCCGCCTCCTCATCCGCCCCAAACTCACCCGTGTCCCCTACGAGACCGCCCACCCGGCCGTCTTCCTCTGCTCCCAGGCCACCCCGCCCGGCCCCGGCGTCCACGGCATGTCCGGCCACTACGCCGCCAAGTCCGTCTGGCGCCGCCTGCGCGCTCCACGCCGGTAGCCGCCCCCTGGCCCTGAACGCCACCCAGCCACGTCTGCCCACCGCGGCGCGGCCGCCCGGGCCGGGGCGGCCGCGTCCTCGCGGCTCCACGATTCCCGACGGTGCCGACCGGGGCGCTTCAGTCGTCGTGGTGGAGGACGCCGTCCTCGTCCATCGTCGGGTGCATTTTCATCGGGCCGTGGTCGTCCAGGTCGGAGGGGCGGGGCGGTTCCGGGCCGTCGGGGCCGGATCTGACCATGCGTTCGATGCGGCAGACGCGGAACAGCTTGTCGGCCACGCGGGCCTCGTCGGCGCGGCCGGCGGCTTTGAATTCTTCGGCGGCCCGGGCGTAGCGCGCGCGTTCGGCGTCGCCGAAGTTGTGGAGCAGGGGCCAGAACTCGTTCATTCCGTCGTACAGCAGCCGCCGCGCGTCGTGCGGGGTCGCCATGAGCCCCCCGTGCGGCCGCCACCCCCGCCCGTCGCGTTCCACCACGCCGAAACCGACGGGCAGGAGGACGACGTCGGGGTGGGTCGTGAGCGCGCGCCTGGAGTCCTCGCGCACGTCGGCGGGGAACCGCGAGCCGGAGTAGGCGAAATCCCGCAGCGCCAGCTTCAGGGCGCCGGCCATGAGGCCGTCCGCCCGGCCCGGGGTGAGGGCGAAACCCAGGTCGGGCGAGGGCGCGTCGCTCCGGCCGCCCCAGGACCGGTCCGCCGGCTCCGGGTCGGTGGGCCGCGGCGGCTCCAGACCCTTTCGCCCGCCGCGCGCGAACTCGTCCCCGCGCACCACCCGGTAGCGCACGTCACGGACCGTCAGCTCGTCGACCGGCTGCTTTTCGAGCACCGCCACCGCGGCGAGCAGGTCGCGCCGCTCGCCGCGGTCGTCGGTGTCGTCCTTGGCCCTGAACCACAGCAGGGAATGCAGACGGTCCCGCGCCTCCTGGGGCGTGCCGCTCGTCACGGTGTGCGAGAGCCGCCACTCCGCCGACTCCCCGGGGTCCCGCACGGCGACGCCGAAGACCGGGCCGCGGAGCATGAGATGGGGGTAGTGGTAGGACGCGTCCACGGCATCGGCCTCGGCCACCCACTCCGTCGGATCGTCGCGCCGCACCAGGCCCTCATGAAGCCGGTCGATCTGTCGCTTCCAGTCAGCATCCATGCGCACATTGTTGTGTCCGGGTGGCGGGCATTCGGCGCGAACGTTTCAAAGAGACCGCTCCGCAGGCGAAGCTGACCGAATCCGCGACTACCTCAGGCTTATGCCACGGCTGCCGATGATCACGTCGTAGGAACCGCTCAGGCCGCCCTCGCCGACGTAGCACCGGTATCCGCTGGGCTTGTCGACCGGCACCAGGCGGGTTGTGGGGATGTCGTCGCACCGCAGCGACTTCGCGGTCTTTCCGCCCAGGGTGCCGTACTGCCGCCACGCTTCGGCCTGCACGCCTTCGCGAGTGATCACGCCGCCCTTGGTCGGCGTGGCCGTGTACTGCATCAAGATGAAGCCGCCCTTCGTCTCGACCCGGAAAGGCACCCGGATTCCCAGGTAGGCGACCTCGCAGGTGAACTTCTGCGGCTTGTCGCCGACCTTGTCGGTGTCGCAGGTCGTACGCGTCGGCTTGGGGAGCCCGCCGCCCATGGAGAGCACCCTGTTTTCGAGGTCGTACTTGATCTGGTCCAGCGCCGGTGCCTTGTCGCCGGGCGCGGGGTGGGCGGCGGGCTTCTGGTGGGCCGACGCCGAAGGGCTCGGCACGGGCGTGCCCTTCGTCAGGAGCGGGTCCGGGCCCCCGCCGCAGGCACTGACCGCCGAGAGCGCCAGAGCCACCATCACCGCCCTGCGGATCCCCTGCTTGGCCTTCGCCGCCGGCACCCGCTGCTCGCTCGTCATTCCCGCTCCCCGTTTCCCGTTTCCCGTTTTCCGCCAACCGTTATCTGTCGGATCGGCTGATCATAGGTTTCCGTCGTGGATCCCGGTCGGGCGGGTAGGGCGGGCCGGCCGGTGTGAGGCGCGCAGGTGGCCTGTCCGGCCCTGCCCTCGGCCGGTATCCGCTCTAGAATCTGAACACTATTCAGTAATACGGAACAGGGAGCTGATGTCCATGGTCCAGGCGGTGCACAGGGCGATGCACGTCCTGCGGGAGCTCGCCACGGCCACACCGCGTCTGGGCGTGACCGAACTGGCCGACCGGGTCGGGGTCGCGAAGCCGACCGTCCATGCCCTGCTGCGCACTCTGGAGGCGGAGGGCATGGTCGTCCAGGACCGTGAGACCGGCAAGTACCAACTGGGCCCCGGGCTGGTGACCCTGGGCAATG
This sequence comes from Streptomyces sp. NPDC031210, assembly GCF_055570395.1. Taxonomy (NCBI): domain Bacteria; kingdom Bacillati; phylum Actinomycetota; class Actinomycetes; order Kitasatosporales; family Streptomycetaceae; genus Streptomyces; species Streptomyces sp. NPDC031210. The sequence continues at coordinate 87,000 of NZ_JBVIHH010000001.1, forward strand.
CCTACCTGGACTCGCACGAGCTGCGCAGGCGGGCGGTGACCTGGGCCGATGTTCTCGCCACCCAGGCCGGTGCCGCCGTGTGGGTGGGCGTGCTGACCGAGCGGCACATCCTCGTCATCCACCACGCCTTCCGCCCCGGCGGGACGGCGCAGGTGCTGGAGACGGGGGCCAGCCTGCCCTGGAATACCTGCGCGCTGGGGAAGGCCGTCGCGGCCTTCCTGCCCGCCGAACGCCGTACCGCGTTGCTGGCGGGCGAGTTGCTTCGGGTCACCGGAGCCAGCATCGACGATCCGGCGCGGCTCACGGCGCAGTTGGACCAGGTCCGGGAGACCGGATACGCCCTGGACGACCAGGAGTTGACGCTCGGGGACGCCGGCATCGCGGCGCCCGTGTTCGACCGGACCGGCGAGGTGGTGGGCGGCCTCGGCCTGGTGGGCCCGGTGGAGCGCCTGTTGACCGACAGCGCAGGTCAGGAGTGTGCCATCGCGGTCCGGGAAGTCGCCCGGAGTCTGTCGCGGGATCTTGGCGCGCCGCGGAACGCCGGTCTGCGCGCAGGTGGCTGAACCCCACTCCGGGGACGCTCGTGCTTCATTGACGGTTCATCAACTCGGCGCCAGGAGGCGCGGTTTCCCCCAGGAGGGGGCGTAGGCGATCCCACTGTGCAAGAAACCCTTGACGCGGCCGGGGTCGCTGGGTTTTGCTCTCCCTGGCATTCGGTAATGCCGAACAGCTTTCGGGATACGGCGGCGGTTCCCACTCACCGGTGAACGTCGCGATCACGGGGGAACGAAGGAGCGCCTGTCATGCGCAAGACCGTGAAGAGAACCGGCCACTTAGGCCATGTGCCGCACCGGAACGGGGCGGTCCCGCCCGGCGGGCAGCGACATTCGGGGCCCGCGCCCTCGCGCCCCCGGCGAACACCGCCACCACCGTCGCCTCCGCCTCCGCCTCCGCCGGAGGACACCGTCAGCCCGCCGGGTGCGTTACCCCCGGCCGGCTCGCCCGCGCCCTCACCCGCCCGTGCCCCCCTCGCCCTTCCGTGTCGCCGGTGACCCTCCCCGCGACGCGGGCGAGTACCCCGCGCTGCGCAGCACGACCCGCGAAACCGAAGGAGGACCGGTGGATGTCTCGCTCGCCCTGGACTGGGTGGAGAAGATCGCCACAGCCATGCGCCGGAACGAGGAGTATCTGACCCGACTCGACTCGGCCATCGGGGACGGGGACCACGGCGCCAACATGGCCCGCGGCTTCGGGGCGGTGCGCGCCGCCCTGGAGGAGAAGGCGCGGACCGGTGCCCCGGTGGACGAACTCCTGGTGACGACGGGGAGCGTGCTGCTGTCCGTGGTCGGCGGCGCTTCCGGGCCTTTGTACGGCAGCGCGTTCCGGGCGGTCGGTGAGGCCCTCGGCGCGGCCGCCGGCGCGTCCGTGCGGATCGACGCCCCGCGGTTCGCCGGGGCGCTCGCCGCGGGGCTCGCCGGCGTCCAGCACCTCGGCGCGGCGGTGCCAGGCGACAAGACCATGATCGACGCGTTCGCGCCCGCCGTCGGCGCGTTCCGCGACGCGGCGGGGACCGGCGCCGGCTTCCGCGCGGCCGCGCACGCCGCGGCCGAAGCGGCGGAAGACGGCATGCGGGCGACCGTGCCGATGCAGGCCGGAAAGGGCCGGGCGGCGTACCTGGGACTGCGCAGCGTCGGCCACCAGGACCCGGGTGCCACGTCGACCGCCTACCTCTTCCGCGCCCTCGCCGAGGCGGCCGGGTAGCCCCTTCGTCGTCCTGACGCGGACCCCTCCGGCGGCCCCCTCCACAGGCCGCCGCCCCTTCCGACCCCTCTTCCCCCTCATCCGACGCCTCGTCACCCCTCGATGCCCCGCGGCGTCCCCCTCAACAGATCGGATCACCGTGACCGCCCATTCCGTCGACCATGTCGAGTTCTTTGTCGGCGACGTCAGCCAGGCGTCCCACTACTACCGCGCCACCTACGGCTTCCAGGTGGTCGCCGAGGCCGGGCCGCTCACCGGCCTCCCCGGCGCCCGCTCGCTCGTGCTGGCGCACGGTGGGGTCCGTCTCGTGCTGACCTCCGCCCTGCACGCCGACCACGTGGCGGCCCGGTTCGTGCGCCGCCACGGCGACGGCGTCCGCGATGTGGCCCTGCGGACCACCGACGCGAGCGGCGACTTCCACCGGGCCGTGGCCGCCGGCGCCGACGCCGTCGCGGAACCGGAGACGTTCGAGGACGACGGCGGCCGCGTCATCCGGGCCACCGTCGCCGCGACCAACGACCTCGTCCACACCTTCGTCCAGCGCGACGACCCCTCGGGCGCCTTCCTGCCCGGGCGCTACCGGCCCGTCGCCGGCGCCGCCGCCCCCGACCCCGGGCTGCTGAGGTCGGTCGACCACCTGGCCCTGTGCCTGCGCGCCGGCTCGCTGGAGAGCATGGTCGACTTCTACCAACGGGCGCTGGGACTGCGCCACACCTACGACGAGTACATAGTCGTCGGCGGGCAGGCGATGGCCTCCAAGGTCGTCCAGGACGAGACCCGGGGCGTCACCTTCACCATGGTGGAACCGGATCCCACCGGCGACCGCGGACAACTCAACGACTTCCTCGACGGATTCGACGGCCCCGGCGTCCAGCACGTCGCCTACGCCACGGACGACATCGTCACGGCGGCGCGCCAACTGCGCGCGTCCGGAGTGGAGTTGCTCTCGACCCCGGCCGGCTACTACGCCGCGCTGGCCGAGCGGGGCATCGAGGTGGACATCGACACCGCGGTGCTGCGGGAACTGGGCCTGCTCGCCGACCGGGACGAATGGGGCCAGCTCGTCCAGGTCTTCACCCGCTCGCCCTACGCCCGCCGGACGGTGTTCTTCGAGCTCATCCAGCGGCTCGACGCACGCACCTTCGGCAGCGGCAACATCAAGGCCCTCTACGAAGCCGTGGAGCGCGAGCGGGCCGGCGGCCCGGACGCGGGCGTACCGGTCGGCGCCGCGGCGGGAGCCGGCGGATGACCGCCCCGCCGACCGACCGGCCCGCCCCCCTCGACGCCACCGCCCGCCCCGCCCCGCTGTCGCCCCGGGACTACGCGGAAGCCGCCCGCGCCCGGCTCGACAAGCCCGTATGGGACTACATCGCCGGCGGCAGCGGCGACGAGGTCTCCCTGCGCGGCGACCGCGCCGCCTACGACCGATACCGGCTGCGCCCACGGGCCCTGGTCGACGTCTCGCACTGCGAGCCGGGCACCACACTGCTCGGCAGCCCCGTGGCGTTCCCCGTCGGCGTCGCGCCCATGGCCTACCACCAACTGGTCCACCCCGAGGGCGAGACCGCCACCGTCCGCGCGGCCGGTGCGGTGGGCGCCCTCACCATCGCCAGCACCTTCGCCAGCACGACGCTGGAGGAGACCGCCGCGGCCGCGACCGGCCCGCTGTGGCTCCAGCTCTACATGCTGCGCCGCAGGGAGGTCACCGACTCCCTGGCGCGCCGGGCCGAAGCCGCCGGCTACCGGGCGCTGGTGATCACGGTCGACACCCCGCGCATGGCGCGCCGCGAGCGCGACCTGCGCAACGGCTTCAGCCTCCCGTCGCACATCCGGCCCGCCAATCTCGACGACGGCCACACCGACGGGCTCCACCGGAGCAGCTCGGGCGGCTCCACCCTGCTCGACCACGCCGCCCGGCACCACGACGCCGCATTCACCTGGCAGGACCTGGCCGCCCTGCGCGCGCGGACCAGCCTCCCGCTGGTCCTCAAGGGCGTACTCACCGCGCAGGACGCCCGGCGGGCGGCCGACCTGGGGGTCGCCGGACTGATCGTGTCGACGCACGGCGGACGCCAACTCGACGGCGCCGTCGCCGCGTTGGACGCGCTGCCCGAAGTGGCCGCGGCCGTACCGAAGGACTGCGAGGTCCTCGTCGACGGCGGCATCCGCCGCGGCACCGACGTGCTCAAGGCGCTGGCGCTCGGCGCGCGGGCGGTGCTGGTCGGCCGCCCGGTCCTGTGGGGCCTCGCCGTCGACGGTGCCGCCGGCGCCGAACACGTCCTGTCCACCCTCCGCGCGGAAGTCGAGGAGGCGATGGCCCTGAGCGGCCGCCCCCGCCTGGAGACGATCGCCGCGGACCTCCTCCACCCTTCCCCCGACCTCGGCCACCAGGCCACGACAGACAGGGACCCCGCATGACCACGAACGACGCACGCTTCGAACTGACCGCCGCCGAGCGGGAGTTGCTGCCCACCGACGACGAGGTGCTCTTCTACCAGGAGCACGGCTGGTACCTGTCGAAGAAGCTGCTGACCGACGACGAGGTCGACCAGCTCAACGCCGCCAGCGACCGCTTCTACGCCGGCCACCGCGACCGCACCCTGCCGACCCGGCCGCCGCGCCTGGCGTACTGGGAGCCCGAGCAGGGCGACGTCCACCGGCACAACGACTACATCTTCTACGAGGACGACACGATCCGCCGCATCCTCGCCAAGCCCCTCATCGCGGCGGTCGCCGCCCGCATCGCCGAGACCAGCCGGATACGGCTGTGGAACAGCACCCTCATCCACAAGCCGCCGCGCGCGGACGACGCCCGCAACATCGTCCCCTGGCACTTCGACCGCCACTACTGGCAGACCTGCTCCTCCGACGAGATGCTCACCGCCTTCATCCCCTTCCACGACTGCGACGAGGAGATGGGGACGATCACGATGGTCGACGGCAGCCACCGCTGGAAGGAGATCGGCGGCGACGACTCCACCAGCCGCCACTTCGCCGAACGCGACCGGTCCGAGCTGGAGGAGGTCCTCGCGGAGAACGCCGCCTTCAACCAGGCCGAGGTGCGCAAGGTCCCCGTGAACATCCCCAAGGGCCACATCAGCTTCCACCACTGCCGCACCTACCACGGCAGCGGACACAACGTCAGCGACCGCCCCCGCCGCGCCATATCCCTGCACCTTCAGGACCGCACCAACCAGTGGCGGCCCTTCACCCTGTCCTCCGGCGACCAGGTCGTCTACAACAACGACGTCCTCGTCCGCCGGGACGAGCGGGGCAACCCCGACTACACCGACCCCACCTTCTGCCCCGTCCTGTGGGAGGACCCCCGGTGAGTCACGGTTCCCCGGCCACCGTCCTGCCGGCCGGCGAGCTGCACGGCTCGCTCGGCGACCCGCTCATGGAGGTGATGAACTTCCTCAACGAAGTCACCTCCCGCTACCCCGACGCCATCTCCTTCGGCCCCGGCCGCCCCTACGAGGGACTGTTCGAGGTCGAGCGGATCGGCTCCTACCTCGACGCCTACAAAAGGCACCTCGCCGAGGACCTGGGCCGCACCCCGGACGAGATCCGCACCCTCCTCTTCCAGTACGGGCGGACCAACGGCCAGATCCACGAACTGGTCGCCCGCGCCCTGCGCAACGACGAGGGCATCGAGGCGGACCCCGCCTCCCTCGTCGTCACCGTGGGCTGCCAGGAGGGCATGTTCCTCGCCCTGCGCGCCCTGTTCGCCACCCCCTCCGACGTCCTGCTGGTCTCCTCCCCCTGCTACGTCGGGATCACCGGCGCGGCCCGGCTGCTCGACATCGAGACCGTGCACGTGCCCGAAGGGGAGCGGGGCCTCGACCCCGAGGTGCTGCGGCGGACGGTCGCCGGGCTGCGCGCGGCCGGGAAGCGGCCGCGCGCGCTGTACGTCGTACCGGACTTCTCCAACCCCACCGGCACCTGCCTGCCGCTGACCGCCCGCCACCGTCTGCTGGACCTCGCCGAGGAGGAGGACCTGCTCCTCCTTGAGGACAACCCCTACGGGTTCTTCACCCGCACCGGCACCGGCCTGCCCACCCTCAAGGCGCTGGACGGCCGGCGGCGCGTGATCTACCTGGGCTCCTTCGCCAAGACCTGCTTCCCCGGCGCCCGGGTCGGCTATGTGGTCGCCGACCAGCTCGTCGAGGCGCCGGACGGCAGCCGGACGCTCCTGGCGGACGAACTGTCCAAGATCAAGGGCATGGTGACGGTGAACACGCCGGCACTGAGCCAGGCGGTCATCGGGGGCATGCTCCTCACCCACGACTTCCGCCTGCGGGAGGCCAACAAGCCGGCCGCCGACTTCTACCAGGAGAACCTCGCGGTCCTGCTCGACTGCCTGGAACGGCTGCTGCCCCCCAAGCGGCGCGAGGCGACCGGAATCCACTGGAACACGCCCGAGGGCGGCTTCTTCCTCACCCTGACGCTCCCCGTCCCGGCGGACAACGCGCTGCTGGAGACGTCCGCCCGCGAGCACGGCGTGATCTGGACACCCATGAGTTACTTCTACCCGGACAGCGGCGGCCGGTTCCGGTTGCGGCTGTCTCTCAGTTATCTGACGCCAGATCAAGTAGCCGAAGGGGCCCGCCGCCTGGTGGGCCTCTTGGAGGGGAGCTGCGCATGAACGCCGTCCTGTACATCGTGACGGTGCTGATCTGGGGATCCACCTGGCTGGCCATCAAAGGCCAGTTGGGGGACGTCCACCCCACGGCATCGATCGCCTACCGCTTCGCCCTCGCGGCCGTGATCCTGCTCGCCTGGGCCCGCCTGCGCGGACTGCCGCTGCGCTACCCGGCGCGCGTACACGGCCAGTTCGTCCTCATGGGCGGCCTGATGTTCTCCACCAACTTCCTGTGCTTCTACCTCGCCGAACAGCACCTCACCACCGGCCTGGTCTCGATCATCTTCGCGATGTCGCTGGTGGTGAACATCGCCTTCGCCCGGATCTTCTTCCGGCGCACGATCACCGCCAAGACGCTCGTCGGCGGCGCGATCGGGCTGCTGGGGATCACCACCGTGTTCTGGCCGGAGTTCCACAACTTCGACCTCTCCTCCGGCTCGGGACGCGGCATCGTCCTGTCGGCCCTCGGCACCCTGGTGTTCTGCCTGGGCAACGTGGTCTCCGGCAAGACGCAGGCCGCGGGCATCCCGGTGATCCAGGGCACCGGATACGCCATGGGCTACGGCGCGTTGCTGATGGCGCCTTTCGCCGCGTTCGCCGGGGACGGCGCGCTGTTCGAACCGACACTGGAGTACGCCGGCTCGCTCGGCTACCTCGCCGTCTTCGGATCGGTGATCGGTTTCGGCGCCTACCTCACGCTGCTCGGCCGGATCGGCGGTGAGCGCGCGGCCTACGCCATGGTGCTCTTCCCGATCGTGGCCCTGCTGCTGTCCACGGTCTTCGAGGAATTCCACTGGACCGTACGGGACCTGGCAGGCGTCGCCCTGATCCTCGTCGGCAACGCCGTGATGCTGACCAACCCGGCGCTGCTGCGCCGCCTGACCGGCAACCGCACCCCCGCCGAGCCGGCCGCCCAAGCCGCCGACAGCCCCTGAGAGGCCCCGCCCCTCCCGCCACACCGGGCCCGGACGGGTTCGCCACGCACCCACCACGGTCGAGGAGCGACACCTTGCATACCGCCGCAGTCGTCGGCACCGGTCTCATCGGCACGTCCATCGCCCTCGCGCTGACCGGCCGGGGAGTGACCACCCACCTGATCGACCGCGACCCCGAGAGCGTGCGGCTGGCCGTCGCGCGCGGAGCGGGTACGCCCGAACCCCCGTCGGCGCCGGTCGACCTCGCCGTCCTCGCCGTCCCGCCGTCGGACGTCGCCAGGACCGTCGCGGACCACCAGAAGGCCGAACTCGCCGAGGTCTACACGGACGTGGCGAGCGTCAAGGCACTGCCGTACGCCGAGTGCCTGGCCCTCGGCTGCGACACCACCGCCCTGGTGGGCGGGCACCCGCTCGCCGGACGGGAACGCTCCGGGCCGCTGGCGGCCCGCGCCGACCTCTTCCAAGACCGCCACTGGGTGCTCACACCGACCCCGGAAACCCGCGAGAGCGCCCTCAACCGGGCCCTGGAACTGGTGTCGCTGTGCGGCGCCGTGCCCGTACTGCTGGACCCGCCGGACCACGACCGCGCGGTGGCGCTGGTTTCCCACCTGCCGCACCTGATGGCGAGCCTCACCGCCGCCCGGCTGCTGGAGGGCGAGGACTTCGCGGTGCGGCTGGCCGGCCCCGGCATGCGTGACGTCACCCGGATCGCCGCCGGTGACGCCGGTCTGTGGGCGGACATCCTCGCCGCCAACGCCGCGGCCGTCGGCACGCTGCTCGCCCAGCTCACCACCGACCTGCGAAGAACGGCCGACGCGCTGGCCCGGCTGGCCGACGGGGCACCGGACCGGCAGGACGGCGCGCTGGCCGACCTCACCGGGATCCTGCGGCGCGGCGTGGAGGGCCGGGCCCGCATCGCGACCGCGCACGGCGGCGGGGGCCCGGGCCGCCACACCGCGCTCCGCGTCGCCCTGGACGACCGCGACCGGCGGCTGGCGCGGCTGCTGGACGACGTGGGCGCGGCCCGGATGGACCTGGAAGGCGTGAAGTTCCCGGAGGCCGGGACGCCGCCGCACGAGACCGTCCAGCTCCTGGTCGCCCCCGACGTGGCACGCCCGCTGGCCGACGCCCTGCACGCCCGCGGCTGGGCCGTCCGCTGACGTCCGCCGGGGCCGGGACGTGCCTCCCCAGCGGCTCCGCCCCCCACTACCCCAACACCCGCCCGCACCCCCTCACCTTCCGGACAAGGAGTACCGCCCCATGCCGCACATCATCGTCGACTACGACCAGGCCCTGGACGGCGCGTTCGACCGCCGCCGCTTCGCGCTCGCCCTCCACACGCTGGCGGCCGAGACGGTCGACGGCATCACCGTCGAGACCTGCAAGACCCGCTTCCGGCGCGTCGACGAGAGCGTCATCGCCGGCGGGGAGCCCGGGCAGGCCCTGATCCACGTCGAGCTCGCGATCCTGCCCGGCCGTACGGAGGAGGCCAAGGCCGCGCTGAGCGCCGCGGTGCTGGAGCTGGTGCGCCACCATACGGCGGCCGTGTCCGACGCGGCGGTGCACGCCTCCGTCGACGTCCGCGACCTCGGCGGGGCCTACCGCAAACACCTGCGGGCCGCCGCCGACGACGGCCGTTAGCGGCACTGTCAACGACGCGCGGGTACGGTGACCGGCGGCGTGTCCGTGAGGCGGGGAGGAGACCGGAGATGACCGAGCCGTATCCGGAGATCGAGCCGTACGACGCCGGGCTGCTGGATGTGGGCGACGGCAACCACGTGTACTGGGAGGCGTGCGGCAACCCGGCGGGGAAGCCGGCGCTCGTCGTCCACGGCGGGCCGGGCTCCGGATGCACGCCGGGCGCCCGCCGGTACTTCGACCCCCGGCGCTACCGCGTCGTCCTCTTCGACCAGCGGGGTTGCGGCCGCAGCACCCCGCACGCGAGCGATCCGGCGACGGACATGCGCCACAACACCACCCACCATCTGCTCGCCGACATGGAACGGCTGCGCGCCCACCTGGGGATCGAACGGTGGCTGCTGTTCGGCGGCTCGTGGGGCTCGACCCTGATCCTCGCCTACGCCGAGCGCCACCCGCGGCGCGTGTCCGAGATCGTCATCCCCGGTGTCACCACCACCCGCCGTTCGGAGACCGACTGGCTCTACCGCGGCGCCGCACGGTTCTTCCCCGGGCCGTGGGAGCGCTTCCTGGCCGGCGCGCCCGGACTCGGCCGGGACGGCGACGTCGTCGGGGCCTACGCACGCCTGGTGGAGGACCCCGATCCCGCCGTACGGGACAAGGCCACCGCGGACTGGTGCGCCTGGGAGGACGCGGTGCTCTCCCTGGAGGCGCACGGCTCACCGCACCCCTACGGGGACCGGCCGTCGAAGGCGCGCACGGCGCTGGTGCGGATCTGCGCGCACTACTTCTCGCACGGCGCCTGGCTGGACGAGGGCGCCCTGCTGCGCGACGCCGGCCGGCTCGCGGGCGTCCCGGGGGCGCTCTTCCACGGGCGGCACGACATGGGCGCGCCGCTGACGACCGCGTGGGAGCTGGCCCGCGCGTGGCCCGGTGCCCGGCTGACCGTCATCGACGACGCCGGGCACAAGGGGAGCGAGGCCATGCGGGCCCGGGTGATCGAGGGGCTGGACCACTTCGCCGGGGTGTGAGACCTCGATGTCGGATTCTCGCCAGCCAGGGCCGGTCGGCTGAGGAATCCTGGGGGCATGCACACCGACACCGAGCGCTGTCTGCGGGCCGTGCGGTCCAAGGACGCCCGTTTCGACGGCTGGTTCTACACCGCCGTCCTCACCACCCGCATCTACTGCCGCCCGAGCTGCCCGGTGGTGCCGCCCAAGCCCGAGAACATGTCGTTCTACCCGAGCGCCGCCGCCGCCCAGCAGGCCGGCTTCCGCGCCTGCAAGCGCTGCCGCCCGGACGCGAGCCCCGGATCCCCGCAGTGGGACGAGCGGGCCGACCTCGTCGCCCGTGCCATGCGGCTGATCGCCGACGGCATCGTCGACCGCGAGGGCGTCCCCGGCCTGGCCGGCCGCCTCGGCTACAGCACCCGCCAGATCGAACGCCAGTTGTTCGCCGAGCTCGGCGCCGGCCCGCTGGCCCTGGCCCGCGCGCAGCGCGCCCAGACCGCCCGGCTGCTGGTGGAGACCACCGGCCTGCCGATGGCCGAGGTGGCCTTCGCCGCCGGTTTCTCCAGCGTCCGCACCTTCAACGACACCGTACGAGAGGTCTTCGCGCTCTCCCCGACCGCGCTGCGGGAGCGGGCCACGCCGGGCCCGCCCACCGCCCTGCCCGGGACGCTCGCGCTGCGGCTGCCGTTCCGCCGGCCGCTGAACCCCGACAACCTCTTCGGGCATCTCGCGGCCACCGCCGTACCGGGCGTCGAGGAGTGGCGGGACGGCGCCTACCGCCGCACCCTGAGCCTTCCCTACGGGCACGGCATCGTCGCCCTCGCGCCCCGCCCCGACCACATCGACTGCCGGCTCGCCCTCACCGACCTGCGGGACCTCGCGGGCGCCATCTCCCGCTGCCGTCGCATGCTCGACCTCGACGCGGACCCGGAGGCCGTCGACGGGCTGCTGCGCGAAGACCCGCAGATGGCCCCGCTGGTCGACAAGGCGCCCGGCCGCCGCGTCCCGCGCACCGTCGACGCGGAGGAGTTCGCCGTCCGCGCGGTCCTCGGCCAGCAGGTCTCCACCGCCGCCGCGCGCACCCACACCGGCCGCCTGGTCCTCGCGCACGGCGAGAAGATCGACGACCCCGGCGGCGGCCTCACCCACCTCTTCCCGTCCCCCGCCGCCCTCGCCGAACTGGACCCCGAATCCCTGGCGATGCCCCGGACCCGCCGCGCCACGCTCACCGGCGTCATCGCCGCCCTCGCCTCCGGCGCCCTGCGCCTGGGCATCGGCAGCGACCGGGAGGAGGCCCGCGCCCAGTTGGCGGCACTGCCGGGCGTCGGCCCCTGGACCGTCGAATGCGTCGCCATGCGCGCCCTGGGCGACCCGGACGCCTTCACCCCCACCGACCTCGGCGTGCGCCGCGCCGCCGCCGGGCTCGGTATGCCCGCCACCCCGTCGGCCCTCATCAGGCACTCCGCGATCTGGCGCCCCTGGCGCGCGTACGCCGTCCAGTACCTCTGGGCCACGGACGACCACCCCATCAACTACCTCCCGACGAACTGAGCCCGCAGCCATGACCGTTCACCCTGCCGAGCCCGCCGCGCCCCTCACCCACACCGTCCTGCACGACACCCCGGTGGGCCCGCTCACCCTCGTCGCCGCCGGTGACGCCCTCACCGGCCTCTACATGACGGACCAGCGCCACCGCCCGCCCCAGGAGACCTTCGGCCACCCCGCCGACCCCGGTGACGCCCCGTTCGCCGAGACCGCCACCCAGCTCCGCGCGTATTTCCAGGGTGAGTTGACCACCTTCGACCTGCCCCTGGCCCTGCGCGGCACCCCGTTCCAGCGCCGCGTCTGGACCGCGCTGTGCACGATCCCGTACGGCGAGACCCGCGGCTACGGGCAGTTGGCCACCCAGCTCGGCATCCCCTCCGCGGCCCGCGCCGTCGGCCTCGCCAACGGCCGCAACCCCATCGGCATCATCGTCCCCTGCCACCGCGTCCTCGGCGCCAACGGCAGCCTCACCGGCTACGGCGGCGGCCTCGACCGCAAGCGCTGGCTGCTGGGCCTCGAAGGCGCGACGCCCGGCGCCCCCACGGCCACCGGCGGATGGATCGCGGAGCCGTTCCCGAGCTGAGAATCCGGGGACGCTCTCGTGCCTCGCTAAGATCATCCGACTATGGACGCGCGCCCGGAACACGAGACCGTCGCCCTCCCGCCCGGCCCGGAACGCGGGACGACCGCCGTTCCGCTCGACTCAGGACACGACATGGTCGCCATCCCGTCGGGCCGGGTGACGCTGGCGGACCGGCGCACGCGGCGCACCTGGTCGGTCGAGCTCGCGCCGTACCGGCTCGCGGCGGTCCCCGTCACCCAGGCCCGCTACGCCGCCGTCACCGGCCGGCGGCCGGCCACCGCGCAAGGCGACCGGCTGCCCGTGGAGGGCGTGTCCTGGCGGGACGCGGTGCGGTTCTGCAACGCCCTGTCCGACCGCGAGGGCCTGCGGCCCGCGTACCGCCTCCCCGCCGACGCCGACGCCGACACCTACGCCGTCGAGTGGGACACCTCGGCCGACGGATACCGCCTGCCGACCGAGGCCGAGTGGGAACACGCGTGCCGCGCCGGTACGTCCGACGCGCGGTACGGCCCGCTCGACGACATCGCGTGGCATCGCGGCAACTCGGGAGAGCGGATGCACGAGGTGGGCGGCAGGCGGCCCAACGCCTGGGGCCTGTACGACACGCTGGGCAACGTGTGGGAGTGGTGCTGGGACCTCTACGACGCCGAGGTCTACGGCACCTACCGGGTGCTGCGCGGCGGCGGGTGGTTCGACGAGCGCTGGAGCTGCCGGGCCTCGGTGCGCCGCCGCAGCCACCCGACCTTCCGGATCGACGATGTGGGATTCCGCCTCGCGCGTTCCGCCCCGCTCTGACGCGGAACACCGAGGCGAGGCGCGGCTCCGTCCGCCGTCAGCGGGCCGATCCCCGGGGCGGTACGCCGTCCTCCAGCTCGACCGGTCCGCGGCCGTCCGCGAGAGCGGCCAGGGCGGCCCCGACGCGTCGCCGCATCGGGCCGTCCAGCAGCGTCTCGGCCTCCTCCCAGTGCACCAGGCGCCAGGACAGCAGCTCCTCCTGCTGCAACCGGACCGCCGCGAGTCGCGAGGCGTCCAGCACCCCGCCGTCGTAGAGGTACGACACCAGCGGCGGCCGTCCCTCGGCGCGCACCCAGTCGACGACGAGCAGCGGGCCCAGTTCCACGTCCAGGCCGATCTCCTCGGCGGACTCCCGGCGCGCGGCCTGCCGGGGCGATTCGCCCTGGTCCGATTCGACGGTGCCGCCCGGCAGGAGCCACGAATCGCGGTAGTTCGGCTCCACGAGCAGGATCCGGCCGTCGCCGTCGCGGAAGACGGCGCCCGCGCCCGCGAGGACGCGGGGCAGGCCGGCGAGGTAGGTGGCGTAGTCCGTGGTCGTCACGCCGGGAGTCTAGGGGCAGGGGGCGGAGCCGGCCGGACACCCCGTGGGGCCGCCTGGGTGCCCCTCATCTGTCCGGAAAGCGGTCGCTCTGTTCGCCGGGGCCGTTCGCCGGATAAGGTCGCAGCGGCGCGACTGCCAGTTCGAAAGCAAGGGGAAACACGGTGGCGGACGCAGCAAGGACACACACAGCACATGTGCTGATCGCCGCGGACAAGTTCAAGGGTTCGCTCACGGCTGTCGAGGTCGCCGAGCACGTCACGGCCGGTCTGCGGCGCGTGGTCCCCGGTCTGGACGTGGCGGCCATCCCGGTCGCCGACGGCGGCGACGGCACGGTCGCGGCGGCGCTCGCGGCCGGCTTCACCCGCCACGAGGCGCGGGTCACCGGGCCCACCGGCGTGCCGGTGACGGCCACCTTCGCCCTGCGCGGGGACGGTACGGCGGTGGTGGAGATGGCGGAGGCGTCCGGCCTCCAGCACCTCCCCGAGGGCGTTTTCGCGCCCCTGACGGCCACCACGTACGGCACCGGCGAGCTGCTGCTCGCGGCGCTCGACGCGGGCGCGACCTCCATCGTCTTCGGGGTCGGCGGCAGCGCCACGACCGACGGCGGCGCGGGAATGCTCGCGGCGCTCGGCGCCCGGTTCCTCGACGCGGACGGCGAGCCGGTCGCCCCCGGCGGCGGACCGCTCAAGGACCTCGCCACGGCCGACCTGTCGGGCCTGGACCCCCGGCTGGCCCATACGGACATCGTGCTCGCCAGCGACGTCGACAACCCGCTCACGGGCCCCAAGGGCGCGCCCGCGGTCTACGGGCCGCAGAAGGGCGCGAGCGAGGCGGACGTGGCGGCGCTGGACGCCGCCCTGGCGCACTTCGCCCGGGTCCTGGAGACCGCTGTGGGGCCGAAGGCCGCCGAACACGCCCTGGCGCCCGGCGCGGGCGCGGCGGGCGGTATCGGCTACGGCGCCCTGGTCGGCCTGGACGCGGCGTTCCGGCCCGGCATCGACGTGATGCTCGACGTGCTGGGCTTCGCCCCGGCGCTGGCGAAGGCCACGTTCGTGATCACCGGCGAGGGCTCGCTCGACCAGCAGACGCTGCACGGCAAGGCGCCGGCCGGCGTGGCCGCCGCCGCCCGGGCCGCGGGCATCGACGTGGTCGCGGTCTGCGGACGCCTCCAGCTCCCGCCGGAGGCCCTCCTCGCGGCCGGTATCCAGCGCGCGTACGCCCTGACGGACCTGGAGCCCGACCCGGCGCGCTGCATGGCCGAGGCGGGCCCGCTGCTGGAGCGCGCGGCACAGAACCTGGCCCGCGACTTCCTGGTCTGACCCCGCGGGTGCGGTCCCCCAGGGGCCGCACCCCGGAACCATCCGGAGAACGCCGAGAGCCCCGGGCGAAGGACTCGCCCGGGGCTCTCGGTGTGTCGTGCGCGCTTCCGCTAGGGAAGCTGCGTGGCGCGCGCCTCGCGGCGGTTGTCACGGAAGGTGTTGACCCGCCGGGCCGTCGCGAACAGCGGAATCATCGCGCCCATGACGACCTGGAGGGCGCAGCCGGTCTGCAGTAGGAGCTGGCCGCCCGGGGCGTCCAGGGCCCAGGCCGCGAGCATCCCCATGCTGAGCACGATCCAGCTCAGCATCGCCACCGCCAGTCGGCCCCGCGGCTTGGGGTACTCCACGCGGCTCACCATCAGCCACGCCACCCCGATGATCGCCAGCAGCGTCGGCAGGAACGGCAGCTCCAGCAGCACGATGGCGACGACGGTCAGGGCACCGAACGGGCTCGGCATGCCCTGGAAGATGCCGTCGCGCAGCGTCACGCAGGAGAACCGCGCGAGGCGCAGCACCACCGCGAGCAGCACGACGACCGCGGCGACCACGGACACCCGCTGGTGCGCGTCCTGGGCGACCATGCCCCAGGTCACGACGAAGTACGCCGGTGCCAGGCCGAAGCTGATCAGGTCGGAGAGGTTGTCGAGCTCGGCTCCCATCGCGGAGCTGCGCAGCTTGCGCGCCACCAGCCCGTCGAAGAGGTCGAAGACCGACGCGAGCAGCATCAGGATGACGGCCATCGCGGCGCTGTGCCGGGCCATCCCGCCGTCCTCGGTGCCCGTCAGGTGCGGGATGAGGACGCCGGTGGTGGTGAAGTACACGGCCATGAAGCCGCAGATGGCGTTACCGAGCGTGAGCGTGTCCGCTATTGACAGCCGCGTCGACAGCGGCATGTCGTCCTCGTCCTCGTCCGTCTCGGGCGCCCAGCCCGCCTGCGTCTCGGGATCAATCACGGTCAAGGCGAGTCACCCCCGCGGTGGTGGCCTGGCCGACCTCGACCGCCGCCTCGACGCCCTCCGGGAGGTAGACGTCGACACGCGAGCCGAAACGGATCAGACCGATGCGCTCGCCCTGCTCGACCTTGGTGCCCTGCGGCACGTAGGGAACGATGCGGCGAGCCACCGCGCCGGCGATCTGCACCATCTCGATGTCACCGATCTCGGTGTCGAAATGCCAGACGACCCGCTCGTTGTTCTCGCTCTCCTTGTTGAACGCCGGAACGAATCCGCCGGGGATGTGCTCCACGGACGTCACCGTGCCGGCCAGCGGCGCGCGGTTGACGTGAACATTCAGCGGGCTCATGAAGATCGCGACGCGGGTGCGCCCGTCCTTCCACGGCATGATGCTCTGCACCACGCCGTCGGCCGGAGAGATGACGCGGCCCTGAGCGATCTCGCGCTCGGGGTCGCGGAAGAACCACAGCATGCCCGCCGCCAGTGCGGTGGTGGGCACGGCAACGGCAGCCCAGCGGCCCGACCGGCGGGACCGGGCGAGGCTGACCGCTGCCGTGGCAACGGTCGGCAGGAGCCACGGCGACGCTCCGCGCGCGAGGCGGACGCGACCGCGTTGTGCAGAGGATTGGCTGTGGGGCATGGATGACCTTCGTAGCGGAGGATGCCGCGTATGGATACGGGGGACGGCGGCTTTCCGGGGATGCTATCGGTTGCGAGCGGCAACTGGCCAAGAGCCAGAGCCAATCCGTGGCCGAACAACAATGACGGGGTGTGATCTTCGTCTAGGTGAAAACCCCCCAAAGGGGACGTTCACCCCTGGATCCGGTACTCCTCGAGTAGCCGGCGCCCGATGATCATTTTCTGGATCTCGGCGGTACCTTCACCGATCAGGAGCATCGGGGCCTCGCGGTAGAGACGCTCGATCTCGTACTCCTTGGAGAAGCCATAGCCGCCGTGGATGCGGAAAGCGTCTTCGACCACCTCCTTGCAGTACTCGGAGGCCAGGTACTTCGCCATGCCCGCCTCGAGGTCGTTTCGCTGACCCGAGTCCTTTTTGCGAGCGGCGTTAACCATCATTGCATGCGCGGCTTCGACCTTTGTCGCCATTTCGGCCAATTTGAACTGGATGGCCTGATGCTGCGCGATGGGCTTGCCGAAGGTGTGACGCTGCTGGGCGTACGAAACGCCCAGCTCGAAGGCGCGCTGGGCGACGCCGCAGCCGCGCGCGGCCACGTTCACCCGGCCGACCTCGACGCCGTCCATCATGTGATAGAAGCCACGTCCACTCTGGCCGCCGAGGACCCGATCGGCCGGGATCCGCAGGCCGTCCATGATCAGCTCGGTGGTGTCGACCCCCTTGTAGCCCATCTTGTCGATCTTGCCCGGAATGGTCAGTCCGGGGCGGACCTCGCCGAAGCCCGGCTCCTTCTCCACCAGGAAGGTCGTCATCGACTTGTGCGGAGCGGTGCCTTCCGGATGTCCCTCGTCCGTCTTGCACAGCACCGCCACCAGCGTGGAGGAACCACCGTTGGTGAGCCACATCTTCTGGCCGGTCAGGACGTAATCGTCGCCGTCGCGCACGCCCTTGGAAGAGATGGCCGACACGTCCGAGCCCAGGGCGGGCTCCGACATCGAGAAGGCGCCGCGGACTTCGCCGGCCGCCATCTTGGGCAGGAAGTAGTCCTTCTGCTCCTGCGTGCCGTGCTGCTTGAGCATGTACGCCACGATGAAGTGGGTGTTGATGATGCCCGAGACGCTCATCCAGCCGCGGGCGATCTCCTCCACGGTCAGCGCGTAGGTGAGCAGCGACTCACCCAGACCGCCGTACTCCTCGGGGATCATCAGGCCGAACACGCCGAGTTCCTTCAGGCCCTCGACGATCTGCGTCGGGTATTCGTCGCGGTGTTCCAGCTCGGTAGCGACCGGCAGGATCTCCTTGTCCACGAAATCGCGGACGGTGGAGAGGATTTCCCGCTGGATGTCGGTCAGGCCCTCGGTCTGCGAAAGACGGCTCATGACGGCTACTTCTCCTTCTTGGCCGGAGGGGCCTGCAGCTCCGGGCGGCCGGGCTGCTCGCCGCCGCGTTCCTTGACGTACGTCGCCGTGGGGACCATCACCTTGCGCCGGAAGACGCAGACCAGGGTGCCGTCCTGCTTGTAGCCCTTGGTCTCGACGTAGACGATGCCGCGGTCCGACTTCGAGCGGGACGGCGTCTTGTCGAGCACGGTCGTCTCGCCGTAGAGCGTGTCGCCGTGGAAGGTCGGCGCCACGTGCTTGAGGGATTCGATCTCCAGGTTGGCGATGGCCTTTCCGGAGACATCCGG
The DNA here is from genome assembly GCF_055570395.1 of Streptomyces sp. NPDC031210. NCBI lineage: Bacteria > Bacillati > Actinomycetota > Actinomycetes > Kitasatosporales > Streptomycetaceae > Streptomyces > Streptomyces sp. NPDC031210. The sequence continues at coordinate 105,046 of NZ_JBVIHH010000001.1, forward strand.
CACCGACATGCCCAGCAACAGGGAGTAGATGTAGTTGCCGACGACGACGTTCTTTCCGAAGTCGGTGGTCTTCTCCGCGTAATTGCTGTCCATGTGCAGCGGGTGGTGATTCATCGTGAGCAGGCAGAAGAGGTGGTCGTCGTATTCCGTGACGGTTTTCCCCGGCCAGTGCTTGTACACATCGCCGACGGTGAACTCTTCGTAGGTACGGCCGAACTGCATCGCGCTTACGCCTCCGGGGCCTCGAACTTGGACGTACGGGTCATGCCGGCGGCCCGGCCCTTGCCGGAGACGACCAGCGCCATCTTGCGGCTCGCCTCGTCGATCATCTCGTCGCCGAGCATCGCCGAACCCTTGGCGCCGCCCGCCTCCGAGGTGTGCCACTCGTAGGCGTCCAGGATCAGCTCGGCGTGGTCGTAGTCCTCCTGGGAGGGGGAGAAGACCTCGTTCGCGGCCTCGACCTGACCGGGGTGCAGCACCCACTTGCCGTCGAAACCGAGGGCGGCGGCGCGGCCGGCGACCTCGCGGTACCCGTCAACGTTCTTGATCTGAAGGTAGGGGCCGTCGATCGCCTGGAGATCGTAGGTACGAGCCGCCATCAGGATGCGCATCAGGATGTAGTGGTAGGCGTCGGCGCCGTAACCGGGCGGCTGCTCACCGACCACGAGCGTCTTCATGTTGATGGACGCCATGAAGTCGGCCGGGCCGAAGATGATGGTCTCCAGGCGCGACGAGGCGCCGGCGATCTCGTCGACGTTGACCAGACCCTTGGCGTTCTCGATCTGCGCCTCGATGCCGATCTTGCCGACCTCGAAGCCCATCGTCTTCTCGATCTGCGTCAGCAGCAGGTCGAGCGCCACGACCTGCTGGGCGTCCTGGACCTTCGGCAGCATGATGCAGTCGAGGTTGGGGCCCGCGCCCTCGACGACCGTGATGACGTCCCGGTACGTCCAGTGCGTGGTCCAGTCGTTGACCCGCACGACCCGCGTCTTGCCGGTCCAGTCACCGTTGTTCAGCGCGTCGACGATGTTGTGCCGGGCGCCTTCCTTGGCCAGCGGGGCGCAGGCGTCCTCCAGGTCCAGGAAGACCTGGTCGGCCGGCAGGCCCTGGGCCTTCTCCAGGAAGCGGGGGTTGCTGCCGGGGACCGCGAGGCAGGAGCGGCGCGGGCGCAGACGGTTGACCTGGGTCATGCGGGGACCTCCAGAGGGTCGAGCTTGTTCGCTTTCCGGATCTCGTCGACGATACGGCCGATGATCTCCGTGATACCGAAGTCCTTGGGTGTGAACACGGCCGCGACCCCGGCTTCCCGGAGGGCGGTCGCATCGGCGGAGGGGATGATTCCGCCGACGATGACGGGCATGTCGTCGACGCCGGTGCGCCGCAGGCGGGCCAGTACGTCCGGCACGAGCTCGGCGTGCGAACCGGAGAGGATCGACAGTCCGACGCAGTGCACGTCCTCGGCGACGGCCGCCGAGACGATCTGCTCCGGGGTGAGCCGGATGCCTTGGTAGACCACCTCGAAGCCCGCGTCCCGGGCCCGTACGGCGATCTGCTCGGCGCCGTTGCTGTGCCCGTCCAGGCCGGGCTTGCCGACCAGCAGGCGCAGCTTGCCGCTGCCGAGTTCGGCCGCGGTCCGCGCGACCTTCTCACGGACCGCCGCGAGCGGGGTGCCGGCCTCGGCGGTGACCGCGACCGGCGCGCTGGAGACGCCCGTGGGCGCCCGGAACTCGCCGAAGACGTCCCGCAGCGCCCAGGCCCATTCGCCGGTCGTGACCCCGGCGCGGGCGCATTCGAGGGTGGCCGCGAAGAGGTTGGTGTCGCCGGCCGCCGTCTTCTTCAAGGCCGACAGCGCTTCCTGGGCGCGCCCCTCGTCGCGGTTGTCCCGCCACTCGTGCAGGGCCCGCACGACGCGCGCCTCGTTGGCCGGGTCGACCGTCATGATGGCGGTGTCGAGATCGGCGGTCAGCGGGTTGGGCTCGGTGGACTCGTAGCAGTTGACGCCGACGATCTTCTCGTCGCCCGCCTCGATCCGGGCCCGCCGCTCGGCGTGGGCGGAGACCAACTGCGACTTGAGGTAGCCGGACTCCACGGCCGCCATCGCGCCGCCCATCTCCTCGATCCGCGCCATCTCGGCCAGGGAGTCGGTGACCAGTGCCTCGACCTTGGCCTCGATGACGTGCGAGCCGGCGAAGATGTCCTCGTACTCCAGCAGGTCGCTCTCGTGCGCCAGGACCTGCTGGATGCGCAGCGACCACTGCTGGTCCCACGGCCGCGGCAGCCCCAGCGCCTCGTTCCAGGCGGGGAGCTGGACCGCGCGGGCGCGGGCGTCCTTGGAGAGCGTGACGGCCAGCATCTCCAGCACGATCCGCTGGACGTTGTTCTCCGGCTGCGCCTCGGTCAGGCCCAGCGAGTTGACCTGCACGCCGTAGCGGAAGCGGCGCTGCTTGGTGTCCTCGATGCCGTACCGCTCGCGGGTGACGCGGTCCCAGATGCGGCCGAAGGCGCGCATCTTGCACATCTCCTCGACGAACCGGACGCCGGCGTTGACGAAGAAGGAGATACGGGCCACGACGTCGCCGAACTTCTCCGGTGGCACCTGCCCGGAGTCGCGCACGGCGTCGAGCACCGCGATGGCGGTGCTCATCGCGTACGCGATCTCCTGGACGGGTGTGGCGCCCGCTTCCTGGAGGTGGTACGAGCAGATGTTGATCGGGTTCCACTTGGGCAGGTGGCTGACCGTGTAGGCGATCATGTCCGTCGTCAGCCGGAGCGAGGGCCCGGGCGGGAAGACGTGCGTCCCGCGCGAGAGGTACTCCTTGACGATGTCGTTCTGCGTCGTCCCCGACAGCTTGCTGACGTCGGCGCCCTGCTCCTCGGCGACCACCTGGTACATCGCCAGCATCCACATGGCGGTGGCGTTGATGGTCATCGAGGTGTTCATCCGGTCCAGCGGGATGTCCTGGAACAGCCGCCGCATGTCTCCGAGGTGGGAGACCGGGACACCCACCCGGCCGACCTCGCCGCGGGCGAGGACGTGGTCGGGGTCATAACCGGTCTGCGTCGGGAGGTCGAACGCGACCGACAGGCCGGTCTGGCCCTTGGCGAGGTTGCGCCGGTACAGCTCGTTGGACGCCTCGGCGGTGGAGTGCCCGGCGTACGTCCGCATCAGCCACGGACGATCCTTCTGACGCTCAGTCATGTGTGACCCGTATCTCTGGTTCAGGTGTCGCGACCGGTTGTCGTTCCCCGGCGCCTACGCGTCGCGGAACAGGTTGATGGCGTCGAGGTGCTTGGCGCGCATCTCCTCGTCGCGCACACCCATACCCTCTTCCGGGGCCAGCGCCAGCACGCCGACCTTGCCCTGGTGGAGGTTGCGGTGCACGTCGTAGGCGGCCTGGCCGGTGTCCTCCAGGGAGTACACCTTGGACAGGGTGGGGTGGATCTTGCCCTTGGCGATCAGGCGGTTGGCCTCCCACGCCTCGCGGTAGTTCGCGAAGTGCGAGCCGATGATCCGCTTCAGCGACATCCACAGGTAGCGGTTGTCGTACTCGTGCATGTAGCCCGAGGTCGAGGCGCAGGTGGTGATGGTGCCGCCCTTGCGGGTGACGTAGACGCTCGCGCCGAAGGTCTCGCGGCCGGGGTGCTCGAAGACGATGTCGATGTCCTCGCCGCCGGTGAGCTCGCGGATGCGCTTGCCGAAGCGCTTCCACTCCTTCGGGTCCTGGGTGTGCTCGTCCTTCCAGAACTTGTAGCCCTCGGCGTTGCGGTCGATGATCGCCTCGGCGCCCATCTTCCGGCAGATCTCCGCCTTCTGGTCGCTGGAGACCACGCAGATCGGGTTGGCGCCGCCGGCCAGCGCGAACTGGGTCGCGTAGCTGCCCAGGCCGCCGCTCGCGCCCCAGATCAGGACGTTGTCGCCCTGCTTCATGCCGGCGCCGTTACGGGAGACCAACTGGCGGTAGGCGGTCGAGTTGACCAGGCCGGGGGCCGCCGCCTCCTCCCAGCTCAGGTGCTGGGGCTTGGGCATGAGCTGGTTGGACTTGACCAGGGCGATCTCGGCGAGGCCGCCGAAGTTGGTCTCGAAGCCCCAGATCCGCTGCTCCGGGTCGAGCATGGTGTCGTTGTGGCCGTCGGAGGACTCCAGCTCGACGGACAGGCAGTGCGCGACGACCTCGTCGCCGGGGTTCCAGGCGTTGACGCCGGGGCCGGTACGCAGCACGACGCCGGCCAGGTCCGAGCCGATGACGTGGTAGGGCAGGTCGTGGCGCTTGGTGAGCTCCGAGAGGCGGCCGTAGCGCTCCAGGAAGCTGAAGGTGGAGACCGGCTCGAAGATCGAGGTCCACACGGAGTTGTAGTTCACGGAGGAGGCCATCACGGCCACCAGTGCCTCACCCGGGCCCAGCTCGGGCACCGGCACGTCCTCGACGTGCAGCGACTTGCGCGGGTCCTTCTCCCTGGTGGTGAGGCCGGAGAACATCTCGACCTCGTCCTTGTGCACGGTCACCGCGCGGTAGGACTCGGGGATGGTCAGCGCGGCGAAGTCGTCGCTGGTGGTGTCAGGCGCGAGGATCGCGTCCAGGATTTCGTTCACGGTGTGCCTCCGGCGAAGCGCGTTTTTTTGAGGGAACGGCTTGAGGGAACGTCGGGGGTGGTGCGGAGGTGGTGCCGTCGGTTCGGCCGGGGTGGCGCCTCGTCCGCCGTCTCCGCCTTGTCGCGGAGATGCCGGTCGCGGTGCCTGGCAGCGCTGGTGAGCGCGGGGGTGCCTGTGACGCAGGCGTCCGGGCGGGCAGGCCACGAGTGGCTTGCTGGGACAGCCGGCGCACGAGAGGTCTCTGCGCGCCGGCCGCCCGGACACCCTCAACGTATGACACCGCGTGCCACTCGACAAGACACTGAGTGCCAAGAATTTCTCTCAGATGTCATCCGCCCGGCACGCATGAGCAATAAGCGTCCTCGCCAGCAGGGATAAACCCCTGTTTGGGCACGTTGCGACGGATGCGGCTCGGCCGCGGACGATTACGCCATCCGTGTCGGGAACCGGTCAGCGCCGCCGCCACCGCTCCCGCACGCCCGGCCACACCTGCGCCCCGCTGTGCAGCACCAGCAGCGCCACCGCCACCGAAGAACCCCGCACCGCACCCGCCCACGCGCCCGCGGCGGCCAGCAGCGCGGCGGCCGGGACGTGCAGGCGGTGCGCGCAGACCGCCACCAGATCACCGAGCCGGGTGCCGCGCCCCCGCAACCACACCCGCCGCGCGCCCCACGCCGTCGCGCAGACCAGGGCAAGCTGTCCCAGCCACACCAACTGCGGCGCCCCCTCGGCGGGCGCCGCCACCAGGCAGCCCAGCGCCCACAGCGCGCCACAGGCCGGCAGGGTGAGCAACCGCACCAGCACCGGCCGTACGTGCCGGGCGGCGCCGGCCACCGGCGGCTCGGGCACCAGGGGCGGCGGCTGCCTCCCGGGCCGCTCCACCCGCTCCTGGAGCGCCGCCGCCGCCTCCGGCTTCGCCTCCAGCTTCAGCCGCGCCAGCTCGATCCCCAACAGGCGGTTGCGCAGCAGCGGCAGATGGTTGGCGTCGGCCAGCGTGATGGCCTCGCTCAGCAGCGGCTCCGCGGCCGGCGTCCGCCCCGACTGGATCTCCGCCTGCGCCAGCAGCGCCAGCGCCTCGATCGTCGCCCGCAGATCGCGCGCCGCACGGGCCCTCTCCAGCCCCCGGCGCAACTGCGCCAGCACCAGCGGCCGGTTGTGCCGGTGCACGGCGCACCCCGCCAGTTTCAGCCACGAGTGCGCGGCCACCACCAGGTCGTCCGACGCCTCGGCCGCCTCCGTCGCCCGCCGGTAGACCTCCGCGGCGCGCCCGGAGTGGCCCAGCGCCTCCAGGGCGTCCCCCAGGGCGCTGAGCGAGGCCGCCAGCCGGCGGCCGTCCGCCCGCCGCTCCCAGGACTTCGCGGCCCGCCTCCGGTGATGCGCCGCCGCCTCGTGATCACCGTGCTCCGCCGCCTGCTCGGCGAACTCGTCGTCCAGCTCGGGGGAGTGCACCCCGAGCCGGATACGGGCCAACTGGCCCGCCTCGGCACACTCCTTGGCCTCCCGCCAGCGCTCCAGCGCGCGGTACTGGCGCCGCATCGTCAGCAGCAGCTCCGCCTCCCGCCGGTGGTCCGCGCACCGCTGCGCCGCCAGCACCGCCTGCCGCAGCACCGACAGCGCGTCCACGGTCCGCGTCCGCCGTATCAGGTACGCCACCAGCGGCTGGGCCACCGGCTCCACCCGGTCGTACAGCCCGTGCTCCACCGCCCGCGCCACCACGGTCGCCAGCGCGCCCCGCTCCCGCTCGAACCAGGCGTCGTCGGCGTCCGCCGCCCGCTCGCCGTAGTACCCCAGCAGGCGGGCGAGCGCCGCGGTGCGGTCGGCCGCCGGCTCCTCCTTGACCGGCAACTCCCGTGCGTAGAGCCGCAACAGGTCGTGGAAACGGACCCGGCCGTCGGTGCCGAGGGGGAGCAGCAGATGGGCGCCCACCAGGCGGCGCAGCGTGCGGTCGGCGTCCCCCGGGGAGGTGCCGGCCAGCGCGGCCGCGGACCCGGCGTCGATCCCGGTGCCGGGGTGCAGCCCGAGCCGGCGCAGCATCCGGGCGTCCCCCGGCCCGAGCGCGCGGTAGGAGGCGTCGAACGCCTGCCGTACGGGGCCGAGTTCGCTCAGCCGCTCGTCGGGCGGGCGCAGCGCGGCCAGCGCGCGCCGGGTGCTGTCGGTGGCCATCCGCAGGCGGCCGGCCACCACGGTCAGGGCGAGGGGTAAGTGCTCGCACAGGGCGGCGATTTCGGCGATCTCGTCGAGTTCCGGGCCCCGGGCCAGGCCGCTGGACTCCGACTCCAGCAGGGCGCGCGAGTCCTCGGGCGCGAGCGGGCCCAGGGGCAGCACCGTGAACCGGGGATCGTCCGGGACGACCCGGGCGGTCACCAGAAGGCGGTGGCGGTCGTCGGGCGGTATCAGCTCGTGCAGCGAGTCGTCGGCCGGGACGTCGTCGAGCAGGACGAGTACGGCGCCGCCCTGATCGCGCAGGACGCTGCGGAACTGGGTCTTCAGGCCGTCCCGGTGCGGCTGGAGCTGGTCGCCGGGAATGCCGAACGCGCGCAGCCAGGTGCCCAGCAACTCCTCGACGCCGGCCGGTTCCTGACGGCTGTGCGCGCCCGCGTCGGCGTACAGGACACCGCCGGGGAACCACCGGCGGGCCACTGCTTCGTGCGCCGCCGCCGCGACCAGCGCGGACTTGCCGACGCCGCCCTCGCCGGTGACGGCGGTGGTCACGAGCGGGCCCCGGCCGCGGCCGGGGGCCAGCAGGGCGAGCAGCTCGGCCAGCGGCTTGTCGCGGCCCACCAGGACGGCGGGGCGGGGCGGCAGTCCGTTCAGGGAGCGGAGGACCGGCGGCCCGCCGTGGAAGTGGGCGACGCCGGTCTGTACGAGATATCCGGAGGACGCGCCGCCGCTGACCCGGTTGTGCACGGCGGGAGCCGGGCCGGCGCCGGCCGCCTCCCCTTCCCCAGGCGCCGCCCCCGCCCCGCTCGCGTCATCCACGCTCAGTGGATAACACGAGCGGGCCGGGCGCGTCAGTCGGTTGGGTGATCAGGCCCGTACGGGATCAGCCACGCTCTTTGATCGCCTTGCGGATGGTGCGCATGACCTCGTCCAGCGGGGCGTCCGTCCGCGCGACGGCGACCAGCACCTCGCCCTCGCGCGAGACGGCCGCCGGCGGGGTGTCGCCGCTCGTGCCGCGGCCCGCGCCGATACCGGTGCCGAACGTCTCCCGGACGATCTCGAAGGCGTGGTCGAGCTGGGCCTCGACATCGCCCTCCGCGCCGGCCCGCAGCCAGCGCCGCAGCACGTGGTTGTGCGCGGTGACCACCGCGGACGCGGCGACCTCGGCGAGCAGCGGATCGTCGTCGCCCTCGCGGTGCGCGCCCTCGTCGAAGTGGCCCAGCAGATAGCGGGTGAACAGCCGCTCGTAGCGGGCCACCGAGGCGATCTCGGCCTCGCGCAGGGTCGGCACCTCGCGGGTGAGGCGGTAGCGGGCCACGGACACGGCCGGTGAGGCCGCGTACATCCGCATGACCTCCTTGATACCGCGGCAGACGGTGTCGAGGGGGTTCTCGTGCGGCGGGGCGGCGTCCAGCACGGCCTCGGCGCGCACCAGGGTGTCGTCGTGGTCGGGGAAGATCGCCTCTTCCTTGGAGCGGAAGTGGCGGAAGAAGGTGCGGCGGGCGACGCCCGCGGCGGCCGCGATCTCGTCGACCGTCGTCGCCTCGTAGCCCTTGGTCGCGAACAGTTCCATCGCCGCCGCCGACAATTCGCGGCGCATTTTGAGCCGTTGCGCGGCCGCGCGGCGGGTGCCGGGAGTGCTGGTGTCGGGGGCGTCGGGGGACTGCGTACGAGCGGGCTGGGACATGGGGGGACGGTACTGCATATTGACGCGACCTGCGGCATTCGCTGCCGCTCGCACCCCCGTGACCTGGGGCGGACCGTCCGGTGGCTCCAGCAGTCCGCCCCACCCTCCCCCCGCTTGCGGCAGGGGACGCCCCCACCCGTCAGCGGCGGGCGTACTCACGGAAGCCGCGGCCGGTCTTGCGGCCGAGGCAGCCCGCGGCGACGAGGTGCTCCAGCAGCGGCGCGGGGGCCAGCCCCGGGTCGCGGAACTCGGCGTGCAGCACCTTCTCGATGGCCAGCGAGACATCGAGCCCGACGACATCCAGGAGCTCGAAGGGGCCCATGGGGTAGCCGCCGCCGAGCTTCATGGCGGCGTCGATGTCGTCCAGGGTGGCGTAGTGCTCCTGGACCATCTTGATCGCGTTGTTCAGGTACGGGAACAGCAGCGCGTTCACGATGAACCCGGCGCGGTCACCGCAGTCCACGGCGTGCTTGCGGACCTTGGCGCAGACCGCCCGCACGGTGGCGTGCACATCGTCGGCCGTCAGGACCGTCCGCACCACCTCCACCAGCTTCATCGCGGGCGCCGGGTTGAAGAAGTGCATCCCGATGACGTCCTGCGGACGCGAGGTGGCGCGGGCGCAGGCCACGACGGGCAGCGAGGAGGTGGTGGTGGCCAGGACGGCGCCCGGCTTGCACACCTTGTCCAGCGTCGCGAAGAGCTGCTGCTTGACCTCCAGGTCCTCGGCCACCGCCTCGACCGCCAGGTCGACGTCGGCGAAGGCGTCGAGCGAACCGGCCGGGGTGATCGCGGCGAGTGCGGCATCGCGTGCCTCGGCGGTGAGCCTGCCCTTGTCCACCGAGCGGCCCAGCGACTTGGCGATCCGGGCCTTGGCCACCTCCGCCTTCTCCGGGCTGCGGGCCGCCAGGACGACCTCGAAGCCCGCCTTGGCGAAGACCTCGGCGATGCCGCTGGCCATCGTCCCCGAACCGGCGACGCCGACGCTGCGGACCGTACGGCCGGCGGCGACCTCGTCGGCGGCGGCCGGGCTGAGCGCGTCCGGCACGACCGTGGCGCTGCCCGGCGCCTCGTACGTGTAGAAACCGCGGCCCGCCTTGCGGCCGGTGAGACCCGCCTCGGCGAGCTGGCCCAGGATCGGCGCGGGGGCGTGCAGCCGGTCGCGGGAGTCGGCGTACATCGCTTCCAGGACCGTACGGGCGGTGTCCACGCCGATCAGGTCCAGCAGGGCCAGCGGCCCCATCGGCAGGCCGCAGCCGAGCCGCATCGCCGCGTCGATGTCCTCGCGGGTGGCGTACTTGGACTCGTACATCGCGGCGGCCTGGTTGAGGTAGCCGAACAGCAGGCCGTCGGCGACGAATCCCGGGCGGTCGCCGACCGCGATGGGGTCCTTGCCCAGGTCGCGGGCGAGCGCGGTGACGGCGGTGACCACGGTCGGCGCGGTGAGCACCGAGGAGACCACCTCGACCAGCTTCATGGCCGGCGCGGGGTTGAAGAAGTGCAGACCGAGGACGCGCTCGGGGCGCTGCGAATCGGCGGCGAGCCGGGTGACCGACAGCGCGTTCGTGCCCGTGGCCAGGATGGTCTCCGGCCGCACGATGCCGTCCAGCGTGGTGATGACCTGCCGCTTGAGCTCGTAGTCCTCCGGGACCACCTCGATGACGAGATCGGCGTCCGCGGCGGCCTGGAGATCGCAGAAGGTGCGGAAGCGGGCCAGGATGTCCTGGCGCTCCCGCTCGGTGATCCGCTCGCGCCCGACGGCACGGGCGGTGGAGGCTTCGAGGGTGGCGACGGCGTGCCGTGCCGCGGCTTCGTCGGTGTCGATCCCGATGACCTCGCGGCCGGCCCGGGTCAGCACCTCGGCGATACCGGTGCCCATGGTGCCGAGGCCGACGACGGCCACGGTGGAAAGGGACGAGGGGGAGACATCAGTTGAGAGGTCCGGTGTGGACTGAGGGCCCATCGCGAGACTCCAGAGGGTGTTCCCCTGAGGGCAGGGGAGAGGTGACGACTGAGGAGTGTCCGCGCAGGCGCGGCGAGAAGCGGTATGCGGCTGCGGGTGGCGGCGAAGGCCGCGGGAGCCGCAGCACCGCGGGCAGCGCTGGCGGGGGGAGGGAGAGGCGGCGGGCCCTGTCCCGGGGCCGTGCCGTCATTCTCCGTACAGATGTCGTGCTGTGCGGTGCCGAACCGACTTCACTCTGTGGCGGCTGCGTCACCAGGCCGCCCGAGCAGGGGTGCTGCTCGTGCCAGCAGGTTAACTCGTGGGTAACCGCAGCGCCAGGGGTAGGCCGGGTCATTAGGCTGTGGCGCGGGCCACGTCGCACGGACCGGGGATGCCCGGCGGGAGGGAAGCGACAAATGGAAGACGAATTCCACGAGTTGACGGACCGGGTACGGACCGAACTGCGCTCCCCCCAGGACCTCGTCGCCTACGAACGGCTCCTCGCACTGGCCCGCAAGAACACCCCGGCCGGGCGCGAGGAACTGGCCCGCATGCTGGTCGCCGTCGAGCGGCCCCTGTGGGCCAGGGAGATCGCCGCCTTCGTCCTGGGCTGCGCCGGCGACAAACGTGCCTTCGAGACCCTGGTCCTGCTGCTGAACTACCGCGACCCGGTCCGCTGCGCCACAGCGGCCCACGCCCTGGGCCGGCTCGGCGACCCGCGCACCGCCCGCGCCGCTGCCGCGCTCGCCACCAACCCGCTGCGCACCGCCTACGCGCTGCACCCCGTCCGGCTGCTCGCCGAGCTCCGCGCCCCGCAGTCCGTACCGGCGCTGATCGCCACCCTGGAGCGGCTGCTCACCCCGCACAACCCGTACTGGCGGGTGGCGCTGGCCTGCGTCGAGGGGCTGGGCGCGCTGGGCGACCGGCGCGCCGTGCCGGTGCTCACCGCGGCCGTCGGCCATCCCCGGCTCGCGGCCGCCGCGGGCGCGTCCCTGGCGCGGCTGGGCGTCCACGAGGCGACGGAGGAGGAGGCGGGGGAGGACGGCGCCGCCGCCCGGAGTCAGGACGCGCGGCGCGGCGACGCCCCGGGGACCGGAACCAGCGAGCGCCGATAGCGCGGCTCCGGGACGGCCGCGCCGCCCACCTCGTCCGCCGCCTCGGGCCCGTCCGGTACGAACCCGGCCCGCTCGTAGAACCGCCGGGCGCGGGCGTTGCCGCGCACCACCCACAGACGTTGCCGCGCACCACCCACAGACACAGAGTGCGGAAACCGGTCGCGTACGCACGCTCCGTACCGGTCCCGCGCGACGCTCATCGCGTCGAGGTAGGCCCGCGGCATCAGCCCGGCGTACGCCAGCATGAAGGACAGGCCAGGAGCGGGGGCAACGGGTTTTCCTCTGCACGGTGGACGGTGGATGCGGCGGCCGGCTTGACCTTGACGCCTGGGGCAGGGTTCGAGACTGCCGGCATGGAACAGACAACGAGCACCGGGCCCCGCGCGCCCGGCACGCACGCCCGGGTCGTGATCGTCACCGGCGCCGGGACCGGAATCGGCCGCGCCACCGCCCGCGCCTTCGCGGCCGAGGGGGCGCGCGTGGTGGCCGTGGGGCGCCGGGCGGAGCCACTGGCCGAGACGGCCCGGGACTCCGGGGCCGGGGGCGGCGCGATCGTCCCGTACGTCGCCGACATCACCGCGGACGGGGCGCCCGAGGCCCTCGTGCGGCACGCCGCCGACACCTACGGCCGGGTGGATGTGCTGGTGAACAACGCGGCGGTGGTCGGCAGCGGCGCACTGGGCATGTACACCAAGGAGGGGATCGTCCCGCAGCTCGCCACCAACCTCGTCGCGCCGGTGCTGCTGACCCAGGAGGCCGTGCCCCACCTGGAGCGGACCGGCGGGGTGGTGGTCAACATCAGCACCTCGGTCGGGCAGCGCGCTTGGCCGGGCAACGCGGTCTACGCCGCGACCAAGACCGGCCTCGAACTCCTCACCCGTAGCTGGGCGGTGGAGCTCGCGCCGCGTGGTGTCCGGGTCGTCGCCGTCGCCCCCGGCGCGATCGAGACCCCGATCGCCCTGCACCAGGGCTGGTCCCCGGAGCGGCGGCGAGCCGTACGGAAGTGGCAGATCGAGCACACCCCGGTGGGGCGGGTCGGCCGACCCGAGGAGGTGGCCTGGGCGGTTCTCCAACTCGCCGCGCCGTCCGCGTCCTTCGTGACGGGGGTGATCCTCCCGGTCGACGGCGGCGCGGTGGTCGGCTGAGCCGGCGCCGCGACCCCTGCCCCCCTCCCGAGGCCCTTGGGGAGAGACGCCCTTTGGTAAAAAGGGGCGACGGGGAGGTGGTCCGGGTGCGGATCGGGGAGTTGGCGCAGGTCACAGGGGCGTCGCCGCGCGCGTTGCGCAACTACGAGCGCGAGGGCCTGATCGAGTCGGAGCGGGCGGCCAACGGCTACCGTGTCTACGACGCGCGCGCGGCCGTACGCGTCCGCAACATCCTCCACCTCCTGCGAGCCGGCCTCACGCTCGCCGACGTCCAGTGCTTCACGCACTGCCTGGACGGCGACCTGACCAGTCGGCCGCCCTCACCGGAGGGCCTGCGCATCGCCCGCGACCGCCTCGCCGTCATCGACGCACGGATAGCGGCCCAGACCGAGGCGCGCGACCGCCTGGCGCGCGCCCTGGCGACCGCCTCCACGCCGTCGTCGGCCTGACCCACCACGGCACGATCACCCACGCCTGATCAGCCAGGTCCTGATCACCGACGTCCTGATCAGCCACGATCGGAGCTCCCACGGCCTGATCCCGGACGATCGGAGCGCCCACGGTCATAGCTCCCCGGAACGCGCGCTCAGAGCAGCGTCAACTGGACAGGTTCCGACGGCGGATCGGCCGCCGGCGGCCGGACGCGGCGGGCCTCGCCGGGCCGGGCGGGGCCGATGCCGTACTCCGTGGCGAGTTCGTGGACCTGGCGGGTGATCTGGCGCTGGTACCACTTGGGGGCGTACGAGCCGCCGGCGTACATCCGCTCGTAGCGCTCCACCAGGTGCGGATGGTGGTGGCCGAGCCAGGCCATGAACCACTCGCGGGCGCCGGGCCGCAGATGCAGTACCAGCGGGGTGACCGAACCGGCACCGGCCTGTGCGATGGCGCGCACCGTGGCGCGTAGCTGCTCCGGCGCGTCACTGAGGAACGGGATGACGGGCGCCATCAGAACGCCGGAGGAGATGCCGTGCTCGGCGCAGGCGCGCACCACGTCCAGCCGGCGCTCCGGGGCGGGCGTGCCGGGCTCGACCGTGCGCCACAGCTCGCCGTCCAGGAAGCCCACGGAGACGGAGACGCTGACGTCGGTGACCTCGGCGGCCTGCCGCAGCAGGTCCAGGTCGCGCAGGATCAGCGTGCCCTTGGTGAGGATCGAGAAGGGGTTGGCCCGGTCGCGCAGCGCCGTGATGATGCCGGGCATGAGGCGGTAGCGGCCCTCCGCGCGCTGATAGCAGTCGACGTTGGTGCCCATCGCTATGTGATCGCCGCGCCAGCGGGACGCCGCCAGCTCGCGGCGCAGCAGGTCGGGCGCGTTGACCTTCACCACGATCTGGGAGTCGAAGCCGAGGCCGGTGTCCAGGTCGAGGTAGCTGTGGGTCTTGCGCGCGAAGCAGTACACGCAGGCGTGGCTGCAACCGCGGTAGGGGTTCACCGTCCATTCGAACGGCATGCGCGAGGCGCCCGGTACGCGGTTGACGATCGAGCGGGCGCGCACCTCGTGGAAGGTGATTCCACGGAATTCGGGGGTGTCGATCGTCCTGCTGACGACGTCCGTGCCGAACAGCGCGGCCGGGCTTTCGCCCAGATTGTCCCAGCGCATCGGGCCTCCTCGTAAGTCCTGCCGAGCCCCCGCCCTCGATAATAGAACATACGTTCCCATCGTGCTCGTCCCCCGGATTTGGGCGTGCCCCCCGGGGGTGGTTGGCTTGGCCGCGCACCGCAGACCGGCAGCCGAGTAACTGGAGGAAGACGCACATGGGTCAGGTCGAGGCCACCACGCAGCGCGAGATCGCGGCGGACCCGGAGGACGTGTTCGACGCGCTCGCCGACTACACCGGCACGCGCCAGAAGCTGCTGCCCGAGCACTACAGCGAGTACGAGGTCCGCGAGGGCGGCGACGGCAAGGGCACCCTCGTCCACTGGAAGCTCCAGGCCACGAGCAAGCGGGTGCGCGACTGCCTGCTGGAGGTCGACGAGCCGACCGACGGCCAGCTCGTGGAGAAGGACCGCAACTCCTCCATGGTGACCACCTGGGTCGTCACCCCGGCCGGCGAGGGCCGCGCCAACGTCGTCGTCACTACCACCTGGCAGGGTGCCGGAGGCATCGGCGGCTTCTTCGAGAGGACCTTCGCGCCCAAGGGGCTCGGCCGCATCCACGACGCGACGCTCGCCAACCTCGCCGCCCACATCGAGAAGTGAGCGACGCGGCGGCCGCCCCGTAAACCTTCCGGGGTTCCGCCAGGCTCACCGGTTCGGGTGGTTTCCGCGCCCCCGCGGCGTCCGGCTCACCGGCCGGCCGCCGCGGTGAAACCCCTGCTGAGAGCCCAATGGCCGCCCAGGGAAACGCACTTGACGTCCGTTCCCGCCCCGCGTGCCCCGTTCACCGCGCTTGATCGTCGTTGTCGCCCGATGCGAGAAAGGGCGGCAACAGGCGTGACGAGGGGAGCGGTACGTGGGCGGGACGACCCTGACCGAGCGGGACGAACGGGCCGGCCCGCCCGACCGGGCGCCCGCGCCCGCCCTGCCCGACGGCGGCGCCGCGCCGCCCCCGAGCCGCCGGCGGGTCCGGCTGGTCTTCCTCGGGCTGATGCTCTCCCTGCTGCTCGCGGCCCTCGACCAGACCCTCATCGCCACCGCCCTCCCGCAGATCGCCGGTGAGCTGCACGGCCTGGACCACCTGTCCTGGGCGGTGACCTCCTATCTGCTGGCCTCGACCGCCGGGCTGCCCCTCTACGGCAAGCTCGGCGACCTCTTCGGCCGCAAACCCCTCTTCCTGGTCGCGCTCGTCGTCTTCGTCGCCGGCTCGGCGCTGGCAAGCTGGTCACGCACCATGGACGAACTGATCGTCTTCCGCGCCGTCCAGGGCGCGGGCGGCGGCGGACTCCTGGTCGGCGTGCAGGCGATCAGCGCCGACTTCGTACCGCCACGCGAACGCGGCCGCTTCATGGGCCTGATCGGCGCCGCCTTCGGGCTCGCCGCCGTCGCCGGGCCGCTGCTCGGCGGCTACGTCACCGACCACGCCTCCTGGCGCTGGTGCTTCTACCTCGACGTCCCCCTCGGCCTGTTGTCCCTCCTGGTCGTCGCGTGCGTCCTCAAACTGCCCAGGCCCCCGGGCCGGGCCCGGCTCGACCTCGCCGGCGCGCTGCTGTTCGCCGCCTTCTCCACCTGCCTGGTGCTGCTGGCCAGTTGGGCCGGCACCACGTACGCCTGGGACTCGCGGATCGTCCTCGGGCTGGGGGCCGGGGCGCTCGGCACGGCCCTGCTGTTCGTCGCCGTCGAGTACTTCGCCGCCGAACCGCTGATCCCGCTCCGGCTCCTGCGCGACCCGGTCTTCACCGTCACCGGCCTCCTCGGCGCCGTCGTCGGCGTCGCGCTCTTCGGAGCCGCGGGCTGTCTGCCGACCTTCCTGCGCGTGGTCCACGGTGCCACCGCGACCGAGTCCGCACTGCTGATGCTCCCCATGATGGGCGGCGTGGTCACCGGCTCGGTGCTCTCGGGCCGGCTCGTCAGCCGCACCGGCCACTACAAGCTCTTCCCCCTCTTGGGCTGCGCGCTCGCCGCGCAGGGCGTGTGGCTGCTGTCGAGGATGGCGCGGGACACCGAGCGCGGCGTCCACAGCGTCTGGATGGGCCTCCTCGGCCTCGGCGTCGGCCTGGTCATGCCGGTGCTGGTGCTCGCCGTCCAGAACTCCGTACGCCCCGCCGACCTCGGCACCGCGACCGGCGCCCACACCTTCTGCCGGCAGATCGGCGGCGGCGTCGGCGCGGCCGTCTTCGGCACGCTCGTGGCCAACCGGCTGGCCGACCGACTCGCCCGCGAACTCCCGGAGTCCGCGCGCGGGTCCGGCTCCGCGCGCCCGCTCGACCCGGAGTCGCTCACTCCGCAACTGGTGCACGCGCTGCCCACGGCCCTGCGCGACGACTACGCCACCGCCTACGCGAGCGTCATGCCGCGGATCTTCCTCCTCCTCGTCCCGGTCCTCGCCGTGGGCTTCCTGCTCGCCCTCTTCCTCAAGGAGAAGCCCCTGGCGTCGTTCCTGGAGGGGAAACCCCCGAAGTCGCACGCCCCTCGCCGCTCGCTGACTCCCCGGACCCCGCATGCCTCGTACGGCGAACCGGACGCGCCCGCCGCCGTCCCGCGAGCCCGTTCCTCCGCCGCGCCGCCCACCCGCCCGTCCGCATCCGCACCGGATCCCTGCGCCCCCGCCACCCACACCGTCCCCGGCCGCCCGCAGGCCCCGGCCGGCATCCCCGTCCGCGGAACGGTCCGGCACCACGACGGCACCGTCGTTCCGCGCGCCGCCCTCACCCTCATCGACGTGGCCGGCCGCCAGATCGGCCGCGGCGCCACCGGCGAGGACGGGCGGTACGCGCTGAGCACGCCGCGCGCCGGCGCCTACGTGCTGATCGCCGCGGCGGGCGGACACCGGCCGCGGGCGCTCGGCGTCACCGTCGGCGAGCGGCCGGTCGAGCTCGACGTGGTGCTCGGCGGCGCCGGCCGCCTCGCGGGCACCGTGACCACCTCCGACGGCACGCCCGTGGGCGACGCCCTGGTCACGCTCACCGACGTGCGCGGCGACGTCGTCGCCACCACCCGCAGCGGACGCGAAGGCGGCTACGTCCTCGCCGAGTTGGTGGCCGGCGCGTACACCCTCGCCTCCAGCGCGCCCGCCTTCCGGCCCACGGCGCTGCCGGTGACCGTCCAGGCGTCCCGCGAGACCTGCCAGGACATCGAACTCGACGGCGGCCCGGCACTGCGCGGAACCGTACGCTCCGGCAGCGGCCGCCCCGTCGAGGACGCCCGCGTCACCCTCCTCGACGCGGCAGGCGACGTCGTCGCCACCGCCACGACGGCCCCCGACGGCCGCTTCCGCTTCGCCGACCTCCCCGCCGGCGAGTACACCGCCATCGCCGCCGGCTACCCGCCGGTCGCCACCGTCCTCCGGGTAGCGGGCGACGGCCGCACCGAACGCGACCTCCAACTGGGGTACGGGGAATGAGACTTCGGCCGCCTCGCACGCATGATGCGGACCGCATGGGACCGTATTGGATCGCACTGGGCTATGGGGGCGAGAGGAAAGTCATGGCGAGGTAAGCGTGGAAATGCCGACCGCGAGGAACAGCAGGGAGAGGCCGATCGCCGCCCAGGCCACAATCCGTGTCGCCGTGTTCAGTCGGTGTCCGGTGAATCGACCGCCTGAATCGCGGATCGCCTGGTCGGAGATATGCGCTTGGCGCAGCGCGACGACAGAAGTAATCAGGCCGGCACCGAAGAAGAAGCTCAGCGGCACGGATATCGCCGCCAGAACCAGCGCCCACACCGCCCGCCGGTGCGCTGTTGCTTGGGGTGGCGCGGACTCCGGGACGGTCGTTGCGGCATCGGTCCAGCCCGCACGCCGAGCCGGGCGGATCGTCACCTCGCGCAGGGCCTCTCTCGCGGCCTCGGCGACCACCTGGATGTCGCGCCGAGCCATCTCGGTCAGGGCTTCGCGGGCTCCTACGGCCAGTTGGGGATCGTCATTCGCCAGCCGTGAGCGCAGCTCGGTAACCGCTTTCATACGGGTATCCACGCTCGGAGCGTCCATGGCGGCTCGCAGGTCCGCGGGCACCGGCTCGGGGGGAACGCGCGGGCGTCGGCTCTGGGCGATGTACAGGTCGCCTTGCAGCGTGACGTCCTGGCCCGGTGTCTGGTGCGGGTTCTGCTCCTGGACTCGGTCGAAGACGTACTCGTAGAGCTCGCCGAGCGAGATCCGGCCGTCCTGGTCACGGTCGGCCTCACCGGTCCTGAGCCCCTCGACCACCGCGCTGGTGAAGACGGAGGGCCGCTGGTCCGCCTCGTCGATGAGATGGTCGCCCTCGAAGGCGTACTCCGTCGCGTCGGACGCGGTGATGACGGCCTGGCCACGGCCGCCTCCCAGCTTCTCGGCGGGCAGGGCATCGAACACGTGGGCGTCGCCGGTCGCGCGCACGTGCGCCCCTCGGGAGAAGGCGCCGCCGTAGCAGCAGTCCAGTAGCAGGACGATGCTCCTCGCGCGGCTGCGGCGCATGCACTTCCGGACGAAATCACTGGACACGCAGGTGGATTCGAGTCTCTTCGGCTGAGTGTTGTTCGCGGCGAAGTACAACTCACCCGACTCGCTCTTCAGCCCGTGACATGAGAAGTGCAGGAGAAGGACGTCGTCCGGCCGCCGGTCGGAGAAGAAGTCCTCTATGTGCGCTGCGATGTCATGGGCTGACTCGTTTCTGAGCACCTGCACGTCGAAGCCACCGACCTGCGGGTCGCCGAGCACCTCACCCAGCGCCGCGGCATCGTGCACCGGCGACCGGAGCTGTTTCAGGCCCGCGTCCTGATACCGGTCGTTGGCGATGATCAGCGCCAGCCGCTTGCTGTCGCTCACTGGGCTCCCACCCCGGCATGCCGACTGATAAACAGTTCAACAAGTCGTTCTCCGTGCACGGCTGACGTCTCGGATATCTCCAGGACGTCTCCCTCGATCTCCAAGCGGATGGTCGGGGAAAGCTCACTCCCTCGGCGGAGCCATCGCTGGACCGCGGAGACCACCGACCGCAGCATCGCCGCGGACTGGCCCAAGCTCACCAGCAGCGCACCGGCCTCCGACACATCTAGTGCCCGGGTGCCCGCCGGAGCCTCGCCGGCTCGGAGAGCCGTGACATCGTCCACGTCGAGCAGCAGCAGTTCCTGCCGTAGATAGCCGGTCAACCTGCTGAGTTCTTCGGCGTTGGCGCCCTCTTCGCTGAGAAAGAGGCGCAACTCGGCATTCATCGCCTCACACCCCTTCTTGCACGGGGCTTCTCGCACCGATGGAGAAGACGACCCGGGCCAAGGGCCCGCGCGTTTCTCACTTCCACGCTACTCACTGCGGCCCGGGGCGAACAGGGGCGGGACCTAGCGCCCGAACGGCGTGCCCCGGCCGTGATGCGCCAAGGTGGCGTGGGGGTCGTGGCCCTGGACGGGGGCGGGGTCGGGGTGGATCAGGGCGGTGGTCAGGCGGGGGAGGGCGTGCAGGAGGGCGTGTTCGGCGTTGACGGCGACCTGGTGGGCCGCGGAGAGCCGCAGGGTGCCGTCGATCACGAGGATGGCCTCGGCGCGTAGTTGGTGGCCGAGCCAGCGCAGGCGCAGCTCGCCGACCTCCAGGACGCCGGGCACCTCGCGCAGGGTGCGCTCGGCGGTGTCGACGAGGGCCGGGTCCACGGCGTCCATCAAGCGGCGGAAGACCTCCTTGGCGGCGCCGGCCAGGACCGCGACCAGGGCGGCGCCGATCAGCAGGCCGATGACCGGGTCCGCCAGGCGCCAGCCGAGTGCGGCTCCGCCCGCGCCGAGCAGGACGGCCAGGGAGGTGAACCCGTCGGTGCGGGCGTGCAGCCCGTCGGCGACCAGGGCGGCCGAGCCGATCCGGCGGCCGGTGCGGATGCGGTAGCGGGCCGCCCACTCGTTGCCGAGGAAGCCGATCACCGCGGCGGCGGCGACCGCGGGCAGGTGGCTGATCTCGCGCGGGTTCAGCAGCCGGTCGACGGCGGTGTACGCCGCGAGGGCCACGGACGCGGCGATGGTGAGCACGATCGCGACGCCCGCCAGGTCTTCTGCGCGGCCGAAGCCGTAGGTGAACCGCCGGGTCGCGGCTCGGCGCCCCAGGACGAACGCCAGGCCCAGCGGTACGGCGGTCAGCGCGTCGGCTCCGTTGTGCAGCGTGTCGCCGAGCAGCGCCACCGAACCGGACAGCGCCACGACCAGGGCTTGGACGGCGGTGGTGACGCCCAGCACGGCGAGGGAGATCCACAGGGTGCGCATGCCCTGGGCGGAGGTTTCCAGCGCCGGGTCGACCCTGTCCGCCACCGCGTGGGTGTGGGGGGTGAGGCGATGGGTGGCGCGGCGCCATCGTGACGGTCGGCGGGCGCCGGGAGGGTGGGCGGTGTGGGCGTCATCGGTGGGGTGGGTGTCACCGGCCGGGTGGGCGTCACCGGCGGGGTGGGCGTCACCGGCGGGGTGGGCGGGGGCGCTGCCGGGGGAGTGGGGGTGGTGGGCGTCGGCCCGGGGGCGGGTGGGGCTTCCGTTCGTCTGCGTCGGGTCGTGCGCGTCGGTCACGGCGGCTCACACCTTCCGGTTCGGGGCGGTGGCGAGCGGTCCGCGCACCGGCCGGTTCCGCTCACCATTATGTGGCGGATGTGACGACGGTCACCGAGGCGTGCGCCGCGCCGTCGACCGTCCCGGTGGCGCGATGGTGAATGTCACAGCGGGGCAAGGGTGGGATTTCCGGCAAAACGCCCCGCGTTTCGGAGGGTCCGGGGGACCGGGCACGTAGGGTCGCGGTGGTTTGCCCGCGATGCGGGGACGGTGTGCGGGCGTCCATGGCGGCGGTGAGGCCGCGCCGATCCGGCCGGTGAGCCGCACGCGGGCCCGGCCCGCCACCGAACGTACGAGGCCCGAGGACGTGGCCTGAGACAGACAGCGGGACTGGGACGGAATTCTTCATGCACGGATCACGCCTTTGGAGTGGCGCGCGTACCGGGCTCGCCGTGGTCCTGGCCACCGGTTGCCTGCTCACCGCGCTCACCGCCTCGCACCCGGCCTCGGCGGACACCGCCAGCGCGCCCGTCGACGGTGCGAAGGTCGTCTGCACCTCCGACAAGCCCGGACTCGCGCCCGCGCTCTCCCGGGACCTCGCCCACGCCCTCCGCGGCCGCCAGGGCGAGTCGTCGCTGGCGCTCTACGACCGCGCCACCCACACCACCTGCGGATTGCAGGCCCACACGGCCTTCGACTCGGCGAGCGTCGTGAAGGTCACCGTGCTCGCGGCGCTGCTGCGGCAGGCCGACGAGGCGCACCGGAAGCTGACGCCCCGCGAGGTCCGGCTGACCACCGCGATGATCACCAAGTCGGACAACCACGCGACCGACGCGCTCTGGCGCCAGATCGGCCCCGCCGGCATCAAGCGGTTCCTGGCCCTGGCGGGGATGCGGCAGACCGTCCCGGGCGTCGGCGGCACCTGGGGGCTCACCCAGATCACCGCCGACGACCAGCTCAAGCTGATACGGCTGCTCACCGAGGACAGCGGCGTGCTCGGCGCGGGCGCCCGGACCTACGCCCTGGACCTGATGCGCCGCGTCGCCCCCGACCAGCGCTGGGGCGCACCGGCCGGTGCGCCGGCCGGCGTGACGACCCACGTCAAGAACGGGTGGCTGCCGCGCGCGAGCAACGGATGGCGGGTGCACAGCGTCGGCGCGTTCACCGGGGGCGGCCACGACTACGGCATGGCGGTCCTCTCGCACGGAAACCGGACGATGGATTACGGGGTCGCGACCGTGGAGGCGGCCGCCCGGGTCATCCACCGGGATCTGGCGGCGGCGAGCCGGTAGCGGGCTTGCGCGCGGGCGCGGACCGGGTCAGGCGGTGGCCGACCGGGGCGTGGCCGGGTGGGAGGCGCGCGCGAGTTCGCGGCGGGCGCGCAGGAAAGGGCGGGGCCGGTTGAGGGCGAGAACGGCGGTGGTCCGCCCGTCGCGTTCGTAACAGGCGAGGAAGCTGCGGTCGTCGGGGGAGCCTTCGAGGAGGCGCGGGGTGTCGGCGGGTAGCCGCCGGCCCGCGAACTGGATGCGTACGCCGTACTGGTCGGACCAGAAGTAGGGCAGGGCCCGGTGGGTGGCCACGGTGCTGCCCGCCAGGAGGTTGCGGGCGGCGGTGGCGGCCTGTTCG
Source organism: Streptomyces sp. NPDC031210 (assembly GCF_055570395.1). NCBI lineage: Bacteria > Bacillati > Actinomycetota > Actinomycetes > Kitasatosporales > Streptomycetaceae > Streptomyces > Streptomyces sp. NPDC031210. The sequence continues at coordinate 127,388 of NZ_JBVIHH010000001.1, forward strand.
GTCGCGCTGGTCCAGTGCTCGGCTCGGGTGCCGGCCACTCGCGCCACGTCGCCGACCGCCACGACGGTGGGCAGCGCGGTGACGCAGCCCGCGTCGCACACCACGCCGTCGTCCAGCGCCAGTTCGGAACCGGCCAGCCAGTCCGTGGCGGGGCGTACGCCGATGCCCACGACGACGACCTCGGCGGGCAGCAGCCGGCCGTCGGCCAACTCCACACCACTCACGCGTAGTCGGGGGCCGGTGTGCCGTGTGCCGTCGTCGCTCGGGGTGTCACCGGGCACGCCGTCGCCGCGCGGACCCTTTCCGCGCAGGCCGGCGACGCCGGTGCCGGTCAGGAGCGTGACGCCGTGGTCCGCGTGCAGGCGGGAGCAGATCAGCGCCATCTCGGCGCCGAGCGGGGCGACGAGGGGGAGCGGGGCGGCCTCCACCACCGTGACCTCGTGGCCGAGGGCCGCGCACGAGGAGGCGACCTCGGCGCCGATGAAACCGCCGCCCATCACCACGACCCGCACCTGACCGCGCGTCAGGTCCGCCCGCAGGGACCGCGCGTCGTCGAGGGTGCGCAGGGTGTGGACCCCGGCGAGTGGCGGACCGGGCAGGCGGCGCGGAGTGGCGCCGGTGGCGATGACCACGCCGTCGGTGGCCAGCCGACGGCCGCCGTCGAGGAGCACCGCGCGCCCGCCGGTGTCGAGCCCGGTGGCGCGGGTGCCCAGCAGCCACTGGGCGTCGAGTTCGGCGGCCTCCTCGGCGTCGGCCAGGGCCAGTCGCTCCGCGCTCACGGCGCCGGTGAGGAAGTCCTTCGACAGCGGCGGCCGGTCGTAGGGGCGGTGGTGCTCGGCGCCGACCATGACCAGACGTCCGTCGAAGCCCTCCGCGCGCAGCGCCCGCGCGGCGTTCAGGCCCGCGAGCGAGGCGCCGATGACGGCGACCGTTCTCATGCGGCGGTGCCCTCCTCGGCGGCCTGGTGGACGTAGACCACGCCGTCCTCCACGGTGACGGCGTGGGTGCGCACGGCCCGGCGGGCGGGCAGGCACGTCGGCGCCCCGGTGCGCAGGTCGAACGAGGCGGCGTGCAGGGGGCATTCGACCTGGCAGCCCTCCAGCCAGCCGTCGGCGAGCGAGGCGTCCTGGTGGGTGCAGGTGTCGTCGATGGCGTACAGCTCACCGTCGGCGTTGAAGACGGCGATCGGGGGTGCGGTGTCGAGGCGAACGGACTCGCCGGCGGGCAGGTCGTCGAGGTGGCAGACGGGAATCACGGCGCCCCCTGTTGCGGAGAGGTCGGAGGAGAGGCGGAGGAGAGTTTCGGAGAAAGCGGAGGAGAGTTTCGCTGTGCGCATGGCACGGCGCTCTGCGCAACAGAATCCCGACGGTGGGTCCGCGCGTCAAGCGTTGTTCCCGGGCGATTCGAGGCGGAGTTCCCGGGGCCTGCCGCGCGCCGGCCGCGGTGACGACTCGTTTACCGACGGCTGGCGCCCACCTCTTGACGCTGAGGATCCGGCGTTCCCACTATGTCTCTCATCGCGCAACCAGTCGTGCAATGCGCAACACCCAAGGAGGGCCATGTCCCCCGCACCCGCGACCGACGCCCGCGTGGTCGTCATCGGGGCAGGCATCGTCGGCTGCTCACTCGCCGACGAGCTCACCGCCCGCGGTTGGAGCGACGTCACCGTCCTGGAACAGGGACCGCTGCCCGCCCCCGGCGGCTCCACCTCGCACGCCCCCGGACTGGTCTTCCAGACCGCCCCGTCCAAGACCATGACGGAGTTCGCCGCCTACACCGTCCGCAAGTTCGCTTCCCTCGAAGCCGACGGGCTGCCCTGCTTCCTCGCCGTCGGCGGCCTCGAAGTCGCCACCACCCGGGCCCGCTGGGCGGACCTGCACCGCAAGGCCGGACTCGCCGCCTCCTGGGGCGTACGCGGTGAACTGCTCAGCCCGCGCCGGTGCAAGCGGCTCTGGCCGATGCTGGACGAGGACCGGATCCACGGCGGCTTCCACACCCCCGACGACGGCCTGGCCCGCGCCCTGCCCGCCTGCCGCGCCCAGATGGCGCGGGCCGAGAGCCGCGGCGCCCGCTTCCTCGAACGGCACACCGTCACCGGCATCGAGCGGGCCGACGGCCGGGTGACCGCGGTGGTCACCGACCGGGGCACCTTCCCCGCCGACCACGTCGTCTCGGCCGCCGGTTTCTGGGGCCCGGTGATCGGCGCGATGGCCGGGGTGGACGTACCGCTGCTGCCCCTGGCCCACCAATACGCCACCACCGAGCCGCTGCCCGCCCTCGCCGCGGCCGACGGCCCGCGGACCGAAGCGCGCCGGCCGATCCTGCGCCACCAGGACCGCGACCTGTACTTCCGGGAGCACACCGACGCCGCCGGCACCCGCCTCGGCATCGGCTCCTACGCCCACCGCCCGATGCCCGTCGACCCCTTCACCGTCCCCGCCTTCGACGACGCACCCGTCATGCCCTCCTCCCTGCCCTTCACCGCGGAGGACTTCGCACCGAGCTGGCGCGACAGCGTCGCGCTGCTGCCCGCGCTGGGCGGCTCCCGGGTGGCGGAGGGCTTCAACGGCGTCTTCTCCTTCACCCCCGACGGCATGCCGCTACTCGGCGAATCCCGCGAACTGCGCGGCTTCTGGCTCGCCGAAGCGGTCTGGGTCACCCACTCCGCCGGCGTCGCCCGGGCCGTCGCCGAATGGATGACGGACGGCCGCCCGGCCACCGACGTCCACGAATGCGACCTCGCCCGCTTCGAGGACGCCCAGCGCTCACCCGCCTACATCGCCGACCGCGGCGCGCGGAACTTCCTGGAGGTCTACGACGTCATCCACCCGCTGCAACCCATGGAAGCGCCGCGTCCGCTGCGCACCAGCCCCTTCCACGCCCGCCAGCGCGAACTCGGCGGCTACTTCCTGGAGGGCGGCGGCTGGGAACGCCCCCACTGGTACGAGGCCAACGCCCCGCTCGCCGACGGGCTCGACCTGCCCGAGCGCGACGCCTGGTCCGCCCGTTACTGGTCACCCATCGCCGCTGCCGAGGCCCGCGCCACCCGCGAAAGGGTCGCCCTCTACGACATGACGCCGCTGCGCCGGCTGGAGGTCACCGGACCCGGCGCGCTCGCCTTCCTCCAGCACATGACCACCAACCAACTCGACAAGAAACCCGGCTCGGTCACCTACACCCTCCTCCTGGATGAGGCCGGAGGCATCCGCTCCGACCTGACCGTGGCCCGCCTGGCCCCCGACCGCTTCCAGATCGGCGCCAACGGCGCGTCCGACCTCGACTGGCTGCTGCGGCACGCCCCGGCCGGCGTGGCGGTACGCGACACCACCTCCGGCACCTGCTGCCTCGGCGTCTGGGGCCCGCTGGCCCGCGACCTCGTCCAGCCGCTCACCCGCGACGACTTCTCCCACCGGGCGTTCGGCTACTTCAAGGCCCGGCGGACCTACGTCGGTCACGTCCCGGTCACCGCCCTGCGGCTGAGCTACGTCGGAGAACTGGGCTGGGAGCTGTACACCACCGCCGACCTGGGCGCGCGCCTGTGGGACACGCTCTGGGAGGCGGGCCGCGCGCACGGCCTGATCGCCGCGGGCCGCAGCGCCTTCAACAGCCTGCGGCTGGAGAAGGGCTACCGCGCCTGGGGCCACGACATGACCACCGAACACCACCCCTACGAGGCGGGGGTCGGCTTCGCGGTACGCCCCGCCAAGGGCGACTTCGTCGGCCGCGCCGCCCTCGAAGCGCTCGGCGGGAAGACCGCGCGGCGCAAACTCGCCTGCCTCACCCTCGACGATCCGTCGGCCGTCGTCCTCGGCAAGGAACCGGTGTACGTCGACGGGGTCCCGGCCGGCCATGTCACCTCCGCCGCCTACGGCTACACCATCGGCCGCTGCATCGCCTACGCCTGGCTGCCGGCCGCGGCCGCCGTACCCGGCACGGCCGTACACCTCGAATACTTCGGAGAGAAGATCCCCGCGACCGTCGCCCAGGAGCCGCTCTTCGACCCGGAGATGACCCGCATCCGCAGGTGACGCCCCGGCGGCGACCCACCGGATGTCCGCCCCGATCGCCGGTGGCCCGCCGACCGTCCGCCCGGGCCCCGCCCGCAGGTCCGGACCCCGCCCGCAGAAGGAGCAACCGCATGGCTCCCACGTACGACGTCATCGTCCTCGGACTCGGCGGCATGGGCAGTGCCGCCGCCCACCACCTCGCCGCCCGCGGCGCCCGCGTCCTCGGCCTGGAGAGATTCGGCCCGGTCCACCGCCGCGGCTCCAGCCACGGCGGCTCGCGCGTCACCCGCCAGTCCTACTTCGAGGACCCCGCCTACGTCCCGCTGCTGCTGCGCGCCTACGAGCTGTACGAGAAGCTGGAACGCGACACCGGCCGCGAGGTCGCCACCCTGTGCGGCGGCGTGATGATCGGCCGTCCCGGCAGCCGGACCGTCAGCGGCAGCAGACTCTCCGCCGAACGCTGGGGTCTGCCGCACGAGATGCTCGACGCGAAGGAGATCCGCCGCCGCTTCCCGACGCTGACCCCCGCCGCCGACGAGATCGCGCTCTACGAGGCGCGGGCCGGACTCGTCCGGCCGGAGAACACCGTCGCCGCCCACCTCCAACTCGCCACCCGGCAAGGCGCCGACCTCCACTTCGAAGAGCCCGTCACCCGCTGGGAGGAACTGCCCGGCACAGCCGGCGTCCGCGTCCACACCCCCGAGAACACCTACACCGCCGGCCAGTTGGTGATCTGCCCGGGCGCCTGGGCGCCGGAGCTGCTCACCGACCTCGGGGTGCCGTTCACCATCGAACGGCAGGTCATGTACTGGTTCGAGCCCGAAGGCGGCACCGGGCCGTTCCTGCCCGAGCGGCACCCCGTCTACATCTGGGAGGACGCGGCGGGAGTGCAGATCTACGGCTTCCCCTCGATCGACGGCCCCGGAGCCGGCGCCAAGGTCGCGTTCTTCCGCAAGGGCACCGTCTGCACTCCGGACACCATCGACCGCACCGTGCGCGACGAGGAGGTCCGGGCCATGGCCGACCACCTCGGCCCGCGTATCCCCAGCCTCCCCGGCCGCTTCCTCAAGGCCGCCACCTGCATGTATTCCAACACCCCCGACGAACACTTCGTCCTCACCCGGCATCCCGCACACCCCGGGACCGTCACCGTCGCCGCCGGGTTCTCCGGACACGGCTTCAAGTTCGTGCCCGTCGTCGGGGAGATCGTCGCCGACCTCGCGCTGACCGGTGCCACCGCGCACCCCATCGAGCTGTTCGACCCCCGCCGGCCCACCGCCGCGGCCGCCCCCGCCTGAGGAGACCGCCCATGACGACCACACCCCGGTCCGCCACGGAGACCACCGCGGCCGGGCCGGCGCCGCGGGCCGCGAGCGCGCCGGACCCCGCCCCGCCCAGCCTGATCGCCACCCTGCCGGGCGCCGCCTACACCGACCCCGGAATCTTCCGGCAGGAGCAGGAGCGGATCTTCGAGCGCCGCTGGTTCTGCGCGGTGCGCGCCGCCGACCTCGACAAGCCCGGCGCCTTCCGCACCGTGGACGTCGGCCGGGAGAGCGTCCTGATCACCCGCGACCGCGCCGGGGCGCTGCGCGCCTTCCTCAACGTCTGTCGGCACCGCGGCGCGCGACTGTGCACCGAGGAGTCCGGCGAGGTCCGCCGCACCCTCCAATGCCCCTACCACGCCTGGACCTACGGCCTCGACGGCCGGCTGATCGCCGCACCGAACCTGACGAAGATGCCGGACCTCGACCGCGCCGAACGGGGCCTGGTCACCGTCGCGCTGCGCGAATGGCTCGGCTACGCCTGGGTGTGCCTGGCCGACGACCCGCCCTCCTTCGAGGAGACGGTGACCGACGCGGCCGTCGAACGCCTGGGCGACGCGGCGTCCCTCGACCGCTACCGCACCGAGGGCCTCGCCCTGGGCCGGCGCCTGACCTACGACGTGCGGGCCAACTGGAAGCTCATCGTCGAGAACTTCATGGAGTGCTACCACTGCGCCACCATCCACCCCGAACTCACCGAGGTGGTCCCGGAGTTCGCCGACGGATTCGCCGCCCAGTACTACGTCGGCCACGGCGCGCTCTTCGCCGACGAGGCCGAGGGTTTCACCGTCGACGGCAGCGGCGGCTTCGGCCGGCTGCCGGGAATCGAGGACACCCAGGACCGCCGCTACTACGCGATGACCGTCAAACCGCAGGTCTTCGTCAACCTCGTCCCCGACCACGTCATCGTCCACCGGATGTTCCCGCTGGCCGCCGACCGCACCGTCGTGGAGTGCGACTGGCTGTACCTGCCCGAAGTGGTCGACTCGGGCGCCGACCTGTCGAAGTCGGTGGAGCTCTTCCACCGCGTCAACGTCCAGGACTTCGACGCCTGCGAGCGGACCCAGCCGGCCATGGACTCCCGCGCCTACCGCCACGGCGGCGTCCTCGTCCCCAGCGAGCACCACCTCGGCGCCTTCCACCGCTGGGTCACCGCCTGCCTGGAGGACGAGGGCGCCTGACCCGCGCACCGGCGAGGTCCGCCCGCGACGCCTGCCCCGGGCCCTGACGACGGCCCGGCCCCGACGCCGGGCCGAGGGCTCAGCCGTTCGCCTCGGCCGCCACCGGCTTCGGTATCAGGAACGAGGCCGCGATGGCCAGCACCAGGATGACGACGCCCGCGACCATGCCGGCCGTGTAGCCGGCCGGTGACGTGGGGTCCGTCGGCAGCGCCGCGGTCTGCACCGCGTACAGCAGCGCGAAGCTCAGCCCCGCGCCCAGGTTGAAGGCACCCGCGTTCAGACCCGGCAGGAATCCCGGGTTCTCGCTCGGGGACAGCACGATGCCGAGCCCGTTGAGCACGATGTTCGCCACGCCCGCGTAGGTCACGCCCACCAGGAGGGAGGCCACCAGCAGCAGGACCCGCCCGTGGCCGTCCATCGTCAGCAGCATCAGGACGACGGTCGCCACCGATCCGGCCAGGCCCAGCCGCAGGACGCGGCCGTAGCCGAACGTCGCGGCGAGACGGCCGGCGACCGGGCCCATGGCCAGCCCGGCGAGGGCGTACGGCGTCAGCGTCCACCAGGCGGACTGCTCGGCGCTCATGCCGAGTCCGGCCCGCGCGTCCTGCGCGAACGCCGGGATCAGCCCGTTCATGACGGCGAACACACCGGTCATGGTGAGCACCGTGGTCAGCAGGGTCGCCCACGTGGCGCGCCGGCGGAGGTGCCGGGTCGCCACCAGCGGATGCCCGCTGCGGTTCTCGGTCCGCCAGAACAGCCCGAACGCGGCCGCCGCCAGGACCGCCAGGCCCGCGACGAGCGACCAGTCGGCCGCGGCGAGCCTGCCCGCCTCGTTCAGCGCGATCAGCAGCGCGCCGACCGAGACGACCAGCAGCGCCACGCCCGGCCAGTCCATGCGGGTCGCGGCGGGCGCCTTGGACTCCGGCGTCAGCGTCGCGACCAGGACGGCCGCGAGGGCCGCGACCACGGCCATGGCCCAGAAGACCGACGCGAAGCCGTGCTCGTCGGCGAGGTAGCCGCCGGCGAGGGAGTCGACGCCGGCGATACCGCCGTTGACCGCCGTGATCACGCCGAGCAGGGTGCCGTACCGCTTGGGCTCCCGCACCTCCACCCGCAGCATGATCAGGCACAGCGGGACGACCGGACCGCTCACGCCCTGGACGACGCGGCCCACGAACAGCATCGGCACGCTGGTCGCCAGGGCGGCGACCCCACAGCCGACCACCATCAGGGCCAGCATCCCGGCCAGCACCCTGCGCCGGCCGATGACATCGCCCAGCCGCGGCAGGAACAGCGAGAACAGCGCGGCGGACGTGAAGAACGCGGTCTGCGTCAGGCCGATCTCCGCCGCGTCGGCGCCCAGGGTGTCCTGGATGCTCTTCAGGGCGGGGCTGAGCATGCTGGCGTTGAGCTGGAAGGCGAAGCAGGCCGCGAGCAGCGCGGTGAGCAGCACGCCCACCCGGACGCGGGAGCCGTCCGCGGCGCCGGTGGGGCGCTGTGCGGTGGGAGCACTCATGGCGTGACGTCACCGATCCGTTCGAGGGCGTCCACGATGAGGTTCCAGAACCGCTCGTGGTCCAGGGACACCGCGACCTGCGTGGTGCAGTCGGCCGGGGCGGGCGCGCGGAAGTCGGTCACGGTCATGCCGAGGGTCAGGCCGCCGGACAGCTCCACGTCCACGGGCGCCTTGCGCACCGTCATGACGTCGGGGTCGATCACGTACGCCACCGCGCACGGGTCGTGCACCGGCGGGTACTCGAAGCCCTGGTTCTCGCGGTACGCCTCGCGGAAGAAGTCCAGCAGCTCGCCGACGAACACGGCCGGGCCGGTGCCGACCGCGGCGATCTTCTTGGCGACCTCGGGGGTCGCCAGCGCCTGATGGGTCAGGTCGAGGCCGACCATGGTGACCGGCCAGCTCTCGTTGAAGACGATGTGCGCGGCCTCGGGGTCGATGATGATGTTGAACTCGGCGACCGCGCTCCAGTTGCCCTCGTGGTAGCCGCCCCCCATCAGGACGACCTCGCGGACCCGCTGGGCGATCCGGGGCTCCTTGCGCACGGCGAGCGCGATGTTCGTCAGGCCCGCCGTCGGCACGATGGTGATCTCGCCCGGCTCGTGCGCCATGACCGTGTCGATGATCAGGTCGACGGCGTGCCGGCGGTCCAGCTCCAAGGTCGGCTCGGGCAGCAGCGGCCCGTCCAGGCCGGTCTCGCCGTGGATCTCGGGGGCCGTCTCGATGGCCCGCACCAGCGGACGCGGGCAGCCCGCGGCGAAGGGCACGCCGGTGATCCCGGCGATGCGCGCCACGGACAGCGCGTTGCGGGTCACCTTCTCCAGCGTCTGGTTCCCCACCACGGTCGTCACCGCCACCAGGTCGATGTCGGGGTTGCCGTGGGCCAGGAGCATGGCGATCGCGTCGTCATGCCCCGGGTCGCAGTCGAGGATGATCTTTCTGGCCAACGGACGAGCCCCTTTGCTCTGCTGTGCGGTGGAACGGGTGGAGCGGTGTCTCCGGGCGCGCCGGTGCGGGCGCGGCGGCGCGCGCCCGCACGCCCGCGCGGCCGACGCGAGGCGCCGGAGGCGGCGGGACGGGAGTCCGTGACGTACCGGGGTGCGGGGGCGGCGGCCGGGCGTGGCGGCTGGAAAACGTTCTCCGGAAACTTCGCCCATGGACCTGGCCGTTGTCAACGGCCGCATCTGGGGCCTTACGGGCGTATGCCCGCCCGAACCCCGGCCCGCCCGGCGGGACTCGACAAGGTGAAGGGACAACGATTGCCGACCGATTGCCCGCCCGCTGCCGCGGCGTATGCTCCCTCCCGGCGCAGCCGAGCCGAACGAAAGGGGCCGGGAGACGGTGGCCGAAGTCACGTTGAAAGATGTCGCCCGCGCCTCGGGCTGCTCCATCGCCACGGTGTCGCGGGTGCTGGCCGGCACCCGGCCGGTCGGCGCCGAGACCGCGCGCACGGTCCGGGAGGCGGCCGAGCGGCTCGGCTACCGGCCCAACCAGGTGGCCCGCGCCCTGCGCAGCCGCTCCACCGGCACCGTCGGCCTGGTCCTCCCGCAGATCACCAACCCCTTCTTCCCCTCGCTCGTGAGGGAACTGGAACACGCCCTGCACGCCGAGGGACGAGCCGTGCTCCTGGCCGACTGCGACGACGACCCGGTGACCGAAGCGGCCCGGATCGGGGCGCTGCTGGACCGGCAGGTCGACGCGCTGCTCCTGATACCGGTCGACGAGCACCGCAGCCGGGCCGCGGTGGCGAGCGCGGCCGCGCGGGTCCCGCTGGTGCTGCTCGACCGGGGCTGCGGCCCGGGCGTCGCCGACTCGATCGCCGTGGACAACGCGGCCGGCATGACCCTGGTCCTGGACCACCTGGCCGCCGCGGGCCGCCGCCGGCCCTGCTTCGTGGGCGCGGCCGGCACCGCGTCGGCGGCCGTCGAACGGCGCGCGGCCTACGAGGCGGGGGCCGGCGCCCTGGACCCGTCGGCCGTCGGCCGGATGGAACTCGGCGACTTCTCCGTGGAGTGGGGACGCGCCGCGGTGGACCGGCTCTGGCCCTCGCGGCCGGACGCCGTCGTCTGCGCCAACGACCTCATCGCGGTCGGCGCGCTGCAACGGCTGCGGCAGTTGGGCGCGGACGTCCCCGGCGAGGTCGCGGTCACCGGTTTCGACGACATCCCCCTCGCGGGCCTCGCCGACCCGGCCCTGACCACCGTCCGCCAGCCGGTCGCCGAACTCGCCGCGGAGGCCGCCCGGTTGCTCACCCACCGCCCGCCCGCCACCGTCTCCCGGCCGCGCCGGACGATCCGCCTCGCCCCCGAACTCATCACCCGCGCCTCCAGCGGGCCGGTGGCCGCACTGCCCCGCTGACCTGGTCCACCCGCGACCCGGCCGCGCTCTTCGCGTTTCGGGCCGGGAGCGGCGCGGTCGCGGTGACCGCTGGAAGCGCTCTCGGAAGAGGCGTACGCGCAACCGGCACTCCGACCGGATCGCGGTCACCCCGCGGGCGGTGCGCCCCTCGCCCGCGGTGCGGACGGGAAGCGGTCGGAGCGCCGGCGCCGGACGCGCGTGGCCCGTTCGCGGGCCCGGCACCGGGCCGGTGGGCCGGCTCCGGTACCCGCCGCGTCAGTCGTCGGACCGGTAGGGCCGCAGGCTGCTCCAGTCCAGTGCGTCTTCCGCTTCCCGGCGGGTGCGGTCGGCGGCCTCGCGGGCCTGCGAGACGACATCGCCGTGCTCTTGTATGAGCTGGTCGTAAATCGGTGGATTCGATGTGGTGTTCATGTCTTTCGCTTACGTGAGGCGGTGGGATTCCGGTCGGTGGGGAAATCGGTGCGAACGTGTCGGTTGCCGCCAGACCGTCCGCCGACCAGGGGCCGCCGACCGGCAAAGCGCGTTCCAGGGCGGTGAGTTGCGGTACCGACGCGGAACGCCTTGGCGGCGACTGAGCGTACCGTGGCCTGCGGCGACGGGGGGATTCAGTCCTCCGCGAGCAGTCCGGTGCGCAGTTTGGCCAGGGTGCGCGCGAGCAGCCGCGAGACGTGCATCTGGGACACGCCCAGCTCGGCGCCGATCTGGGACTGCGTCATCTCCTGGCCGAAGCGCATCGCGATCAGGCGGCGTTCGCGGGCGTCGAGCCGGTCCAGGAGCGGCGCCAGGGAGTGCAGGTTCTCGACCGCCTCCATCGCCGGGTCCGGCTCGCCCAGGACTTCGGCGTAGGCCCGGCCGCCGTGCGTGCTGTGGCCGTCGGCGGCGTCGTCGGGCGTGTCGAGGGAGCCGGCGGTGTAGCCGTTGGACGCCACGACGCCCTCGATGACCTCCTCCTCGGTCAGCCGCAGGTGGGCGGCCAGGTCCCGGACCGTCGGCTCACGCTCCGAGACGGCCGCGAAGTGCTCCTTGGCCTTGGCGATTTCCACCCGCAGCTCCTGCAACCGCCGCGGGACGTGCACCGCCCAGCTCGTGTCACGGAAGAACCGCTTGATCTCGCCCAGGATGTAGGGCACCGCGAACGTGGCGAACTCCACCTCGCGGGACGGGTCGAACCGGTCGATCGCCTTGATCAGCCCGATGGTGCCGACCTGGACGATGTCCTCCCGCTCGTCGTGGCCCCGGTGCCGGAACCGCTGCGCGGCGAACCGTACGAGGGAGAGGTTCAGCTCGATCAGCGTGTTGCGGGCGTACTGGTACCCGGGGGTGCCCTCGTCCAGGTTCTGGAGCCGTTCGAAGAACAGCCGCGACAGGGCCCGGGCGTCGGGCGGCGCGAGCCTGGCGGCCTCCTCGACCCTGGGCAGGTCCGCCCGGCCGTCCGCCGTGCCGGGTGGTGCGAGGGCCCCTGGAAGGTGCGTACCGTCCGCCGGCCGTTCACCGGTGGTCCGCGCCGTCAACCCCGCCATGACTTCACCCTCCCCTGGTATCCGTGCCAGGCGCACCTTCCCCCGGACCGGTGGCTCATGCGCGAGCCGGCCGGAAAAACTCCGGCCGGCTCATGAAGTGGGTCACATCGGGGCGGGGTGGCGTCACCGCCGGAAGGCGTCCCGGGTCTTCTGCCCGGCCTCGCGCAGATCGGCCTTGCCGCGCTGCGCCCGGCCCTCCGCCGTCAGTCGCTCGTTGCCCAGCGCGCGGCCCAGGGTCTCCTTCACCGCGCCGGTGACCTGCTCGGTCTTCGCCGAAAGCTTCTTGTCGGCCGTCATGGTCACGCTCCTTCCGCGTCTTCCGCTTCGAGCCGTTTCCTTGTCGAGCCGTTCCTTCCGTTTCCTTGACGGAGGCTCGTGTGCCCGGCCTCCCCGCAGGCAAACCCCCCGGCAGTGGGCGGCACCTCTCTTTTCGGTACGCCGGTGCCGGGTATACGAGGCCGGGACAGCGCGCGACGGCGACATATGACGGGGTGACGGACATGCACCGCCCAAAAGGGGAGGAAGACCCTGAAGACCACTTGGGGGAGTGGGTCTTCCGGCCGCGGCAGGCCGCCGACGCACGCCACGCCGCCGCGGAGTTCCTCTCCCGGATCAGCCCGCCGGCGTCCTCGGAGACGACCCAGAAGCTGCTGCTGGTCGTCTCCGAGCTCGTCACCAACGCCCTGCGGTACGCGGGCGAGGTCACCGCCCTGCGTCTGACCGTCGAGGAGGGCGTCGTACGGGTGGCCGTCGAGGATCCCAGCGCCGTCCGCCCGCAGCCGCGGCCGCCCGACATGAGCGGCCGCAACGGCGGCTTCGGCTGGTCGATGGTCCAGCACCTGGCCCGTACGGTCACCGTCCGGTCGCGCCCGCACGGCGGCAAGACGGTCGTCGCCGACCTCGTGCGCTGACCGGCGGACGCGGCACGCGCCGGCCGGCGCCCGACGGCGTACCGGCCGTCCTCAGTCCTTCCCGCGGGCCCGCAGGAAGCGGGCGAGCCCGTCGGCGAGGCCGATCAGCGGCTCCGGGTAGGCGTAACGGGCGCGTTCCCGGCCCAGGAGCCGCCACGGTTCGTGCACCACCGGCCCTTCGAGCCCGCGCAGTTCGGGCACCCAGCGGCGGACGTAGCTGCCGTCGGGATCGAACCGCCTGCCCTGGAGCACGGGGTTGAGGACCCGGTTCGGCCGGGTGTCGGTGCCGGTGCCGGCGACCCACTGCCAGTTCAACTGGTTGTTGGCGAGATCGCCGTCGACCAGCAGGTCGAGGAAGTGCCGCGCGCCGATCCGCACTTGGTGGTGGAAGTCGCGCCGGCACAACTGCCGCAGGAAGGCGTCGGCGCCCGGGCCGCCCACCGCCCCCGCCCGATGGCGGAGTTCGGTGGGGGAGAGGGTGCCGAAGTGCAGGTGCGGGGGCAGCCGGGACGTCGCGTCACCCGCGAGGTCGTCGTGCCGCTCCGCGTAGCCGGCCAGGCCCCGGCGCGTCCACGCCGCCAGCCGCTCCCGGCCCTCGTCCTCACCGCCGGCGGCCAGCCCCGGGACCGTCCCGCGCACCTCCGCGCGCGAGGGGACCGGCTCCGACCGCACGTGGTCCGGGACGCGCACGGCCCGCGGGGCGGCCAGCGGGGTGCGCGGCCGGGCCCGTAGCCAGTGTTTGAGGTACGGCGTGAACACCGCGAAGTGGTCCGAGGCGGCGGGGGCGACGGCGCCGGGCGGCACCACGGTGATGACCCCGTCGTGCACGTGCAGTTGGCGGCTGTCGGCCGCCAACGCCGCGCGCAGCCGCTCCTCCCTGTGCTGCGCGTAGGCGCTGACACCGGCCGCCACGTGCACCTCGCCCGCCTCCGCCTCCGCGGCCACCCGGCACACCTGTGCCACCACGTCGCCGGACCGTATGACGAGCCGGCCGCCGCGCCGGCGCAGCCCCGCGTCGAGAGCGGTCAGGCAGTCGGCGAGAAACGCCGCGCAGTGGAGGGTGGTCGTGCAGCCGCAGGTCGGAGGTGAACAGGACGACGCAGACGGTCATGGCGGTTCCCGGGGCGTATGGGGCGCGGCGGTCACGGCAGGGGGCGGGCCGCGGTGCGGGCGATGTTGCGGGCCATTCCGCCGAAGACGAGGGCGTGGAACGGCGAGACGCTCCACCAGTACAGGTGGCCGAGGAGCCCGTGCGGGTGGAACAGGGCCCGCTGCCGGTAGCGGGTGCGGCCGCGGTCGTCCCGCTCGGCGCGCATCTCCAGCCAGGCCAGGCCCGGCAGCCGCATCTCGGCGCGCAGCCGCAGCAGGCTGCCCGGTTCGATCTCCTCCACCCGCCAGAAGTCGAGCGAGTCCCCGGTCCGCAGGCGCTGGGCGTCCCGGCGGCCCCGGCGCAGCCCGACCCCGCCGACGAGCCGGTCCAGCAGGCCGCGCGCCGCCCAGGCGAGCGGGAAGGAGTACCAGCCGTTCTCGCCGCCGATGCCCTCGATGACCCGCCACAGGGCGTCCGGGGAGGCGTCGACCGCCCGCTCCCGCCGGTCGGTGTAGAGGCTGCCGCCGGCCCAGTCGGGGTCGGTGGGCAGCGGATCGCTGGGCGCGCCCGGCACCGCGGCCGACGACCAGCGGGTGGTGACGTTCGCCTCCCGCACCCGCTGGAGGGCGAGCGAGAGGGCGGTGGCGAAGGCGATCGGGCGTCCGGGCAGGTCGGGCACGTACCGCGCGATGTCGTGTTCCCGGCACACGACCTCGTGGCGCAGCGATTCGGCCAGCGGCCGGGCGAGGGCGTGCGGTACGGGGGTGACCAGGCCGACCCAGTGGCTGGACAGCCGGGGCGTCAGCACCGGAACGGGCAGGATCAGCCGCCTCGGCAGCCCGGAGACCTCCGCGTACCGCCGCATCATGTCCCGGTAGGTGACGACATCGGGTCCGCCGATGTCGAAGGCGCGGTTGACCTCCGGCGGCATCCGCGCGCTGCCGACGAGATACCGCAGGACGTCGCGGACGGCGATCGGCTGGATGCGGGTACGGACCCAGCTCGGGGTGACCATCACCGGCAGCCGCTCGGTGAGGTAGCGCAGCATCTCGAAGGACGCCGAGCCGGAGCCGATGATGACCGCCGCCCGCAGGACGGTGGCCGGCACGCCGGACTCCAGCAGGATGCGGCCCACTTCGGCGCGGGAGCGCAGGTGCGGTGACAGATCGCGCGCGTCGGCGCCCGCCGGGGTGAGGCCGCCGAGGTAGACGATGCGCCGTACGCCGGCCGCGCGGGCCTCCTCGGCGAAGACCCGGGCGGCGGTGCGGTCGGTCTCCTCGAAGCCGGAGCCGGTGCCGAGGGCGTGCACCAGGTAGTAGGCGACGTCGATGCCCCGCATCGCCGCCGCGACGGACTCCGCGTCGGTGACATCGCCGCGTACCACCTCCGCCCGCCCGGCCCACGGGTGGTCGCGCAACTTGGCCGGCGACCGGGCCAGGCACCGCACCCGGTAGCCGGCGTCCAGCAGCTCGGGCACCAGGCGGCCGCCGATGTACCCGGTCGCGCCGGTCACCAGGCAGCGCGGCCCCGCCGCCGGGTCCTCGCCCGTCACGCGCCGTCCTCGCCTGTCATACCGCGTCCTCACCGGTCGTGGTGCCGCCGCCCGGGGACGGCGCGCTGCGTCTCCACCTTGCCCCGCCGGGACCGCGTCCGCGCGTCGCCGGGCCGCGTCCGCCCCGGCCGCGCCGCCCGTACCCGGCCGGCTCTTCCCGGGCGGGGCGGCCACCGCCCGGCCGTGGTGCCCGGGGGCGGCTCAGGACACGGCCGCCGACCGGGTCAGCCGGCCGGGTGGTCCGGGCGGGGGCCCGCCGGGGCCCGTGCGTCGGAGCGGGTGCCGCTGTCGTTGAAGATGACGTGGGTGTCGGCGGAGGCGCCGGACAGGACGAGCAGGCCGATGACGCAGACCACGGCGACGATGAGTCCCACCAGGGCGGCGATGACGGCCCGGCGGCGGCGTTCGCGGCGCCGCCACTGCGCCTGCTCCCTGCGGTAGGCCTCCGACGCGTCGTCGGGGACCGCCGCCGCGAGGTTCTCCAGCCCGTGCCGCAGCCAGTCCTCCGTCTCCGTAGTCACCGGACGGCTCCTTTCATCTCTCTCGACAGCTTTGCCATCCCCCGTGCGGTGTGTGATTTGACGGCGCCGACGGATATCCCCATCGTGTCGGCGATCTCGTTTTCCTTCAGGTCGAGCCAGTACTTCAGCACCAGTGCCTGACGCTGACGCGCGGTCAATTGGCCCAGCGCATGGACGAGTTCGCGCTGGTCGTCCTGCGACAGGACCTGCTGTTCGGCCGAGCGGACGTGTTCGTCGACCTCCTGGTAGGTGTGCCGGCGGGCGACCCTGAGGTGGCGGATGCGCATCCGGGTCAGGTTGCAGACGATGGACCGCAGGTAGCCGGCCGCGGCCTCGGGCGTCTCCAACTTCGCCCATCTACGGTGCAGTTGGTAGAACGCCTCGGAGACGACGTCCTCGGCGTCCCCGTCGGCGCCGAGCAGCACGGCGAGCCGCAGCAGCCGCGCGTAGTGCTGGTCGAAGAGGTGGGCGATGGCCACCTCACGGTCGGCGTCGCGCAGGTCGAGGGTGACCTCCGCGAGGGCGGGCGTCGGGCCGGCGGGTGCCGGCTCGATATCGTGCGGCGGCTGCGGGGGCGTACCGCGCGAGTGCCCGGCCGGGGGGACCGTCACGGTGTGGGTGTCGGCGGGGCGTCTCGGCAGGAACGACTTCATGGCGGGCCTCGTTCAGTCGACGATGAAGGTGTACTTGGAACCGCGGCGGGCCGGCGGACGGCCGCCGGCGGTGGCATCCGGGCCGCGGGGCGTGCCGAGCCGGTCCAGGAGCGGGGTCAGCGCGGCGGCGACGATCAGGTTCACCACGAGTGCGGTGAGGGCGACGTAGACGGGGGCGTGGAAGCCGCCGATGCCGATGTCCACGACGGAGGAGAAGCCGTGCAGCCCGGTCAGGGCGGTGCCGCACGCCATGCCCAGGGCCCAGCCGGCCAGCAGGGCGCGGTGGTGGAACCATCGGGTGAACAGCGACACCGCCACGGCCGGGAGCGTCTGCAAAATCCATACGCCGCCCAGCAGATGGAGGTTGACCGCGTCCTGGGGGCGCAGCAGCAGGGCGAAGGCGAACGCGCCGGCCATGAGGGCCAGCGAGGTGCCGCGCGCGACCTTGACCTCGTGCTTGGGCGTGGCCGTGGGGTTGAGGTATTCGCTGTAGACGTTGCGGACGACGAGGGTGGCCATGCTGATGGCCATGACGGCCGCGGGCAGCAGCGCGGCCACGGCGAGCGCGCCGAACAGCGTCCCGGCGAGCCAGTCGGGCGCCAGGGAGCGGATCAGTCGGGGCACCGCGAGTTCGGCGTGGCCGCGTGAGGTGCGGACCCCGGAGGCCAGGGCGGCGATGCCCAGGAACGCCGACAGTCCCAGGGACATGCTCCACACGGGCAGGAAGGTGGTGGCGGCGCGCAGGGTCTGCTTGCCGCGGCCGGCCATGGCGACCGTCAGGATCTGCGGGTACATGAGCTGCGCGAGCGCCGACCCGAGGGCGAGGGTGGCGTAGGCGGTGAAGCCCTGGGGCGGTACGTCCAGGCTCAGGCCCTGGCGGCTCAGCCGGCGTTCGGCCGCCGCGAACACCCCGCCGGGGCTGTCCACTTGGGTGACGACCAGGGTGATGACGAGCAGCAGGGTGACGCCGACCAGCAGCGCCTTGAGCGGTGCGACCCGGGCGCAGGCGCGCAGTCCGCCGGTGTGCGTCACCCACGCGAAGAAGGTGAAGACCAGCAGGAGTGCGGCGCCGCCGAGGACGCTGTGCGAGGGGATGCCCATGGTGCTCAGGAGGGCGGCCATGCCGACGACCTGGAGCGCCATGTACGGCATGGTCGCGAGGATTCCGGTCAGGGCGACGGCCAGGGCGAGCGCGTGCGAGCCGTGCCGGGCCTTGACGAAGTCGCCGGCGGTGATCAGGCCGTGCCGGGCGGCGACGTGCCGCAGCCGGGGCAGCAGCACCATGATCAGCGGGGACAGCAGAGTGGTGTAGACGAGGGCGTAGAGCGCGAGTCCGCCGGTGCCGAACATCAGTCCGGGTACGGCGATATAGGTGTAGGCCGTGTAGATCGTGCCGCCCAGGAGCAGCGTGGTGGACGCCGTGCCGAGCCGCCGGCCGGCGAGGGACCAGCCGGCCGGGTGCGGCAGTTCGTCGACGCTCGCGTTCCGCGCGCCCCCGCGCACCGCGACCAGCGCCGCGCCGCAGATGACAAGCGTGAACGGAACAAGAATCACGCTGTTGATGGCTCCCCCTTAGGTCCGGGGGCCGGCCGAGCGGTCGCGCATGCCGGCGTCCGCGCCGGTGACGCGCGGAAACCCAACCTCCCCCGTTATTCCGCTATGCGGAATAATTATTCCATGTCGTGGTACCTTATGGGCCGCCCGAGGGGCCGTCAAGACACCCCTCCTCGTGGAGGCGCCGGGTTGAATCGCCGCCAAACGCCATGTGACGCAGGTCACTTGAAGGGTTTCGGTGCGGACGTAAACCGACCGGGAAACCCGCGCAACTAGAGAGTCGGAAGCATTCAAGAACGGCGGAGTTCCCGCCTCGGCATTCCCGCTTCCGTGACACCCGGTCACGTCCGCACATTCGCCTGCCACACGTAGAGAGACGGTGCATCATGGCGCTCCAGTTGCCCTCGGGACATCAGCCCCGCTATTCCGATTTCGACCTCGTCGGGCTCTCGGACGAGACCATGCGGGAAGGCGGCGAACGCGCCCTCTTCGGCGCCGATGACGACCGCAAGCTGGAACTCATCGAGGCGCTCGCCGAAGCCGGAATCCGCGATATCGACCTCGGCTCCGGCCTGACCGAACCGGCCTTCCTGCGGCGGGTGCTGGACTCTCAGCTCCTGCTGAACCGCATTCCCGCCGACACCCAGATCGTCTTCAACCTGACGCTGAAGACCTGGGAGCCGCTGACCGAGGTGCTCAAGACCGTGCCCCGCGAGTACCTCTCGCGCATCCAGGTCAGCCTCGGCATGGTCGAGCACCAGCAGGAACACCGGCTCCTGGAGCGCGTCCACGAGAAGCTGAGCGCCATCGGCGTCGGCTCCTTCCGCTCCAGCATCCTCAACGCCTTCTCGCACGAGATCGACGACGAGCGCTACGAGTTCATCAACACCCAGATCCAGCGCTGCCGGGCCCTGGGCATCGACCTCATGCGGATCAACGACTCCATCGGGACGCTGCTGCCGCACGCCACCGCGGTACTCGCCGCCAACCTCGTGCGCGACAACCCCGGCATGAACTTCTACCTGCACGCCCACGACGACATCGGCCTGGGCCTGGCCAACTCCCTGACCTCCGTCTTCCACGGCTTCACCATGGTCGAGGGCGGCGTCGGCGGCTTCGGCAACCGCGCCGGACTGGCCAACGTCGAGGTGATGGCGCACATCTTCGCCGAGCGCGGCATCACCGTCGGCGGCCGCACCCTCGACGCCAAGAAGCTCTCCCGGGTCGCCTCCCTCGCGGAGGAGGTCTTCATGGTGCTGCCGAACGTCTACCGCCCGATCAGCGGCCTGCTCACCGAGACCGAGAACGCCGGCATCGTCAACGTCCCCGACTACCTCGGCGTCAGCCGCGAGGTCGAATACTTCCTCAACCCGATCGGCCTCTTCCCGCAGACCGTCGGCCAGATCCTCGCCAACGCCGGACTGCCCGCCGACCTCGCCGCCGACCAGGACTTCGTCACCGAGGTCAGCGACCGGCTCCAGGACCGTATGGAGAACGAGCTCTATCCGCGCAAGCGCGCTCAGTTCCAGGAACTGCTCCAGCGGGTCCACGACTTCTACGCCGACTTCGTCCGGCTGGAAGACGTGCAGCAGACCGCGCTGCGCGTACTCCAGGACCCGTCCGTGGCCGCGGTGGCGAATGACAGCCGCGCCAAGGCCGTAAGCGCACTCCAGGGCTGATCACATGCAACTCGGCGTCATCCTGAACGCGATCGTCCCGCTGTTCGCAGTGGTCGGGCTCGGATACGCGGCCAGCGGATTCAAGGTATTCCAGGGAAACACCGCACAGGCGATCAATGATTTCGTCTTCTATATCGCCCTGCCGGCGCTGCTCTTCTCGGCGGTCGCCTCGGCCGATATCTCCGCGGGAATTCCCTGGCAGTTCTTCGCCGTGGCCCTGTTGTCCATCCTGATCTCCTACGCGGTGGGCATGGCCGGCGCCCGCACCCTCTTCCGGCGGGACCGCGAAGTCGGGCTGACGATGGGACTGATGGCGGGCTACGGCAACGTCGCCTACATGGGAGTCCCGCTGCTGATGGCGGCACTGGGCCCCCGGGCGGCGCTGCCGGCCGCCATCGGCCAACTGGTCCACAACATGTTCAACATGGTCTGCTACCCGGCCGCGCACACCGTCATGGTCGCGCGCCGCTCCGGTCCCGGAGCGATGCACACCGTCGAGCGCGGCCCCGGCCTGCGCCGGGAAATCGGCAAGAAGGTCCTGCTCAACCCGGTGGCCCTGTCGGTCGCCGCGGGCCTGGTCTTCGCGCTGTGCGGCATCGGCCTGCCCGGACCGGTCGACCAGACGATCGACCTGCTCGGCGGCGCGGCCGCACCCGGCGCCCTCTTCGCCGTCGGCCTGACGCTGCGCAAGGCGGTGGCCGGCATGCGGGACGGATCGGTGGGCATGACCGAGGTCGGCTTCGTCGTCGCCGTCAAGGTCCTGCTGATGCCGCTCGTCGCCTACGCGCTGGTGACCTGGGTGTTCGGCATGCCCCCGGTGTGGGCGGCGGCCTCCGTCATCCTGGCGGGACTGCCCAACGCGGCCACCGCCTACGTCCTGGCCCAACAGGCCCGTACGTACACCCAGCAGGCCGCCGCGGCGGTCGTCGTCTCCACCGTCCTCGCCGCCGTGACCCTGTCGGCGCTGATCGCGCTGGTGAAACCATGAGCGTCGACGGCCTCTCGGGGGCCACGGCCAGGACGGCGACGAGCAGGACACCGGCGACCGGCGGGGGCGAGCGCCCTCGCCGGCCCGCCGGACGCGGACTCCCCGCGTCACTGCCGCTGCTGGGGCCCGCGTTCGTGGCCGCGGTGGCCTACGTCGACCCCGGCAACGTCGCCACCAACACCACCGCCGGCGGCCGCTACCACTACCTGCTGGTTTGGGTCGTGGTGGGCGCCAACCTCGCGGCGATGCTCGTGCAGTACCTCGCCGCCAAGGTCACCATCGCCAGCGGCGCCACACTGCCGGAACTGTGCCGCCGCCGCTTCCGCCGCCCCGTGGCCCACGGGCTGTGGCTCCAGGCGGAGCTGGTCGCCATCGCCACCGACCTCGCCGAACTCATCGGCGGAGCGGTCGCCCTGAACCTGCTGTTCCAGATGCCGCTGGTGACCGGCGCCGCGCTGACCGGCGTGGTCTCCTGGCTGGTGCTCGCCGTGGCGCACCGCCGCGGCCACCGCCTCTTCGAGGGGGTGATCGCGGGCCTGCTGGTGGTCGTCATGGCCGGGTTCGGCTACAGCGCCCTGGTCGCCGGCGCCGACCCGGGCGGCGTACTCACCGGGCTCACGCCCCGCCTCGCCGACCGCGACAGCCTGGCGCTGGCCGTCGGCATCCTCGGCGCCACCGTGATGCCGCATGCCATCCCGCTGCACGGCGCCCTGATCCGGGCCCGTAACGGCGACCTGACCGGGCAGCCGGAACGCCGGCGCGCCCTGCTCGCGGCGGGCCGGCTGGACATCGCCGTGGCCATGGGCCTCGCCGCGCTGGTCAACCTGGCGATCCTGGTGGCGGCCGCCGCGGCCCTCACCCCCGCCCGGTCCGGCTCACTGGAAGCCGCCCACGACGGTTTCGGCCGCGCGCTGGGCGCCCCCGCCGCGCTGCTGTTCGCCCTGGGACTGCTCGCCTCCGGCTTCGCCTCCTCCGCCGTGGGCACCTACGCCGGTTCGGTCGTCTTCGAGGGCCACTTCGGCAAGAACACCTCCGTCGTCCTGCGCCGCGCGATCACCCTCGTGCCGGCCCTGGTCATCCTCGCCTCGGGAGTCGAACCGGGCCGTGCCCTGGTGCTGTCACAGATCGTGCTCAGCTTCGGAATCCCCTTCGCCCTGTGGCCACTTGTGGCCTTCACCCGCGACAAGCACCTCATGGGCGCGCTGGTCAACCGCCGGGCCACCACGGTCGCCGCCGCCCTGACGGCCGCCGCCATCACCCTGGTCAACGCCGTCCTGCTCGCCGTCCACCTCCTCTGACCCACCCCGAGTCCGCCACCGTTCACGGCCCGGCACCCCGCCCGGCCCTAGGGAAGAAGCACCTGTGGTTACGTCGCCCGAATCCGGCGGGAGCAGCACCGTGCCCGCCGAGCGCAGTGGCTGGAACTACCTCCTGATCGTTCCCGTCGTCGCGCCCCTTTTGACCTTCGCCTTCAACTCCGACCAGCCCCGGCTGCTGGACTTCCCGCTCTTCTACTGGCTACAACTCGCCTTCGGCGCACTGAGCATGGCCGTCACCACGCTGGTGTACCTGATGACCAGGAGCCGGCCATGAGCGGGCACACCACCGAACTCCTGGTCTTCACCGGGCTGTTCCTCCTCGTCACCCTCCTGGGCTTCGGCGCCTCCCGGTGGCGCCGCGCCGAGCGGCCGGGCAGCCTCGACGAATGGGGGCTGGGCGGCCGCAGCTTCGGCGCCTGGATCACCTGGTTCCTGATCGGCGGCGACCTCTACACCGCCTACACGCTCGTCGCGGTCCCCGCCCTGCTGTTCGGCGCCGGCGCCATGGGCTTCTTCGCCCTGCCCTACACCGTGATCATCTACCCGATGGTCTTCCTCGTCGTGGTCCGGCTCTGGTCCGTCTCCCAGCGCCACGGGCTCGTCACACCCGCCGACTTCGTCCGGGTCCGCCACGACTCACGGATCCTGGCCCTGCTGGTCGCCGTCACCGGCATCGTCGCGACCATGCCCTACATCGCGCTGCAACTCGTCGGGATCGAAGCGGTGCTGCGCACCATGGGCGTCACCGGCCACTGGCCGATCACCGTCGCCTTCGCCGTCCTGGCCGCCTACACCTACCACTCGGGACTGCGCGCCCCCGCCCTGATCGCCTTCGTCAAGGACGTGCTGACCTACCTGGTCGTCATCGTGGCGGTCGTCTACATCCCCGCGAAGATCGGCGGCTGGGGGCACATCTTCGACACCGCCGCCGCCAAGTTCGAGGCGAGCCCCGCCA
Source organism: Streptomyces sp. NPDC031210 (assembly GCF_055570395.1). Lineage (NCBI taxonomy): Bacteria > Bacillati > Actinomycetota > Actinomycetes > Kitasatosporales > Streptomycetaceae > Streptomyces > Streptomyces sp. NPDC031210. The sequence goes on from NZ_JBVIHH010000001.1 coordinate 150,511, forward strand.
AGGGCGACGGGCTGCTGCTCAACTCCGGCAACCAGGTGCAGTACATGACCCTGGCACTCGGTTCGGCGCTGGCGCTCTTCCTCTACCCGCACATGGTCACCGGGCTGCTCGCCTCCCGCGACCGCGGCACGATCAAGAAGAACATGGCGTCGCTGCCCGTCTACAGCCTGCTCCTCGGACTGATCGCACTCCTGGGCTTCATGGCGATCGCCGCCGGCATCACTCCGCTGACCGGGGAGAACGGCAAACCCAACGCCAACACCGTCGTGCCGCTGCTGTTCGACCACGCCTTCCCCGACTGGTTCGCCGGCGTCGCCTACGCCGCCATCGGCATCGGCGCCCTGGTCCCCGCCGCCATCATGTCGATCGCGGCCGGCAACCTGTTCACCCGCAACATCTACCGCGAGTTCCTGAGGCCCACGGCCACACCGGCCGACGAGGCACGCGTCTCCAAGATCGCCTCACTGCTGGTCAAGGGCGGCGCCGTCCTGGTGATCCTCTTCCTGGACCCCCAGTTCTCCGTCGACCTCCAGCTCATCGGCGGCGTCCTGATCCTCCAGACGCTGCCCGCCGTCGGCCTCGGCCTCTACACCCGGTGGTTCCACCGCTACGGTCTCATCGCCGGCCTGATCGCCGGCCTGCTCACCGGACTCGCCCTGCTCTACAGCATCGCCGACCCCGCCACCGGCAAGGCCCACTTCGCCGGATCCGCCTTCCCGCTGGCCCAACTGGGCCTGGACACACCGGTCACCGTCTACGCCGGCCTCATCGCCGTCCTCGTCAACCTGGCCGTGGCCGCACCGGTCACCGTGCTGTGCCGCGCCCTGAAACTCGCCCCCGGCACCGACGGCACCCGCACCGAGGACTACTTCTCCGACAGGACCGCACCCGCCGGGCCGACCGGCGAAGCCGAACCGGATGACGCGCCCGGCCGGACCGGACCGTCCGCGCCACCGCCGGGCCCGCCGCGCCACCCCGTCCCCGAGAAGCAACCCGGCTGAAGGGCGGTGCCGTGACCGGCCCCGAGCGGCGCGCGCTGCGCCGACTGCGCCGCGTGCTCGCCTTCTACCTGGCGATCGGCTGCCTGGGCGTGGCCGTCGAGCTGCGCTCCGGCGGCCGGCCCGGCGTCTGGGGGCCGCTCTGCGTCGCCGTGACCGCGACCGGGCTGCTCCTGCTGCCCCGCCCTCCGGCCACCACCCGGCGCACCCCGCCCCCGGCCGCCGGCCCGCATCCCGCCACCACCGACGAATCCGACCGAAGGAACTGAGAGCCATGGGCGCGTTTGCGCAAGCCAGCACGTCGCCGACCGCGTCGTACGTCCCCCCGCGCGCGGGCGACGCGGGCGTGCACCGCCTCGTCGCACAACGGGTGCGGCAGTACCCCGACGCCTGCGCCGTACGCGACCGGGCGGGCCACTCGCTGACCTACGGCGAACTGTGGAGCCGCGCCGGATGGCTGGCCTCGGCGCTGGCCGGCCAGGGCATCGCCCCGGGGGACGTCGTCGTCACCGACCTCGACCGCGGCATCGACCTGACCGTGGCCCTCCTGGGCATCGCCCGGGCCGGCGCCGCCTACCTGCCGCTCGACGCGCACGCCCCCGACGCCCGGACCGCCGCCGTCGTCGCGGACGCCGGGGCCCGCGTCGTCGTCACCGACCCGGGCGACGCCCGCCGCGCCCGCCGGCTCGACGCGGCGCCCCACCTCACCCGGATCACCGTCCCCCGGCGCGACCCGGGCACCGACCGCGTCCCGAACGTGCCGGTGGACGACGACCACCCGCTGTACGTCGGATACACCTCCGGCTCGACCGGCGCGCCCAAGGGCGTCGTCGTCCCGCACCGCGGGGTGCGCCGACTGGTCACCGACGCCACGTTCTGCGCCATCGGGCCCGGCGACCGGGTCGGGCACGCCGCCAACCCGGCCTTCGACGCGACCACCTTCGAGATCTGGGGCGCCCTGACCGCCGGCGCCACCCTCGTCGTGCTGCCGTCGGTCGCCGAACTCGCCCTGGAGCGCTGGGCGGAGCTGCTCCGCGAGGAGCGCCTGACCACCCTGTTCCTGACCACCTCGCTGTTCCACATGGTCGCCCGGGCTCGCCCCGACGCCCTGGGCACCCTGCGCGATCTCGTCGTCGGCGGCGAGCAACTGGAGATCGGCGCGGTCCGGGCGGTGCTGGCGGCCGGCCCGCCCGGCCGGCTCGTCAACGGCTACGGCCCGACGGAGACGACGGTGTTCGCCACCTCCTTCGACTGCACCGACGCCTCCCTCGCCGGCCGCGACCGGATCCCCATCGGGCGGCCGATCCAGCAGACCCGCGTGTACGTCGTCGACGAAGCGCTGCGGCCCGTGCCGCCGGGGCGGACCGGCGAACTGTGCGTCGCCGGCCCCGGCGTCGCCACCGGCTACCTGGGGCAGCCCGAACGCACCGCCCGCTCCTTCGTCCCGGAGCCCGGCACCGGCGCGCCGATGTACCGCACCGGCGACCTGGTGCGGGAACTGCCGGACGGCGAGCTGGAACTTCTCGGCCGCGCGGACCGGCAGGTCAAACTGCGCGGATTCCGCGTCGAGCTGGAGGAGATCGAGCGGGCCGCGGTGGCCACCGGCCGCACCGCGGCGGCCTTCGTGGCCAAACTGGGCGAGGGCCCCGCGGCGCGGCTCGCCGGCGCCTTCCTCGCCCCCGCGGATCCGGGCCCCGACCCGGCCGGCGCCCTCACCGAGGCGCTGGCCCAGGTGCTGCCCGCCTACCTGCTCCCGACCCACTGGACGGTGCTGGACACGCTGCCGCTGCACTCCACCGGCAAGGCCGACCGCCGGCGGATCGAGGCCCTGATGACGGCGGGCCCGGCGCCGGCCGAGGGCTCCGCCGCCGACGCGCCCGCCGGTCAGCCGTCCGCCGCCGACGCGCCGCCGGCCGCCGCCGACCCGCTGACCGCCGCCGTCGCCGGCATCTGGGCCGAGGTCCTGGCCACCCCCGCCGTCGCCCCCGCCACCGACTTCCTCGCCCTCGGCGGCAACTCCATCCTGGCCACCCAGGCCGCCTCCCGGGTGCGCCGACTGCTCGGCGTCGACATCGAACCGGCCGACGTGCTGCTCGCCGCCGGCATCGAGGAACTGGCCGACCGCATCCGCGTCCTGGAGCCGGTCCTGCCGTGAGCATCCCCCTCTCCCCGCACCCCGTCCGACGACCGAGGAAGGCATGATGGCGCAGCTCCCGGCCCCGCCCCTGATCCGCCAGGCGGCCACCGTCGCACCCCTGTCCTGCGCGCAGGAGCGGCTGTGGTTCATCGACGCCGCCGCGCCCGGCTCGGCCGTCTACAACGTGCCGCTGCTGACCCGGTGGCACGAACCGATCGACGTCCCCGCGCTCCGCCGCGCCCTGACCGCCGTCGTCACCCGCCACGAGGTCCTGCGCACCACCTACGGCCTGCGCGAGGGCCGTCCGGTCCAGTACGTGCGGCCGCCCCGGCCGGTGACCGTCGAGGTCCTCGCGGGCCCGCCCACCGACACCGCCCTCGCCCGGCACGCCCGCGCGCCCTTCGACCTCGCGGCGGCGCCCCCGCTGCGCTGCGTGGTGTGGCGGGACGGCGCCGCCGGTGACGCCATGCTCCTGGTCGTCCACCACATCGCGGTCGACGGCTGGTCCCTCACGCCGCTGTACGAGGACCTGGCCGCGGCCTACGAGCAGGCGCTGACCGGCGACCGACCGCGGCTTCCCGACCCCGACGTGCAGTACGCCGACTTCGCCCGCTGGGACCGCGAGATCGCCGCCCACCCCGCCCTGCGCGAACGGGTCGCCGAGCGCGTCGCGCGGCTGCTGCCCGTCCCCGGCGACCTGGCCCTGGGCTCCCCGCCGGCCCGCCGGGCGGTGCCCGAGGGCGAACGCCGCGGCGACCAGCACGTGCGCCACCTGCCCGCCGAACTGGGCGGCGCCGTCGACCGGTTCGCCGCCCGGATCCGCGCCACACCCTTCGTCGTGCTGTTCGCCGCCTTCCAAGCGGTGGTGCAGCGCTGGAGCGGCCAGGAGGAGTTCCTGCTCGGCACCGTCGCCGCCAACCGCCCGCACCCGGCCGTCGAAAACCTCGTCGGCTTCTTCGTCAACACCGTCCCGCTGCACTGCCGGCCCGACCCCCGCCGCACCTTCGCGGACCTGTGCGCCGACGTCCGCGGCGAGTCCTTCCGCGCCCTGTCCCACCAGCGGCTGCCCTTCGAGCAACTGACGGCGCTGGCCGGCGCCGAACGGCCGAGGGAGGAAGGGCCGCTGGTCAGCGTGGGTTTCGTCCTCCAGAACATGCCGGCGCCCCGACTCGGGGAGCGACCGCGGTGGGCACCGCCCCAACTGCTGCCCACCGGCACGGCGAAACTCGACGTCACGCTGGTGCTGGAGTACGTCCCCGGCGGCATCCGCGCCACCGTCGAATACGACAGCGACCGCTACACCCCGCACCAGGCGCGGCTGCTCGCCGAGAACGTCGAGGTGCTGCTCGCGGCGGCACTCGCCGACCCGGAGGCCGCGCTCCGCGACCTGCCGCTCACCCGCCGGCCCGCCGGCCGGCCGCCCGCCACGGTCCTGCGCGGAGCGGACCGGGACCTGGTGGCGGAGTACCGACAACGGCTCACCGCGGCGGCGCCCGCGGGAGCGGGACAGGGAGAGCGCGCATGACCACCACGACGTACCGGCGGGCGACGCACGACACGCCGCCGGCCGCGCCCACGGTCACGGACCTGCTCCAGGAACGGTTCGCCGTCATGGACCGGCGGGCCACCGCGGTCACCTGCGCGGGCGACGACCTGGCGTGGGGGGAGCTGGACCGCTGGTCGCGGGCGGTGGCGCACACCCTGCGGGCGCTCGGCGCGGGCCCGGGCACGTACGTCCCGGTACTGTGCGCCCGGGGCGGGGCGCTGGTGGCGGGCTGGCTCGGCGCGCTGCGCGCCGGCGCGGCCTACGTACCGCTGGCGATGGACACCCCCGCCGCCCGCATCGCCTTCATCCTCCGCGAGACCGAGGCGTCCTGGGCACTGGTGGACGCCGAGGGCGCCGCGCTGCTGCGCGGCCTGGACACCGGCGTCAAGCCCGTCCCGCTGGAGGAGATCCGCGCGCTCGCGGACGGGCGGGCACCGCTGCCGCGGCCCGCCGTGGCCGGGGACGATCCGGCCGTGGTCATCTACACCTCGGGCACCACCGGCCGCCCCAAGGGCGTGCTGGTGCCGCACCGCGGCCTGCTCAACACCGCCCTGTGGTGGGCCGACGACTGCGGCCTCGGCCCGTCCGACCGGCTGCTGCTGACCGCGGGCACCGCCTTCGACCCGGCCACCTTCAACGTCTTCCAGACGCTGCTGGCCGGCGCCACCCTCGTCCTCGCCGACGACGTCGAACGCCGCGATCCGCCCGCCCTGCTCCGACTCGTACGCGGCCCGCGCGGCGCGACCGTGGCCGGTTCCGTCACGCCCAGCCTGCTGCACGCCGTGCTGGACGCCGACACCGGCGCCCCGACCACGCTCCGGGTCGTCTACTGCGGCGGCGAGGCGCTGCCCCGCCGCCTGGCCGCCGACTGCGCGCGCCGCTGGCAGAGCGAGGTCCGCAACGTCTACGGGCCCACCGAAGCCTCCTGCAACAGCACCAGCGCCGTCATCGAACCGGACGACGACCGGGCCCCGGCCATCGGCCGGCCGCTCCCCAACACCCGGGCCTACGTGCTGGGTCCGCACGGCGAGGAACTGCCGCCGTCCGTACCGGGCGAGCTGTACGTCGCCGGCACCGGCGTCGCCCTGGGCTACCTCGGCCGTCCCGACCGCACCGCCGAGGCGTTCCTGCCCGACCTGTACGCCGCGCACGAGGGCGCCCTGATGTACCGCACGGGCGACCGGGCCGTGCTCCGGCCCGACGGCCAACTGGAGTACCTCGGCCGTGCCGACGACCAGGTCAAGATCCTCGGCAACCGGATCGAACCGAACGAGGTCCGCCGGCTGATCGAGGAGAACCCCGCCGTCGCCCAGGCCGCCGTGCAGGCCACCGGCTCCCCGGCCCGGCTGCTCGCCTACGTCGAACCCGCCGACGAAGGCGGGGAGTTGACACACGAGGCGGTCGTCCGGCCGCTGCTGCGCTGGCTGCCCGCGGCCGTCCTGCCCGCCGAGGTGTACGCCGTCGCCTCGCTCCCGCGCACCTCCAACGACAAGACCGACTTCGCCGCCCTGGCCGCCCTGCGCGGCCGCCCCCTGCCCCGCGGCGAGGAAAAGCCCGCGGCCCTCACCCCCCGCCAGCTCCGGGTGGCCGCCCTCATGACCGAGCTCCTGGACGCCACGCGCGAGGGCGGCAGCCGCGTACACCCCGCCGAACTCGGCCCCGACGCCGACTTCTTCACCCTCGGTGGCCACTCACTCCTCGCCGTGCGGCTGCTGGCCGCCGCCGAGCGCGACGGGGGAGTGGCCGTGCCCCTGCGCACCTTCCTCGCCGACCCCACGGTCGGCGGCCTGGCCGCCGCTCTCGAAGCAGGCACCGCCGACGCCCGTACGGAGAGCGCCTCCCACGACGGCGACAGCCCCGCCACCGGCCCCCTCCCGGTGACCCCGGTCCAGCAGCGGCTGTGGTTCATGGACCGGATCCCGGGGCTGCGCGCGGCCTATCTCGCCCCCAGCGTCGTCGCGATCGACGGGCCGGCCGACCGCGCCGCGCTGCGCGAGGCGTTCGCCCGGGTCCTGGCCCGCCACCCCGGCCTGCGCTCGCGCTTCACCCTCGACGCCAGGGCCCGGCGCGTCGTCCACACCACCGACGGCCCCCCGCCCGAGGTCGTCCTCCTCGACGCCACCGGCTGGAGCCGGGAGCGGCTGACCGAGCATCTGATCCGGGCCTGCTGGGCGCCGTTCGACCTGGCACGGCAGGCGCCCGCCCGGGGCGAGGTCATCGCCGTGGACCGGGAGCGCACCCTGCTGGTCTACGGAGTGCACCACCTCGTCACCGACGGCTGGTCACTGCGCCTGGTCATGGACGAACTCGCCGACCACTACCGCGCCCGGCTCCGGGGCGAGAATCCCGACCCGCCGCCCGCGCCCCGCCCCCACACCCGCCCGCCGGCCCAGGACGGCGACGGCCTTCAGGACCTGCTGGCGGCCCTGCGCGGCGCGCCCACCGACATCGACCTGCCACGCGACCGCCCCCGGCCGGCCGTGCAAGCGGTGGCGGCCGGCACCCGCGAGGTCCGCCTGACGGGCGAACACACTGCCCAGTTGCGGCAGATCACCGGCGAACTGGGCTGCACGACCTTCATGACCACCGCGGCGCTGCTCGCCGCCGCCCTCGCCCGCCACGGCACCCAGCGCGACTTCCTGTTCGCCTTCCCCTGGGCCGGCCGCGACCGGGCCGCCGACGGCGACACGGTCGGCATGTTCGTCAACACCCTCCTCATCCGGGTCGATCTGACCGGCGCGCCGAGCTGGCGCACCCTCCTGGACCGGGTCCGCCGGTCCGCGATGACCGCCTACCGGCACGCCGACGCCCCGTTCGACGCGGTGGCCGCCGACCTCCACCCCGGCCGGGACCTCAGCCGGCCCGCCGTGACACCGGTGTACGTCGACGCCGTCGACGAGCCGCCCCGCCCGCCCGCCCTCGGCCCCGGCCTGACCACGCGCTATCTGACCCCGCCCGGCCTGAAGCTCAAGTACGAGCTGGAGCTGACCGCCCTCGGCGGCTCCGACCGCCTGACCTACTCCCTGGCGTACGCCACCGCCCTCTTCGACGCCACCACAGCCGACGCGCTGCTGGCCGGGCTGGCCGACGCCGCGACCGCTCTCACCCACGATGTGGAGGCCCCCGTGCTCACCGACGCACAGCCCGCCCCGAACCCGACCGACCGCACCGCCGCGCCTCTTCCGGCCGACCCGACCGAGCAGGTCGCCGCGGCCTGGCGGGAGGTGCTGGACGTCGACGCGGTCGCCCACGACGTCAACTTCTTCGACGCGGGCGGCGACTCCCTGCTGCTGATCGTCCTGCTGGAGCAGCTTTCCGCCCTGACCGACCGGGAGCTGGAGGCGGCCGACCTGTTCCAGCACAGCACGATCCTCGCCCAGGCCGCACTGCTCACCGGCCAGGCGCCCGCCGCGGCGGCCGGGACGGGCCGTCCCGAGGAGCCGTCCGCGGGCCGGGGCCGGCTGCTCGGCCGGGCCCGGCGCGCCACGGACACAACGGAGAACGGCACATGAGCGACGACACCGCCATAGCCGTCGTCGGGATCGGCTGCCGCTTTCCCGACGCGCGCACCCCCCAGGAGTTCTGGGCCAACATCGCCGCCGGCCGGGTCTCCTTCCGCGCCCTGGACCCCGCGGCGCTCCGGGCCGCCGGCCTGCCCGGGACGACGCTCGCCGACCCCGACTACGTCACCACGGCCGCCGTCCTGGACGGCGCCGAGGAGTTCGCCGCCGAGTTCTTCGGCTACTCGCCCACCGAGGCCGAAGCCACCGACCCGCAGCAGCGGCTGTTCCTGGAGGTGTGCTGGGAGGCCCTGGAAGCGGCCGGCCATGCCCCCACGGGCGGCCCCCTGGTCACCGGCGTCTTCGCGGGCGGCAGCGCCAGCACCTACATGGCGGCCCTCCAAGTGGCCCGCGCCCGGGCGGACGGGGTGCTGGGCGCGGTCGACGACATCGCGCTGCACCTGGGCGGCCTGGGCGACTTCCTGCCGTCCCGGGTGGCGTACAAACTGGGCCTGCGCGGGCCGTCCGTCGGCGTGCAGACCGCCTGCTCGTCCTCCCTGACGGCCGTGCACTACGCCGTCCTCAGCCTGCTGTCCGGCGAATGCGACCTGGCGCTCGCCGGGGGAGCCGCGGTCAACGAACCGGTGCTCGGCTACCGCCACCACGCCGGCGGACTCGCCTCCAAGGACGGCCACTGCCGCCCGTTCGACGCCCGCTCCACCGGCACCTCCTTCAGCTCCGGCGTCGGCGTGGTGGCCCTGCGCCGGCTGGCCGACGCCCTCCAGGACGGCGACCCCGTCCTCGCCGTCCTGCACGGCTCCGCGGTCGGCAACGACGGCTCCGACCGCTCGGGCTTCACCGCCCCCAGCCCCTCCGGACTCGCCGACGTGGTCGCCACCGCGCTGGAGGTCGCCGGTGTCACCGGCGCACAGTTGCGCTACGTCGAGGCGCACGGCTCCGGTACGCCGCTCGGCGACCAGATCGAGCTGCGCGGACTGACCGAGGGCCTGCGGCCCGCGCCCGGCCGTACCGGCTACTGCGGGCTCGGCTCGGTCAAGGCCAACATCGGGCACTGCGGGCCCGCCGCCGGCATCGCGGGTCTGATCAAGGCGGTCGCGGTGGCCCGCACCGGCGAACTGCCGCCGCACCCCGGCTTCGAGCGGCCGCGCAGCCCCGGCGTGCTCGCCGACAGCCCGTTCCGGATCTCCGCCGAGCCCGGCCGCACCACCGACGCCGAACGCTACGTCCTGGTCAACTCCATGGGCCTGGGCGGCACCAACGCGAGCGTCGTGCTCGGCCCGCCACCGCCGCCCGTCCGGCCCGCCGCGCCGCCCCGCGACCGGACCCGCCTGGTGCTCTCCGCCAGGACCGACGAGGAACTCGACGCGCTCGCCGCCCGACTGGCGGCCGAGTTCGAGCGGGGCGCGGTGGACGCGGCGGACGCCGCCCACACCCTGCGGGTCGGCCGGGCCGCCTTCGCCCGCCGCCGCGTGGTCACCGCCCCCGCCGACCGCCTCGCCACCGCCCTGCGCCGCCCCGCCCCGGCCACGCCGCCACCCGTACGCGGGGCCCGCCTGGTCCTCCCGGAAGAGGAACCACCGCCGCCGCCCGCCCTTCTGGAGCGGCTGCGTGCCGCCTTCCGCGGACGGACCGAGACCACCACGGCCGGCGGGGACGACGGCGCCACCGACCGCTTCCGGATCCTGCTCGGTCCCGGCGCCGACGAGCCCGGCCGCTACGCGCTGGACCCGCGCGGGCTCGACGCGTCCGAGGTCGCCGAGCGGGTCGAGGAGGCGGTCACCGCCGCCTGGCTGCACGGCGCCGACGTGGACTGGCAGGTCCTGGCCGAGGGCCGGGGCCGCCGGGTGCCGCTGCCCACCTACCCGTTCACCCGCCGCCGCTACTGGGCACTGGACCGGCTGCCGCCCCTGGCCGCGCCCGCCGCCGCACCGGCGCCCGCGCCCGCACCGGCGCCCGCGCCCGCACCCGCCCCGCGCGAGGCCGCGCCCCCGGCGGGCCCGGGCCCGCGCGAGGAGATCGAGGCCGACCTGCTGGAGGTGTGGCGCAACCTGTTCGGCGTCCCCACCCTCGGCCCGGACGACGAATTCGGGGCCCTGGGCGGCGAATCGCTGACGGCCATGCGCGTCGAGGCCGCCGTACAGCGCCGCCACGGCGTCGCGGTCAACGTCTTCCGGGCCGGCGGCGGCCAGGCCACCGTCCGCCGGATGGCGGAGATCGTCCACACCATGAAGCGGCGGGCGGCGCCGACCGCCCCGGACGAGACCGCCGCCGCCGCGCCGCCGGCCGAGCCGACCGAGACGGATCTGATCGACGCCGATCTGCGCCTGCCGCTGGGCCGGTTGGCCGCCAAGGGGCCGGGCCGGGGCTCCGACACGCTGCTGGTGGCCGGTTCCGGGCCGCTGGACACCTTCCTGCTGCACGAGCTGCTCGAAGCCACCGGCGACCGGGTGTACTGCGTCCTGCCGGTGCCCGACGAGGACAGCGGACGCGAGCGCCTGCGGGCCGCCGCGTCCGCGCTGGGACTTCCCCCGCCCGACCCGGCGCGGGCCTGCGCCGTCCCCGGCGCGCGCGCCGACCTCGGCACACTGTGCGCGCACCACCGCGACGGCGAACTCGCCGAACGCATCGGCCGGGTCGTCCTCACCGCGCCCCGGCCCGGCGGCTCCGAGACCTACCGCGACCTGCGCGGATCGACCGTGCTGCCGCTGGCCGGCCTGCTGGGCTGGATGCGCGCGCACGGCATCGACGACATCGGCTTCCTGGCCCCGCTGTCCGCCTGCGGCACCGCCCTCGGCGGCGACACCCTCCCCGAGGAGCGCCGTCAGCCGCTGGACGACTCACGCGGCGGCGCCGCCACCGCCACCTGGGTCGGCGAGCGGCTGCTGGAGCGGGCCGAGGAGGACGGGATGCGGGTACGCGTCTTCCGCACCGGCCTGCTCCTGGGCGCGACCACCACCGGCGCCTGCGATCCCGCCGAGCCGCTGTGGCAGTTGCTGGCCGGCGCGCTGGCGACCGGCGGCCACCCCCGGGACGACCGGGCGGTGGCCGTGGCGCCGGTCGACCTCGTCGCCCGCTCCGTCGCCGCACTCCTCTCCGCCCCCGGGTCGGTCGGTCGCGCCTACCACCTCGTCGGCGCGCGCACCCACACCGTGGCGGAACTGTGCGCCCTGCTCACCACGACGGGAGCGGGCAACCGGCCCGTCCCGCTGCGGCACTGGCAGCGGGCGGTGGCCCTGCGGGCCCTGGAGACGGACAACCCCGCCCTCGACCCGTTCGCCCCCAAGCGGCTCGACACCCTCGGCGGCGCCCGGCCCGAGGCCCGGGCCTGGCAGCCCTGGCTCGACCGGCACGGCCTCGACCCCGCACCGACCGGCGAGCGCCTGCGCCGCGCCCTGGCCTTCGCCGCCGACCGCGACCCGGCCTACGCCGAGCTGCTGGGCCGCGACCCGGCCCACGCCGAGCTGCTGGGCCGCGACCCGGCCCACGCCGAGTTGCTGAGGCGCGACCCGGCCCACGCCGAGCTGCGGGGCCCCGTCGCCGGCTGAGCCCCGCCCGGCGCGGACGACACCCACACCCCCGGACCCACTACCCGCCCCACCCCGCAAGGATCACCATGACCGACACCGACCCGGCCGCCGGCACCCTGCACGAGTGGTTCGCCCGCTCCGCCGACCGCCACCCGCACGCCACCGCGCTGGAAGTGGGCGACCACACCCTGACCTACCGGCAGCTCGACCGGTGCGCGAACGCCCTGGCCGCGCGGATCCTGCGCACCCACGGCACCGCCCCGCGGCGGATCGCGCTGCTCGCCTCGCGCAGCCTGGCCGCCTTCGCCGGCTACCTGGCCGCCCTGCGCCTGGGCGCCACCGTCACCCCCCTCAACCCGGCCTACCCCGCCCGGCGCAACCGCTCCGTGTACGACCTCGCCGGCGCCGAGGTCCTCCTGGCCGACGAGGCCGGCGCTCCCCAACTGGCCGCGTTCGACGCCCTCCCGGACGGGGCCGTCCTCGCCCTGGCCGACGCCCCGCTGGCCGAGGCGGCCGACGGACCCGACACCGCCCCGGCCGCCCCCCGCACCACCCCCGTCGACCTCGCCTACATCCTCTTCACCTCGGGCTCGACCGGCCGCCCCAAGGGCGTACCGATCCGGCACCGCAACCTGGCGCCCTACATCGCCCACAACATCGCCCGCTTCGCCGTGGGCCCCGGCTGCCGGGTCTCCCACACCTTCGACCTCACCTTCGACCCGTCGGTCTTCGACCTGTTCGTGACCTGGGGCGCCGGCGCCACCCTCGTCGTCCCCCGGCGCTCGGACCTCCTCACCCCCGTCGACTATCTGGTCGACCGCGGCATCACCCACTGGTTCTCGGTCCCCTCGCTGGTCTCCGTCACCGCCGGCCTCGGCAACCTGCCCACCGGCCTGGTCACCCGGCTGCGGTACGGCATCTTCATCGGCGAGCAGCTCACCACCCGGCAGGCCGAGGCGTGGCGCGAGGTGGCCCCCGGCGCGGTGATCGAGAACGTCTACGGGCCCACCGAACTCACCGTCGCCTGCACCGAGTTCCGCCTCCCCCGCGACCGGGAAGACTGGCCCGCCACCTCCAACGGCACCGTTCCCATCGGCCCGCTCTACCCCTTCCTCGACTCCCTGATCCTCGACGAGGAGGGCCGCCCGGCCGCCGACGGCGAGCTGTGCGTACGCGGCTCCCAGCGCTTCGACGGCTACCTCGACCCGGCCGACGACGTGGGCCGCTTCGTCCACTTCGACCCCGCCCGCGGCCGCGCCGAACCCTACGCCGGCACCACGCCGCTGACCGCCGAGCACTACTACCGCACGGGCGACCGGGTCCGCCACGAGGACGGGCACCTCGTCCACCTGGGCCGGCTGGACAACCAGGTCAAGATCCGCGGCTACCGCGTCGAACTGGGGGAGATCGAGGCCGCGATGCGCAGACACCCGGCGATGACCCAGGCCGTGGTGGTCGCCGTACCGGGCAACGGCGAGACCGAACTCGTCGCCTGCTACACCGGCGAGGAGATCAAACCCACCGAGGCGATGCTCTGGCTGCGCAAGCGGATCCCGGTCCACATGGTGCCGCGCCGCTTCACCCACCTCGACCAACTGCCGCTCAACCCCAACGGGAAGATCGACCGCCCGGCGCTGCGCCGCCGCTTCACCGCCGATCCCGCCGCCGCGTAGAGGGGAGGAGAACCATGAGGCCGATACTTCGCGCCGTGCTGCCCCCGCCCGGGGTCGTGCGGATCCTCACCGTCAGCAACCTGGCCCGGACCGTGGGAAACGGCTTTCTGCTGTCCGTCAGCGTCCTGTACTTCATCCGCTCCGTGGGCGTGCCCGCCGAACGGGTCGGCCTCGGGCTGACCGTCTCCGCGGTGCTGGCGATGCTGGTCAGCATCCCGGCCGGGCAGCTCTCGGACCGTCTCGGATCGCGCCGCACCTCGATCGTCTTCGGCGTCGTCCAGGGCGCGCTGGTCTGCGGCTACGCCGTCGCCGGCGGCTTCGCCGGCTTCCTCGTCGTGGTGAGCCTGGCCGCCATGGCCGACTCCGCGAGCACCGCCGCGCGCGGCGCGCTGATCGCCGAGGCCCTGCCGCCCAAGGAGCGCGTACGCGCCCGCGCCTATCTCCAATCGGTGATCAACGTGGGCCTGTCGGGCGGCACCCTGCTCGGCGGCGTCGCGCTCACCGCCGACTCCACCACCGTCTACACCGTCATGCTGCTCACCGCCGGCGCCCTGTTCGCCGCCGGCGGCCTGACCTGCCTGGCGCTGCCCGCCATGACGCCGGTGACCGCGCCCGCCGGGCACAAGGACCGGCATGTCCTGCGCGACGCGCCGTATCTGGCGGTGTCCGTGCTCAACGCCGTGCTGGTGCTGGGCACGGACGCGCTGCTGACCGCCGCCCTGCCGATCTGGATCGCGGACCGCACCCACGCCCCGGTCTCCGTCTACGCGGCGATCATGTTCCTCAACACCGCGATGTGCGTGCTGTTCCAGGTCCGGCTCAGCCGCGGCGCCGAGGACGTGGCGGGCGGCGCCCGCGCGATGCGCAGATCCGGCGTCCTGCTCGCGCTGTCCTGCGGCGTGTTCGCGCTCTCCGCGGGCCAGCCCGCGTGGGTGGCCGCCGTCTGTCTGCTGGCCGGCGCGTTTGTCCAGGTCATCGGGGAGATGCTGCACTCCGCCGGCTCCTGGGCGCTGTCGTACGAACTCGCGCCCGCGCACGCGCACGGCCAGTACCAGGGCCTGTTCGGCCTCACCCAGCGGGTCGGCTCGGCGATCACGCCGATGCTGACCACGGCCCTGCTCATCGGCTGGGGGCGCCCCGGCTGGCTGGTCTTCGGCGCCGTCCTCCTCGCCGGCGGACTGGCCACCCCGGCCGTCGCCCGCTGGGCCCAGCGCAGCCGCCGACCGCTGCCCGAGGCCCGGGCGGCGCACCCCCACGAGGTCCCGGCCTGACGCCCGGAGCCGCGCGCACCGCCCGGTGACCGCCGGCCCGCCGCACCGGGCCACCACCCACCCCTTCCGCAGAGAGACTTCAGATGGACTTCAGCCTGTTCTATTTCGGGGACGACGGCAGCGAGTCGGCGGGCGGGAGCGTGTACGACCTTGTCCTCAAGGGCGCCCGCTTCGCCGACGAGAACGACTTCGCCGCCGTATGGACCCCCGAACGGCACTTCCACCCCTTCGGGGGCCTCTACCCGAACCCGGCCGTCACCGGCGCCGCCGTGGCCGCCGTGACCGACCGGATCGCGATCCGGGCCGGCAGCGTCGTCGCCCCCCTGCACCACCCGCTGCGGATCGCCGAGGAGTGGTCCGTGGTCGACAACCTCTCCGGCGGCCGGGTCGGCCTGGCCTTCGCCTCGGGCTGGCACGCCGTCGACTTCGCGCTCCGCCCGGAGTCCTACGCCGACCGGCGGCAGGTCATGTTCGACGCCGCCGAGCAGGTGCGCGCCCTGTGGCGGGGCGAGGAGATGGCGGTCCGCGACGGCGTCGGCGAGGAGAAGAAGGTGCGTGTCTACCCGCGCCCGGTGCAGGAGAGCCTGCCGCTGTGGATCACCAGCGCGGGCGGTGTGGAGACCTTCCGCGCCGCCGGCGAGCTGGGCGCCGGCGTGCTCACCCACCTCCTCGGCCAGGACCTGGACGACCTCTCCGCGAAGATCGCCGCCTACCGTGAGGCGTACGCCGCCCGGCCCGGCGCCGACGGCCGCCCCGGCCATGTCGCGCTGATGGTGCACACCTTCCTCGGCACCGACGAGGAAGCCGTCAAGGAACGGGTCAAAGGGCCGCTCCGGCGGTATCTGCGCAGCTCGCTGGGGCTGCTGCTGGGGTCTCGGACGGCCGGTGCCCGGCGGATCGATCCCGCCAAGCTCCGCGAGAAGGACGTCGACTTCCTCGTCGACCGGGCCTTCGACCGCTACTACGACGACGGCGGACTGCTGGGCACGGTCCCCAAGGCCGCACGCGTCGTCGACCGGCTGGCCGGCCTCGGCGTCGACGAGGTCGCGTGCCTCATCGACTTCGGCCTGCCGGGCGACGTCGTCCTGGACGGACTGCACCACCTCAACGCGCTGCGGAAGCTGAGCGCCTGATGGGCGCCGGACGCGGCACACCGGCCGCCGCCCCGCCCCGGACGGGGGCGGAGCGGCACGACGACGCGCGCCGGCGCTTCCGGCGGGCCGCGGGACGCTTCCCCACCGGCGTCACGGTCCTGACCACCCTGACCGACGGCGTCCCGCACGGCACCACCGTCAACGCCTTCGCCACCGCCTCCATGGATCCGCTGATGATCCTCGTGGCCCTCGGCGAACGCTCCCGGCTGCGCGAACTCGTCCTGCGCGGAGGCCACTTCGCCGCCACCGTCCTGGCCGCCCACCAGGCGGACGACGCCCGCTGGTTCGCCGACCCGGCCCGCCCCTCCGGCGCCGCGGGCTTCGCCGGCCGGCCATGGCTGCCGGCGCCGCGGTCCGGCGCGCCGGTGCTCACCGAAGGAGTCACCTCCTTCGACTGCACGGTCGAGTCCGCCTTCCCGGCGGGCGACCACACCGTCGTCCTCGGCCGCGTCGACGACTTCGCCGTCCTGTCCGACCGCCCCGCGCTGCTCTTCAGCGACAGCAGCCTCCTGCCCGCCCCCGATACCGCGAGGACCGCCCTGGCATGACACGCACCCTGATGTTCCCCGGACAGGGGTCACAACACGTCGGCATGGGCCGGGAACTGTTCGACGCGTTCCCGGACCTGACCGCCGAGGCCGAGGAGATCCTCGGCTACTCCCTCCGGCGGCTGTGCCTGGAGGACCCGGACGGCGAACTGGGCCGTACCGACCGCACCCAGCCCGCGCTCTACGTCGTCAACGCCCTCGGCTACCGCGCCACGCTGGCCGAGAACGGGCCTCCCGACGTCGCGATCGGCCACAGCCTGGGGGAGTACAACGCCCTTGAGGCGGCCGGCGTGTTCGGCTTCGGCGACGGACTGCGGCTGGTCGCGGCCCGGGCCGCCGCGATGGCCCGCGTCACCGGCGGCGGCATGGCCGCGGTGGTGGGCCTGGACGACGCGGTGCTGCGGCTGGTGCTGCGCCGGGCCGGCTTCGCGCGGGTCGCGGCGGCCAACTTCAACACCGCCGACCAGACGGTGATCGCGGGGCCGCTGGCCGACCTGGAGGCGGCCGCGCCCGTCCTGCTGGACGCCGGGGCCCGGCTGGTGCGCCGACTGGACGTCGGCGGACCCTTCCACACCGCCCATATGGCGCCCGCCGTCGAGGAGTTCGCGCCCACCGTGCGGGCGGCCCGCTTCCGCGCGCCCGCCTTCCCCGTCATCGCCAACCGGCACGCCCGGCCGTATGAGGAGCACGAGATCGCGTCGGTGCTGCTGGAGCAGATCGACCATCCCGTCCTGTGGCGGCAGACCGTCGAGCAACTGCTGGCGGCCGGCGCGGAGTTCCAGGAGGCGGCCGGCAGCACCGTGCTGACCCGCATGCTGCGCGCCATCCGCCGTGAGCGGGTGGCGGCATGAGCGCGGGGCCGCTCCCGCCGGGGAGCGTCGCGCCCGCGCCCGGGAACACCTCCGTCATCCGTCCGCGGCCGGTCGCCGACCCCGCGCTGCGGGTGTTCCTGCTGCACCACGCGGCCGGCTCCCACCTGGTCTTCTCCGACTGGGTGGAGCATTTCCCCGCCGACTGGGAGGTGTGCCTGCTGGAGGCGCCCGGCCGCGGTCAGCTCTCTCATCTGCCCGCCTGCGAGAGCGCCGGGGAACTGGCGGCCTTCTTCCTGGACGACACCCGCGCGCTGCGCGACCGGCCGTTCGCGCTCTTCGGGCACAGCATGGGCGCGCTGATCGGCTACGAGATGGCCGCCCGGCTCGCCGAACACCGACTGCCCGAGCCGTGCTGGCTGGGCGTCTCGGCCTGCGGGGCGCCCTACGACCCGCCGGGCCACGGCGAGGTGTCACCGCACCTGCTGCCCGACCGTCAACTGCGCGCCACGCTGCGGGCGATGGGCGGTGTGCCCGCCGCCGTGGTCGATGACGACGACCTCTGGGCGGTGTTCGCGGGCCGGGTGCGCGCCGACTTCGGCGTCGTCGGGACGTGGCAGCCGCGCGCCGTCGGTTCCGAGATCCGCGTCCCGCTGTCGCTGTTCGGCGGCGAGGACGACCCTGTCGTCGTGCCCGACGCGCTCATGGAGTGGGACGACGGCGCGCAGCGGCCGCTGGGGCAGCACCTCTACCCGGGCGGGCACTTCTACTTCGACGGCCGGGCCGGCGCCGTCGTCGCCCGGATCGTCACGGAGATCCGTACGGCCATGGCCTGACCGGTCGCTTCCGCCGGCGGCGGGTGGCGGACCTCAGGACGCGGCCGGCGCGGGCTGTCTCACCCGGGCGGCGGCTCCCGGCATGCGGTGCGGCCGCGCCGGGCGGAGAAAGGAGACCACCGCGTCGACGGCCCCCACCGGCCGCCGGGCAAGAGACCCCCGCCCGCCCACGGGCTCCTGTCCGCCACCCGCCGAGGGAGAAGACCATGCCGTTCGCACCGTGCCTGAGCGTCAACGACACCGCGGTCAGCGTCGCGTTCCGACCACAACGGCCGGCGGATGTCTACTTCCGCGACCCGGACGGCTATGTCGTCGGCATCAACGACAACGCCGCCCTCAAGGCCAGTGACCTGGGGAAATACGCCGGATCATGAGCGAAGGCACGCCCGGTCCGGGTGCCCGGCACCGCCCTCGCTAGGGTGGTGGGCCGCCTACCTGCGAGAGGGGCCGGTGAACTGTGAAGATCCTCATCTCCGCGGACATGGAGGGCGCCACCGGCGTGACGTGGCCCGGCGACGTCCTGCCGGGCACGCCGCAGTGGGAGCGCTGCCGCCACCTGTTCACCTCCGACGTCAACGCCGCCATCGCCGGCTTCTTCGCCGGCGGAGCCGATGACGTGCTGGTCAACGAGGCACACTGGTCGATGCGCAACCTCCTGCTGGAGGAGCTCGACGAGCGGGCGCGGATGCTCACCGGCCGGCACAAGGCACTGAGCATGGTCGAGGGCGTCCAGCACGGCGACGTCGACGGCATCGCCTTCGTCGGCTACCACACCGGCGCCGGCACCGAAGGCGTCCTCGCGCACACCTACCTCGCCAACTCCCTCACCGGCGTCTGGGTGAACGGCACCCGGGCCGGCGAGGGCTATCTCAACTCTCTCCTGGCGGCCGAGTACGGCGTGCCGGTCGTGCTGGTCACCGGAGACGACCGCACCTGCCAGGACGCCCAGGGCTACGCCCCCCAGGCGCCCACGGTGGCGGTCAAGGACTATGTGTCGCGCTACGCCGCGGTGTGCCGGCCCCCGGCGCGCACGGCGGCCGACATCAGCGCCGCGGCCCGCGCGGCCACGCCGCTCGCGGTGCGCCACGAACCGGTCCACAGCGGCCCGTTCCGGTTCGAGATCGAGTTCGACGCCGAGCATCTGGTGGGCGCGGCGACCTGTGTGCCCGGCGTGGAGCGCCGCGCGGAGCGCCGCGTCGGGTATACCGGTCAGAACATGTACGAGGCCATCCGGTGCTTCAAGACGGTCACGACCGTCGTCTCGTCCGCGGTGGAGGAACAATATGGCTGAGCACACCGGACCGGTTGACGAGCGCGCCCTCGACGAGGTCGTCCGCTTCACCTCCGATCTGATCCGCATCGACACCTCCAACGCCGGCGACGGCGCGTGCCGGGAGCGCCCGGCCGCCGAATACGTCGCCGAGCGGCTGGCCGAGGCGGGGATCGAACCGACCCTGCTGGAGCGCACCAAGGGCCGCACGAACGTCGTCGCCCGCATCGAGGGCACCGACCCGGCCGCCGACGCCCTCCTGGTCCACGGCCATCTGGACGTGGTGCCCGCCGAGCCGGCCGACTGGAGCGTGCACCCCTTCTCGGGGGAGGTCCGCGACGGCGTGGTCTGGGGCCGCGGCGCCATCGACATGAAGAACATGGACGCGATGGTGCTCGCCGCCGTCCGCCAGTGGGCCCGCACCGGCGTGCGGCCGCGGCGGGACATCGTGCTGGCCTTCACCGCCGACGAGGAGGCCAGCGCCGACGACGGCTCGGGCTTTCTGGCCGACCACCACCCCGATCTGTTCGAGGGCTGCACCGAAGGCATCAGCGAGTCCGGCGCTTTCACCTTCCACGCGGGCGGCGGCATGCGCCTGTACCCGATCGCGGCGGGGGAGCGGGGCACGGCCTGGCTGAAGCTGTCCGCCCACGGCCGGGCCGGCCACGGCTCGAAGGTCAACGACGCCAACGCCGTCAGCCGGCTGGCCGCCGCGGTGGCCCGGATCGGCGCCCACACCTGGCCGGTCCGCCTCACCCCCACCGTGGTGGCCGCGCTGCGCGAACTGGCCGCGCTGCACGCCATCGACGTCGACGTCGAGGCCCCGGACTTCGACGTGGACGTCCTGCTGAGCAAGCTCGGCCCGTCCGCCAAACTGGTCGAGCCGACCGTCCGCAACAGCGCCAACCCGACGATGCTGGAGGCCGGTTACAAGGTCAACGTGATCCCGGGGAGCGCCGTCGCCTACGTGGACGGACGCGTCGTCCCCGGTGGTGAGACGGAGTTCCGCGCCACCATGGACGAGCTGACCGGCCCCGAGGTCAACTGGGAGTACCACCACGGCGCGGTCGCGCTCCAGGCCCCGGTCGGCTCCCCGGCGTACGCCGCGATGCGCGCCGCGATCGAACACTTCGACCCGGGGGGCCACGTCGTCCCGTATTGCATGTCCGGCGGCACGGACGCCAAGCAGTTCTCCCGGCTCGGCATCACCGGCTACGGCTTCTCCCCGCTCAAGCTCCCCGAAGGCTTCGACTACCAGGCCCTCTTCCACGGCGTGGACGAGCGCGTGCCGGTCGAGGCGCTGCACTTCGGCGTCCGGGTACTCGACCACTTCCTGCGCCGCGCGTGACGGCCGGCTCCGCAGCGCGGCTGGGACGGCACTGAACTGACGTTCTCTCGGCGACGCGCGCCGGGATCGTTGACTTCGTGTTACGTGTGTCACAGCATGAGGCGCCGTTACCGACTGGTTGGTACGAGTGTCCTTGTGGAGGTCTGCGTGCCCAGCGTGTCCCGAGCCGTGCCCCGCCCCATCCCACGCAAGGCTCTCGCCCTGCTGGCCGGCACCGCCCTCGCCGCACCCCTGGCGCTGTCCGCCCCCGCCCCGGCGACCGCCGCCGATCCGTACACCGTCACCTCGCTGAAGGTGACCGTCCGGGCCGGTGACCGCGACTGCACCGTGGACGCGGACCTCTACCGCCCGGCCGGCGTCGACGCGGCGCACCCGGCGCCCGCCGTACTGACCACCAACGGCTTCGGCGGCAGCAAGGCCGACGGCTCCACCGACGTCATCGCCAAGGCGTTCGCCTCCCGAGGCTATGTCGCCCTGGCCTACTCCGGGCTCGGCTTCGGCGCGACCGGCTGCCCGATCTCCCTCGACGACCCCCGCATCGACGGCGCGGCAGCGAGCCGGCTCCTCGACTTCCTGGCCGGGACCCGGGCGGCCGACGACGGCACCCGCGTCGACTACGTCACCAAGGACGCGCGCGAGGACCCCCGGGTCGGCATGATGGGCGGGTCCTACGGCGGAGCCATCCAGATGGCCACCGCCGCCGTCGACCACCGCCTCGACGCGCTGGTCCCGTTCATCACCTGGAACGACCTCTCCTACGCCCTCGACCCCAACAACACCGGGCCCCGCCAGGGCGTCTCCGCGACGGTGCCCGGCGCCTACAAGTGGCAGTGGACGAACGGGTTCTTCCTCCTGGGCGAGGCCCAGGGCCTCATCCACCCGCGCCTGAGCCGCAGCCAGGCCGGCGGCCCCGGCTGTCTGCACTTCGTCGTGGGGGCCTGCACCACCAAGAGGCTGCTGAATTCCGGCAGGTACCCGCAGAGCGAGACGGCGGCGATGCACCGCTACCTCCGCAGCGTCTCACCGGTGTCGTATCTGAAGTCGGTCAAGGCGCCCACGCTGCTGGTCCAGGGCCAGGCCGACACCCTGTTCAACCTCAACGAGGCCGCCGCCACCTACCGGACCCTCTCCGGCCAGGGCACCGTCACCAAAATGATCTGGCAGTCCTGGGGCCACAGCGCCGGGCTGAAGAACCCCCCGGCCGGCGAACTCAACCTCTCCCAGGGGAACTTGGACGACAGCTACGTCGGCCGGCGGATCCTGGCCTGGTTCGACCGCTATCTGCGCCGGCGCACCTCCACCGACACCGGCCCGGCCTTCGCCTACTACCGCGACTGGGAGGCCGGCCGGAGCCCCTACGCCACCTCCGCGAGCTTCCCGGTGGGCGGCAGCCGGCGACTGTACCTCTCCGGTGACGGCAAGCTCGTCGCCCAGCCCGCGCAGGTGGTGCCCGGCAGCCGGTCGTACCGCAACATGCTGATGCCCACCAGCCACTCCGAGACCTCGCTGAACGGACTGCTCGGCCTGCCGGACACCGATCCGTTCGACGCCGCGGGCACCTACCTGGACTGGACGTCGGCTCCCGTGACGGGCGAGCCCCTCGATGTGGTGGGCGCGCCCCGGGTGACGCTGAAGGTCAACTCGCCGAAGACCGAGCGGACGCAGAACTCCCCGGACGCCGCCGACAAGCTGGTGCTGTTCGCCAAGCTCTTCGACGTCGCGCCGGACGGCACGAAGACGCTGGTGCACCGGCTGGTGGCGCCGGCCCGGGTGCCCGACGTGACGCAGAAGTTCACCGTGGAACTGCCGGGCATCGTGCACCGCTACGCGCCGGGGCACCGGCTGCGTCTGGTCATCGCCGCGAGCGACAGCGCCTACGCGGGCAATCGCGGGATCAAGCCCGTGACGGTCACCAGCGCGCCGGGCGACACGGGCGTCCTGGAGCTTCCCGTCACCGGCGGCGCACTCCGGTAGCGGACGTCCGTCGCGGGGGCGCTCGGTCCCCCGCGACCGAACCCCGGCGGTTCAGTCGTCCGCGACGGTGATGGCCCGCACCGGGCAGGCGCGGCCGGCCTCGCGCACCAGCGGGTCGCCCGCGCCGTCCTCCCGGCCGGGCAGGAGCGCGCTGAAACCGTCGTCGTCCTGGGTGAAGACCCCCGGCGCGGTCAGGGCACACTGGCCGGCGCCGATACAGCTTTCCTTGTCGATCGTGATGCGCATTCCGCGATCCTTCCGGTCCGCCGCCTTCGCGGCCGTTACCACGTCAGAGGCAGTTCGATCATGCCCTGCAGAGTGTCACCCGGCTTGAAGGGAATCTCGTCCGCCGACACGGCGAGCCGGAGACCGGGGATCCTGGTGAAGAGCGAGCGCAGCGCGATCTCCATCTCGGCCCGGGCGAGGTTCTGGCCCAGGCACTGGTGGATGCCGAAGCCGAACGCCACGTGGTGGCGGGCGGAGCGCCCCAGGTCCAGCTCGTCCGGCGAGGCGTACGCGGTGTCGTCGCGGTTGATCAGGGACGTGGAGAACACCACTCCCTCGCCGGCCCGGATGGTCCGTCCGCCGACGTCGATGTCCTCCTTCGCCACCCGCAGCATGCCGTCCGCGATGGACAGGAACCGCAGCAGTTCCTCCACCGCGGCCGGCACCAGTTCCTCCCGGGCGCGCAGCCGCGCCAGTTGCCGGGGGTGTTCGAGCAGGGTGAAGGTGCCGAGCGAGAGCATGTTGGCGGTGGTCTCATGGCCGGCGACCAGCAAAATCACGGCCAGCCCGACCAGTTCGCCGTGGTCCAGGTCGCTCGTCGGCAGCCGCTCCGCGATCAGCTCGTCCAGCAGCCCCTCGCCCGGTTCCTTCTCCTTGCGGGCGACCAGCGCGCCGAGGTAGTCCTCCAGCTCCAGGCGCGCCTCCTCCGCCTCCTGGCTCGTGCGGCCGCGCAGGATCCGGCGGGAGCGCTCCTCGAAGAACTCGTGGTCGGCGTACGGGACGCCGAGCAGCGAGCAGATCACCATCGAGGGCACCGGCAGCGCGAACGCCGAGACCAGTTCGGCGGGCGGCCCCTGGGCCAGCATCCGGTCGATGAGGTCGTCGACGACGCGCTGGATCTCCGGCCGCATCGCGGCGATCCGCTTGAGGCCGAAGCTGGGTATCAGCATCCGGCGCTGGGTGTTGTGCTCGGGATCGTCCACACCGAGCAGCGGGGTCCGCACGTGCCGGATCCGCTCGAAGCGTTCGAAGGGTATGGGGAACGCCGGGTCCTGCCGGTCGGAGGACAACCGTGGGTCGGCCAGCAGCGCCCGCGCCTCGGCGTGGCCGGTTACCGCCCATACCGTGCGGCCGTCGTAGAGGGAGACGCGTGCGAGCGGGCGCTGTTCGCGCAGTGGCCGGTAACCGGCCGGCGGGTGGTAGGGACAGGTGCGGTCCTGGGGGAAGGAGAGGGCTTCGGGCATGAACGCCTCCCGTGCGAGGGGCCTGAGGTGCTCGTGTGTGCGAGGGTGCGGGAAGGGTGCGGATACCGGACGCGTTGACGGGCAAAGCGCGCCAACTCCGGCGCGCCGGTCTCCACTTCATGCTGTATACACCTGACGCGTCTACGCGCAGACCGGCCAATGTCCGCCGTCCCGGGCGCCGGCGCCGAGCCCCGCGCGGGAGCGCCCTCACGCCCGGTGCAGCAGCGTCTCCAGGACCGAGTCCAGGTAGCGGGTGCGGCCGGCGCCGGCCGGCAGCGCTCCGGGGACCGCGTGGGTCAACTGGGTGTGCCCGAGAAAGGCGGTGTACGCCAGCAGGCCGCGGCGCCGCGCCTCGGCCTCGGGGAACCCCAGCTCCGCGAAGAGCGCGGCGACGTAGCCGACGCGCCGCTCGGTCACCCGGGCGAGCGCGGCCGCCACCTTCGGATGGGCGGCGGTGGCCAGCAGCGACACCTCCAGCGGATCCTCCGCGGCGGCGTCGGTGGCCCGCAGGAGCAGTCCGCGGAGCCGCTTCTCGGGGTCCGGTTCGGCCTCCGTCTCGCTGATGACGGCCTCCGTGCCGCTCTCTTCCCAGCAGGTGAGGGCGGCCTCGATCAGCGCCTCACGGTTGGCGAAGTGCCAGTAGAAGCTGCCCTTGGTGGTGCCCAGTTGGGCCGCCAGCGGCTCCACGGCCACCGCCGCGAGCCCGCCGCCCTCGCCCATGGCCGCCAGTGCGGCGTCCGCCCAGTCCCGGGCGGTCAGCCGCCGTCGCGCACCGCCGTCGCCGGGTTCCCTCGCTCGCTGTCGCGCCATGACCATACGGTACCGTACGGTGAAACATACGCCACCGTATGGAGGTGTTCGATGACCATGGTCCGCGACGTCCACGCCCGTACCATCCCGGCCCCGGCCGACACCGTCGGCGCGCTGATCGACCGGCTCGGTGCCGACGACGACCCACTCTTCCCGGCACCCGCCTGGCCCCCCATGCGCTTCGACCGCCCGCTGGGCGTCGGCGCCGACGGCGGACACGGCTTCGTCCGCTACCGCGTCGGCGCCTACGAGCCCGGCCGCCGGATCCGCTTCGACTTCCACCCCGGCCCCGCCGGCCACCACGAGGTCACCGTGCGGCCCCTGGGCCCGGACCGCTGCCGCGTCGAACACGTCCTGGAAAGCGAACTCCGCGGCGCCCGGCGGCTGTTGTGGATACTGGCGATCCGGGCGGTCCACGGCACGGTCGTCGAGGAACTCTTCGACAACATCGAACGGGCCACCACCGGCCGGGTCCGCGCCCCCGTCCGCCGGACGGCCCGCGTCCGCCTGGTGAACCGCCTGGAAGCGAGCCGGGCGAAGGCCGTCGACCTCCCCGCCGGCGCACGGCTGGCCCGCGCGGCCTTCCCGCGTACCGACTTCCAGGACGCCTGGCAGATGCCGCTGCTGCCGGGAATGCCACGGGACCCCGGGGCCTGGGAGGGCGTGCTGCGCGGCGCGGCGTTCCCCGTCCTCGGGCGCGCGGACGGCGAGATCCTGCTCGGCCAGGACGCCCGGCACCTCGACTTCCGCGCCTCCCTCCTGGTCGAGGACGACCGGGTCACGCTCGGCACCGTCGTCCGCACCCACCACGTCGGCGGCCGCCTCTACTTCGCCGTCGTACGCCGAGCCCACCCCTTCATGGCCCGCACGATGCTGCGCCGCACCCACCGCCGCCTGGCGCTGGCCGCACCGAGCGCGGGGGAACGCGAATGGCGGCGGGCGGCGGACGACTCCGGCTACGGGCAGGTGAGCTGACCCCGGGCGCGCGGGGCCCCTTCCTGCCGGACGCGGCCCCGCCTCCGTACGCTCTGGCGATGACCACAAACGACCGCTACCTCGCCCGCGGGCCCCGGGTGGGCATCCGGCCCTTCACCGCCGGCGACCGCGCCGAATTCACGGCGCTGGCGCGGCAGAGCGCGACGCTGCACCGTCCGTGGCTGTTCCCGCCGGACACCGACGCCGCCTACGACACCTACTTCCGCACGCTCCAGGGCCCGTCGCGGGAAGGCTTCTTGATCTGCGAGACGGACGGCGGCCGGATCGCGGGCTTCCTCACCATCAACAACATCGTGCACGGCGCGTTCCGCTGCGGCGCCATCGGCTACGGCGCCTTCGCGCCCGCGGCCGGCCGCGGACTGATGGGCGAGGGACTGCGGCTGGCGATCCGGCACGCCTTCGGAAAGCTCGGGCTGCACCGGCTGGAGGCCAACATCCAGCCGGCCAACCTGCGGTCCGTCGCGCTGGTCGAACGCGCCGGATTCCGCCTGGAAGGCTTCTCACCCGACTTCCTCTTCGTCGACGGCGCCTGGCGCGACCACGAGCGATGGGCGCTCACCAGCGAGATGGTCCCCACCGCGGCGGAGTGAGCGGCCCGGGCCGACCCGGCGGACGCCCGGCGGCCGTGCCCCAGGCGAAAAGTCAACCTCCCTCCGCGCACGCTCCGTTACGCTCGGGCCATGCGCCGTACCGTGCTGATCGACGCCCCGTCCAACCTGGGACTGCGCCCGCCCGCGCCCGGGACCGTTCCCGGCTGCTACAAACTCGCCGGCGCGCTGCGCGACCAGGGCCTGCTGCGGCGGCTCGGCGCGCGGGAGGGCGGCGTCGTGGTGGCACCGCGCTACGACCCGGGCCGGTGGCGGGAGGGCGACGGCGACTTCAACGCCGCCGCCCTCGCCGCCTACACCCGCAAACTCGCCCGGCGCCTCGAAGCGCACCTGCGCGGCGGCGACTTCCCCGTCCTGCTCGGCGGCGACTGCAGCATCCTGCTCGGTGCCGTGGTGGCCCTGCGCCGCCTGGGACGGTACGGCGTCGCGTATCTCGACGGGCACGGCGACTTCCGCCACCCCGGGAACACGGCGGTATCCGGTCCGCTGGGCGCGGCGGCCGGCGAGGGCGTCGCGCAGATCACCGGGCGCGGACAGCCCGACCTCACCGACCTCGACGGCCTGCGGCCGTACGTACGCGACGAGGACGTATCGCTCCTCGGGCTCCGCGACGACGACGAGGACCAGCCGGAGCTGGCCGCCCTCGGCATCCGCCACACCGCCGTCGGGGAGATCCGCCGGCGCGGCCCGCGAGAGGTGGCCCGCGAGGCGCTCCGCCACCTCCAGAAGTCCCCGCTGGACGGCTTCTGGCTGCACCTCGACGCCGATGTGCTCGACCCCTCCGTCATGCCGGCCGTCGACAGCCCCGACCCCGGCGGCCTGCTCACCGACGAACTCCGCGCACTGCTCGCCCCGTTGGCCGCGTCCCCGCGCTGCGTGGGCATCGACGTCACGATCTACGACCCGGACCGCGACCCCGACGGCTCCGGCGCCGCGCTGCTCGCCGACCTCCTGGAGAGTGTCTTTGCGCGACCTTGACCCCAGGTGGCCGCGAGACGCCCTGTGCAGACCGCCGAGGACGCGCTTCCATGGTCAACAGGCGGCCGCCGCAGCCGAGGCGGCCCGGTCCCCCCTTGCGAGGCAGCCGTGGCCACGAGTGTGCGACGCGCCACCCTGACCCTTCCCACAGCGCCCCTCGGACCCGACAACCCGCTGCCCGCGCTGGGCCGCGCCCACGACCCGCACCGCATCCGCGTCCCCGACGGCACCACTCTGCCCGCCGACATGGCCCGCCAACTCGGCTACCGCCCCCTGCGCACGATCCTGCCCACGGCCCGGCGCGACGGCTACGGCCGCACCCGCCGCCCCACCGCGACCGACGTGCTGATCCTGGAGAACGACCGGCTGCGCGCCACCGTCCTGCCGGGCTGCGGCGGCCGGGTGTACTCCCTGCACCACAAGCCCACCGGCCGCGAACTGCTCTACCGCAACCCGGTGCGGCAACCCGCCAACTTCGCCCTCAACGGCGCCTGGTTCTCCGGCGGCATCGAATGGAACACCGGCGCCACCGGCCACACCACCCTCTCCTGCTCGCCGCTGCACGCCGCCCGCGTCACCGCGCCCGACGGCGGGGAGATGCTCCGCCTGTGGGAGTGGGAACGGCTGCGCGACCTGCCCTTCCAGGTGGACCTCTGGCTGCCCGACGGCTCCGACTTCCTCTACGCCGGCGTACGGATCCGCAATCCGCACCACCACACCGCGCCGGTCTACTGGTGGTCCAACACCGCCGTCCCCGAGTCGGCGGACACCCGCGTCCTGGCCCCGGCCGACGAAGCCTGGCACTTCGGCTACGAGCGGACCCTGCGGCGCGTCCCGGTCCCCGAGTCCGACGGCGCCGACCGCACCTACCCGCTGCGGAGCACCTTCCCCGCCGACTACTTCTACGAGGTGCCCGACGGCGCCCGCCGCTGGATCGCCTCCCTCGACGGCGAGGGCCGCGGCCTGGTGCAGACCTCCACCGACACGCTGCGCGGCCGCAAGCTCTTCCTGTGGGGCGCCGGGCGCGCCGGACGGCGCTGGCAGCGCTGGCTCACCGAGCCCGGCACGGACGGCTACGCCGAGATCCAGGCCGGGCTGGCCCGCACGCAGTTGGAGCAGGTGCCCCTCGACGGCGGCGCCGAGTTCGCCTGGCTGGAGGCGTACGGGCCGCTCGCCGCCGACCCCGGGCGGGTGCACGGCGCGGACTGGGACGCGGCCCGTGCCGAGGTCGCCGGCCGTCTGGAGGCGGCGCTG
Source organism: Streptomyces sp. NPDC031210 (assembly GCF_055570395.1). Lineage (NCBI taxonomy): Bacteria > Bacillati > Actinomycetota > Actinomycetes > Kitasatosporales > Streptomycetaceae > Streptomyces > Streptomyces sp. NPDC031210. Next base: position 179,238 of record NZ_JBVIHH010000001.1, read on the forward strand.
CCGCGGGCGGACGTGGCTGCCGCGTACGCCGCCTGGCGGCCGTACGCCGACACCGAACCGAAGGAGTCACTGGCCACCGGATCGGGCTGGGGCGCCCTCGAAGTGGCCCGCGCCGGGCTGGAGTTGCCCGGTACGCCCTTCGAAGCGACCACCCTGGGCGAGGCGCAGCGGCCCTGGCTGACCCTGCTGGAGACCGGGGACCTGCCCGCCGGGCGGCCGCTCCCCGGCCCCGCGCTGGTCTCGCCCGCCTGGCGGGATCTGCTGGAGTCCGCTCGGCCGGGACCGGCCACCGACTACCACCTGGGCCTCGCCCAGTGGCACGCCGGCGACCACGCGCAGGCCGTCCGGAGCTGGGAGCGCGCGCTGGCCGCCGGCGCGGGCTGCCTGCCGCTGTACTGCCTGGCCGTCGCCGAGTCGGAGGCGGGCGAGGCGGCGCGCGCCGCCGACCGGTACGCGGCGGCGTTCGCCCTCGCGTACCGGTCCGCCGACGAGGCCCCGGCGCACGACCCGGACGCCCGCGCCTGGCGCGCCGTACTGCCCGCGCTCGCCCGGGAGGCGGTCCCCGCGCTGCTCGCCGACGGCCGGGCGGAAGAGGCCGCGATGCTGCTGGGCCGGTTGCGCCCGGAGGACCTGGCCGGTGGCCGGTTCCGGCTGCTGACCGCGCGGGTGGCGCTCGCGCGCGGCGAGGCCGCCGCGGCCCGCGCCGTCTTCGACGCCGGTTTCGAGATTCCGGACCTGCGGGAGGGCGACGAGTCGCTCAGCGACACCTGGTATGCCATCGCCGAGCGGCTGGAGGCCGGCGCGGGCCCGGTGACCGAGGAGGTCCGGGCCCGGGCCCGCGCGCGGCACCCGTTGCCGGAGCGGTACGAGTTCCGGATGCGGCCGGTGTGAGCACCCGCCGCACACCGGCCGCACACCGGCCGCCGCGACCGCCTCACACCAGCGGCTTGTCCATCACGGCCTTGGTGTGGCTGAAGGCGTCGAGGGAGTACTCGCCGTGATAGCGGCCCATCCCGCTCTCGCCGACCCCGCCGAACGGCAGGCCGGGCGCGGTGAGATGGGCGACCGGCAGCCCGAAGGTGAGCGCCCCGGAAGAGGTCTCCGTCAGCAGCCGGTGCTTGGTGTCCGCCGAGTCGGTGAAGGCGTACAGCGCCAGCGGCTTGTCGCGCTCGTTGATGAACGCGATCGCCGCGTCGAGGTCGGGCACGGACACGATCGGCAGGACGGGGCCGAAGATCTCCTCCCGCATCACCGGGGCATCGGGGGAGACGTCGGCGAGCACGGTCGGCGCCAGGTAGCGCGCGGCGCGGTCGTGCGTGCCGCCGACGACCGTGCGGCCACTGTCCAGGAGGGCGGTCAGCCGGTCGAAGTGCCGCTCGTTGACGATCCGTCCGTACTCCGGGGCCGCGGCCGGATCGGCTCCGTACGCCGCGCGCACGGCCTCGGCGAGATGCGGCTCGACGGCCCGCGCGGTGTCGCCGATCGCCAGGACGTAGTCGGGCGCGACGCAGGTCTGGCCGGCGTTGAGGAACTTGCCGGTCACGATGCGGCGCGCCGCGGCGGCCAGATCGGTGCCCGGGTCGAGGACGACCGGGCTCTTGCCGCCGAGTTCCAGCGTCACCGGCGTCAGGTGCTTGGCGGCCGCCGCCATCACGATCCGGCCGACCGTGCCGTTACCGGTGTAGAAGATCGTGTCGAAGCGCTGCTCCAGGAGTGCCGTGGTCTCCGGGACCGCGCCCTCGACCACGGCCACCGCCTCGTCGTCCAGGTAGCGGGGCAGCAGCCGGGCCAGGGCGGCGGAGGTCGCGGGCGCGAGTTCGCTGGGCTTGACGACGGCGCAGTTGCCCGCGGCCAGCGCGCCGACCAGCGGCGCGAGCGCCAGTTGCAGCGGGTAGTTCCAGGGGGCGATGACCAGGGCGACGCCGAGCGGTTCACGGACGACGTGCGCGGTCGCCGGGAGCAGGCGCTCGGGGAGTTCCGCGGGCCGGGGCGCCAGCCAGTCGTCGAGCCGGGCGAGGGTGTGGTCGATCTCGTGGAGCGTGAAGCCGACCTCGGTGCGGTACGCCTCCTGGGGGCCCTTTCCGAGGTCGGCGGCCAGCGCGGCGGTGAACGCGTCACTGTGCTCGGTGAGCAGGGCGCGCAGGGCTTCGAGCTGGCCGCGCCGCCAGGCGGGGGCGGTGGTGCGGCGGGTGGCGAAGGTGGTGCGGAGCCGTCCGACGAGGGCGGCGGCGTCCGGCTGCGGGGTGGAGGTGTGGGATGCCATGCTCCCGAGCGTACCGGAAACGAAATTATTTCGTTTCGTATTGTTCGGCCGGTAGACTCCGGGTGTGGCCGAACGCACCGAGAGCAACGAGACCGCCGCCCGGCAGCCCGCCCGCGGCCGGCCCCGCGACGCCGCACGCGACCGGGCGCTCCTGGAGGCCACCGTCCAGGTCCTCCAGGAGAGCGGCTACGGCGCGCTGACCACCGCGGCGGTCGCCAAGCGGGCCGGGGTGTCCACCGCGACCCTCTACCGCCGGTGGCGGTCCAAGGAGGACCTGGTGGTGGGCACCGCCGTCCGCTGGGCGAGCGACCTCGGGCCGCAGCCGGACACCGGCACCCTCGAAGGCGACCTGGCCGCGCTGCTGCGGGACAAGGCCGACACGCTGGAGGGCCCCGGCGGCCGGCTGCTGCACGTCCTGATCGGCGAGGCCGCGCACAACGAGGCACTGGCCCGGGTCCTGGACAGCGCCATCGTCCAGCCGGTCCGCGACCGCGCCGCCACCGTCGTCCGCCGGGCCGTCGCGCGAGGCGACATCCCGCCGCTTCAGGACGCGCACGTCCTCGCCGACCTCGTCGTCGGCTCGATGGTCAGCCGGCTGTTCCTCACCCCGGGCGCGAGCACGTCCGCCGCCCCGTCCGCCGGCCGCGCCATGACCCGCGAACTCCTGCCGTTCCTGCTGCGCGCCCTCGGCGCCCGGCCGGCCTGACGGCCCATCGGTCCGACCCGGGCCCCCGTCGCCGTAGGCCATTCGGTGCCCGTGTGCGCCGGCGCGGAATGATCCGGGACCGTCGCACGTTGTGGCGGACCATGAAGGCAATCACCACCAACAGCTATGGCGGCCCCGACGCCCTGGAGTACACCGACCAGCCCGACCCGAAAGTGGGACCCGACTCGGTCCTGGTCCGGGTCAAGACGGTCGCCGTCAATCCCGTGGACTGGAAGATCCTGGCGGGCTACCTCGACCCGATGATGCACGCCCACTTCCCGCTCATCCCCGGCTGGGACGTCGCGGGCGTGGTGGAGGCGGTCGGCGCGGACGCCACCGAGTACGCCGTCGGCGACGAGGTCATCGGCTACGTCCGCAAGGACGAGGTCCAGCACGGCACCTTCGCCGAGCTGGTCGCCGCGCCGGTGCGGACGCTGGCCCGCAAGCCGGCCTCGCTGAGCTGGCAGCAGGCCGCGGGCCTGCCGCTCGCCGGGCTCACCGCCTACCAGGCACTCAAGCGGGTCGGCGCCGCGCCGGGCGAGACGGTCCTGGTGCACGCCGCCGCCGGGGGCGTCGGCTCGTTCGCCGTGCAGATCGCGGTCGCCCAGGGCCTGCGCGTCATCGGCACGGCGAGCGAACGCAACCACGACTTCCTGCGGTCCCTGGGCGCCGAACCGGTGACCTACGGCGACGGCCTCGCCGACCGGGTGCGGAAGCTGGCGCCCGAGGGCGTGGACGTGGCCCTGGACTTCGTCGGAGGCGGCGAGGTCGACCTCTCCCAGAAGGTACTCAAGGACCGGTCCCGGGTGGCGTCCATCGCCGACGGCGAGGTCCGCGCCAAGGGCGGTCACATGGTCTGGGTGCGCCCCGACACCGCGGACCTGACCGCGCTCGGCGAACTGGCGGACGCCGGGAAGCTCACCGTGCCGGTCGAGGCCGTCTTCCCGCTGCCGCAGGCGGCCGAGGCGTTCCGGCTCAGCATGGCGGGCCGCGCCCGAGGCAAGATCATTGTTGAGGTGTCCTGACGTCCTGACGGCGAGGTGTCCCGACGGCGAGGTGCGTGGCTCGCGCGCGGTGGGTCGCCACCGCGCCGCGGGCCGCCGGGAATGCCTCTCCGAGCGGGAATCCGTCGCCGAGCGGGAATCCGGCTACGCGCCGGAATCCGCTGACGCGTCCTGGTTGCGATCGACGTACTCGAAGACCGAACCGTCCGGATGCCGGGCGACCACATTGCGGCCGATCGGAGTGGGCAGCGGTCCGGCGATGATGTCCGCGCCAACGGCCTTGAGGTCGGCGACCGCCTCGTCCACGTCCTTCACCGCGAGCGTCGCGGTGATCTTCCGCAGCACCGACAACTCCGCCTCGGGACCGCTCATCAGGAAGAAGCATCCGACGGCCGCCACCGAGACGCCGCCGCGCCGGAAGCGGATCGCCTCGGCGCCGGTGAGCCGTTCGTAGACGGCGACCGCCGCATCGAGATCACCGACGCACACCCGCAACGAGGTACCCAGAATGTCCATACGGGGCAGCCTAGTTGGGTGACCCGGTGGCGCGCGATCACTTGGACATGATCAGCCCCTGCTGGGCCGCGCCCCGCGACAGGACGATGTCGCGGATGCTGTCACGGGCGTGGACGTAGTCGGGCCGTCCGGCCCTGCCGGTGAGGACCGCACCGAGGTTGACGATCTTGAACCCGTCGCCCAGATCGGTCAGTTGGGGGATGAACTCCGCCTCGCGCACCGGCCAGCGCTCCCCGGGTCGGGCCGGTGGGGCGAAGGTGAAGCGGGCCATCGAACTCTGGTTGCCGCGGCCGTCCACCTCGTCGGCGCGGTTGAACATCTGGCCCGCGAGCTGATCGCCCATGCCGTAGACGACCCAGGTGCCGTTGACCTTCTCGTACGCCTGCGGGACATGCGCGTGGGTGCCCAGTATCAGGTCGATGACGGGCCGGCCGGCCGTGCGCGCGGCGGTGAGCGCCCGGGCCAGCGTGCGCTGTTGCTCGTCGGGCGCCGGCTGCCACTCCGTGCCCCAGTGGATGCTCACGACGACCACGTCCGCACCGGCCTTACGGGCGGCCCGGGCGTCGGCGAGGATCGTGTTCCGGTCTATCAGGTTGACCGCCCAGGGTTGGCCCCCGGGCTTGGGTATGCCGTTGGTGCTGTACGTGTAGGAGAGCTGCGCGACCTTGGCGGGGCCGGCCCGCAGAAGGTTCGGGCGACCGGCCTCGGCGGCGGAGCGGGCCGAGCCCGCGTGGCGCAGTCCGGCCGCGTCCATGGCGTCCAGTGTGCGCCGCACGCCGTCCGCGCCGTCGTCGAGGGTGTGGTTGGAGGCGGTGGAGCAGGAGTCGTAGCCGGCGTCCTTCAGAGCCGCCGCGATCTGCGGCGGCGACTTGAAGAGGGGATAGCCGGTGAACGGGCCGCCGTCCTTCCCGTAGATCGTCTCCATATGGCAGATCGCCAGGTCGGCGGCGGTCACCACCGGTTTGACGCCGGCGAACATGGCGCGGAAGTCGTGGCCGCGGCCGTGCGCGTCCTTGTGGGACTGCTCTATGACACCGCGGTGCGGCAGGACGTCGCCGGTGGCCAGGAGCGTGAAGCCGGCGGTCGCGGGCTTGGCGGGGCGCGGCGGGCCGGGGGACTCGGAGTGCGGGGGAGGGGGGGGGGGGGGGGGGGGGGGGGGGGGGGGGGAGGAGGGGGGGGGGGGGAGGGGGGGGGGGGGGGGTGGTGGTGGGCACGGCGACCTCAGTCTCGCGCACCATGCTGTCGCACATCATGATCGCCGGTGACACCAATCTCCTCGG
>NZ_JBVIHH010000001.1:185016-197047 GCF_055570395.1 Streptomyces sp. NPDC031210
AAGAAACAAACCAGAAAACCCCCCCCCTCTCCCCCCCCCCATCTCTTTTGGGGTGGGGGGGGGGGGGGGGGGGGGGGGGGCCCCCCCCCCCCCCCCCCCCCCCCCAGGCCGCCGCCAGAAGGGTGAGTGCCGCCATGGCGGCCAGTTGCTGTCGGTTCACTCTTCCATCGGTACCGGCACAAATGCGCTTATGCACCTAATGGGGCATACCGTTGGGCCATCAGGTGGACAGCCGTCTCAGCGACAGTGACAGCGACCGTCCGTCACCGTCACCGCACGCGGCACAGGATCTCGCCGTGCGGTACGGCGAACCAGCCGTCCTCGTCGGCGCCCCACTCCCGCCAGGCCCGGGCGATCCGCTCCAGCTCGTCCGGCGTGGCGTGCCCGCCGTCGACCGCGATCCGCGCGTACGCCGAGGCGACGGTGCGGTCCGCCCACAGCCCGCTCCACCAGGACCGCTCCCGCGGAGTGTGAAAACACCAGGCGGCGGCGGTGGCGGTGACATCGGCCGGAGCGAAACCGGCCCGGCGCGCCCAGGCGTGCAGTCGGCGTCCGGCGTCCGGCTCGCCGCCGTTGGCGCGGGCCACGGTCAGGTAGAGCCGCTGCCAGTCGTCCATGGCCGCCACCTCCGGATACCAGGTCATGGCCGAGTAGTCCGAATCGCGGACGGCGACGATCCCGCCCGGCTTGGTGACCCGGCGCATCTCGCGCAGCGCCTGGACGGGATCGCCCACGTGTTGCAGCACCTGATGGGCGTGCACCACGCAGAAGGTGTCATCGGGATAGTCCAGGGCGTGGACATCGCCGACCGCGAAATCGACGTTGGTCACGCCGCGTTCGGCGGCCGTCGCCCGCGCCTGTTCCAGGACGGCCGGCGCGTGCTCCAGACCGGTGACCCGGCCCTCGGGCACCAGCGCGGCCAGATCCGCGGTGATGGTGCCCGGGCCGCAGCCGATGTCCAGGATCCGCATGTGCGGGCGGAGCGAACCCAGCAGGTAGCCGGCCGAGTTGGCCGCGGTGCGCCAAGCATGGGAGCGCAGTACGGACTCGTGGTGACCGTGCGTGTAGACGGCGGATTCCTGCGGCATGGCCGGCTCCTTCGCTGGCTGGGGCGGCGGCCGGGGCCCGTGCGGCAGCGCCCGGCCGCCGCACGGGCGTCCGCGCGGACCGTGCCGCGGACGCCCTTCGGCGTGGTGAGCTCACCGTACTGCCCCATCTCGCATCATGAGAGTGCTATCTCACCATGCGGTCAGTCGGCTCATCCGGACGTCATTCGGGCAGCAGGCGATACACCGTCAGCGCCTCGTTCTCCTTCTCCAGCGTCAACTCACCGTCCGCGGCGGCCACCTCGCCGTCGAAGGCGACATCCGTGCCCTTCGGGAGGCCGCCGATCCGCAGCCGCCGCAGCCGCGCCTCACTGAGCACGGGGGAGTGGCGCAGCGCCCCGGTCAACGCCGCCGCGAGCAGCCGGGTCCGGGCCAGGCGGCCGCCGTGCACCACCCGCACATCGAGCACCCCGTCCGCCAGATCGTGCCGGCGCACCGGCGCGAACCCCAGCCCGCGGTACTGGCAGTTGCCGGCGAACAGCGTCCACACGGCCCGCCGCCTGCCGTTGATCTCCACCCTCAGCGGCTCCGCGGTCCGCAGCACCTCCCACGCCGCGAGCACCCCGGCCGGCCAGGCGCCGATCCGGCCCGCCCACTTCTCCCGGACGCGTACCAGCTCCGGATAGGCGCCGATGGAGAAGGTGTTGAGGAAATACCGCGCCGGTCCCTCCGGCCCCGCCCGGAAACACGCCAGGTCCACCGCGACCGCCTCGCCGGTCTCCACGGCGCGTGCCGCGTCCGCGTTCGTCTCTATCCCCAGGTCGTACGCGAAATGGTTGTGGGTGCCGCCCGGCAGCACCGCCAGCGGCAGCCGGTGGCGCACCGCGACCGCCGCCGCGGCGTTGAGGGTGCCGTCCCCACCGAGCACCCCCAGCGCGCCGCCCAACTGCCCGGCGCGCACCGCGGCCTCCTCCAGGAGTTCCTCCAGGGGCCGCGTGTCGGGCCCGCCGCACACCAGCACCTCGGCCCGCGGCAGCACCGCGCGCACCTCCTGGGCGCGGTCCGGACGCGGCCCGGTCCGCTGCCCCGAGCCCTGGTTCGCCACGACGACCAGGCCGCGCCCGCCGGGCAGCGCGGGCGCGTCCGCGCGCGGCCGGGCGGGCGGCGCCAGTTGGGCCCGCGTCGGCGCCAGGCCCCGCACCGCGAACGCGGCCCCGGCGCCCAGCGCGGCACCGGCCAGCACATCGCCCGGGTAGTGCACCCCCGTATAGACGCGGGAGAACGCCACCGAGACGGCGACCGGCGCCAGGGCCAGACCCCACCACTTGTTCTCGAAGGCGACACCGGTGGTGAAGGCCACCGCGGAGGCGGCGTGGCCGGAGGGGAAGGAGGAGGTGAACGGCTGACGGCTGAGCTGCCGTATGACGGGTACCGGGTCGAGCAGCGGGCGGCGGCGCCGTACGGAACGTTTGCCGAGCGTGTTCACCGCCGCCGACGCCACCGCCAGCGACGCCGCCCCGCGCAGCGCGGCCCGCCGCGCGGGCCTGCCGCCCAGGGCCGCGGCGCCCGCCGCGATGCCGAACCACAGCAGCCCGTGATTGGCGCTGCGGCTCAGTCGCGGCAGCACCCGCTGCGCGCCCGGCCACTCGCGGGACGCGATCCGGACGAAGGTCCGACGGTCGAGATGGGTCAAAAACGTTCGCATGCGCAACCTTGTACCCGCCTCGGCGCGCAACAGGCCCCGGCCCGCCCGCGCGGCGCCGGGTTCCACGCGGGCGGGCGGCGGTCGTCAGCCGGGCGGTCGTCGGCCCGGCGGCCGTGCTTCGATGCTCCGGTGATCAGACGACGGAAGACCGCCGACCTCGGCGCCTGCGTGGCCGTTCTGGCCGAGGTGCACGCCCACAGCGGGTATCCGCACCACTGGCCGGCCGATCCGGCCCGCTGGCTGACCCCCGACGACCTGACCGCCGCCTGGGTCGCCGAGACCGGCGGTGCGGTCGCCGGACACGCGGCCCTGTGCGGGAACGAGGTCAGCCGGCTCTACGTCGGCCCCGGCGCCCGGGGGCAGGGTCTCGGCGGTCTCCTGCTGCGCGGCGTCGTGGCGGAGGCGGCGGCCCGCGGGCTCCGCCCCGTACTGGAGGTGAAGAGCACCGACCTGTCGGCCATCTCCCTCTACGAACGGCGGGGCTGGACCCGGTGCGCCACGGAGCGGCAGGAGTGGGGGCCGGGGGAGACGGTGGAGGTGCACCGGTACGAGGCGCCGGACGGGCCGACGGGGGTCTGAGGCGCGGGGCCTGAGGCGGGGGCCGTGCCGGGGCGGCGCCAGGGGCGGGAATCTCCGCACGCACGGACGGGCGGTCCGTTGCCCGGCTACGGCCCCCGATGCGCGCCTGGCCGCCCACCCCGGCCGCCCCCCCGGCCGCCCGGCCCCCGGCCGTCGCCACCCCTCCCCGCTCGTGTCGTCCCCGCCCGCCGCCCGCCCGATCTGCCAAGGTGGACGGGGCGCGTGCATGCGCGAGGCCCACGCATCGCCCGCCGTCGTGGAGTGGAGGTACGCATGCGGCCGACCGCCCCGGACCCACCGGAGCCGGACCCGGAACCAGCGCCGGACCCGCCGGCGGGCCTGCCCGTACTGCCGGATCTCGCCGCCCACCTCTCCGCCGCCGCCGGCCGCACCGCACCCGAACCCCCCGGCGGCTCCCGGCCGCTGCGCGAGGCCGCCTGCGGCTACTGGGAACGCCGCGGCCTGGTCACCACGCCCGGCCGGGTGCTCGCCGCCCCCGGCGCACCGGTCCTCCTCCTCGCCCTGTACGCCGCCGCCGACGGCTCGGTGGTACTGCCGCGCCCCTGCGCCCAGTGGTACGCGCCCCCCGCCCGGATGCTGGGCCTGCCGGTGCACCTCGCGCCCGTACCGGCCGAATCCGGCGGCCTGCCCGACCCGTTCGCCCTGCTGGAGACCGTCCGGCGGATCCGGATGCACGGCGCCGCGCCCCGCGTCCTGGTCCTGTCCGTCGCCGACGACCCGACCGGCACCTGCCCGGCACCCGAGCAACTGCACGAGGTGTGCGAGGCGGCGGCGGGCGAGGGACTGTGGATCATCAGCGACGAATCCCGCCGCGACCTGCTCCACGATCCGCACGACACCGTGGTGCTCAGCCCCGCCGAGATGCTGCCCGACGAGGTCGTGGTGCTGACCGACCTGCGGGCCGCCCTGGTCCCCGGCTCCTGGCCCGCGGCGCTCGCCCGGTTCCCCGCCACCGAACGGGCCGACGCCCTGCGCATCGCGGTGGGCGCCGCGCTGTCGGCGCCGGACGCCACCCTGCCCGGCCCGCTCGCCTGCGCAGTCACCCACGCGCTCGGCGAACCGGACTCCGTACGCGCCAGGACGGCCGCCACGGCCCGGATGTACGCCACCCTCGCGGCCGCGCTCCACCGCACCGTCTCGGAAGCCGGGGCGGTCTGCCGCCCGCCGCACTCCGGCAGTCATCTGTACGCCGACCTCGACCCGCTGCGCCGCCCGCTGGCCACCCACGGAATCACCGAATCCGCGTCCCTGGAGCGGGAGTTGGCGGCCTGGGGGGCGCGCGGCGGCCACCGCTTCGGCGACGATCCGGCGGCGCTGCGCGTACGCCTGTGCGCCGACGCCCTGCTCGACACCCCCGACCAGGACCTCCCCGCCCGCGCCCTCACCGCGGCCGACCCCCTGACGCTGCCGCCCCTCACACGGTCGCTCACCACCCTCGCGCACAAACTCGCCACCCTCACGACCCCGACACCCGACTGACCGAGCCCGGGCCCCGCCGCGTGACCGCGCCGGACTCCCTACCGGCTCCCTCGTGCGACGACCGGCCGGACCGACTCGCCGTGCCGGAGCCGGTGCACGGTCACCGTCGGTGCCAGGAGTGCCGCCTGCCGCTCGAACTCCCGGCCCGGGGTGTGGAATTCGTGCGGCCGTACCGCGGCCATGCCGATCGGCCAGTACGTGCCGTAGTGCACCGGGACGGCGCTGCACGGCGCGAGCCGGGCCGCCGCCTCGGCCGCCCGCCGCGGGTCCAGATGCCCGTGCCCGAGGAACGGGCCCCAGCCGCCCACCGGCAGGAGCGCCACCTCGCACGGCCCCACCTCGCCGGGCATGTCCGCGAACGGCCCGGTGTCACCGGCGAAGTAGGTGCGGGCCGTGCCGTGCACGACATAGCCCAGCGCGGGCACCCGCCGCGGCCCGTACGGCAGCCGCCGCCCGTCGTGGGCCGCGCGCACCGCCCGTACGGTCACCGCGCCCGCCGCGACCGTGTCGCCCGGCCGTACCTCGCTCACCCGCAGCCGCCGCGCCACCGCCACCCGCCGCAGCCCGGGCACCGCCGCGCTCGCCCCGTACGGCACCACCAGCCGGGTGCCGTGCGCGAGGCGGGCCAGCGAGGCGGGGTGCAGATGATCGACGTGCAGATGGGAGACGAGGACGAGATCGGCCCGGGCGGCGTCCGGCGGCGGCAGCGCGCCCCGCCGGCGCCTCAGATGCGCCAGCCGGTCCGTGAACAGCGGGTCGGTCAGCACCCGCACCCCGGAGTCCTCGACCGTCACGGTGGCATGTCCCCACCAGGTGACCTCCACCGGCATCGATGACCTCCCGATCTCTGGCGTCCTCGCCCCGCCGCGCACCGCACCGCGCGCGGCGGCACCGGCGCCGAGGCGCGTCCGGACTCGCCGTCCGCACCCGCCGCGCGACCGTCCCGTATGGCAGTCTGAGGCATCAACGGGCGGGGACGCAGAGGGGATTGGCGAGCGCGCGCGATGGAGATCGGGGGGCGCCGGCACCGGCGCGTGTGGCAGGCGGTGGTGGCGCTGGGGAGCCTGGCGGCTCTCGGCGCCGCGCTGTGGGTGATCGACGCACTGCTGGACGGCGGACTCCAGAGCCAGGACACCGCCGGCGTGATCGGCCTGCCGCTGAGCACACTGGGCGTGCTGGTCGGGCTGCTGGCGCTGCGCCGCAGGGCCGGCCAGGGCGCCGACATCGCCACGGAGGCCAAACGCCTCGCGCACCGCATCAAGGCGATGGAGGGCCGCCAGTGGAGCCAGCTCCTGGGCGGCGACCTCGTCCCGATCGACCTGCGCTACACCACGTCGCCGTGCGGGCAGGCGAACGTCCCGTTCACCTCCTCGCAGGGCAGGCTGACCACCCTCGCGGAGGACTACGACCGCATCGGCTCCCGCCGCCTGGTGATCACGGGCGCGCCGGGAGCCGGAAAGACCGTCCTCGCGCTCAAGCTGCTGCTCGATCTGGCGCGGCGTGCCGAGGAGAAGGGGCCGGTCCCCGTCCGGCTCGCGCTCGCCGGCTGGAACCCCGCCCAGCCGTTCGAGTCGTGGCTGGCCCAGTGCCTGGAGCAGGACTACGACCGGGAACCCCAGGTCGCCCGCGACCTCGTCGAGCAGCGCCTGATCATCCCCGTACTGGACGGCCTCGACGAGATGGACGGCCCCGGTACGCCACCGGCCGCCTCCCGGGCACGCGAGGCCCTCGACGCGCTCGCCGACTACCACGACGGCGAACGCCGGGTGCCGATGGTGCTGACCTGCCGCACCCAGTGGTACGAGGCGCTGGAGCGGGCCGGGCGCGGGGTCCGCGACGCGGTCCGGGCCGAGATCGACGCGGTGGCCGTGGGGCAGGCCCGCGACTATCTCGTCAAGCGGGTGGCGCACACCCCCGAGCGCTGGGACGCGGTCCTGCGCGCCCTGGAGGACGACACGGCCGGCCACCCGCTGCGGCACGCCGTCGCCACCCCCTGGCGGCTGACCCTGGCCGCCGCCGTCTACGCCGACGACGAGCGGGCCGACCCCGCCGAACTCCTGCGCCACCAGGACCCGGCGCGTCTCGACGAGAACCTGATCTCCCGCTACATCCCGGCCACCACCCGGCTCACGTCCCGGGCCCGCAGCGGCTACCCGCCGGAGAAGGTGCACCGCTGGCTGGCCGAGCTCGCCCGCTACGCGGAAAGCGCCGGACGGTCCGGCGCGCCGCCCGAACTGGTCCTGCACCGGCTGTGGCCGCTGGCCGGCGCCCGCCGCGTCCGGATCGCCGACGCCGCGCTGACCACCGCGGTGTTCCTCAGCGGTGCGCTGGCGCTGCTGCACAACTCCTCGGAAGGGTTCGCGCCGACCCGGGGCCCGGCCATCGCCGGTATCGCGGCGCTGACCCTGGCGTTGCTGCTGCGCGCGGGAAGCGAGCGGGTGCCCAGTCCGCAGGGCGGCAAACTGCGCAGGTTCGACACTCCCGACGGCCGGCAACTGCTGCTGCGCAGGGCGCACGGCGTGGCCGTCGTGGTGCTGGCGGTGCTGCTGGTGCGCTGGCTCGCCTCCGGCCTGGTCGCCGTGGTCGTCGCCGTACTCGTGGCGGGTTTCGCGCTGACCCTGGTGGCCGAATACGCCGGCGGGTGGTCGCGCGGGCCCGGCCGGGTGTCGCTGCACCCCCGGGAACTGCTGCGTGACGACATCACCTCCGGGGTGACCTTCGCCGCCCTCTTCGGGCTGGTCTTCGGCGCCGTCACCGGATACGGCGGCGGCCTCGCCCAGGGCCTGGTCGCCGGCGTGCTGGGCGGATTCACCTGCGGGCTGGTGTGGTGGAGCGGCGCCGGCCGGCGCTACTTCGTCTTCCTGCTGTGCTCGCGCGGCAAACTGCCCTGGCGCCTGGGCCACTTCCTCGACTGGTGCTACGACGCCGGCCTGATCCGCATCTCCGGCAGCGCCTACCAGTTCCGCCACCACGAACTCCAGGCGTGGCTGCTCCGGCACCCGCGGCCGCCCGCCGGAGAATGAGCCGGTACAAGCACCACACCCGCACAAGCATCACACCGGTCCAAGCATCACACCGGTCCAAGCATCACACCGGTCCAAGCACCACAAGGCGCGCCGGGGCGCGTGGCAGGCTTGGCGGACGTACCCGCGACCCGGCGCGGGCCCGAGGGTTGAGGGGAGACGGCGTGCGGACCCCCCGGTGGCGAAGTGCGAGCGGTGCCCTGCTGCGGGTGCTCACCGTCTGGGTCGTCTCCACCGTCAGCCTGCTCGCCCTCGCCTGGCTGCTGCCGGACTTCCGGCTGCAGTCCGCGGACGGCGACAGCTTCCCGCGCGTCGTCCTCACCGCCGTGCTGTGCGCCGGAGTCTTCGGGCTGCTCAGCGCCCTGGTCTGGCCCCTGCTCGTCCGCGCCCTCCTCCTGGTGCCCGCGCTGGTCCTCGGCCTGCTGGTCTTCTTCCTCAACGGCTCCCTGCTGCTCCTCGCCCTCGACCTGCTGCCGGACGGCCGCGGCCAGGCCGCCCCGGAGACCGCGGTGGTCGTCGCCGCGGTGACGTCCGCCCTCTCCTCGGCGACCTCCGCCTCCCTGGCCGTGCGTGACGACGACGCCTACCGGCGGCGTCTCGTACGCCTCGCCGGCCGCCGCCGGACCGACGCCGCACCGGTCCCGAAAACACCCGGCACGGTCTTCCTCCAACTCGACGGCGTCGGCTATGACGTGCTGCGGGAGGCCACCGGCGGCGGACGGCCGCTGATGCCGACCGTCGCCCGCCTGCTCGACTCCAGCCACCTCCTCAGCCCCTGGCACACGGACTGGTCCAGCCAGACCGGCGCCAGTCAGCTCGGCATCCTGCACGGCAGCAATTTCGACCTGCCCGCCTTCCGCTGGTACGAGAAGGAAACCGGCACCCTCGTCGTCAGCAACCGGCCCACCAGCGCGGCCGAGTTGCAGCGGCGCGCCGTCCAGCAGACCGGTGAGGGCGGACTGCTCACCCTCGACGGTGCCAGCCGCGGCAACCTCTTCAGCGGCGGCGCCGGGGAAGTCGCCCTGGTCATGTCGGTGACGGCGCGCCGCACCAGGGACAACCGCTCCCGCGTCGGCTACTTCGCGTACTTCTCCGACCCCGCCAACGCGACGCGGACCGCCCTGTCCTTCGCGGGCGAGATCCAGCGCGAGATCGCGCAGTCGCTCCGCGCCCAACTGCGCCGGGAACGGCCGCGCGTCAACCGCGGCGGTCTCTACCCCGTCCTGCGGGCCTTCGCGACCGTCGTCGAACGCGACGTGGTCGTCGCCGCCGTCGTCGGCGACATGCTCGCCGGACGCACCTGTGTCTACGCCGACCTGGTCGCCTACGACGAAGTGGCGCACCACTCGGGGCCCCGGCACCGCGACACCCACCAGGTGCTGCGCCGCCTCGACCGCGCCGTCGCGATGATCGCCACCGCCGCGCACCACGCGCCCCGCCCGTACCGCCTGGTGCTGCTCTCCGATCACGGACAGAGCCCGGGCGAGACGTTCCGCCGGTCCTACGGGCTGGGCCTGGGCGATCTCGTACGGGCCGGCTGCGGGCTGCCGGTACCGCGCCGGGCCGGGCGGACGCACAGCGGAGCGGAGGCCCGCGCGGCGGCGCGCGCCGCGCTGCACCGACCGGAGGAGGAGCCGACGCTCACTCCGCCGACGGCACCGGCGGACGGCCCGGGGCGCGCCGCCTGGGAGCCGATCGTCCTGGCGTCCGGAAACCTCGGGCTGGTGTCCTTTCCCGAGGTGCCGCACCGGATGAGCCGGGAAGAGATCGACGCACGGCATCCGGCGCTGCTGAGCACGCTCACCAACCATCCCGGCATCGGCTTCCTGCTGGTGCGTTCCGAGGAATCCGGCCCGGTGGTGCTCGGCCCGTTCGGCGGCGAACACCACCTCGACACCGGACTGATCATCGGCAGCGACCCGCTCGCGGTGTTCGGCGACGGCGCGGCGGCCGCGGTCCGCCGCACGCACGGCTTCCCGCACTGCGCCGACATCATGGTCAACTCCGCCTACGACCCGGAGACCGGCACGGTGCACGCCTTCGAGGAGCAGATCGGCTCGCACGGCGGGCTGGGCGGCGATCAGGGCCGCCCCTTCCTGATGTGGCCCGCCGAACTCAGCCCGCCGACGGCGGACGGCCGGCCGCTGAGGGGCGCCGAAGAGGTGCACCAGGTGCTGCGCCGCTGGCTGCGGGAGGCGGACGGTCCGCAGCTCCCCCTCGCGCACGCGGTGCGCGAACTCCCCCGGCAGGCGGCCCGCCACGAAGGTTCCGCGCCGCCGAGCCGCCCCCCGCACGACAAAACCCGGTGATGCGCCGACCGCACGACAAAACCCGGTGCTGCGCCGCGCCGGACCGAAGATCCTTCGCCCTCAGGCGCCCGTGACGGGAGCATTCGCGCCGATTTTGAAGCACGGCGCCGACCCGGTGACCATGAGCGTCGGTCCGGCACACCGGACAGCCCGGCACGACGAGAGACGCGCATCACATGCACCGCAGCCCTGCCGCTCAGCACCCCGAGACCGGCTCTGACCTGCACGAGCAAGCCAAGCCGCCGTTTCGGATGAACCTCATCACCGCCACCGCCCTGGTGATGGGCAACATCATCGGCGGCGGCATCTTCCTGCTGCCCGCCTCGGTGGCCCCCTTCGGCACCGTCAGCCTGGTCGCCTTCGGCCTGCTGACCATCGGAGCCGTCGCCCTGGCCCTGGTCTTCGGACGGCTCGCCGAACGCCACCCGGACACCGGAGGCCCCTACGTCTACGCGCGCGAGGCGTTCGGCGACTTCGCCGGATTCCTCTCCGCCTGGTCGTACTGGACGATGACCTGGGTCAGCAACGCCGCGCTCGCCGTCGCCGTCGTCGGCTACGTCCACGTCCTCTTCCCCGGCCACGCGTCCGGCGGCACCGACCTGATGGTGGCCCTGGTCGCGCTGTGGCTGCCCGCCCTCGCCAACTTCGCGGGCACCCGCTATGTCGGCGTCGTCCAACTCGTCTCGACCGTCCTGAAGTTCGTCCCGCTGCTGTTCATCGCCGTCGTCGGGCTGTTCTTCTTCGACCCGGACAACCTCGGCTCGTTCAACGCGGGCGGCGGCAGCGCGGTCGGCGGGATGTCCGCGGCGGCCGCGATCCTGCTCTACAGCTACGTCGGCGTGGAGTCCGCCGCGATGAGCGCGGGCGAGGTCCGCGACCCCGGACGCAACGTCGGCCGGGCCACCGTCCTGGGCACCATCGGCGCCGCCGTCGTCTACCTCCTGGGCACCCTCGCCGTCTTCGGCACCGTCAGCCACGACCGACTGGTGCACTCCAAGGCGCCGTTCTCGGACGCGGTGAACGCCATGTTCGGCGGCCACTGGGGCGGCACCCTCATCGCCGGCGCGGCCGTCATCTCGATCGTCGGCGCGCTCAACGGCTGGACGCTGATGAGCGCCCAGTCGCCGTACGCCGCCGCCAAGGACGGCCTGTTCCCGGCGCCCTTCCTGACCAAGCGGCGCGGCGTGCCGACCTTCGGTGTCCTGGCCGCCACGGTCCTGGCCAGCGCCCTGACGCTGATCAACTACCTGACCGGCGCCGGCGGGGTCTTCGAGATCCTGGTGCTGATCACCACCTTCTCCGCCACCGTCCCCTACCTGCTCGCGGCCGGCGCCCAGATCTACTTCCTGCTCACCGGCCGGCGCGACAGGGTCCGCCCGGCCCGCTTCACCCGCGACCTCACCCTCGCGCTGACCGCCTTCGGCTTCACCTTCTGGCTCGTCGCCGGCGCCGGCTACGCCGCGATCTACCAGGGTGTCCTGTTCCTCTTCGCCGGCATCCTCGTGTACGCGTGGATGGCGGCGCGGCGCACGGGACGACGGGCGGCGGAAGCGGACGCGGAGGACGCGGCGGACGACGCGCGGGCGGACGCGCGGGCCGCTGCCGGCGAGCCGCTCCCGGCCTCGCCGGCGGCCCCGGCCGACGCCGAGTAGGGGGCCGCGGGGTGGCAGGTCCCCGGCGCCCGCGCTTACCTCCCGGGTAATCGACCCGCGCCCACCCGCCCGGCAGTCTGAGGGCATCGGGGGGGGGGGGGGGGGGAGCCCGCCCCCCCCCCCCCCCCCCCACCCCCGCCCCCAGCACCAGCCAAAACAAAAAGCACCCCCGACAGCACACAAACAGCGGACCAACCCAGCGCCGGCCCTCCTGCGG
>NZ_JBVIHH010000001.1:197057-453368 GCF_055570395.1 Streptomyces sp. NPDC031210
GGGGGGGGAAGGTCCCCTGACTCCGATACTTCCCCCCGGGGAAGCCCCCCCGCCCCCCCCCTCCGAGCCTTCGGGGGCCCCCCCCCCCCGCCCCCCCCCCCCCCCCCCCCCCCCCCGCTCCCGACACCCGTGCCACCGGCACCGGCAGACCCAAGGAGCCCTCATGACGCAGCACGAGCAGCGGACCACCCAGGCGCAGGCCACCGCGCGGCCCGGTGACCGTTACGCGGCCGCCGTCGCCCGGTACTTCGAGGCGTGGAACGCCACCGGGGCGGGCGCGCTCGCCGAGGCGGTGGCGGCGGCGTTCACCGAGGACGGCAGCTATACCGACCCGCTGGCCGACGTCACCGGCCATGACGGGATCGCCGCGGTGATCGCCGGGGCGCACGCGCAGTTCCCCGGGTTCGTGTTCCGGCCGACGGGCGACGTGGACGGGCACCACGACGTCGCGCGGTTCGGCTGGGAGCTGGTCGCGGTGGCGGACGGATCGGCGCCGGTCGCCGGCTTCGACGCGGTGCGCCTGGCCGAGGACGGCCGGATCCGCACCGTCCTGGGGTTCTTGGACCGGGTGCCGGCGGCGTGAGCCGCGGTGCGCGGCGCGGTGCGAGGGCGGACTAGGGGGCCTGCCGCCGCAGGTGGGCGACGGTCGCCGCGTCGGCGGGCAGGAACGTTTCGACGGCGAGCTCCGAGACGGTCACGTCCATCGGGGTGTTGAAGGTCGCGATGGTCGAAGTGAACGACAGCACCGCGCCGTCGTGCTCGATCAGCATGGGCAGCGCGAACGGCGGGTGCTCGCCCCCGGCCGCCGTCTCCCGCCCGCCCGGGGGCAGGGGATAGCCGCTCACCTCGTCGTAGAGCGCGCGCAGCGGCGCGGACCGCAGCAGCGCCAACTGCCGCTCCATCTGGGCGAGGAGATGACCGCGCCACTCCAGGAAGTTGCGGATCCGCGGCGCCAGCCCCGCCGGGTGGAGGGTGATCCGCATGGCGTTCATCGGCGACCGCAGCAGGTCCGCGTCGACCCCTTCCAGCAGCATGGCGATGCCCCGGTTCGCGGCCAGTACGTGGTAGGTGCCGTCCACCACCAGCGCGGGGAACGGCTCGTATCCGGTCAGCAGCCGTTCCATGCCCGCGCGCAGGGCGTCCATCGCCGGGTCGTCCAGCGGCGTCTCCGGATAGGTCGGCGCGTAACCGGCCGCGATGAGCAGGGCGTTGCGCTCCCGCACGGGGACGTCCAGGTGCTCGGCGAGCCGCAGCACCATCTCCTGGCTCGGCCGGGACCGGCCGGTTTCGATGAAACTGATGTGGCGGGCGGAGGAGTCGGCGCGCAGCGCGAGCTCCAACTGGCTGATCCGCCGACGGTCGCGCCATTCGCGCAGCAGCGCCCCCACTCCGGCGGTCTTCGGCGAGAGCGCCGCGGCAGTCGTCATGGGAGGGACGGTAACCGACGACCGCCGCCGGGCCCAGCGCCCCTCCGGGCCCCGCGACCCTGCCGCCATGGGCGGTTCGACCACGGAGGAGCGCGCCGTCAGCCCCGTCAGCCGTCGTCGCGGACCTTCACGACCCGCCCCGCGCGCAGCAGCTCCACGTTGAACTGGGCGCCCGACAGCAGCGACAGGTGCGAGAACCACAGCCAGATCAGGAAGACGACCGGGCCGGCCAGCGAGCCGTAGAGCCGGTTGAAGGTGCCGACGTACGAGGCGTAGATCGCGAAGGCGCCCGAGGACACCAGCCACAGCAGTACCGACACGAGCCCGCCCGGCGCCGCCCGCCGGACGCCTCGAGAACTCGGCGGCCCGGAGCGGAACAGCACCATCACCAACACGATGGCCAGCAGCAACAACAGCGGCCACTTCAGCACGTTCCAGCCCGTCTCGCCCGATGCGCTCAGCCCGAGCGCCCGGCCGACGGCGCCGGCCAGCGGCCCGCTCACGATCAGCGCCACCGCACTGGTGATCAACAGGGCCATGAGCAGGAACGCCGTCGCCAGAATGCGCGGCGCCTTGCGCCACGGCGGCCGGTCGTCCTTCGTACGGTGCATGGCGTGCAGCGCCCGGCGGAAGACCGCCAGATAACTGCACGAGGACCACAGCGCGCTGATCATCGCGCCGCTCACCACCACCCAGGCGGCCGCTTGTTGATGGGCCATCGTCACCAGGGCGCGGCGCACCGTGGGCCCGGACTCGGCGGGAGCGAGGGCGGCGAGGTGGTTGATGAGCTGCTCGGTGGCCGCCGGATCGGCGAGCCCGATGAGCGAGACCGTGACGATCAGCGACGGCAGCAGCGCCAGCACCGAGTAGTACGTCAGGCTCGCCGCCCAGTCCGTCACATCGTCGTTCCAGACCGACAGCGGCGTACGGCGCAGCGCGGTGCGGCACTGCGCCCACGTCGGCCGCGCCGTTCGGGCGGACTCGCCGTCCTCCCTGCCGTCGTCGCCGCGCATACCGTTCGAGCCCATGACGTGTCCGTCCCCTCTCCTACGTTCCGCGCGCGGCGGCACGTACCCCGATGCTGCCCATCATCAACAGGCGAAGGCCAAGCCGCGCCAGGGTGAGGCCGGGTCCTGGGTGAGCACGCGGTGGACGTGGACGGCCTCGGCGTACTGCGGGCCGAACCAGCCGTTGTCGAACGCCAGCATCCGCCCCAGCGCGTAGCCGGCGGCGAACTCCTCCCACGAGCCGTACGCCTCGGCGGCCCGTGCCCCGGCCGCCTGCACGGCCTGCTCGGCCTCGGGCGGTGCGCACAGCCGCGCGCCCAGGCCCCAGCGGACCAGGGCCACCGCGTGGGCGAGGTCCAGCGCGACCAGGGACACCACGTGGCCGTCCGCCGGCAGCAGTCCGTCCGCGCGGAACCGCTCCTCGTACCGGCTCACCAGCTCGGGGATCGCGGGCGCCGTAGCGGTGGCCCCGGAGCCGTCCGCCGCGACCGCCCGGTCACCCGCGGAGCCTTCCATGCCCCCTGTCTCGGAGTCTTTGTCGACGCCCGCCTTGACGCCTTCCCCCGCTTCGCTCGCCCGGGCGCGCAGTGCCGCTTCCGTGTCGGCCGGTACGAAACCGCCGCCCAGCAGGTGGTCGAGCCGCTGCCGCCAGGTGGCGGGATCGGTCACCGACCACTGCTCGCGCAGTGACTGGGCGTCCGTGGCGTGGTCGAGGAAGGCGGTGCCCAGTTCGTTCCACGGCACGCTGTGCTGGACCGCGAGCGGCGCCCCGCAGGCCAGCCCCCGCGCGAGCGGACCGTGCAGCGGGCCGGCCAGATGCGTGGTCAGCAACCCGCCGGGCCGCACCCCGATCCGTGCCCGCAGCCGCGTCCAGGCGGCCCGGTGCGCCGGTGACGCCGCCAGATACGCGGCGCAGGGCGTTCCCGGATTGACCGCGAGCCGCCATTTGTCGTGGGGCCAGTCCTGGGCCAGGTCGTCCAGCGAGACCCGGTCGAAAAACTGCTGCGGGTGCCACGGCGGCAGCATGCCGCGCGTCAGGACGGGAATGCACTTACCGCCCGTCGCGGGATCGTCGTAGACGGGCAGCGGGTCCTGACCCTGCTGCGGCA
This sequence comes from Streptomyces sp. NPDC031210, assembly GCF_055570395.1. Lineage (NCBI taxonomy): Bacteria > Bacillati > Actinomycetota > Actinomycetes > Kitasatosporales > Streptomycetaceae > Streptomyces > Streptomyces sp. NPDC031210. The sequence goes on from NZ_JBVIHH010000001.1 coordinate 200,601, forward strand.
CCGCCAGATACAGATCCTCGCCGGCGATCGCCGCGACCTGTCCTTCCCCGTCACCACGCGCCGTCGCTTCGCACAGCCGCCGTTCCGTATCGGTCGGCGGCATCCATCCTGGAGTACCCACAGGCCAGACCCTACGGTGAGCCGGCGGACCGGCCGGAATCGGGGGTTGGCGGACCGGCGGGACGGATTGCCCGGATAACGCCCGTATCGGAGGCTCGATGTCATGAGCGACCACCCCCGCCCCGGACCGGTCGGCGCCCTTCCCCCGACCGCCGCCGTCCCGCTCGGCCAAGCCCCCCGCACCTACCCCGACGACCGCGCCGACATCCACCCGCACGGGCACGCGCCCGACACCGCGCACATCGACTGGGAGGTGCTCGGCCCGCTCCTGGAGCGGGGCGCCGAACTCCAGACGCCGTTCTACGAGCAGGCCGCGGCGTGGCTGCGCGACCTGCTCACCACCGACGGCGGGACCGGGCCCGGCAGGGTCCGCCGGGTGCTCGACGTCGGCAGCGGACCGGGCGTCGTGAGCTGCCTGCTCGCACGGGCCTTCCCCGCCGCCGAAGTCGTGGCGGTGGACCCGGCCGCGGCCCTCCTGGAACGCGCCCGCGCCCGCGCCGTACGGCTGGGACTCGGCGACCGCGTCCACACCCATCGCGCCGAGGTCCCCGACGGGCTCGACGCCCTCGGCGGCGCCGACCTCATCTGGTCGAGCAAGGCGCTGCACCACGTCGGCGACCAGCGGGGCGCGGTGGCCGCCCTGGCCGGTCATCTGCGGCCCGGCGGCCTGCTCGCCATCGCCGAGGGCGGTCTCGCCCCCCGCTTCCTGCCGCGCGACATCGGCATCGGCCGCCCGGGGCTCCAGTCCCGTCTCGACGCGGTCGGTGAGGAGTGGTTCACCCAGATGCGCGCGGCGCTGCCGGACGCGGCGAACGCCATCGAGGACTGGCCCGCCTTCCTCGCCGACGCCGGCCTGCGCACCCCGCGCACCCGCAGCTTCCTGCTGGACCTGCCCGCGCCGCTGTCCACCGCCGCACGCGACTACCTGCTCGCCCATCTCGCCCGCGCCGTCGAGCGGTACGGCGACCGACTCGACCAGGACGACCTGACCACCGTGGCCCGCCTGACCGACCCGGGTGACGCGGCGGGCGTCACCCGCCGCCCCGATGTCTTTCTGTTGTCCGCCCACACCGTGCACACGGCCCGCGCCCAGTAGCCGCCGCGCGCCGCCGTCCAGGCCGGGGAGCGCCGGGCGTCCACCGCGCGGGCCGCCTCGACCGGCTGGATCGGCTAGATCGGCTTCGGGGTGATCACGGCGAACGTCGCACCCTGCGGGTCGCTCACGACGGCCATGCGCCCCGCCATCGTGTCGAACGGTTCCTGGAGCACCGAGCCGCCGCCCGCCCGCACCTTCGCCACCGTCTCGTCGGCGTCCACCGACGCGAAGTACGTCAGCCAGTGCGAGGGCGTCCCGGCCGGCATGCCCGCCGGCATCTGCTGGAGCCCGCCGACGACCCGGCCTTCGGCGGTCAGGGAGAAGTAGTCGTCGGCGCTCTCCATGGCGGCCGCCTCCAGGCCGAAGACCGCCTTGTAGAAGTCGGCCGCGGCGTCCCGGTCCGTGGTGTTCAACTCGTTCCACACCACGGCGCCGGTTTCGTTGACGACGCCGGCGCCCGGGAAGTCCACGGCCTGCCAGATGCCGAACACCGCGCCGGTGGGGTCGGCCGCCACGGCCATCCGACCGAGCGTCATGACGTCCATGGCGGGGAAGACCACGGTGCCGCCGGCCGTACCCACCGCCCGGGCGGTGGCTTCGGCGTCGCCGCTCGCCAGGTAGGTGGTCCACACGGTCGGCGGCGCGGGCTGGTCACCCATGGGCACCGCGGCCATGATGCCGGCCACCGGTTTGCCCCGGTGCTCACAGACGGCGTAGCCGCCGGTCTCCGACGGCCCGACCTCGCCGGTCCACCCGAAGAGGCCGGCGTAGAAGTCGAGGGCGGCTTTCTGGTCGGGGGCGGCGAGGTCGACCCAACAGGGCGTTCCCGTCGGGTAGGGCGTGGTCACGTCAGGCATCGATGCCTCCTGGAAGCGGTGCGTGCCCGAGGGCCGGGCGCGGGGAATTCCCCTCGTTTCCCACACTTCCCGGCGCCCGCCGGGCTCGCCACTCGGACGCCGCCGCGCTGCTCCACACCCCGTCACGCACCACCGCGGGCGCCCGCACACACGACGCGACGCCGCCCGGACCGGCCGGGCGGCGTCGTACGGAAGGCGGGATCAGGCCACGTCGAAGGTGTCCGGGTCCGGGCCGAGGCGCTTGCCCGCGTCGAGGCCGGCCACGGCCGCGAGGTCCGCGTCGTCCAGCTCGAAGCCGAAGACGTCGATGTTCTCCTCGATCCGCGACGGCGTCACCGACTTGGGGATGACGACGTTGCCGAGCTGGAGGTGCCAGCGCAGCACGACCTGGGCCGGTGTCCTGCCGTGCTTCGCGGCGAGCTCGGCGATCACCGGCTCCTCGAGGAGGCCCTTGCCCTGGCCGAGCGGCGACCACGCCTCGGTGGCGATGCGGCGCCCGGCGTGGAAGGCACGCGCCTGGGCCTGCTGGAACCGCGGGTGCAGCTCGATCTGGTTGACCGCCGGGACGACGGACGTCTCGCCCAGCAGCCGCTCCAGGTGGGCGGGCTGGAAGTTGGAGACGCCGATGGCCTTCGCGCGGCCGTCCGCGTAGATCCTCTCGAAAGCCTTGTACGTGTCGACGTACAGGTCCTTGGCGGGCAGCGGCCAGTGGATCAGATACAGATCCACGTGGTCCAGGCCCAGCTTCTTGAGGGAGAGGTCGAAGGCGCGGAGCGTGGCGTCGTAGCCCTGCTCGGAATTCCACAGCTTCGTCGTCACGAACAGTTCGTCACGGTCGATGCCGGAGGCGGCGAGGGCCTTGCCCGTGCCCTCTTCGTTGCCGTAGATCGCCGCGGTGTCGATGCTGCGGTAGCCGGCGTCCAACGCGGTGCCGACGGCACTGAACGCCTCGTCGTCCGGGATCTGCCAGACGCCGTAACCGAGCTGGGGCATCGCGACGCCGTTGTTGAGCGTGATGGAGGGGACCTTGCTCACGGGTGATTCGATCCTTACGTCGACATTTCGTGTTCCGGTACGTCAACGATCATCCGCCGCCGGACATTCCCGCGCCCCTCGGAGGGGCCGGCCCACCGCGGTCAGTTCGCACAGCGTGAACGCGCCGGCGCAGAGCACCACCAGACCGCTGAAGAGGTCCGCCGCACCGCTGAGGCCGATCAGGCCGGCGGGCGCCGCGCCGCCGGACAGCACGGCGCCCACCGACTCCGCCAGCCACAGGCAGCCGCCCGTGGCGAAGACCGCCGCCGAACCGGTCCAGGCCAGCGCCAGCGGCGTCCGTACGCGCAGCCCGGCGAGCGGCCCGCCGCGGGGCAGCGACCGGGGGAAGAGGAGCAGCAGGACGCCGGCGGCACCGGCGAGCGCGAGCAGGCCACCGGACCAGTCGGAGGCCGCGGTGATGACGGTACGGGCGGGCGCCCCCGGCCCCGTCACGCCCACCTCGGCTCCCATCGCCCACATCAGCCGTACGACACCGAAGGCGGCGATCAGTACGGCGGCGGGGACGGCGAACACCCGCTGCACCGCTCGGGTTCCGGTGTCCGGCAGGTCGCGCAGCGGGCGGCGCAGCAGCGTGCCCCACCGCTGGTGCGCGTACACCCAGAACGCGCCGCACAGGGTCAGGCACTCGATCAGGAATCCTCCGTAGACGACGGCGAACACCCACGGCTGAAGGAAGTCGCCGGCGAGCATCGGGTGGGGCGCGCCGCTGACCAGGCCGGCGAGGGTGCCGCCCGAGACACCCAGCAACAGCGGGATGAGCAGCCCGGACGCCATCCACAGCGGGAAGGCCAGCAGCCAGGCCGGTGCGCGGTGGCCCGCCGGCCGGCTGAGGGTGTACGCCACGAGGGCGGCGACGGCGTCGAGGAGGAAGGTGAAGGCGTTGGCCGCGACCCACGTCGTGCGGCCGATGCCCCGCATGTCGACGACGCCGATGTCGAAGCCCACCACCCACAGCAGCTTCAGGGCGAGATACGGGGCGCAGGCGGCGACGGCGGTCCGGCCGAGCAGGGTGAGACGACGGTTTTCCATGGGGCGGAGTCTTCTGCGGCCCGGCACGCCGCACGTCGGGCCGGGGGATGAACCGGCTCCGCCGCACGGGGGAGGCGGCCGGGCCGGGGCGGGCGCGCGGCGCCCGCCGGTCACGACCTGTAGAGCGCGTCCACCTCGACCGAATACGCCGCCTCGATCGCCTTGCGCTTGAGCTTCAGCGACGGCGTCAGCAGGCCGTGCTCCTCGCTGAACTGGTGAGCCAGTATCCGGAACGTGCGGATCGACTCGGCCTGCGACACCAGCGTGTTGGCGGCGACCACGGCACGCCGGATCTCGGTCTCCAGGTCCGGATCGCGCACCAGCTCGGTCGGTGCCAGCTCCGGCTTGCCGCGCATGGCCAGCCAGTGCGTGACCGCCTCGGGGTCGAGCGTGACCAGGGCGGCGATGAACGGCCGGTCGTTGCCGACGACGATGCACTGGGCGACCAGGGGATGCGCCCGTACCCGGTCCTCCAGCGCCACCGGCGAGACCGTCTTGCCGCCCGAGGTGACCAGCACCTCCTTCTTGCGGCCGGTGATCGTCAGATAGCCGTCCTCGTCCAGCGCCCCCAGGTCCCCGGTGGCGAACCAGCCGTCGTGCAGCACGGCGTCGGTCGCCTTGGGGTCGTTGTGGTAGCCGTGGAAGATCTGGCCGCCGTACAGCCAGATCTCGGAGTCCTCCGCGATGTGCACGGTCGTGCCGGGTACGGGCGTGCCGACGGTGCCGAAGCGGGTGCGCTCGGGCGGGTTCGCGGTGGCGGCCGCCGTGCTCTCCGTCAGGCCGTAGCCCTCGTAGATCGTCACGCCCGCGCCGGCGAAGAACAGCCCCAGCCGGCGTTCCATGGCCGAGCCGCCCGACATGGCGTGCCGCACCCGGCCGCCCATCGCCTCGCGGACCTTGCTGTAGACGAGTTTGTCGAAGAGCTGGTGCTGCATCCGCAGCGAGGCGCTCGGGCCCGAGGCCAGGCCGAACGCCTTGTTCTCCAGCGCCTCGGCGTAGCGCACCGCGACATCGGCGGCCTTGTCGAACGCCCCCGCCTTGCCGTCCGCCTCCGCCCGCCGCCGGGCCGCGGCGAAGACCTTCTCGAAGATGTACGGCACGGCCAGGATGAAGGTGGGGCGGAACGTCTGGAGGTCGGGCAGCAGGGCGCTCGCCACGAGCTCGGGCTGGTGGCCGAGCTTGACCCGGCCGCGGATGGCGGCGACCTGCACCATCCGCCCGAAGACGTGGGCCAGGGGGAGGAAGAGCAGGGTGGCGGCCTCGTCGCCGGGCTTGGAGTGGAAGACCCGCTCGTAGCGCAGGACGATGTTGTCCGACTCGGCCATGAAGTTGGCGTGCGTGATGACGCAGCCCTTGGGGCGGCCGGTGGTGCCGGAGGTGTAGATGATCGTCGCGGTGGCGTCCGGGGTGACGGCCATCCGGTGGCGGTGCACGACCTCGTCGTCGATGTGCGCCCCGGCGGCGGTCAGCTCGGCCACCGGGTCGGCGTCGAGCTGCCACAGTTTGCGCAGTTGGGGGAGGCGGTCGATGACCGAGCCGACGGTCATCGCGTGGTCCTCGTGCTCGACCAGGCACGCCGTGACGTTCGCGTTGTGCAGCATCCAGAAGACCTGCTCCGCGGAGGAGGTCGGGTACAGCGGGACGGACTGGGCGCCCACGGACCACAGCGCGAAATCGAACAGGGTCCATTCGTAGCGGGTGCGCGCCATGATGCCGATCCGGTCACCGAACCGGACACCCTGGGCGAGCAGGCCCTTGGCGAGCGCCATCACCTCGTCGCGGAACCGCGCGGCGGTGACGTTCTCCCAGCGGCCCGCCTCGTCCTTACGCGCGAGCGCGACCCGTCCCGGTTCGGATTCGGCATGATCGAAGACGGCGTCCGCCAGCCCGCCGACCCGGGGCGCGGTCGCCAAAGGCGGGACGGTGAACTCGCGCAATGACCCAGCTCCTCGTGGTGCTCCTCACAAGGCCGCGACGCTACCCCAAGGCGGCGGCGGAAGGGAGTGCCGTACCACGGCGTGAGAGAGATGGTACGGGAAGCGGCCAACCGGCCAAATCGGGTGAGTTCGGAGAAGGGCGACATGATCCAGGGGTTTTCGGCGCCGAACGCTCACGATGTCCGGACATCATCTGCACCAAATCTCTGCACCCGCCCCGGGCATGGCGCGCCCCCGCTCCGGGTGGCCGGCGGACCGGCACGGCTACGGCAGTTGCAGCCGGTCCCCGCCCGCCAGGATCGCGTCGGCCAACGCCTCCGCCGGGCCCCTCGCCGAACCCTCCAGCCGCCCGTACAGCAGCACGAAATCCACACCGCCCAGCTCCGGCAGGCCCGCGCGCGGCCCGATCCGCACCAGGCCCGGCGGGATCATGCCGAGCGTGTGCGCCATGACGCCCAGGCCCGCCCGGGTCGCCGCGATGAGCCCGTTCAGGCTGCCGCTGGTGCACGCGATCCGCCATTCCCGGCCCTGACGCTCCAGCGCCTCCAGCGCCCGGGCGCGGGTCACCGCGGGCGGCGGGAAAACAACCAGCGGGACCGGCCGACCGGAGTCCAGCCGCAACCGCTCGGCGCCCACCCACACGAGCCGGTCGCGCCACACCAGCCGCCCGCGTGCCTCCTCCGGGCGCCGTTTGGCGAGGACCAGATCGAGCCGGCCGGCCGCCAACAGCTCGTGCAGCGTCCCCGACAGCTCCACCGTCAGCTCCAGATCGACTTCCGGGTGCTCGCGCCGGAACCCCTCCAGCACCTCGGGCATCCGGGTCAGCACGAAGTCCTCCGACGCGCCGAAGCGCAGCCTGCCGCGCAGCCGCGTCCCGGCGAAGAAGTTCGCGGCCCGCTCGTCGGCCTCCAGGATCGTCCGGGCGAAGCCGAGCATCGCCTCACCGTCCTCGGTCAGCTCCACCGCGTGCGTATCGCGCGCGAAGAGCCGCCGCCCGGCCGCCTCCTCCAGCTTCCGCACGTGCTGGCTGACCGTCGACTGCCGCAGCCCCAGGCGGTGCGCGGCCTGGGTGAAGCTGAGCGTCTGCGCCACGGTGAGAAAGGTCCGTAGCTGTACGGGATCGAACACGGCCCTCTCCTCGCATCACAGGAGCACGCTCATCGCGATCCGCGATGACAGTCACCACGGTAAACGGGCTTCCCGATCGCCGCCCTGACCGGCACCCTGGAGACGGCACAGTTCCAGCCACGCCCGGCGCCTCGACCGTCATCGCTCGGGAGGGGAGCCGTCGCCGACCACGCCCACGAGCCCCCCGACCGAAGAGAGCCCATGCGCCCCCGCTTGCCCACCCTGCCCTCCTGGCTGCCCGTGGACGGATACCTCCTGGCGCTGGCGGGCACCGTGGCCCTGGCCGCCCTGCTGCCCGCGCGCGGACCGGCCGCGAGCGTCGCCGACGGCGCCTCCACCGGGGCCGTGGCCCTGCTCTTCTTCCTCTACGGCGCCCGGCTCTCCACCCGCGAGGCGATGGCCGGGCTGCGCCACTGGCGGCTCCACCTCACGGTCCTGGCCTGCACCTTCGCCGTGTTCCCGCTGCTCGGCCTGGCCGCCCGCGGCCTGGTCCCGTACGTCCTGCCGCCCACCCTCTACACCGGCCTGCTGTTCTTGTGCCTGGTGCCCTCCACCGTCCAGTCCTCCATCGCCTTCACCTCCCTGGCCCGCGGCAATGTCGCGGCGGCGATATGCGCCGGATCGTTCTCCAGCCTCGCCGGCATCGTGCTGACCCCGCTGCTCGCCGGGCTGGTCCTGCACAGCCATGGCGGCGGCTTCTCGGCCGGCTCGCTGCTGTCGATCGGCTGCCAGCTCCTGCTGCCGTTCGTGGCCGGGCAACTGCTGCGCCGCTGGGTCGGCGGCTTCCTTACCCGGTACAAGAAGCCGCTCGGCTACGTCGACCGCGGCTCGATCCTGCTCGTCGTCTACACCGCCTTCAGCGCCGGCATGGTCCAGGGCATCTGGCACCAGGTCTCGCCGCCGCGCCTGCTGTGCCTGCTGGGGGTGGAGGCCGTCCTCCTGGCCGTGATGCTCACCGGCACGTCCTACGGCTCCAGGAAACTCGGCTTCCGGCGCGAGGACCGGATCGCGATCACCTTCGCCGGCTCGAAGAAGAGCCTGGCGGCCGGACTCCCGATGGCCAGCGTCCTGTTCGGCGCCCAGGCCGGACTCGCCGTACTGCCGCTGATGCTCTTCCACCAGATGCAGCTCATGGTGTGCGCGGTGCTGGCGAAGCGGTACGCGGCGCGGGGCGTTGAGGCCACGCCGGTGGGAGCCGAGGCCCCGGAGGAGGCCGGTCCCGGGGCGTGGGTCACCGACTCGGGTGGCGGCGCCCCGGCCGCCGTGACGGGCCCCAGGGCCTGAGAGCGACGCGCGGCGGCCGGGACATCCCCAGGACGCCGGGAGCCGGACGCCTCACGGCCGAAGTACGACCTTGCCCACGTTGGCCCGCGCCTCGATGATCGCGTGCGCCTCCGCGGCCCGCGCCAGCGGCAGTTCGGCGTGCACGGCGGCCCGCAGCCGCCCCGCCCCGGCCCGTTCCCACAGCTCGGCGTGGTGCGCGTCGTACAGCTCCCGGTGGACGGTGGAGAAGCGCCGCATCGTCAGCCCCGTGATGGTCTTGGCGCCCGCCAGCAGTTCATAGGCGGGGACCGTGCCGCCACCGGAGTTGAAGAAGACCAGCCGGCCGCCGGGGGCGAGCGCCGCGAGCGCGCGGGGCAGCAGATCGCCGCCGACGCCGTCGAGCACGATGTCCACCGGCTCGCCCCAGGACTCCTGGTCGTACGTCACCACCTCATCGGCGCCCAGTCCGTAGAGGAACTCCGCCTTCGCCGCGGAGCTGACGGCGGCCACCACCCGGGGCACGCCCCGGAGCTTGGCGAGCTGCACGGCGAGATGGCCGGTACCGCTGGCCGCGCCGGTGATCAGGACGGATTCGGCGCCGACGGGCGCGGCGGTGCTGAGCGCGGCGAGCGCCACATGCCCGCCGCGCACCAGCGCGACCGCGAGGACGGCGCTCGCCCCGTCGGGTATGCGGCTCGTCAGGGCGGCGGGTGCGACGGCGAGTTCGCTGTACGAGCCCTTGAGGGGCAGCGAGGTGACGCGGTCGCCGACCGCGAAGCCGGTGACCTCCGGGCCGAGGGCGAGGACCTCACCCGCGATCTCCCCGCCGAGGACACCGGGCAGCGGATCGCCGCCGCCCTTGCCGTCGCCGCGCACGCGCCGTACCGACGGCAGCGTCACGCCGATCGCCTCCGTACGCACCAACAGCTCACCGGCGCCGGGCACGGGGGCCTCGCACTCCTCGACGCGCAGGACTTCGGGGCCGCCGTAGGCATGGAATCGGACTCGGCGCATGGGTGCGCACCTCCCAGGGGTCGGCGATCGGCGCCCGCCGACCGCTCACTTTCATTGGGTTCCCCAACGATAACCGGATTTCATTGGGCGAGCCAATGGTTTTCTCTCCCCGGTTCCCGCCCTCTTCGTTGGGGGCACCCACGGATTCCGCTTCCTCGCTACGCTGCTCCCATGGCCGAGATCCCCTATGCCCCCAGCCGTATCCGCGCGCTCCCCAGTTGGCTGCTGGGCCGGGCGGCCGCCCGCGGCCACCGGCTCGTCGCCGAGGCGCTGGCCGCCGAGGGCATGCGGATGACGCACCACGCCGTGCTGTCGGCCGTCGCGGAACTCGGGCCCGTCTCCCAGGCGGAGCTGGGCCGGACGCTGGGCATCGACCCCAAGGACATGGTCGCGCTCGTCAACGACCTCCAGAAGGAGGGTCTGGTCACCCGCACCCCCGACCCCGGCGACCGGCGCAAGAACGCCGTCGAGGTCTCGGCGGAAGGCCGTCGGCGGCTGCGGCGTACCCAACGGCTCGGCGACCGGGCCAACGCGGAGCTGACCGAGGCCCTGACGCCCGCCGAGCGCGAGCAACTGGTCGCGCTGCTCACGAAGATCGTGGCGCCGGGGGAGTGAGCGGTGCTCGGGGGAGCGGTGCCCGGGGAGTGAGCGGTGCCGGGGAGTAACCCGTGCCCCGGGGTGGGTGGTTGCCCCGGGGCGAGCGGTGACCGGGAAAGCCGTGCCCTCAGCCTGTCCCTGACGAAGCCGGCAGGGCCAGGCGGTGCTCGCCCGCGTAGACGTTCATGGAAGTCCCGCGCAGGAACCCCACCAGGGTCAGCCCCGTCTCCACGGCCAGATCGACCGCGAGCGAGGACGGCGCGGAGACCGCCGCGAGGACCGGGATGCCCGCCATCACGGCCTTCTGCGCCAGCTCGAACGACGCCCGGCCGGACACCATCAGGACGCACGACGACAACGGCAGCAACCCCTGCTGGAGCGCCCGCCCGACGATCTTGTCCACGGCGTTGTGACGCCCCACGTCCTCGCGCACGTCCAGGAGTTCGCCGTCCGCGGAGAACAGGCCGGCGGCGTGCAGCCCGCCGGTCCGGTCGAAGACGCGCTGGGCCGCCCGCAGCCGGTCGGGGAGGGCGGCCAGCGTCGCCGCGGTGATCCGGGGGGAGGCCGCCGGGGAAGCGTCCAGAGCCCAGCGGGCGGTCGTACGGACCGCGTCGAGGCTGGCCTTGCCGCACAGCCCGCAGGAGGAGGTGGTGTACACGTTGCGTTCGAGGCTGATGTCCGGCACGGGCACGCCGTCGGCGAGCCGGACGTCGACGACGTTGTAGGTGTTCGAGCCGTCCGTGGTCGCGCCCGCGCAGTAGACGATGTTCGCCAGGTCGTCGGCGGCCGCCAGTACCCCCTCGCTGACGAGGAAGCCCGCCGCGAGCGCGAAGTCGTCACCCGGCGTCCGCATGGTGATCGCCAGCGGTTTGCCGCCGAGGCGGATCTCCAGCGGCTCCTCGGCCACCAGGGTGTCGGGGCGCGTGCTCACGGCGCCGTCGCGGACGCGGATGACGCGGCGTCGTTCGGTGACCCGTCCCATGTCTGATCAGTTCCGTCCTTAGTCCGGCTGGGTGCACGGCCGTGGGCGGCTGGTCCATGGCCTGCCACGCTGCCCCGCCCGTCTCATTCTCCTGCACGGGGAGCGCGCGCGAGCCCGCGGTCGAGGCCCTGCCGGCTCCGGCCCCGTGGTAGCCCCGAGTCACCCGGAGCCCCGAGTCCACCCGCTCCGCACCGGGCAGGGAAACCCCATGACACCCCTCACGACACCGCCCCTCCCGACGCCCCCGCGCTATCCCGCCGAGCCGTGGCACCTTCAAGGGCAGCTCCACCTCTCCGTATGGCTGGTGCCCCGGGAGCGGTTGCCCGGCGGACCGCCGCCCGGCACCCGCCCTCTCGTCCTCGCAGGCCGGGCCGTGGTCGCCACCGCCTGGGTCGTCTACGAGGGCGGCGGCGTGCTGCGTTACAACGAAGTGCTCGCCGCCGTCTTCGTACGGCACGGCCGGCGCCTGATGCCGTCGGTCACCGACATCTGGGTGGACAGCGACGTCTCCCGCGCGGGCGGCCGGGAACTGTGGGGCCTGCCCAAGGAGCTCGCCGCGTTCACCCTCACCCGGGACGCGGGTCTGACGGCCGCCGCACGCGAGGAGCGCGGCCGGATCTGCGCGGCCCGTTTCCGGCGCCGGGTACGGCTGCCCGGCCGGCTACGGGTCTCCGGCCGGATCGCCCAGACTTTGGCGGGCGCCCTGAAGACCACCCCCGTCCGCTTCAGCGCCCAGGGGGAACTCTGCCGCGCGCACTGGGTCTTCCCCGCCACCGGCCCGCTGGGATACCTCGCGGGACGCCGTCGACCGCTGATCAGCCTGGCGCTGCGGGACCTGCGGATGGACTTCGGCCGCCCCACCGGGCAAATCGGCCGCCCCGCCGGGGAAAAGCGGCCCGCCGACGGCCGTGCCTGAACGGCGCACGCGCCGATCAAGTCCCCTTACCCTTCCCCGAGTTGGGCTGCGGATGGTGCGTTGTGGGCCGAGTCGACAGGGCGTGAGCCAAGAACTGTGCGCGAATGAGGTGGCTTCCCGGCCATCCCGGGTAGAAGGGAGTCCGGAAGCGGTGCACCGACGCCGCCCGGCATGAGCGGCCCGGTGGCGGGCTCTGTGGGGGATCCCGCTGCCGGGCGTACGGCGCGGCCGGGCCCTTGAAAGAGGGCCCGGCCCGCGCGCCCTTCCGCCCTCCCCTCCCGTCCGGTCCGCGAGACCCTCCGGTCCGTACGCCCCCGGCCCGGTAATGTGCAGGCGATCACGCAACCCGGACGACGAAAAGGCGAGACGCGCATGAGCGAGGGGACAGCACCGGTGGCCGACGACGTGGCCTCCGTCGCCGACCAGGCGGCCCGCGAGCGGCTGCTCTACCTCCGCAGCAGCATCGACAACCTGGACGCCGCCCTGGTGCACCTGCTGGCCGAGCGCTTCAAGTGCACCCAGCAGGTCGGCGAGCTCAAGGCCCGGCACAGCCTGCCGCCCGCCGATCCGGCCCGCGAGGCCGCGCAGATCGAGCGGCTGCGGACCCTGGCCGCCGACGCCCGCCTGGACCCGGCGTTCGCCGAGAAGTTCCTCAACTTCATCATCGATGAGGTCGTCCGCCACCACCGCGCGATCGCCGACCGCACCCATGAGCAGCCGGCCCGCCCCACCGCCGACTGAGAGCGACGCCGCCCACCACAAGGGCCCGGACGCCCGGCCACGGCCCCCGGCTGCCCCACCCGGCCGTCGTCCGCCGGGCACGGCAGCCTGAATCCGCCCGGCACGGCGACCTGAACCGTCTGGGCACAGCTACCTGAATCCGCCGGACACGGCCATCTGAATCCACCGGGCACGGCCACCCGAATCCGCCCGGCACGGCGACCTGAACGGTCCGGACGCAGCCACCTGAATCCGCCGGGCAAAGCCACCCGAATCCCGGGCCACCCGCGTCACATCCCCCCGCCCCACCGCCACTTGGCCCCCGGAAGCCCCACCGCCCCCCTCGGCACGCCTGCCCCCGGCCGACGCCCCACGCGTCGCTCCCGTCCCGCCCGGCCCCGTACGGCGCGCCCACTCCACCCCGCCATGAGTGACCCTCGCCATACCTGACCCGGGACCGTCCCACCGCACCGCCACGGGCCACTACCGTCCGGTAACACGCGGTTCCCCACCGGAGCCGCCCGAGCGCCACCACCCTGCCCCTCCGGCTGTGCACCGAGAGCGGAGATGAACGATGGCACCCACCCGCGGTACGAATCCCGACCCGCGCCCGAAACCCACGGCGGCCCCGACCCCGGCCCCGGAACCCCTGAGCCCGGCGGCCCCGACCTCGGCCCCGGAACCCCTGAGCCCGGCGGCCGCGACCTCGACCCCGGCCCACCCCCGCCCCCACGCCCACCCCCTCGCCCTCAAACCCGGCACCTCCTGGCCCGACGCCTGGCGACGTGCCCGCGCCGCCGCCCCCGAGGCGTTCCATGACGACCGGGTGGGCAACCTCTGGGCGGGCGCCTGGCGGGCGGACGGCGATCCGCCGGCCGCGACCAGCCCCCTCGACGGCACACCGATCGCCGGGCCGCCCCTCCTCGACGCGGACACCGCCCGGCACGCCGTACGCGCCGCCCTCGACCAGCACCGCGCCTGGCGCCACGTACCCCTCGCCGACCGCAAGGCCCGCGTCCGCGCCACCCTCGACGCTCTCACCGCGCACCGCGACCTGCTCGCCCTGCTCCTCGTCTGGGAGATCGGCAAACCCTGGAAACTCGCCCGGGCCGACGTCGACCGCGCCATCGACGGCGTCCACTGGTACGTCGGCGAGATCGACGGGATGCTCGCCGACCGCACCCCGCTGTCCGGCCCGGTCAGCAACATCGCCAGTTGGAACTACCCGATGTCGGTCCTCGTCCACGCCCTGCTCGTCCAGGCGCTGGCCGGCAACGCGGTGATCGCCAAGACACCCACCGACGGCGGCCTGTCCTGCCTGACCCTCGCCTGTGCCCTGGCGGCCCGTGAAGGCGTCCCGGTCACCCTCGTCAGCGGCAGCGGACGGCACCTCTCGCCCGCCCTGGTCCGCTCGCCCGAGATCGGCTGCGTCTCCTTCGTCGGCGGCCGGGACACCGGCGCCCGCGTCGCCACCGCCGTCGCCGACCTCGGCAAACGCCACATCCTCGAACAAGAGGGCCTCAACGCCTGGGGCATCTGGAACCACACCGACTGGCAGTCCCTCACCCCTCTCCTGCGCAAGACCTTCGACTACGCCAAGCAGCGCTGCACCGCCTACCCCCGCTTCGTCGTGCAGCGCGCCGCCTTCGCCGACTTCCTGGCCGCCTACCTCCCGGCCGTACGCGCCGTCCGCTTCGGCCATCCGCTGGCCGTCGCGGCCCCCGACGACCCGCTCCCCGAACTCGACTTCGGCCCCCTGATCAACGCGGCCAAAGCCAAGGAACTCGCCGACCTCACCACCGAGGCGATCTCCCGGGGCGCCGTCCCCCTCCACCGCGGCAGCCTCGCCGACGGCCGCTTCCTGTCCGCCCAGGACACCTCCGCCTACCTCCCCCCGACCACCCTCCTGGCCCCGCCGCCCTCCTCACCCCTGCACCACGCCGAACCCTTCGGCCCCGTCGACACCGTCGTCCTGGTCGACACCGAAGCCGAACTCCTCGCCGCCATGAACGCCAGCAACGGCGCGCTGGTGGCCACCCTGTCCTGCGACGACGAGGAGACCTACGCGCGTCTCGCACCCCAGATCCGCGCCTTCAAGGTCGGCCACGGCACGCCCCGCTCGCGCGGCGACCGCGACGAACTCTTCGGCGGCTTCGGCAACTCCTGGAGCGGCGCCTTCGTCGGCGGCGCCCTCCTCGTCCGTGCCGTGACCGAGGGCCCGGCCACCGAGCGGCTGCCCGGCAACTTCCCCGACCACCACCTCATGCCGTAGAGCTCACCACCCGATCCCCCTACCCGATCCCCTGACGGTCCGGGTGCGAGGCGAACCGCCGCTCGGCGGCCGTCGGCGCCGTACGCTCCACCGCCTGGAGCAGGAGCGTGCGGTGCCGCGCCAGCGGATCCCGGCGCGCCGGGGGCGCGAGCAGCAGCAGGTCGTCGATCCCGGCGAGCAGCCGCCGCGTGACCTGCGGGCTGCCCACCGCGTACGCCCGGATCTCCGCGAAACCCAGATCCACCAGATCCCGCCACTCCGGAACGTCCTGCACCAGTCGCACCACCCCCTTGCCGTCCCGGTAGTGCACCTGCCCCAGCGGCCGTTCCACCACCGTCGCCAGGAACTGCACGATCCGGTCCAGACACTGCACGGCCGTCGTCGGATCGTTCACCGCCGGCGACAGCGCCCGCAGCGCGATGTCCGACAACTGCCGCAGCCCCAGCCCGAGGTCCTGGTGGAAGGTGCGCTCCACGCCCACGGACACCGTGTACCGCAGCGCCCGCCGGGGCGGCGCCGCCCCACCGTGCACGGCGAGCAGCGGCGTCCCGGGCACCACGAAATCCCCGATCCGGGGCAGCAGCCGCAACACCACACCCTGGCGCCGGGCGGCCCGCACCAGGCGCGCCACATTCACGTCCAGCAGCACCCCGGCCCGCCCGTGATGCGCGACCCGGGCCGTCTCGGGAGCCGGTGCCGCCTCGTCCCGGTCACCCGCCGGCTGCCGCGCCAGCATCCGGAAGGACTCCCGCGCGATCCGGTCGACGACCGGCCCCACCTGCATCAGCCGCAGCGTGGCCGAGACATACGCGATGAACAGCACCAGGCTCAGCACCACCAACACCATGGTCAGCAGGCTCTGCACCAACGGCACCGAGGTGACCCGCCGCACATCGGTCTCACTCTCGTACGAGGTGAGCACCAGCAGCGAGAACAGGAACGTCGCCAGAAACACGGTGAGCGTCAACTTGCTGATCCGGCTCCGGACGAAGATCCGCACCACCCGGGGCGTGAGCTGCCCACTGGCCATCTGCACCGCGACCAGCGAAATGCTGAACACCACACCGATGAAGGTCATCATCGCCGAGCTGATCGTCGTCACGATCGTCTTGGCGTCCTCGGCGATCGAGACCAGATCCCGGACGTCGTCGTACGCCTTCATCTCCTGCAAATACGCGACGATCGCCAGATCCAGCTCGGAGGCGCCCCACCACAGCAGCAGTGCGCAGAGGAGCCCCACCGTCGGCGCGAACCAGAACGTGTCCCGCAGATGCTCCCGCAACGGCGAGAGCGCCCTCGGCCTGCGAGGCCCGCGACGAGGTGCGACGTATCCCTCATTGCCCATAAATCGAGCTTATGTCTCGCCCGGATACGCAGGTGAAAGGCACTCCGAAACCTTGGTATTGTTGTCCATGTCGCCGCGGGCAACGCCCCGCGCCGATGACACCTGGTCCGGGTGGCGGAATGGCAGACGCGCTAGCTTGAGGTGCTAGTGCCCTTTATCGGGCGTGGGGGTTCAAGTCCCCCCTCGGACACCAGCGGATTTCACGAGAATCCCGACGAAGACCCCACATCATGTGGGGTCTTTTCGTGTATGGGGGTCTTCGGGTCCCGCTCGCGCGGATCGTCTCCGCGTGCTCACCCGCCGCGGATCATGTCCGCGCACTTCTCGCCGATCATCATCGTCGTGATGCACGGGTTCACGGCGGTCAGGAACGGCATGACCGAGCCGTCGGCGACGCGGAGGCCGGTGACGCCCTGCACGCGGAGCTGGGGGTCCAGAGGGGTGGTGGGGTCGGCGGGCGCGCCCATCTGGACGGTGCAGGCGGGGTGGTAGACGGTGTTGTGCGTGGTGCGGATGTAGTCGAGGAGTTCGTCGTCGGTGCGCAGGTCCGGGCCGGGGGCGAGTTCGGCGCCGGCCCAGTCGGCCATGGGGGCCTGGGAGACGATGTCGCGGGCCAGGCGCAGGCCGTGGGTCATCACCCGGATGTCGTGTTCATGGGTGAAGTAGCGCGGGTCGACCTTGGGCTTGTCGCGGAAGTCGCGGGTGCGCAGGCGGACGGTGCCCAGGGAGCGGGCGCGGGTGACGTTCGGGGTGAGGCAGAAGGCGTTTTCCGAGGTGGGGTAGCCGCGGCGGTAGGTGTTCATGTCGAACGGCACCGAGCCGTAGTGGAACATCAGGTCGGGGCGGTCCAGGCCCGGCTCGGTGTCGGCGAAGATGCCGATCTCCCACCACTGGGTGGAGGAGGTGACCATCGGCTGCTTGGCGTCCCACATGATCACGCCCTCCGGGTGGTCCTGGAGGCCGGAGCCCACGCCGGGGGAGTCGACCAGGGGCCGCACGCCCACGTCACGCAGGTGGTCGGCCGGGCCGATGCCCGAGAGCATCAGCAGCTTGGGGGAGTCGATGGCGCCGCACGAGACGATGACCTCGCGGCGGGCGCCGACCGTGCGGGTGCGGAACAGGTCGGGGGCGAGGTAGTCGACGCCCGTGCAGCGCCGGTCGGCGTCGAAGCGCAGGCGCTTGGCCTGGAGGCCGGTACGGACCTCCAGGTTCGGGCGCCGTCCCAGCACGGGGTGGAGGTAGGAGACCGAGGCGGAGGAACGGGTGCCGTCGGGCCGGCAGTTGATCTGGAACCAGTTCGCGCCGCGGATGACGGTCCGACCGGTGTTGAACGGGGTGGTCGGGATGCCGGCCGCCGCGCACGCCTCCAGGAGCGCCACGCCGCACGGGTCGCGGGGCGGGACGGTGCGCAGGGTGACCGGGCCGGAGCGGCCGTGGTGGTCGCCGGGGGCGTCGTTGGTCTCCAGCCGCTGGAAGAGGGGGAAGCAGTCCGCCGCGCTCCAGCCCGTGGCGCCCTTCGCGGCCCACTCGTCGAGGTCCTCGGCCGGTGCCCAGAAGGCGATGCAGGAGTTGTGCGACGAGCAGCCGCCCAGGACCTTGGCGCGGGCGTGCCGCATGAAGCTGTTGCCGTTCTCCTGCGGTTCGACGGGATAGTCCCAGTCGTAGCCGGATTCGAGCAGCGCCATCCACTGGTCCAGGCGCAGGACGTTGGGATCGCCGACGTCGGAGGGGCCGGCCTCCAGGACGCAGACGCTGACGGCCGGGTCCTCGCTGAGCCGGGCCGCCACGACGGCGCCCGCCGTCCCGCCGCCGACCACGACGTAGTCGAAGGTGTCCGGCGGAACGTCGTCCGTAGGGTCGCCCGCGGGCGCCTGTTGGGGCATCGTGCCTTCTCCAGTCAGGGATTCGGAGGCCGGTCGGGGTCCGGGACGTCGACGGCGTGGCCGGCCAGGACACCCGTGCGCTTGCGCTGGACGAACCAGTAGTAGGCGAAGCCGCCGAGCGCCACGACCCCGACGAACAAGAAGGCGCCCCAGCGCAGGTACCAGTGCTGCGGGCCGGTCGCGTTGTAGACGGCGGCGCGCGGCCAGGCGAGGTTCACGGACATGCCGGCGCCCCACAGGACGGCGAGGACGTTCACCGGCAGACCGAACTTCCCCAGGGAGAACTTCCCCTTGACCGGGGTCCAGTTGCCGCGCAGCCGCTGGATGAGCATCGGCAGGGTGACCAGCAGGTACGCCAGATAGATCATGATGATCGCGATGCTGGTGATCACCGAGAAGATCTGCGGTTGGTTCACGTTGAGGAAGAGGATGCCGACCGCCACCAGGCCGATGATGACCGCGGGCAGCACCGGGGTCTGGAAGCGCGGGCTGACCTTCGCGAGCAGCGAGGCGCCGGGCAGGTTGTTGTCGCGGGCCATCGCGAACGCCAGCCGGATGCCGGCGGTGTGCACCGCCAGTTCGCACACGGTGATCGCGATGACCACACACCACAGCACGATCTGACCGATGGTCGAGCCCAGCGTGGAGAGCACCACGAATTGCAGGCCGTCCACCGACAGTTCCTTGGCGTGCAGGTCGGGCACCGCCAGCAGCGCGAAGAGGAGGATGAGCCCGCCGATGAAGAACGAGGCGACCAGGGCCCGCAGGATGGCGCGCGGCGCGTTGCGGCCGGGGTCCTTGGACTCCTCACCGAGCGAGGAGGCGGTGTCGAAGCCGTACATGACGTAGGCGGAGGCCAGGGACGCGGTCAGGAACGCGCCGAAGTAGCCGAGGCTCTCGCCGCGGCCCAGCCCGAACGTCTCGGTCACCGCGCTGGGGCCGCGGGTCAGATGCGCCGCCAGCAGGATGATCAGCACGATCGCGGCGATCAGCTCGATGGCGACGCCCGCGGAGTTGATCCAGGCCATGAGCTTGACGCCGAACGCGTTGACCAGCGTCGTGAACGCCACCAGGACCGTGCCCAGCAGGACGGCGTTGGCCGCGGCGTCGGTCCTGCCGGTGCCGTCACCGATGAACTGGAACCACGAGGAGATCTGCGGCAGCGTCACCTGGTAGGCGAGCGCCACCGCGGACAGCGAGACCATGGTGGCGGTCAGCATCATCCAGCCGCCGAGCCAGCCGACATGCGGACCGCCGAGCTGCTTGGCCCAGTTGTAGATCGACCCGGCGACGGGATAGCGGGCGGCGAGCTCGCAGAAACACAGGGCCACCATGAGCTGGCCGAGGAAGACCATCGGCCACGACCACCAGTACGCCGGGCCGCCGTTGCTGATACCGAAGTAGAAGAGCTGGAAGGTGCCGGTGAGGATGGAGATGTAGCTGATGCCGGCCGCGAAGGTGTGGAAGTTGCCCAGCGTGCGTTTGAGCTGCGGCTGATAGCCGAGTTCGCTGAGCGAGTCGTCGTCGTGGGAACCGTCGGCCCGGGTGCCCGGGCGTACGGGATCGGGGCCGGAATCGCTCACTCGAACCACCTCTGCGGCCGCGGTGCGGTATTGCGCCAGATGTGCTTGGCTTCCTGGTACTCACCCATTCCGGCGGGCCCCAGCTCGCGGCCGATGCCGGACTGCTTCATGCCGCCCCATTCGGCCTGTGGCACGTAGGGGTGGAAATCGTTGATCCACACCGTTCCGGCGCGCAGCCGGCCGGCGACCCGGTGGGCCCGCTCGCTGTCCTGCGTCCACACCGCCCCGGCCAGGCCGTAGACCGTGTCGTTGGCGAGCGAGACCGCCTCCGCCTCGTCGCGGAACCGCTCGACGGTCAGCACCGGGCCGAACGATTCGTCGCGGACGACGGACATGTCCGGGGTGCACTCGTCGAGGATGGTCGGCAGGTAGTAGTAGCCGTCGGCCAGGGCCGGGTCGTCCGGCGCCGAACCACCGCAGAGCAGCACGGCGCCCTCCTCCAGCCCCGCCGTCACATACGCCTCGACCTTCGCGCGGTGCTCCGCGGAGATGAGCGGGCCGCTACGGGCGTGTTCGTCGAAGGGGCCGCCGAGCCGGATGCGCTGGGCCCGGGAGACCAGTTCGTCGACGAACGCGTCGTGCAGATCGTCCTGCACGAGCAGCCGGGCGCCCGCCGAACAGACCTGCCCGGAGTGCAGGAACACCGCCATCAGGGCATAGTCGACGGCCGCTTCGAAATCGGCGTCCGCGAACACGATGTTGGGGTTCTTGCCGCCCAGTTCGAGGGCGATCTTCTTCACGGTGGGCGCCGCCGCGGCCATGATGCGCCGGCCGGTGGCCAGCCCGCCGGTGAACGACACCATGTCCACCCGTACGTCTTCCGTCAGCGGCGCACCCACCAGGGGCCCGGTGCCCAGCACCAGGTTGGCGGCGCCGTCCGGCAGCCCGGCCTCGGCCAGCAGCCGCATGAGGTGGATCGCGGTGTGCGGGGTCAGCTCGCTGGGCTTGAGGACGATGGTGTTGCCCGTGGCGAGGGCGGGGGCGACCTTCCAGGCGGTTTGCAGCAGCGGGTAGTTCCACGGGGTGATCAGCGCGCAGACCCCGACCGGCTCGTGCCGCACCGTGCTGTCCGCCTCGGCGCTGCCCGCGTCCACCACCCGGTCGTTGCCGCCGGCCGCGGCGAGGTTGCCGAAGTAGCGGAAGCAGTTGGCGATGTCGTCCATGTCGTACGCGCTCTCGACCAGCCGCTTGCCGGTGTCCAGGGATTCGGCCCTGGCCAGCGCGTCCTTGTCGCGTCGCAGCAGGTCGGCGACGCGCAGCACCAACTGGCCGCGCTCGGCGGCCGGGGTCCGGGGCCACGGCCCGTCGTCGAAGGCCGTACGGGCGGCGGCGACGGCCGCGGCCGCGTCCTTCGGACCGCCCTCGTCGACGGTCGCGACCAGCGTGCCGTCCGCCGGACAGCGGATCTCACGCACCTGCCCGTCGGCCGCTGCGGTCCACTGACCGCCGATGAACAGCTCCGGCATGGGTGGTGCCTCCGGTCTCCGGTCTCGTAACGAGGTGGCTGCGGCGGACGCGGCGCCCCGGCGGCGGAGCACGGCCTCCGGGGCGCCGGGCGGCCCGGCCGTGCGGACCTCGGCGGCGATCTCTGCACCGAGAGTAAGGCGGTCGTCGCGGGTCCGCACGATGGAGCGCCGGGCGGCGCGGCGCGTGTCGGACGGCGGCCCGGCGGCCCGGCGGTGACGGTGCGGCGGGCCGCTCACCCGGAAGGACCCGGCCACGCGGGGGCCGGCCGCTCGCCCGTACGGCCCCGGAGACACGGCCGGCCGACCGCTCACCGATGCGGGGACAATGGGGCCATGACCTCGCCCCTGGCGCCCGGAGCGGCGACCACCGTGCTGCCCGTCCCCGACGCCGCGGCGTATCTGGCCGGCCGCTGGAGCGTCGAACGCGCCGTGTACGACCTGCGGACCGGCGCCGAGGGAGCCTTCCGCGGCACGGCCGTCTTCCGGCCCGACCCGGCCGACGACGCGCCGGCCGCCGCCCGGGCGCTGCTCCACACCGAAGAGGGCACCTTGACCTGGGACGGCGTGGCCCACCCGGCGAGCCGTACCCTGCGGCTGCGCCCGCTGCCCGACGGCACCGCCGAGGTCGCCTTCGCCGACGGCCGCCCCTTCCACGCCCTGGACCTGCGCACCGGCCGGTGGACCACCGTCCACCCCTGCGCCGCGGACCGGTACGCGGGCACGTTCACCGTCGTCTCCCCGGCGCTGTGGCACCTCCAGTGGCGGGTCGGCGGGCCGGCGAAGGACCAGTTGCTGCGGTCGGTCTACCGCCGCGCGCGGACGGGTGAGGGGCCCGGGGAACATCAGGGCTTCACCGCCCGAAGGGCGTAGAGCAGGGGGATGACCGGCTCCGACGGCGGCAGCCGCCACCATCCGCGGCCGGCCGGGACCATGGAGTCGAACCGCTTCCACGGTAGGAGTTCCGTCTCACGGACGAGTTGGACGGTCAGGCCGGCGCCGACGACGGCGGAGACGACCTCGCCGATGCCGTGCCGCCACTCGTAACTCGTCGTCGCGCCCTCCACCGGTGGGCCGTCGGTGTACGTGTGCGGCGTATCGCTCCTCAGGGGCCCGCGACCGGCCAAGTAGTCGTGGCGCAGCAGGAGTTGCGGGCCGTCCGGGGCGGGCACCGGGCCGAGGGCGTTGAGCAGGGGATGGAACTCGACGAGGTAGAACGTCCCGCCCGGCCGCAGCAGCGCGCTGACGACGCCGGCCCACCGGGTCAGGTCCGGGAGGTAGCAGAGCGCTCCCTTTCCGGTGTAGACCACGTCGAACCGGCGGTCGCCGAGCGCGGCGGGGGCCCGGTGGACGTCGGACCGGACGAACTCCATGTCCCGCCCGGCCGCACGGGCGAGCCGCCGGGCCTCGGCGACCGCGGCGGCCGAGAAGTCCAGCCCCACGGTGCAGGCCGCGCCCCGGTCCGCGAACGCGGCGGTCTCCGTGCCGAGATGGCACTGGAGGTGGAGGACGTCCCGGCCGGTCAGGTCGCCGAGATCCGCCCATTCGAAGGGGGCGAACCAGTCCTCGGGTATGCGGGAGCCGTCCAGGCCGTAGAAGTCACTGGCCACGTGGACGGGGGTGCGGGCGTCCCAGTTCGCCTGGTTGGCGCGGAGCATCTCGTCGGTGGTGGGGAGGGGGTTCGCGGTGGTAGCGGTGGAAGCGGCGGTGGCAGGCGGGGCCGGGGAGGCCGCAGGGGCGGCGGGGGCCGAGCGGGGTGGCCCCGCCGCCGGCTCGCTCTTCTCTGTGGTCATGCCGTGCTTGTACCCGCCGGGGCGGCTTCACGCGCTGTCGTCGTCCGGCAGGCCGTACTCATGGGCCGGGCCGTCCCGCCATTCCACCCACAGCGGATCGTCGAGGATGGCCGCGGGTTCGGCCACGCCGGCCCGGCGCAGGAACTCGATCATGTCCCGGTCGTCGTGCGCCAGCCCCAGGATCTGGTCGCGCACGGTGACCCGCCGCCCGCCGGTCGGCGAGGGGCGGTGCACCACGATCGGGGCTTGCCCGTGCATGCACCCAGCCTGCTGCGTCCGGGCCCGCGGCGCAGCCCGAACGCGACGAACGGCCGGGTGGCCGGTCAGACCGTCGGCGGCGGGTCAGACCGTCAGCGGTACCGGGTGGATCTCGTCCGCCGGGTGGCCGGCCCGCTCGTGGATGCGCTGGACGGCATCCGCGGAGGGCGCCTCGGACAGGCAGAACACGTCACCGGACGCGGGGTCCGCCCAGGCGTGCTCGAAGCGGACGTTCTCCTGGTCCTGAATGGCCACGTCGGCGGCGTGGGCCTCCTTGAACTGGTCAGCCGTGAGGTTCTTCATGCCGTGATGGACGTCCATGAACTTCGCCATCGAACTCACTCCTCGGCCCGGCAGGCGGATATGCCCCATGTACCTCTTCCATGGTGCCTCTCTCGGTGCGGCGCCTCCACTCGCGGCGCCGACGACAGGCGGGCCTGGGCGGGTCTGGGCAGGCGACCCGCGCGCGGTCGATTGCCGTCCGTGGTCGGGTGGACGCGGTACGTCACGCTCGCGGAGCCCCGGTCGTAGCGGGAGGCAGGTGAGCGGGAGCGGTCACGGCGGGCCGCGCCGGGGGAGCGGTGGCCTACGGGGCAGGTGTAAAGCGGGCGGCGCGTGGTAGGCGATCTGACACAACGCTCCGCTCCGCGACGGCAGTTGCTCGGGTGCCTGCCGTGCGGGGAACGGTGTGGGGCCGGGCCTGTTCCCTGACTGCGGGCCGGACCCCGCCGCGGTGCGTCCCGGCGCCGGGTGTCGCCGGGGACCCGGTACGGGCCGTCGCCCCTGAGTGGCGTGGTGGCGGCCCGTACCCCCTCGATTCCGGCCATGAGGGCCGCCGGTCGGGTCACCCCCGGCCCGCAGGACGAGCGGCGAACCCCCTTTAGCCGTACGGAAGTTCGGTTCGCCACGGACCGGCGGTGACCCAACTCCCCACTCCCGGCTACCGACTGTGCCGCTCGCCTGCGACGACCGCCGGTCGGTGGGTATGTTGGAAACCGCACCGGAAGAGCGGACGTCCGTCGTGGCGTGGCCGCCCGCTGCCCCATGACGGTGGATGTCGAGCGACGGGAAAAGTGTGGAATGAGCCAGGAATCGCGACCGCAGGCCGGCACCGTCGACGTCAGTGTCCCGAGCGTGGCGCGGATGTACGACTACTACCTCGGCGGCAAGGACAACTACGCCGTGGACCGCGAGGCGTGTGACGAGCTGAGCAAGGTGGTGC
Source organism: Streptomyces sp. NPDC031210 (assembly GCF_055570395.1). Taxonomy (NCBI): domain Bacteria; kingdom Bacillati; phylum Actinomycetota; class Actinomycetes; order Kitasatosporales; family Streptomycetaceae; genus Streptomyces; species Streptomyces sp. NPDC031210. Next base: position 225,135 of record NZ_JBVIHH010000001.1, read on the forward strand.
CCAGCACGCAGGTGCTGGCGATCAACAACCGGCGCTTCCTCCAGCGGGCGGTGCGCCGGCTGGCCCGCGACCACGGCATCCGGCAGTTCATCGACCACGGCTCAGGTCTGCCGACCCAGGACAACGTCCACCAGGTCGCGCAAGCCGTCGATCCCAGCTCCCGCGTCGTCTACGTCGACAACGACCCCATCGTGCTGGCGCACGGCCGCGCGCTGCTGGAGGAGAACGCCAACACGGCCGTCATCCAGGCCGACATGCGCGACACCGAGGGGATCTTCAGCAGCCCCGAGGTGGAGCGGCTGATCGACTTCGAGCAGCCCGTCGCCGCGCTGTTCGTCTCCGTACTGCACTGCATCCCGGACTCCGACGACCCGGCCGGTCTGATCAAGCGGGTCGCCGACCGGCTCGCTCCCGGCAGCTTCCTGGTGGTCTGCCAGCTCGTCAGCGAGGACGCGGCGACCCGCGACTTCGTGACCGAGTTCATGCGCGTCAGCACGCACGGCCAGTGGGGCCGGGTGCGGCGGGAGCATGAGCTGGCGGGGTTCCTGGAGGGTCTGGAGATCATGGAGCCGGGGCTGGTGGAGGTCTCCACCTGGCTGCCCGACGGGGATCTCGGTCCCAAGCAACTCACCATGGAGTGGATCGAGTTCGGCGGCGTCGCCCGCAAGCCGTAGCGGCGACGGCGCGTAGAGAGGGAGCGGCGGGGCCCGTTGAAACCGGGGCCCCGCGACTCCCTCCCGTCAGCTCTCCTGCTCGGGCTCAGCCCTCCTGCTTGAGCAGACGCTCCAGCAGCGCCAAGGACTCGCGCGGCGATGCGGCCTGAGCGCTGAGCCGGTCCATCACGGCGAGGTAGTGATCGACGTCGTCGCGCTTGTCCAGATAGAGCGCGCTGGTCAACTGCTCCAGATAGACGATGTCCGGCAGGTCCGGCTCCAGGAACCGCAGGATCGTGATCGGGCCACCGGCCGCCGCGAGCCCGCCGAGACTGAACGGCGCGACCTGCAACGTGACGTTCGGCAGTTGCGCCACCGACAGCAGATGACGTAGCTGACCCTCCATCACTCCGGGTCCGCCCAGCGGTCGGCGCAGCGACGCCTCGTCGATCACCGCCCACACCCGGGGCGCCTCCGGGACGGTCAGTAGCTTCTGCCGCTGTACGCGCAGTGCGACCCGGCGCTCGATCTCCTCCGCGTCGGCCCGCGGATGACCGAGCTGCGTCACCGCGTGCGCGTATTCCGGCGTCTGCAACAGGCCCGGTACGAACTGGACTTCGTAGGTGCGGATGACGGACGCGGCCTCTTCCAGACCGATGTGCGTCTCGAACCAACTGGGCAGCACATCGCCGTACTGGTGCCACCAGCCCGGAGTGCTGGTCCGGCGGGCCAGGGCCAGGAAGCCGGCGCGCTCGGACTCGTCCGTGACGCCGTAGAGCGTCAGCAGATCCGCGACGTCCCGCTCCTTGCAGCCGACCCGGCCGAGTTCGAGGCGGCTGATCTTCGCGTGCGAACCGCGGATGGCGTCCCCGGCGGCCTCGCGGGTGATGCCCGCGCCCTCACGCAGCCGCCGAAGCTGCGTGCCCAGCACGATGCGCAGGACGGTCGGGCCGCCGCGCGGGTGCTCAAGGTGGCGGCGCAGGGACGGGTCGCTGCTCGGCTGCGCGGCGATCATGCTGACTCCCCTGAGTGGTCGGGCGAACGCTCAGTGTCCCATTGCCCGAAGCGAACGTACAGTCGCGGCGACTATCCGGACGACATATGCCCGTCAGTCGCGCGGCAGCAGATCGTCGAAGTCTCCGTCCTTGGCGCCCTGGACGAAGGCCACCATCTCGTCCCGCGTGTAGATCAGCGCCGGGCCCGAGGCGTGGCGCGAGTTGCGTACCGCCACCCCGCCGTCCGAAAGAACGGCCAGCTCAACGCAGTTGCCGCTGGGATTGCTGCGACGGCTCTTGCGCCACACGGCACCTTCGATGCTGGTCGCCCGCATGCCGTTCGTCACCGACTCCATAACCGCTGCTCCCTTGCTGGAGGTTGGGCCTCCGACCGGTTCCGGGCCGCGATCACGTTGGCGTGAACAGGCCCCTGAGTCACCGTCCTTACCGATGTAAGTGCAGATGCACTTGCAGCGGGGGTCGGCTGCCGAGGATATTAGCCCTCCCGGGCATTCCCGCCCAGCCCCGAATTCGCTTCGCGGAGATCGTGATGACCACACATCCGGCAGAGACCGTGCACGACGCCCTTCGGGAGGAACCGTGTGAGGACACCTGGTGGATGCCCGCCCCGGACGGCTTCGCCGCCTGCGCCCTCAGCGGCTCCGCGCGCACGGTGGCGGAGGCCCGGAACTTCACCCGCGTCACGCTCGGCGGCTGGAAGATGTGCGCCGGCGTCGCCGAGGACGCCGCGCTGGTGGTCTCCGAACTCGTCAGCAACGCCCTGCGGTACGGCATCCGGGAGGACCCCGGCGCCCTCGGAGACGACCGGCCCGACGCCCTGGGTCCCGCCTGGCTCGCGCTGACCCGGCAGGACGCCGGCGTGCTCTGCGCGGTCTCGGACGCCGGCACCGGCACACCGGTCGTCAAAACCCCCGACTATCTCGCCGAGTCCGGCCGCGGACTGCACATCGTCGACCGGCTCAGTGACGCCTGGGGCTGGACACCGCCGGACGGCTCCGGCAAGACGGTCTGGGCCACGGTCTCGACGCGGGGCTGACGCCCGACGGGAGGCCGCGGCCCCAGGGGAGGCGCGTCAGCGGTCTTCCGGGAACAGGTAGCGGTCATCCTTCGCCGCGCACGCCGCGAACGGGCCGCCGCCGAAAGGATGCACCACGAGCGCGATCTCCCGCGCCGACGGATCGTCCTCCAGCGCCCGTGCCGACTCACCGCCGCAGGCGGCCAGTTGACGCAGAACGCCGTGCTGGCACGCCTTCGCCAGCCGGTCCGCCTCGGCGGGCGACGGGGCCGCCCCGCGCCGTAGCTGCACATGGACGACCGGCGGCGCTTCCAGATCGCCGCCCGTGTCGACCGCCAGGCAGAATCCCTCGATCAGCTCCGCGAGCGGATTGTCGTCGTACAGCCCGCGAGCGACGTCCTGCGGATCGATGACGGCCCCCAAGAACGAGGTGGTGTGGTCACCCCGAATCCTCCGCGCCGCGCCGCGAGGCGTCATGAGTGCGGCTACTCAGATGGGCCGCTGAGTAGCCCGCACCCGAGCCGACGCTGCGTCAGGAACCGGAGGTGCCAGTGCCGTTGGCGTCCGGCAGTCCGAAGGCCGTCAGCAGCCGCTCGGCGGCCAGGGTCGCGGTGAGCCGGCCCTCGCGCACCTCCCGCTCGACCTCGGGGCCCAGGCGGCGCACGTCGGGGTGCTCCTTGAGGCGGTCCATCAGGCGTTCGCGAACCATCGCCCAGGTCCAGTCGACCTGCTGGGCGCGGCGCCGCTCGGCCAGCGCCCCGGTGGACTCCAGCAGCGTGCGGTGCTGCTCGATCCGCTCCCACACCGTTTCCAGACCCGTTCCCTCACGGGCGCTGCAGGTCAGGACGGGCGGTGTCCACGCGGCGTCCGGGGGCTGCAACAGTCGGAGCGCGCCGGACAGTTCGCGGGCCGCGGAACGGGCGTCCCGCTCGTGCGGCCCGTCCGCCTTGTTGACCGACACCAGGTCCGCGAGCTCCAGGACGCCCTTCTTGATGCCCTGGAGCTGGTCGCCGGTGCGGGCCAGGGTCAGCAGCAGGAAGGTGTCGACCATGTTCGCCACGGTCGTCTCGGACTGGCCGACACCGACCGTCTCCACCAGCACGACGTCGTAGCCGGCGGCCTCCATCACCACCATCGACTCGCGGGTGGCCCGCGCCACGCCGCCCAGCGTCCCGGACGTGGGGGAGGGGCGGACGAACGCCGCCGGATCGGTCGCCAGCCGCTCCATCCGGGTCTTGTCGCCCAGGATGGAGCCACCGGTCCGGCTGGAGGACGGGTCGACGGCCAGCACGGCCACCCGGTGCCCCAGACCGGTCAGCAGCGAACCGAGCGCGTCGATGAACGTCGACTTGCCCACGCCCGGCACACCGCTGATGCCCACCCGCCGCGCCGCACCGGAATGCGGCAGCAGCTCGATCAGCAGCCGCTGGGCCGCCGCCCGGTGGTCGGCGCGGGTGGACTCCACCAGCGTCACGGCACGCGCGATCCACGCCCGGGAGCCCGCCCGGACGCCCTCGGCGTACCGTTCGACATCGAACCTCGGTGGCATCAACGGCACCGGCTCACAGCTCGTGGCCGAGGACCGACGCCAGGTCCCGCACCAGGTCGTGGGCGGCATCGGGGATGACCGTGCCGGGCAGGAAGACCGCGGCCGCGCCCATGTCGCGCAGCGGCTGTACGTCCTGCGGCGGGATCACCCCGCCCACCACGATCGTGATGTCCTCCCGGTCCTCCGCGGCCAGCGCCTCCCGCAGCGCGGGCACCAGCGTCAGATGGCCGGCCGCCAGCGAGGACACCCCGACGATGTGCACGTCGGCCTCCACCGCCTGCCGGGCCACCTCGGCCGGCGTCTGGAACAGCGGGCCGACATCCACGTCGAAACCCAGGTCGGCGAAGGCCGTGGCGATCACCTTCTGGCCGCGGTCATGGCCGTCCTGGCCCATCTTGGCCACCAGGATGCGCGGCCGGCGCCCCTCGGCGCTCTCGAACTCGGCCACCAGCGCCCGGGTGCGCTCCACACCCGAGGAGGGGCCCGCCTCGTCTCGGTACACACCGGAAATCGTACGGATCTGGCCCGAGTGCCGCCCGTACACCGTCTCCAGGGCGTCCGAGATCTCACCGACCGTCGCCATCGCGCGCGCCGCGTTCACCGCCAGCGCCAGCAGATTGCCCTCAAGTCCCGCGCCGGGGCCGGACTTCGCCGCCTCGGTCAGCGCCCGCAGCGCGTCCTGGCAGGCGCTCTCGTCGCGCTCGGCCCGCAGCCGCTTGAGCTTCTCGATCTGCTGGGCGCGCACCGAGGAGTTGTCGACCTTGAGGACATCGATCTCCTCATCGGTCTCCACCCGGTACTTGTTGACGCCGATCAGCGCCTGCCGACCGGAGTCGATCCGGGCCTGGGTGCGGGCCGCGGCCTCCTCCACCCGCAGCTTCGGGATGCCCGCGTCGATGGCCTTGGCCATGCCGCCGGCCGCCTCGACCTCCTCGATGTGCTGCCAGGCCCGCCGCGCCAGATCGTGGGTGAGCTTCTCGACGTACGCGCTGCCGCCCCACGGGTCGATGACCCGGCAGGTGCCCGACTCCTGCTGGAGGAAGAGCTGGGTGTTGCGGGCGATGCGGGCGGAGAAGTCGGTGGGCAGCGCCAGCGCCTCGTCCAGCGCGTTGGTGTGCAGCGACTGGGTGTGGCCCTGGGTGGCGGCCATCGCCTCCACGCACGTACGCGTGACGTTGTTGAACACGTCCTGCGCGGTGAGCGACCAGCCCGAGGTCTGCGAATGGGTGCGCAGCGAAAGGGACTTGGGGTTCTTCGGATCGAAGCGCTGCACCAGACGCGCCCACAGCAGCCGGGCCGCCCGCAGCTTGGCGATCTCCATGAAGAAGTTCATGCCGATCGCCCAGAAGAACGACAGCCGCGGCGCGAAGGAGTCCACGTCCATGCCCGCCGCCATGCCCGCGCGCAGATACTCGACCCCGTCGGCGAGGGTGTACGCCAGCTCCAGGTCGGCGGTGGCCCCCGCCTCCTGGATGTGGTAGCCGGAGATCGAGATGGAGTTGTAGCGCGGCATCTTCTGCGAGGTGTACGCGAAGATGTCGGAGATGATCCGCATCGAGGGCTGCGGCGGGTAGATGTAGGTGTTGCGGACCATGAACTCCTTGAGGATGTCGTTCTGAATGGTCCCGGCCAGCTTCTCGGGCGGTACGCCCTGCTCCTCCGCCGCCACGATGTAGAGGGCGAGAACGGGCAGCACCGCGCCGTTCATCGTCATCGACACGGTCATCTTGTCGAGCGGGATGCCCTCGAAGAGCTGCCGCATGTCGTAGATCGAGTCGATGGCCACGCCCGCCATGCCGACGTCACCGGTCACCCGGGGGTGATCGCTGTCGTAGCCGCGGTGGGTGGGCAGGTCGAAGGCGACCGACAGGCCCTTCTGGCCGGCGGCCAGATTGCGCCGGTAGAAGGCGTTGGACTCCTCGGCGGTGGAGAACCCGGCGTACTGCCGGATCGTCCAGGGCTGGTTGACGTACATCGTCGGGTACGGGCCGCGCAGATACGGCGTGATCCCCGGGTAGGTGCCCAGGAAGTCCAGACCGTCGAGGTCCGCCTCCGTGTAGAGCGGCTTGACGTCGATGCCTTCCGGGGTCTCCCACGTCAGGTCCTCGACGCTCTTGCCGGTGGCCTCCGCCACCGCATCGGCCCACTGGGCGGCGTCGCCCGAGCCGTCTGGCGCGCCAGAGTCGCCCAGCTCGACGGTGCTGAAGTCCGGGATGGCGCCCGCGTGTTGTGTTGTGTCACCCATTAAGACTCCTGGCGAGTGGGCCACCGGTTTCGGCCGGTGAGGGAATCGCTTCGCTGGCTCGTGGTACCTTTTGTCCGTCCCGCAAGGGATCGGTTCGGGCTGGACCGCACCCCTCGGGTTGGAAGCCCCCCTCTTTCAGATGGGGGAGCGGAGTCACCACGCCACCTCCATGACATCTAGGGCCGAGGTGAGCACCCCGACAGCATCGCAGTCGGCAAAGACGAACGAGTCCACGCCGGCTCGTTCGTATGCCTGCTGGCGCTCGCCCGGTTTGCCCGCCAGGTGCACCCGCACCGCACCCGCCGCCTTCAGCGCGCCCGCCACGGCCGCGGCCTGCTCGCCGTACAGCGCGTCACTCGAACACAGGCAGGCGATCCGCGCCCCGCTGCGCGCGAACGCCTCGGCGACCGACTCCGCGTCCACCGGCGCCGGCTCCTGCACCGTCTCGATGCCGCCGGCCTGGAAGAGATTGGCGGCGAACGAGACCCGCCCGGTGTGCACCGCGGCCGGACCCAGCGCCGCGAGGAACACCTTCGGGCGCTCCCCGGTCGCGGCCAGATGCGCGTCCGAACGGGAGCGCAGCGTCTCGTAGGCGTCGTCCCGGCGCACCCGCGGCAGTCCGCCGCCCGGCGGGGCGGGGGCCGGCTCGCGGTGTACGGGCGGCTCCGCCAGATGCGGGAACTCGCTGACACCGGTGATCGGTTCGCGGCGCCGGGCCAGCTCCTCCGACCGCCGCTGCCAGGTCCGCGCCAGCCGCTCGCCGAGCATGCCCGAGCGCAGCGCGGCCGCCTGGCCGCCCGCGCCCTCGATCTCCTGGAAGAACGCCCAGGCCGCGCCGGCCAGTTGGTCGGTGAGGCTCTCGACGTACCAGGAACCGCCCGCCGGGTCGATGACCTTCGACAGGTGCGACTCCTCCAGCAGCACGGACTGGGTGTTGCGGGCGATCCGGCGGGCGAACGCGTCGCTCAGGCCCAGCGCGGAGTCGAACGGCAGCACCGTCACCGCGTCCGCGCCGCCCACGCCGGCGGACAGCCCGGCGACCGTGGTGCGCAGCATGTTCACCCACGGGTCCCGACGGGTCATCATCACCGTGGAGGTCACCGCGTGCTGGCGTTGCGCGGACGCGGCGGGCGAGGCGCCGCAGACCTGGGCGACCCGCGCCCACAGGCGGCGGGCGGCGCGCAGCTTGGCGATGGTCAGGAACTGGTCGGCGGTCGCGGCGTAGCGGAACTCCACCTGCCGGCACGCCTGGTCGACGCTCAGCCCGCCCGCGGTCAGCGCCCGCAGATAGGCGACGCCGGTGGCCAGCGAGGCGCCCAGCTCCTCGGCGGTCGAGCCACCCGCCTCGTGGTACGGCAGCGCGTCCACCGCCAGCGCCCGCAGGCCGGGCGCGTCGGCGGCGCAGCGCGCGGCCAGCTCGGCGGCCCTCTCCAGGTGGGTGCCGAGCGCGTCGTCGTCGCCCGTACGGGCCAGCAGCCCGAGCGGGTCGGCGCCCAGGTTGCCGGTGGCCTCGGCGACCGGCACGCCGGACGCGGGGTAGAGCCGCAGCAACTCCTCCGCGGCCGCGGCGAAATCGGCGCCGGCGTCCAGCGCGACGGCGGCCAGGTCCAGGTAGACGCCCTCCAGCGCCCGGGGCAGCTCCGCCACCGGCACGCCGTGGTGCCCGACGGTCAGCCACAGGGAGGTGACGCCGTTCTCCAGGTCGGCGAGCACGGATTCGTTGGCGCGCGCCGCGTCGGTGTGCACATGGCGCTGGCGTACGTCCCAGCCGGCGACGGCGGTGCCCTCGGGACGGCCGGCCCGGAGGAACGGCGGGAAGCCGGGACGGCCCACGGCGGGGCTCGGATCGGTTTCGGCGGTGTACAGCGGACGGACGCGGATGCCGTCCTGAAGGTCGGTGGCGAGGGCGTCCTCGGCGGCGGCACCCGCAGCCGCTACGCCCGATTTGCGCAGCACGCCTTCCACGAGGCGCTGCCACTGCGCTCGGTCGGCGTCCGGGAATGCGGCGGCCAGGGGGAGTTCGGGGGACTCGGCGGTCATGGCAGCAGGCTAGGCGAACGACCGTTAGCCGGAGCAGAGGCTCCGGCTGTGACCTTGCACTCTTTGACCTCGCGTTGACCTCGCGCTTGTCCGTATTCGGGGGGACATGCGGGACGGGGCGGGCGGCGCGGAGGGGGCCGAGGTGGGGCGCGTCACTCGCCTGTCCCGGCCCGGCGTTCGGCGCGCCGACAGGACCGGAGAAAGCCGCAAAAGCCTCGTATCGCCCGTGGCGGTGGAGGGGTGGTCGGCGCGCGCGGGCGCCGCGATGTCGTCCGGCGGCCGGCCGCCCCCGGTTCTGTACGGTGGGGCACGGCACCCGACCGAGGAGCGGAATGGCCAGGCCGCAGCCCACCCGCGCGAGGACCGCCGCCGCGCTTTTGAGCCTGCTCCTGACCGCCGCCCTCCTGTGGGCGCTGCCCGGCCCCCGCCCCGACACCACGCCCGCGCCCGCCTGCGCGGGGCGCCGGATCGCCGCCTGGACGCCGGACGCGCCGCACACCGCGGAGTTCGCCCGCTACGGCGAGGACAACACCAGGACCGACGACTGGACCGGCGGCGACGGCACCCACTCCACGCGCCTGCCCGACGGCCGCACGCTCTGGCTCTTCTCCGACACCTTCCTCGACCGGATCCAGCCACCGCCCAACCCCCAAGGGCAGCCTTACAGTTGGCGCACCACGGACCAGGGCACCACACCCCTGTTGCGGCACAACTCCGTCGTCGTGATGTCCCGTTCCGGCCGCCTGGAGCGCACCCTGACCGGCGCCTCCGCCGCCGCCCCGGGGCCCTTCTTCCCCGACCCGCCCGGCGGCTGGCGCTGGCCGGTCCGCGCGCGCGTCGAACCCCGCTTCCCCGGCGCGCGGGAGAAGGTCGTGCGCGTCCTGCTGTGGAACCGCGCCCCGGGCACCGGCCCCTGGGTCTTCGGTGTGCCGCGCGGCACCGAGGTCGCCACCCTCTCGCTCCCCGGTCTCCACCTGGAGGGCATCACCGAAGCCGTCGACCAGAGTTCCGTCGCCGAGCCGGGCCGGCGCGTCCTCTACGGCGCGGCGGCCGTCCGCGACGGCGGCTGGACCTACGTCTTCGGCGCGGACGACGACCCGGCCGCACCCGCCTCGAACGCCTACCTCGCCCGGGTCCCGGTCGGCCGGCTCGCCGAGCGCGGCCGATGGCGGTTCTGGGACGGCGCCCACTGGCAGCGGCGGGCCGAGCGCGCCGCCCCGGTGCTGCGCGCCGGCGGACGGCGCGGCGTCGGCAGCTCCTACACCGTCGCCCGGGACGGCGCGACCTGGGTGCTGTTCACCATGGACACCGGCGGCCAGGGCGCCGCCGGACTCACCACGCTGACCGGCTACTGGTCCTGCTCACCGCGGGGCCCCTGGCACGGTCCCCACGGCCGGCTCACCCCGCCCCGCCCGCCCGACCCCGACGCCCGCCACATCGCCGTCTACAACCCCCAGGTCCACCCGGAGTTCACCGCCGACGGCCGGCTCCTGCTCAGCTATGACGTCAACTGGCTCGGCCCGCCCGGCGTCCCGGCCGACCCCAAGGTCAACGGCAACGCGGCCCTCTACCGGCCGCGGTTCCTGCGGGTGCGGCTGGGCGCCGCCGGGCCGTGAGCCGCGCGCCCTCAGCCCGCGTGCCGCTCCCGCCATTCGCGGGCGATCTCCTCGATGTCGAACGGCCGGAGGTTGAGCGGCGGCCCTTCGAGCGGAGTGACCAGCGCCGCACGGATCTTGTCGTTGACGGCCGTCAGGACGCGACGCAGCGCGGCCTCGGTGGGTGCCCGGGACGCGGCCTCCAGCGCGTCCTCGGCCTCCTTGCGCAGGACGAGCGTCGGCGGCAGATACGAGAGGTTCTCCCGGCGCATCTTGTCCTTGACCCACCACATCTCGTCATACGGCTGGTCGAGCTGGGGGAGGGGCTTGCCGGCGCCGGGGAGACGGGCGAAGTCGCCGCGCTCCGTCGCCTCGCGGATCTGCTTGTCGACCCAGGTCTCGAAGCTGACACCGGGTGGTTTGCGCTCGGTCATCGCGTGATCTCCCGAGGTTCAGTGGCCGACCGGTCCTCCAGGCACGCACGCGGGTGCCTCCTGCCACCGTACCGCTGAGCCGTACCGCTCAGCCCTCGCTCAGTCCTCGCTCGGCACGTCCGTCTCCGGCGAGCCCGGCTCCGGCACGCCGGTCTCCGGCGCTTCCGACCGCGGCCCGCTCGGTGACGGCTCGACCACCGGGAAGGCGTTGTTTCCGCCGCAGACCAGCGGACCGACGCGGACACCGGCGCCCACCAGCGTCACCATGACCTCGCCCGGCGGCTTGTTGCCGGGGACCCGCGCGTTGGCAGCGGTGCACACGAGCTGGTTCAGCGAGGCGGAGTCCAGCAGTTTCGCGTTCATCGGCAGCGTGATCTCGACCGTGCCCTCGCGGGTGCCGGCGGTCAGCGGGCCGGGGAACTTCGGCAGCACGCTGGAGAGCCCGCGCTGCCGCTCGGCGTGGTTGGGGCCCTCCAGCAGCAGCGCGATGGCTTCCTGCGGATCGGCCGGGGCCTTCGCCGGCCGGGTCGCGGACCGCAGCCCCGCCTGCCCGTAGAAGAAGAGCTGCACATCGGCCTCGGGCTGGCCGGGGGCCTTGACCCCGGCCGCGGGCGACCCGGCGTCGATGACATCGGTGGGGGCGATGCCGCAGCCGGCCAGCGTCGCGCAGAGCGCGCCCGCCAGCAGGGCGGCCCGTACGGCCGGCCGGGGTGTGCGGTGCGTCAGGGCGTTCACCGGTCGTTCCCCTTCCCGCTCGCGGGCAGCCCGGAGCCGTCGGCCGCGTCCCGTCGGGAGTCGTCGGCCGCGTCCGGACCGGAGCTCTCCGCGCCGTCCCGTCCGGGACCGTCGGCCGTCGCGTCACCGTCCGGCGTCGCCGCGGCGTCACCGTCCGGGCCCTCCTCCGGATCCCCGGGCGTCTCGTCGGATTCCTCGCCGTGGTGCAGCGGCAGGTCCACGGTGAACACGGCGCCGCCGTCGGGCGAGTTGGCGGCGCGCACCGAGCCGCCGTGGAGGCGGACGTTCTCCAGCGCGATGGCCAGGCCCAGGCCGCTGCCCTCCGAGCGGGCGCGGGCCGAGTCCGCCTTGTAGAAGCGGTCGAAGACATGCGGCAGGACCTGCGGGTCGATGCCGGGCCCCCGGTCGGAGATCTCGATCAGCAGCCGGCCGGCGCCCGGCTCCGGCGCGTGCAGCACCACCCGGACCGGCTCACCGCCGTGGTGCAGGGCGTTGCCCACCAGGTTGGCGACGACCACGTCCAGCCGCCGCGGATCGAGCCGGGCCCGCACGCCCGCGGGCAGCTCGGCCGCGACCCGCTGCTGCCAGGCCCGGGCCTGCAGCGTCTTGCGGATCGTCTCGGCGACGTCCACCTCGTCCAGGTGCAGCGCCGCCGCCCCCGCGTCGAAGCGGGAAACCTCCATCAGGTCCTCCACCATCCGCGCCAGCTTGCCGGTCTCCTGACTGATCAGCCGGACCGCGGAGGCGGTGTCGGGGTCGAGGGAGTCGGCGTCCTCGTCGAGCACGTCGGTGACCGCCGTCATCGCCGCCAGCGGCGTGCGCAGCTCGTGCGAGACATCGGCGGCGAACCGCCGCGAGTTGGACTCCAGCCGGCGCAGCTCCGCCACGCTCTCCTCCAGCTTCGCGGCCGTGTCGTTGAACGTCATGGAAAGGTCGGCGAGTTCGTCGGCGCCCTTGACCTCCAGCCGGGTGTCCAGCTTGCCCTCGGCGATCCGCCCGGCGGCCAGCCGCAGCCCTCGTACGGGACGCAGCACCCCGCGCGCGGCGAACAGCGCGGGGATCACGGACAGCGCGAGCACCGGCAGCGCGCCCCGCTGGGCGGCGCTCACCAGCGCCTCGACGTTGGCCTCCTCGGCGCTCAACGGCAACTGGGCGTAGACCGACAGCGCGGAGGCCCGGCCGTCGGACTGCCGGACCGGCATTCCGATCAGCAGCCACGGAGCGCCGCCCCGGTCCACCCGCTGGAAGGCCGGCACATGACGCTTCTCGACGGACTCCTTCAGATCGGCCGGCACCCCCACGCCGCGCGGCAGCCCGCCCTCGCCGCTCTCCCGGACGCCGCTGTAGTGGACGGTGATGTCCCAGTCCCGCGACTTGCCCGAGCGTTCGAGCTGGATACGGAAGGAGTCCAGGTCCGCCCGGGACGGCGGCACGGCCAGTTCCGGGGCCAGCGAATTGATCTGGGCGCGCAGGTCGTTGACCGCTATGTCCTGGGAGCGCTGGAGGATGGCGTTGCGGGCCTCGCGGTAGGTCAGCCCCGCGGTGGTCAGCGCGCTCACCGCGGCCACCAGCAAGAACGCCACCACGAGCCGGGCCCGCAGACCGCGCAGCAACTGGGGGCGCCCGCGGCGGAGGCGGGGGAGGGCGGCCGTCAGGCGGCCGGGACGCCTCACAGGGGTCCGAAGCGGTAACCGAATCCGCGGACGGTCTGGACGTAGCGGGGCGTGCGCGGGGTGTCCTCTATCTTCGTGCGCAGCCGCATGACACACGCGTCGACCAGCCGCGCGTCGCCGTGGTAGCTGTGCTCCCAGACGTGTTCGAGTAGCTGCTGGCGGCTGAAGACCTGACCCGGGGTGGCGGACAGGAACAGCAGCAGTTTCATCTCCGACGGAGCCAGCGCCAGGTCCTGGCCGCCCTTGGCGACGACCAGTCCCGCCCGGTCGATGGCCAGTTCGCCGTACGTCTCGACGGGGGCGGGCCCCGGCTCGGCGGCGGGCGTGCCGTCGGCGGGCAGCGCCGTGCGGCGCAGCACGGCCCGGATCCGCGCTTCGAGGACCTCGCCGCGGGCGGGCTTGACGATGTAGTCGTCCGCGCCGGCCTCCAGGCCGAGCACCACATCGAGGTCGTCGCCACGGGCGGTGAGCATGATGATCGGCAACTGCCGCTCGGCGCGGATCAGCCGGCAGACCTCGAACCCGTCCTTGCCCGGCAGCATCAGATCCAGCAGGACGATGTCGGGCCGGAAGGCCGGCAGGGTCGCGAGGCCCTCCTCGCCGCTCGCCGCGGCCGCCACTTCGTGGCCGCGCCGCCGGAGTGCGAGAGACACCCCGTCCCGTACGGCGGCGTCGTCCTCGATCAGAAGTACACGTGGCATGGGACCAGTATCAATAAGTTTCATGATGGATCCGTAACAGGAGCATCCCGCCCGCCGCCGCGCGCATCTGTCGTGGTGCGAGACGGCGAGCGTGCCCAGGCACCGCCGTCCGGTCGAACAACGCAGCACGGCACAGCACGCACGAAGGACGGGATGGACATGGCACGGCGCTTCGGAATCGAGGGCGGCATCATGGCGTTGGCCGCGGCGGCGGTCGCGTCGCTGGCGGTCGTGGGGGCGCTCGCCTTCGCCGAACCCGGGGGCAGCTCCCAGGCGCACGCCGACACCGTCGACTCCGCCGGCCGGCCGCCCGCCGCCGCGCCGGTCGACCCGTCCATCGCGCACGCCTCCGACCGCCCCGGCCGGAGCCTGAACATCACCATCGACGACGGCCCGGACCCGGTCTGGACGCCCAAGGTGCTCGAAGTCCTCAAGAAGCACAACGTCAAGGCGACGTTCTGCATGATCGGCCCGCAGGCCAAGGCCCACCCGGGCCTCGTCAAGCGGGTGGTGGCCGCCGGGCACAAGCTGTGCGACCACACCCTCGACCACGACACGGGCATGGACCATCGGCCGGAGAGCTACCAGTCGCAGCAGATCCTCGGCGCCCAGAAGATGATCGAGGAGGCGGCAGGAGGCGCGAAGGTGGAGTACTACCGCGCCCCTGGCGGCGCCTTCACGCCCTACAGCCGAAAGGTCGCCGCCGAGCACGGCATGCGGCCGCTGGGCTGGAACGTCGACAGCAAGGACTTCGAGGGCGGCAGCGTGGAGACGATAGAGGCGATCGTGCGCGGCGAGCTGCCCAACGGTCCGACGGTCCTCTTCCACGACGGGGGCGGGAACCGGGCCAGGACCGTCGAGTCGCTGGACCGGCTGCTGCCGTGGATGCGGCAGCAGGGTTACGGCTTCGGCTTCCCGCAGCGCTGAGCGGCCCGCGGCTCAGGCCGTGCCGAACAGCTCCGCGAGGCCGCGCTCGACGTCGAGTTGCGACAGTTCCGCTCCGGCGGGCACGGCCTCGTAGGAGCGGGCCAGGAAGTCGCGGACGTCCGCCGTCTTCAACTGGACCATGGCGATGCCCTCTTCCGCGTGGAACTCCATCACCGTCCGGTGCGGGCCGGACGGCCGCACCCGCACGTCGCCCCGGCCCGCCGGCGTCCGCAGCCCCTCGTCGAGCAGCTCGCGGGCGAACGCCCAGTCCACCGCCGCGCCGTCCAGGGAGATCTCCGGCGGGAAGGACATCCGCACCGCGAGCGGATCGGCCGGCTGGTAGTGCAGCACCGCGGGCACCGTGCGCGGACCGGGCGTGGTCGCGATGAGTCGGACCTGGACGGCTTGGTCGATGACACTGGGCATCGCGGGCTGCTCCCTCACGGCTGTCGGATCATGGGCGGGCTCGTCCAGTAGGACGGTGTGCCCGCTCTCGCCGTGCATGCGACAGGGGTGTGACCTTTGTCATGTCACGCATCCCCGGGCCGATCGGGGGTAGTGACTGCGGCCCGCCTGCTCAGGGGCCCTTCGCGGCGTCGTACGTCACCCGCACGAGGACCGGCCGCGCGCTGTCGACCCCGCACCTGACTGATCAGGGTTTCGGCGACCCCTTCGGGTCGGTGCGGCTGGTAGCCGGCGCTGTCCGCCAGGACATGGCGCCAGGAGTCGAGACCTCACGGCCGGCCCCGGAACCCCGCTGACTACGCGCAGGGAACGTCGAGCGTGTAGTGACGCTCACTGTGGATCGCTACGTCGCTCCACCATGGACCGACCTGGTCGAAGTCGAAGGTGAAGTCGAGATCGCCGCATTCCTTCAGGACTTGTCCCGTGTTGTGCCACTTCTTGTCCGGAGTGATGGTCTGGTTGTGTCCCAAGTTGTAGGCAAGCAGTTGCCTGCCATCCTTCGAGACCTTCCCCGACGCCGCCCACTTGGCACCACGGCGGCCGTATTGCCCGGCGCCGCTCGGCCGGATGTAGTACCAAGAGCGGCCCCAGTAATACTGGGTCTCTCGCGTGTTGACCTTCACCCAGGTCGTGCCGAAAACGTGGCCTGGACGCAGGCACGCCTGGGCTTCGGTGTAAGTCCACCGCCCCTCGCCGTACAACTTCTCCCACGGACCGCAGTACTCGCCCGACTGTGGCGTGCCCCCTGCCTGGGCCGCCCGGCCGACATGGCTCTCGGCGACGGCCGGCGTAACCAACAGCGGGGCCTGGAGGGCTAAGGCGGCGAGCACCACACCGCTCGCGCGTATCCTCCTGCTGGGCCGAACGCGGCGCTGCTTCGTGTGCATGATGGCTCCTTTCCATCGGATTTCCCTCGGAGTGGTCGCCCGACCGTGAGGCCAGGCTTCTTGTGTGGCCGCGTGCCCGACCGGGCAGCCCCTATGACCGGTATCGCCGCCACTCACCCGTTCGAGTGATTTCGGCGGTGGCCGGTCCCCTGCTGACGCGCCGAGACGACCCGCGCATGTGCTCGCCCGGAGTTTTCCTAGGCGGGTTGGGGTCCTGCCACCAGGAACTCCTCCAAGATGCCCGGCGCCGCGGCCGCCGCGAAGGCCGGGGCCCGGCGGGCGTCGAGGTCCGGGAGGCGGTAGCCGTCCTCGCCGGCCGCGACGGCGGCGGTGAGCGTGACCAGTCCGGCCCGGCGGGTGAAGGGCGAGGTGGAGAACGTCCAGGCCGCTATCGCCTCGCGCTGGAGGGCGAGGGTGTCCCGGCTGAAGGTGCCGGAGCGGGTGACCAGATAGCGGCCCCGTATGTCGTGGCCCAGGCTGCGGTACGCGTCCTTGGCCAGCCACAGGACGACGGGCGTGGTGAGCAGCGCGTAGATCCAGGCGCAGTGCACCAGGACGGGGGTGAATGCCGCGCCCAGGCCGCCGAGCACGACCGTGCCGGGCAGCACCGCCCACAGCAGGCCGCGCGTCCGCCGCCGGCGGAGAGCGGCCGGCGGGTGCGGGGTCAGGGCGGCGCCGGGGTCCGCCGTCAACGCGGCGTCCGGCACCGGGAGGGCGCCGCCCGCCACCCGCAGGGCCTCGCGGCGCGGGGCGGGCGGCAGCAGCACGCTGCGGCTGCGGTTCTGCTCCCGGTTGCCGAGACCGCCGGCCACCGCGCGGACCGTCGCCCCGCCACCGGCCCGCAGCAGCAGGGGTTCGCGCAGCGACACGCCGCGCAGCCGGGACCGTTCGATGGTGACCGAGCGGGTGGTGAACAGCCCGCGGCGCACGCGCAGGGTGCGGGCGTCGCTCCACTCCAGGCGGTGGTTCCACCAGTTCTCGACGTACAGGGCGACCGCGCCGGCCGAGCCGAGGGCGAGGACGGTGAGCAGCGCCGCGGGGAGCGTCAGCCACAGCATGCCGGCGCCGAATTCGGCGAACGCCCGCTGGACGAAGCCGAGTTTCCACGGCTCGATGCCCATGGCGTCCAGCGCCCGGTAGACGGAACCGGCCGCGACGAACACTCCGCCGATGCCCCAGAACGTCAGCGGCGCGTACCGCAGCCAGCGCCAGTTGACGCGCGCCAGCACCGGGTCCTGCGCCGCCCCGCCGCCGGCGTACGCCAGCAACTCCGTGCGCAGCCGGTCGGCTTCGGCGACCGGCAGGGCCTCCAGCGACAGCTCGCCACCGCCGTCGGCGGAACCCGCCGTGCCGGCCCGCACCACCGTCACGCCGAGCAGCCGGTGCAGGGGTGACGCCGTCAGGTCGACGGTACGGATGCGGTGCAGCGGCACGCTGCGCAGCCGCCGGGTCAGCAGCCCGGTGCGCACCTCCAGGGCCAGGGGGGCGCCTGCCGTGCCGTCATGGCCCGGGCGGAGGGTGACGCGGAAGTCCGTACGGGCCCAGCGGACGAAGCCGATCGCGGTGATCACGGCGAAGGAGGCGGCGATCGCGGCGAGGGTGATCCAGGCTCCGACGGTGATCCGGCCGCCGGTCGCCAGCGCGGTGAGCGCCAGCGAGCCGAGGGGGGCGGCCATCCAGCCGCAGTGCACCAGGAGCGTGCGGGGATCGAGCCGGCGCCACGGCGCGGGGCCGGTGGGCGCGGGGGTGTACTCCGGGGCGCTCATGCGGCGTCACCCGGAACGTCCTGCGCGATGTCGCCGATCCGCCGGGACAGCTCCTCGGCGTCGGCGTCGGACAGTCCGGCGATCTTGATGTCGCCGGCGGTGGAGGCGGTGGTGACGGTCACCGTGGCCAGCCCGTAGCGCCGCTGAAGGGGGCCGCGCAGGGTGTCCACCGTCTGCACCCGGGACAGCGGGGCGATCCGCCGCCGCTGCCAGAACCAGCCGCTCGCCGCGTACACCGCGCGGTCGCCGAGTTCCCAGGCGTGTACCGCATACCGCCGGCGCGGCATCACCACGAGGTAGATCAGGGCCGGCAGGACGAGCGTGACCAGCAGCGACGGGCCCAGCCACGGCAGCGCGCCGGGGAAGAACAGCGCGGAGAGCGCCGCCATGACCAGCGCGGTGAGCAGCGTCGGACCGCTGAGGGTCAGCAGCGCCTGGATCGTCCACCAGCGGCGGGCGCGTGGATCGACGCGGTGGCGGGGCGGTCGCAGGAGGGGGGCGGCGTGCTGGGGCATGCGGGTCACCGGTTTCCAAGTCAAACGTATTGAATGCCGGTACGTTATAACGGTACAAGCGACTTGTAAAAATCGAGGGTGAGAACCTGGCGGCCGGCGGGCCGCACCGAAGGAAGGGAGACCGCCGGTGCCCAAGAAGGTGGACCACGAGGCCAGGCGCCAGGAGATCTCCGAGGCGCTCTGGCGGATCGCGAGCACCCGGGGGCTGGACGGCGCGAGCCTGCGGGATGTCGCCGCCGAGGCCGGTATCTCGCTCGGCCGGTTGCAGCACTACTTCCGCACCAAGGACGAGATGCTCGCCTTCGCCCTCCAGCACATCAACCGCCTGGCCGACCGGCGGATCCGCGAACGCATCCGGACGCTGACCGAGGAGCCGTCACCCCGCGCGGTGCTGCGCGCCTGCCTGTCGGGCATGCTGCCGCTGGACGAACAGAGCCGCATCGGCACGCTCGTCGGCGCCGCGTACTTCGCCCGCGCCGTGCACGACGAGACCCTGCGCGCCGAGGCCAGGGACGGCATCCCCGCCCTCCGCGCCTTCCTCGCCGACCAACTGCGCCGCGCGGCGCAGCGGGGCGAACTGGCCCCGGCCCGGGCCACCGAGGACGAGGCCATGACGCTCATCAGCCTGGCCGACGGGCTCTCCACGTACGTCCTGCTGGACGTCCACCCGCCGGAGCAGGCGTTGCGACTGCTGGATCTGCACCTGGCGCGGCTGTTCGGGGACTCCGACGCGAGCTGACGGCTGATCAGGACATGCCCCGCCGGTCGCGAGGCGGCCTGGACGGGGCCGGTGCGCTGGGCTAGCTTCCAGCGCAATGAGGGGCCGGAGAGACCTGAGGCCCATGGGGAACGTGACGCGGGGTGGGGCGCGATGGGGCGGCTGAGGCATACGGCGGGCGTGCGGGGCGAGGGACTTCGGGGGAAGGACAGGACGAGGGGCGGCCCGAGCGGGCGCGGGCCGGGCGGCCCGGGACCGAGCACCCGCCGGGGCCGCGCGGCGGTCGCGGCCTGCGCGGCGGTGCTCGCCGCGCTGACCGCCGGACCGTCCGCCACCGCGCAGCCGCTCACCTCGGCGAAGCCTCCCACCGCGGCGCACACCGCCCCGACGGCTTCCGGCGCCTTCACCGCCGGCTGGCACCTCAAGGACAGCGGCAGCAGCGCCCGTTTCCGCGGTCTGGCCGCCGTCGGCCGCACGACCGCCTGGGTCGCCGGCACCAAGGGCACCGTGCTGCGCACCCGGGACGGCGGCGCGCACTGGAGCGACGTCTCCCCGCCGGGCGCCGGCGAGTTGGAGTTCCGCGACATCGAGGCGTTCGACGCGCGCCGCGCCGTGGCCCTCGCGATCGGGGAGGGGGAGTCCTCGCGCGTCTTCCGCACCGACGACGGCGGGGCCACCTGGACCGAGAGCTTCCGCAACACCGACCCCCGGGCCTTCTACGACTGCCTGACCTTCTTCGACCGGCGGCACGGCATCGCGCTCAGCGACCCCGTCGACGGCAGGTACCGCATCCTGTCCACCGGTGACGGCGGCCGCAGTTGGCGGGTGCTGCCGTCGGCGGGTATGCCCCGGGCGCTCGGCGGCGAGGCGGCCTTCGCCGCGAGCGGGCAGTGCCTGGTCTCCTCGGGCGGCCACGACGCCTGGATCGCGACCGGCGGCGCGGCCACCGCCCGTGTCCTGCACAGCTCCGACCGCGGCCGCACCTGGTCGGTGACCGACACCCCCGTCCCGGCGGGTGA
Organism: Streptomyces sp. NPDC031210; assembly: GCF_055570395.1. NCBI lineage: Bacteria > Bacillati > Actinomycetota > Actinomycetes > Kitasatosporales > Streptomycetaceae > Streptomyces > Streptomyces sp. NPDC031210. The sequence continues at coordinate 245,088 of NZ_JBVIHH010000001.1, forward strand.
TCCGGCCCGCGGCGTCTTCGCCCTCGCCTTCCGCGACCGCACCCACGGCCTGGCGGTCGGCGGTGACTACCGCACCGGGCAGCCCTCCCCGTCGGCCGCCGCGGTCACCGGTGACGGCGGCGCGAGCTGGAGCGGAGCCGCCGCACCCCCGCGGGCGTACCGCTCCGGGGTGACCTGGCTGCCGCACACGCGGCGCCTCGCCCTCGCGGTCGGCCCCACCGGGAGCGATCTGACCGTCGACGGCGGCCGCACCTGGCACGCCTTCGACACGGGCTCCTACGACACCGTCGACTGCGCACCGGACCTGGGCTGCTGGGCCGCCGGCGAACAGGGACGCATCGCCCGCCTGGAGCCGTAGGGCCTCTCCCGCCCCACGCCGCTCCCACGCAGGCCCGTTCCCCGGACCGCCCGTCTCGCTCTGTGGACGGGCGGCCGGAAGCGCCGCGCGGCCCGGCGGCCGTCTGCGATCCTGTCGTCCGACCGTCACGTGCGATGAGTGTCCCCCGTGCCGCTGCGAGGGCCGGTCGTGCGTGTCACCGCACGACATAGGGGAGGCGGCAGCATGCCGTTCATCGGCGAGATCTGGCGGGTGGAGCGGGGCGCGGACGTGATCGGCGAGATCACGATCACGGACGCGGAATTCCCCTGGCTCAACGGGCGGTTCGCGCCCGGCCCGGCCTTCGCGGAACTGCGGCCGCACTGCGCACGGGAACTGGAGCTGACCGACACGATCGACGACGACCCGGCGGCGTGGGAGGACGCCTACGCCCGGGCCTTCGGCGGCGTACGCCTGGTGGCTCCGGCCGGACCGGTGGCGGAATTCCTGCTGCACCTCGACGACGACAGCGCGTGGTTCCGCTGGAGCGACGAGCCGTTCCCGAGGAGCTGACGGGGCGGACGGCCGGAAGGGCCGAAGGAGCGGGGCGGCGAGGCCCCTCAGTCCATCAGGCTTCCCAGACGCCCTTCCAGCACCACCAGCAACTCGCCCAGCGCGCTGGAGAGTTCGGCCTGCCGCTCGTCGCCGATCCCGGCCAGCAGCGCCGCCTCGTACCGCAACTGTTCGGGCAGCAGCCGGTCGATGATGTCGCGGCCCTCGTCGGTGAGCGAGAGGTGCGCGACGCGGCGGTCCCGGTCGTCGGGCCGCCGGGCGATCAGCCCGCGCACCTCCAACTGCCGCACCCGCTTGGTCACCGCGGCCCCCGACGCGAACGTCTCGCGGGCCACTCGTCCGGGGGTCAGTTCGCGGTCCATCCGGCGCAGCGTGCCGAGGATGTCGAACTCCGGACGGGTGAGCCCGGCGCGCCGCAGCGGCGCGTCGGCCGCCTGTTGCAGCAGCGCCGAGCAGCGGTTGAGCCGCCCGATCACCGCCATCGGGCCGGTGTCCAGCCCGGGGTGCACCTGCTGCCACTGGCGCAGCACCCCCGCGACGATGTCCTCGGTCACCCGCACTCTCCTCCCGGCCTCCTGCCGTCTGATCATTGTGCCTGCCGCGAGCCGGTGCGGGTGTCAGGTCACGCGGCGAGGGCGGGCTGGGTCAGCCGGCGCACCAGCCCCGCCAGCGTGCGGTGCCCCCGCCGCTCGGCGAGAGCGATCCGCTCCTGCGGCAGCGCCCGCTGCCACCACTCGCCGGCCGCGACCTCGGCCGCCTCCCGCAGCTCGATCAGGCAGCCTGCGAGCCGGTCGCGGGCCCGCGCGGTCGCCCCTGCGTCGTCCCGTCCCGGCACCGGAGCGGCGGCCAGGAGCAGGCGCGCCGCGGCCTCGGCGTCCGCCACCCGCTCCAGCGCGGCGTCGATACGGTCGGCGGCCCGCCGATTGGTGATCAGCACACAGCAGGCCAGGCCCACCACCGCGCCCACCACCGTGTCGGTCCAGCGGTCGGCGATCAGCGTCGTGGCGGGCAGGTGACCGCCGAATCCGGTCAGCAGCAGCGCCATGGGGGTGACGCACACCGACCCGAGCCAGTAGTTGCGGGTGATGCATGCCTCGGCGCCCAGTTGGCAGGCCAGCGCCAGCAGGATCATGGCGAGCGGCCCGGTGCGGATCAGCGGCAGCATCGCGGTGAACAGCACGAGCCCGAGCAGATTGCCCAGGGTGCGCTGCACGGCGCGCTGCCAGGACAGCGTGGTGTTGGCCTGGTAGATCGAGGCCGCCGTGACCACCGCCCAGTACGGGTGCCCGACGCCGACGGCCATCGACGCCCAGCCCGCGAGCACGCAGCCGACGGCGACGCGGGCACCGATGGGCAGCAGCGGGGATCCCGGCGCGAGCCGGGCCAGGACGGTGCGGGTCCCCTTCAGCCCGCGCGGGCGGCCGGACGCCGCCGCTTGTGCCGCTGTCCCCGCCGCGGACTCCGCGATGAACCCGGCCCGTTGCTCGGCCCGGGCGGCGGAGAGCGGAACCTCGGGAAGCGGGCGGCCGCGGCGCAGCTCCCGCGCCCAGCCGGCGAGCCGCTCGGCCTCCGCCTCCCCACCGGACGCGCCCAACGACGCCTCGGCCCGTACGAGCAGCCGTTCCAGTCCGGCGCGGGCCGCCGCCTTCGCCGGAGTGCGGACCGGGACCAGGAAGAGGGTGTGCCAGGCCGCGTTCACGGCGGCCGCGGCCGTGTGCCGGGCGTGCGCCACCCCGGCCGGCGCGGCGCCGCCCCCGTGATCCGTACGCAGCAGACCGGCGGCGGCCTCCAGCGCGCGGGCGGTGGCGATCCGCTCCGGACCGCGCGGCCGGACGAGCCCCGGCGCCATGCACACCAGCCAGGCCAGGACACCGGCGGCGAGCGCCAGGGCCAGGTGGCCCGGGACCTGCCCGGCCCGCTGCGGGACGAAGAAGGCCGACGCGGCGATGAAGGTCAGGATGAGATTGCCCGGCGGTCCGACCCGCGTCGCCTCGCACACGACCTTGTGGACCGCGGCGGTCAGCGACGCGAGGACGACGAGCAGCGCGGTGGAGGCGGTCAACGAGGCGGCGGTCAGGGCGACGCCGAGGCTCGCGACCATGCCGAGCACCACCCAGGTCAGCGTGCGGGCGCGGGCGGCGTAGGGCAGGCCGTGTGCGTACAGGGCGCACATCGCGCCGGCCGAGGTGTAGAGGATCAGATCCAGCCGGTCCGCGGCGAGCAGCGCGAGGTCGGGAATCGCCAGCGCCACCACCGCGCTGAGCGCCGGCTTGTGCCAGATGTCGACGGGCCGGCGCAGCCGCACGGTGCTCTTGAGGGGCAGCGGGCGCACGCGCGCCCGGGTCCCCGGAGCGGTGGTCGGTGCGGGCCCGGCGGGCTTGGTGTGCTTCCCCATGGGAAAGAGATTAACAGGTATTTTACTAGTGAAGGAATTGCTCGGGGAGGAACTGCTGGTCGAGGGCTCGCCCTGCCAGCACCCGCGCCCGGCAGGCGGACGGTGTGCCCCAGGCGCTCCGCAGCGCCCGCGCCTTGCCGATCCACAGCGACAGGTCCAGCTCCCGGGTGTAGCCCACCGCGCCGTGCAACTGGAGCGCCGCGCGCGCCGCCCCGTACGCGGCCTCGCCCGCCGCCGCCTTCGCCGCCGCCACCTCCCGCCCGGCCGCCCCGGCGTCCCCCGCCCTGAGGGCCAGCGCCGCCGCGAAGACCAGCGGCCGGGCGAACTCAAGGGCCAGCAGCGCGTCGGCCAGCCGGTGCTTGACCGCCTGGAAGGAGCCGATGGGCACGCCGAACTGCTCGCGCCGGCGCGCGTGGGCGACCGTGTCGGCCAGCAGCCGGCAGCCGACGCCGAGCGCCTGGGCGGCGGTCAGGAAGGCCGCGACGTCGGCGGCGTGCGCGGCGGCGGCCCGGACCGCGGGCCCGTTCGCCAGCACTTCGCCGCCGGGCCCGGGCCGCACGAGCCGCCGCGCCGGGTCCAGGGAGGGCTGGACCGGCCCGTGGTCGGTCACGCGCAGCAGCCGGGCACCGGTCACGGCGAACGTCACCTCGGCAGCCGCCGCGTCCAGGGCGTACGGCCCGTGGGCGTCATCCGCGTACGACACCATCCGGGCGCCGGCCGCGACGTGCGGCAGCCACCGGGCACCGAGCGCCGCGTCGCCCAGGCGCCCCAGCAGAGCCGCCGCGGCCACCGTCTCCACGACCGGCCCCGGCACCGCGTGCCGCCCCAACTCCACGAAGGCGACGGCCAGTTCCACGGGCAGGAAGCCCGATCCCGCGTACTCACGCGGGACCGCGAGCCCCCACACCCCGGCGTCCGCGAGCCGCCGCCACAGCTTCCTGCCCGGCCCGGTGTCGTCCACGGCCCAGGCCCGCACCGTGCCCGCCGGGTCCGCCGCGCCCAGCATCCGGTCGAGCGTCCGGCCGAACTCGCGCTGCTCGTCGTCCAGAAGAAAAGCCACCCGCCGCCGTCCTCTCCTCGTGCGCCGTCACCGCTGTTACCGACGTAGCCGTCGTCATCGCCGTCACCGACGTAGCCGTCGTCACCGCAGTCACCCGCGCCCCGGTTGTCCGGCCGCGCGCCTCACCGGCGGCCCTTCGGCAGGCCCAGCAGCCGCTCGGCGATGATGTCGCGCTGGATCTCGTTGGTGCCCGCGTAGATCGGCCCGGCCAGGGCGAAGGTCCAGCCCTCCGCCCAACCGCCGTGCTCCGGGGCCTCGCCGGCGTGACCGGCCAGCTCACCCCGCGCGCCCAGCAGGTCGAGCGCGGTCTCGTGCAGGGCCAGGTCCAGCTCCGACCAGAACACCTTGGTGAGGCTGGACTCCGCTCCGGCCGTGGCGCCCGCGGCGAGCCGCGCGGCGGTGGCGCGGGTGAACAGGTCGTAGGCGCGGGCGCCGATGACCGCGTCGGCGACCCGGTCGCGCAGCGCCGTATCGGCCGGATCGGCGCGCCGCCGCCACAGCGCCACGAGCCGGTCGGCGGCCGCCGTGAAGCGGCCCGGGCTGCGCAGCGTCAGCCCGCGCTCGTTGCCCGCCGTGCTCATCGCGACCCGCCATCCTTGGCCCGGCTCGCCGATCACGTCCTCGTCGGGGACGAAGACCCGGTCCAGGAAGATCTCGGCGAAGGCCGGCTTGCCGTCCAGCCGCCCGATGGGCCGTACGGTCACGCCCGGCGCCGCGAGGTCGAACATCACATACGTCAGTCCGTGGTGCGGACGGTCCGCGTCCGGATGGCTGCGGAACAGCCCGAACGCGCGATCGGCGAAGGCGGCCCGCGAGGACCACGTCTTCTGGCCGCTCAGCAGCCAGCCGCCCTCGGTCCGCTCGGCCGCCGCGCGCAACGACGCGAGATCGGAACCGGCTTCCGGCTCGGACCAGGCCTGCGCCCAGATGACCTCGCCGCGCGCCATCGGCGGGAGGACGCGGGCGAGTTGGGCGGGGGAGCCGTGCGCGAAAAGCGTCGGGGCGAGGAGGCTGATGCCGTTCTGGCCGACCCGGCCGGGCGCGTGCGCGGCATGGTAGGCGTCCTCGAAGAGCAGCCAGCGCGCGAGGGAGGCGCCCCGGCCGCCGTACTCCTCGGGCCAGGAGACCACCGACCAGCGGTCCGCGGCCAGGGTCCGCTCCCACTCCCGGTGGGCCGCGAACCCCTCCTCGGTCTCCAGGGAGGGCAGCGGCGTGGCGGGCACGTGCGCGGCCAGCCAGTCGCGTGCCCGCCGCCCGAACTCCTCGTCCCCCGGGGCGTGTTCGAGATCCACCGAGCCGTCCCTCCGGTCGCCTGACGGTTCCCTAACAAGTGTTTGGTAGGTTAGCGTACGGCCATGACGACCGAGAAGCCTTCGTACGTCCCCGGGCACGGGCTGCTGACCGGCCGGACGGCCGTCGTCACCGCCGCCGCGGGCGCGGGCATCGGCGGCGCCACCGCCCGCAAACTGCTGGAGGAGGGCGCGGACGTCGTCCTCTCCGACGCCCACACCCGCCGTCTGGAGCAAACCGCCGACCGGCTCGCCGAGGAGTTCGGCCCCCACCGCGTCGCCGCCCTGCCCTGCGACGTCACCGAGGAAACGCAGATCGCCGCGCTCCTCGACCTGGCCGAACAGCGGCACGGCCGGCTCGACATCCTCGTCAACAACGCCGGCCTCGGCGGCACCGCCGACCTCGTCGAGATGACCGACGACCAATGGGGCAAGGTCCTCGACGTCACCTTGGGCGGCACCTTCCGCTGCACCCGCGCCGCCCTGCGCCGGATGCGCGCCGCACCCGGCCGGGCCGCACGCGGGGGCGGCGTCATCGTCAACAACGCCTCGGTCACCGGCTGGCGGGCCCAGCGCGGCCAGGCCCACTACGCCGCCGCCAAGGCCGGAGTGATGGCGCTGACCCGCTGCGCCGCCGCCGAGGCCGCCGCCTACGGGGTCCGGGTCAACGCCGTCTCCCCGAGCCTGGCCATGCACCCCCACCTCGCCAAGGTCACCACCGAGGAACTGCTGAGCGAACTCACCGCCCGCGAGGCGTTCGGCCGCTACGCCGAACCCTGGGAGGTCGCCAACGTCATCGTCTTCCTGGCCAGCGACTACTCCTCCTACATGACCGGCGAGGTCGTCCCGGTCAGCAGCCAGCACGCCTGAGAGGCGGCCCCGACGGTGGAGCGACAATGGCCAGGTGCCAGCCAAGAAGAAGACGACGACCGTGAGCGCGTCCCCCGAGCGCCGCCGCGAACTGCTCGACATCGCGGCGGAGGTCTTCGCCGCCCACGGCTACAACGCCACCACCGTCCGCCGGATCGCGGACGAGGCCGGCATGCTCGCGGGCAGCCTCTATTACCACTTCGACTCCAAGGAATCGATGGTGGACGAGATCCTCTCCACCTTCCTCACCGAGCTCTGGGACGGCTACGACGCCGTACTCGCCGCCGGACTCGGCCCGAGGGAAACCATCGAAGCCCTGGTCACCGAGTCCTTCCGGGAGATCGACCGGCACCGGGCCGCCGTCGCGATCTACCAGAAGGAGTCCAAGCACCTCGCCGCCCAGCCCCGCTTCGGCTACCTCACCGCTTCCCAGCAGAAGTTCGAAAAAGCCTGGCTGGGCACCCTGGAACGCGGTGTGAGAGACGGCGTCTTCCGCGCCGACCTCGACGTCCGGCTCACCTACCGCTTCGTCCGCGACACCGTCTGGGTCGCGGCGAGCTGGTACCGGCCGGACGGCCACCACCGCCCCGAGGAGATCGCCCGCCAGTACCTGTCGATGGTCCTGGACGGCATCGCCGTACGGGAATAGGCGGGCCGGGCAGCGCACTCCCAGGAGCCCACCGGGAAAGACGCCCCCACCGACGTGAAGGAGCCAGCCATGACGTCCGCGCCCTACGAGCCACGCGAGGCATACCTCATCGACGCCCTGCGCACCCCGGTCGGCAAGCGCGGCGGCGGGCTCGCCGCCGTCCACCCGGCCGACCTCGGCGCCCATGTCCTGGGGGCGCTGATGGACCGTACGGATGTGGACCCCGCCGCCGTCGACGACGTCGTCTTCGGCTGCCTGGACACCGTCGGCCCGCAGGCTGGCGACATCGCCCGCACCGCCTGGCTGGCGGCCGGACTCCCCGAGGAGGTGCCCGGCGTCACCGTCGACCGGCAGTGCGGATCGTCGCAGCAGGCCGTGCACTTCGCCGCCCAAGGCGTGCTCTCCGGCACCCAGGATCTCGTCGTCGCCGGCGGCACCCAGAACATGTCGATGATCCCGATCGCCTTCGCCAGCCGGCAGGCCGCGGAACCGCTCGGCCTCACCGAGGGGCCGTTCGCCGGCAGCGAGGGCTGGCGCGCCCGCTACGGCGACAGCCCCGTCAACCAGTTCCACGGCGCCGAACTCATCGCCGAGAAGTGGGGGATCTCCCGCCACGCCATGGAGGAGTACGCCCTGCGCTCCCACCAGCGGGCGGTCCGAGCCATCGACGAGGGCCGCTTCACCCGCGAGATCGTGCCCTACGGCCAGGTCACCCAGGACGAGGGCCCGCGCCGCGACACCTCGCTGGAGAAGATGGCGGGCCTCAAGCCCCTCGTCGAGGGTGGCCGCCTGACCGCAGCCGTCTCCTCCCAGGTCTCCGACGGAGCCTCCGCGATACTGCTGGCCAGTGCGCGCGCGGTCCGCCGGCACGGCCTGACCCCACGCGCCCGGATCCACCACCTGTCCGTCCGTGGCGAGGACCCCCTGCGCATGCTCTCGGCCCCCATCCCCGCCACGGCCCACGCTTTGAAGAAGACCGGACTCACCCTCGACGCGATCGACCTGGTGGAGATCAACGAGGCGTTCGCGTCGGTCGTCCTCGCCTGGCTCGGGGAAACCGGCGCCGACCCCGAGAAGGTCAACGTCAACGGCGGCGCCATCGCCCTCGGCCACCCTCTCGGCGCGACCGGCACCAAGCTGATGACCACGCTGCTGCACGAACTCGAACGCACCGGGGGGCGCTACGGTCTCCAGACGATGTGCGAGGGCGGCGGCCAGGCCAACGTCACGATCATCGAACGGCTGTAGAGGGGAAGAGGTAGACGTAGATGTAGAGGCAGAGGCAGAGGCAGAGGCAGTTGTAGAGGCGATCGACCGGCTGCGGAGGAAGCTGTAGCGGCGGCTGTAGACGGCTGAAGAGGCCGTCGAACGGCTGTGGAGGCAGAGGGCGGCCGTGGTCAACGGCGACGCCCGCCGAGGGCGACCGGGGGAGTTACCGGCTCACCACGTCCCCGACCTCCATCACGGCGACGCCGGCGACGATCAGCGCGAACACCAGGCGGGTCGGCGCGCGCCGGGCGAGGACCGCCGCCGTCGCGGTGAGCACCGTCCCCGCCGCGTACAGCCAGGTCCAGGCGCCCACGTGGCCGCCGCCCGTGAGCCGGACCACGGTCAGGACCAGACCGGCGACGGCCAGCGCCGCCGCGATCACGGTGTGGATCACGCGCTTGCGCCGGTCGTCGCGGGCGGCTCCGGCCGCCAGCCCGGTCGCGCCCTGCCGCTGAAAGCCGGCCCGCAGTTGTCCGGCACGGGAGTCGGCGTCGCCGTATTCGCTCATGGGCGGCAACATTACGGCCACGGACCTACGGGCCACAGAGCGCGGGCCACCGCACGGCTGGGGGCGGCGAAACCGTAGACTGCGCGATCATGCCCATGCCACACATTCCGGCCGGCCCCACTCCCGGTCCCACGCCCACTCCCGGTCCCGCTCCCGACGCGATCGTCGTCCGAACCGGCCGCCGGGCGGCCGTGCGATCCCTCCCCATCTGCCTGGCGTTCCTCGCGTTGGGCCTGATCGGAGTCGTCGGACTGATCATGCTCGCCACCGGAACGGCCAAGGGCGACTTCTCCGTCAAGGGCCTGGCCGGGATCGTGATGATGCTCGTCTTCGGAGCCCTCGGCGTGCTTTTCGGCCTGCCGGTCTGGCAGGGCAGGAACGTGGCGGTCGTCGTCGACGCCCAGGGCGTCTGGCTGGACAACGGCAGGGCGCGCCAGATCATCCCCTGGGCCGTGCTGGCCGGCGTCGGCGTCCACTGGAGCCAGATGGGACGCCGGGTGAAGCAGTTCTCCATCGAGCTGTGCCCGAGCGGCCCCATCAACGACCGCGATCCGGTGCTGTGGGCGCTCGTCCGCGACGAGGACCCGATCGCCCCCGGCCTGCCCCGCCTGCGCTACCGCCTGCCGGTACCTCAGGGCAGCCAGGACAAGGTGACGACGGCGATCCGGCACCACGCGCCGCCGCACCTGTGGCTGGGCGAGGCCCAGCGCGAACCCGGCCACCTCGGCCGGCCCGACCTCAGCCGCCGACCCGGGCGCTGACGGCGTTCTCGCGCTAAGCGGTCGGCTCCGGAAGTCCTTCGGGAGTTGATCATGCTGTCAACGCAACTGAGGATTGTTCTGGGCGATCGGTGGCGTGCCGGTCGAGCCTGGCCAACAGATCGTCCAGGTCGGAGGTGGTGAACTTCCACTGGAATGGCTGTGCCGTGGCGTTGTGGCGGTTCTCGAAGTCCCGGAGCCGGTCCGAAGGTCCAGGAGCGTTGCTGCCCTTCTCGGCGAATCGGTCCCGCCAGGTGCGCACGGTGTCCACGTGCACTCCCACCCCAAGCGCGATCCGCGCGTTGGGCCTGCCCCGAGCCGCCAGGAGCACGATCCGTGACCGGATCCTGGTCTGGTGCGGGGTCTTGTGAGCGTAGGCCGCCTTCTTCAGTCGTTGTCGCTCGGAGGCGCGCAGGACTATCGGGCGGGCGGGCGGCGACAGGCAAGGCGGACAAGCCGATCAGAGGAAGCGGATCACGGCACCGTACGGGCTCTTGTTCATGCTGTTTCGTGGTGGAGACGGTCCAGGACGCCGGCTTCGTCCTCGGACAGGCGCAGAGAGCCGACGGCGACGTTCTGGGCGAGGTGGTCGGGGTCGCCGGTGCCGGGGATGGCCAGGACGTGGGGGCCCTGGTGCAGGGTCCACGCCAGCCGGATCTGGGCTGTGCTCACGCCGTGGGCGCGGGCGATGGTGTGCACCTGCGGGCTGTGGTCGGCGGTCGCGCCCCCTTCGCGTCCGGTGCCGGCGATCGAGTAGAACGGCACGAACGCGATGCGTTGTTCACCGCAGATGTCCAGGAACTCCTTCTGCTCGGGTGATGCGCCGATGCCGTACATGTTCTGGACGCAGACCACGGGCGCGATGGCCTGGGCCTCGGCGAGGTGGTGGGGACGGACATTGGACAGGCCCAGGTGACGGATGAGTCCGGCTTCGCGCAGTTCGGCGAGTGCGCCGAAGCGTTCGGCGAGGGAATCGGTGCCGACGATGCGCAGGTTCACCACGTCGAGGTGGTCGCGGCCGAGCTGGCGCAGGTTCTCCTCGACCTGGCCGCGCAGTTGCTCGGGGGTGGCGTGCGGCATCCACTGCCCCGAGGGATCGCGGCCCGGTCCGACCTTGGTGGTGATGACGAGGTCGTCCGGGTAGGGGGCCAGTGCCCGGTTGATCAGCTCGTTGGCGGAGCGCAGCGGCGAGAAGTAGAACGCGGCGGTGTCGATGTGGTTCACGCCGAGCTCGATTGCGCGGCGCAGCACACCGACTGCCTGGTCGCGGTCGCGTGGGACGGCATCGGCGGCGAACGCCTCGCCGTGCTGCGCCAGGCGCATGGCGCCGAAACCGATCCGGTTGACGGTGCGGTCGCCGAGCTTCCAGGTGCCCGATGCCGCCGCGGTGATCGTCTGTGAGGTCATGGCGAGATGATCTACGCACGGTAGGCTGACGCGCCATGGATTCACGCATGCCTGAATCCATTGAGGAGCGTTCATCGTGGCGGAGCTGGCGTTCTCGGCGAGCGATCTGGCGCAAGTGCGGTTCGCCGTCTCACCGATGTGGGAGGTCGCGGCCAGCTTCCGGCTACTGAGGTCCGACACCACGCATCCCATCCACTGGGCCTGGGCCGACCAGGTACGGCCGCGCCTGGTGGCCGCCGGACTGGACCGGGGCTGGCTCTGCGAGCTGATCCCGCCCACCGCCGGCTACGTCCCCGACTTCCTCAACCCGGCCCCCGCCACACCGGCCCCCACACCCGAGGCGGAGTGGGATGCGATCCGAGCCTCGCCCGCCGACCGAGTACGCCAGGACCTCGACCACCTGGCCCACCACCAGGGGAATCTCGGCCCCCGGCTGCGGACCCTGCACACCGACCCGCAGAACTGCCTGGCCAAGGTCACGCAAGAGATCGAAACGTACTGGGAGCTGGCACTCGCCCCCTACTGGGACCGGATCCGGGCGGTGCTGGACGCCGACATCCTCTACCGGGCCCGCATGGTTGCCGAGCACGGCGCGGGCCGCCTCTTCAACGACCTGCACACCTCCGTGAGCTGGGACGACAACGCGCTGCGGATGGCCCGTCGAAAGCAGCCACTGACCCGCAGCACGGCGGGCACAGGACTGCTGCTGATCCCCTCGGCCTTCACCGGACCGGGACTGCGTACCCGCACCACACTGCCGGACCCACCGCAACTCGCCTATCCGGCACGCGGCGTCGGCTCCCTATGGACGGCGCGGCCCGCCCCCCGGGCCGACGCCCTCGCCGCTGTACTGGGCCGCTCGCGGACGCGGCTGCTGACTGAACTGGAGACCCCGGCCTCCACCACACAATTGGCCCGCCGAACCGGGCTCTCCCCGGCCGGGGTATCCCAATACCTCACCGCGCTACGCAAGGCCGGCCTGGTAAGCGCCCACCGCACCGGCCGCTCCGTCCTCTACGCCCGCACCACCGCCGCCGAAACCCTCCTCAACGCCGCATCCACCTGACACTCGGTCACCCCCCGAAGAACTTCCGGAGCTGACCACTAAGCGGTGTCCTCGCGCTACGCGGTGTCCTCGCGCTACGCGGTGTCCTCGCGCTAAGCGGCGTTCTCGCGCTACGCGGTGTCCTCCCGGCCGGCGGTGGTCTCCCGGCAGACCGGCGTTCCGGGCAGACCGGGTGCTACTGCCGGGGCGGGTGCTCCCGGCAGACGGTGTTCTTGACGTAGAGGGCCCGCGGACCCTGGACCGTGCCGTAGCGCACGTCCTTCGTCGCGCCCTTCGTGAGGCGGCCCTGCGGGTCCTTGTGATGCGGGATCACGATGGTGAAGCACGCGGTGCGCCTGGAGCACAGGTTGGTCAGCCGCACATAGCGCCGGTGGTCCTTGTCGAAGAACTTGCGCACCTTGACGCAGTGCGGCGCCCCGCCCGCAGCCGCGGCGTCCGCGGCCGTGGTCAGCGTCAGCGACGCGCCGCACGCGACCGCCGCCAGAACTGTGGCCATGATCTTCCGCACGAAATCTCTCCCCCGGTCGGAACTCCTCCTGCGAAGGCCGGCCCGGCCCTCGCACGAACATTCCCATTCTCCATGCGCGGGGTGCGGAAAACAGCCCCGGGTGCGCATGTGGTGGCACCGGCGGTCCGCCGATGCTCCGAGTGCAGGTCACGGGCGCCGGAGAGGGAGGGCGCCGGAGAGCGAGGGCATCGGAGAGGGAGGCATCGGAGAGCGAGGGCATCGGAGAGAGGCCAACCCGCGCTACCCCGTCACCGGGCGCGGGGAGCCGTCGCCCCGCGCTCCCGGGAGCCGCGCCAGCGTCTCGTACGCCTCCGCCATGATCCGCTCCACCAGTTCCGCGCACGACGGCAGATCCTCGATCAGCCCGGCGACCTGGCCGGCGGCCATCACGCCCCGATCCGGCCGGCCCTCGACCATCGCGGCCCGCAGCATCATCGGCGTGTTCGCGGCCATGAGGACCTGGCTCCAGCTCAGCTCCCTGCCGTGCCGCATCGCCAGCCCGTCGCGCACCAGCCGAGGCCAGCCCGTCCGGGACTGCCTGCGCAGCGCCGCCGCGTGCCGGACCGCGCGCACCAGGGACGCCGCCCGCCCGCTCCGCTCCAGCGCGTCGACCAGCGGCGTACGCAGCATCCGGTGCGGCAGCCCGTCCACCTTCGACGTGACCGTGACGTCCTTCACCGACGCCGCCAGATAGCGCTCCTTGACCGCGTCCGGCACGGTGCTGTCCGAGGTCAGCAGGAACCGCGTCCCCATCGCCACCCCGCACGCGCCGAACGCCAGCGCGGCGACCAGACCCCGGCCGTCGCGAAAACCGCCGGCCGCGATCACGGGGATGCCGACCGCGTCCACGACCTGCGGCAGCAGCACGCTCGTCGCCACCTCCCCGGTGTGCCCGCCGCCCTCACCGCCCTGGACGAGTACGGCGTCCGCGCCCCAGGCCGCCACCTTCTCGGCGTGCCGCCGCGCCCCGACCGACGGGATCACGACGACCCCCGCGTCCTTGAGCCGCGCGATCAGCTCCCGCGACGGCGCCAGCGCGAAGGAGGCGACCTTCACCCCCTCCTCGATGATCACCCGCACCCGGTCCCCGGCGTCCCCGGCGTCGGCACGCAGATTGACGCCGAACGGCGCGTCCGTACGCGAAGCGACCTCCCGTACGGCCGCCCGCAGCTCGGGAACCGACATCGTCGCGGACGCCAGGATGCCCAGCGCCCCGGCGTTGGCGGTGGCGGAGACCAGCCGCGGCCCGGCCACCCACCCCATCCCCGTCTGGACGAGCGGATGCCGAACGCCCACCAGCTCGGTGAGGGCGGTGCGCAGCGGAGGGGGCGCGGGGGCGGGGATTCGGTCGTCGGTCGGGCCCGGGGTGCGGTCGCCGGTCGCGTCCTCCGTTCGGTCCTTGGTTCGGTCCTCGGTCACGTCGTCCGTCCGGTCGTCGGTCACGTCGTCCGCACCTCGCGCTCGCGCGTGCCCATCGGATCGATCACCTCGCGGATCAGCCGCAGCTCCTCCACCGTCGGCTCCCGCGTCAGCGGCACCTCCGAGCCCACCGTCAGCGCGAACCCGGTGGCCTCACGCACCTGCCCCACGGACACCCCGGGGTGCAGCGAGCGCAACCGCATCGAATGGTCCGGCGTCGCGAAATCGAAGACGCCCAGATCGCTGATGACCTCCCGGATGTCGTGATAGCGGGTCGCGGACGGCCCTGCCGCGGCGGCCCGGTCGTAACCGACGCCGCACACCATGTCCACCCGCTCGACGAACGTCCGCCGGGAATGCCGCGGAACCCAGTAACTCGTCGGATTGTTCACGGTGTTGGCGGGCGCGCCCCGCACGCCTAGCAACTGCCGGTCCGGACGGGACCAGTCGCCGACGCAGGAGATGTTCTGGTTGCCGAACCGGTCGATCTGGCTCGCGCCCATCATGACGTGCCGACGCCCGGTGGCCACCAGTGCCAGATGCCGGCGGTACGGCAACCAGCCCTCGATCACCTCGGCGCGCGCACCGACCGCGGGGACGTCGCCGATCAGCAGCGCCTCGCCGTCGGTCAGCAGCAGATCGGGCGCGAAGGTCAGCCGGGCCAGGCGCGCACCGATCGAGGGCACCGTCCCCATGGGACTGGCGAGGACCTCACCCGCCCCACGCCACGCCTCCGCACAGGCCACCACGCAGTATTCGGCCCGGGTGGGAGGCCCCGCCACCCCCGAACCTCCCCGCGCACGGCCCGGCGCCCTCTGCCCCTCCGCGTCCTCCTCCTCGTGCCGCGCGTCCTCGTGCCTCGCGTCCCCGTGCCGCGCCTCGTCGTGCCGCGCCTCGTCGTGAAAGGCCGCGACCGCCGCCCGGTAGTCCCGCTCGTCCCCCGAAAGGAAGCGTTCGGCGAAGGCCGCCCACTCCTCCGGCCGCGCGGCCGCCACCGCGTACGCCTTCTGGAAAGCCTCGTCGCGCCCGTAATCCGGATCGCAGGCCGTGAAGTGCGCACCGTTCGGCGCCTCCACCACCCCGCTGACGAACGGCCGCTTGACCAGCAAGCTCCGCGGGCCGCCCGCCGACATCAACTCGGCGCCGTCCACCACCCGTTCGCAGGACACATACGCGGCGTCGGCGGCCTCGCAGAAGAGATCGTCGAAGTACGGATCGGCGCCCAGGTATTGGCCGTTGCCCCGCGCGTCCGCCCGGTGCAGATGGACCAGCGCCGCGTCCAGCCGCAGCGCCGGCACCGCGACCAGTTCCTCCCCGTCCACGTACGGCGAAGTCACCGTCCGCAGGTGGGGATTGACCCGCAGGACGTCGGAACCGAGGCCGGCGCGGACCGGCAGGAACGGCAGCCGTTGGCCGGCCGCGACCAGCCCCCACAGGAACATCGCCTCGTCGAGCTCGGTGAGTTCCAGGGTGCCGTGCTGCCGGGCGGCGCGGAAGTGCGGTTCGAGGGGGATCGAGTCGAGGGTCGCGAAGGGGGCGATCAGGTGCCGGACCTTGCCTGCGGCGGCCAGCAGGCCGACGTCCGGACCGCCGTACGCGACGACCGTCAGATCGGTCAGATCGGACCGCAGCAGGGCGCGCACCAGCGCCATCGGCTTACGACGAGACCCCCAGCCGCCGATGCCGATCGTCATCCCACTCGCCAGCCGCCCCACGACCGCGTCCGCGCTCATGACCTTGTCGCTCGCGGCATGGCTCGCCGCGTCGCCCGCATCGCTCGTGTTCTTCATGGTGCCCAACTCCCTTCTCAACTTCCTTCTCAGCTCCCTCTCAATTCCCTTCTCAACTTCCTTCCTCCGCATCGGAATGGGTCTTGAAGGCGGCCCGTTTCCGGTCGGCGACGCCGCTGAGGTTCGCCTCGAAGGTGAAGCCCTGCTCGAAGCGGTAGCTGCGGCGTACGTCCACCGGGTCGATGCCGTTGATGGCGGCCTTGGCCAGCCGGAGCAAGTACCCGTCCTTCGCCGCGATTTCCCCTGCCAGCGCCAGGGCCGCGTCCAGCACGTCCTCGCCCGGCACCACCTCCCACACCGACCCGTGCCGCTGGAGCTCGCGGGCGGTGACGGTGCGCGAGGTGTAGTAGAGCGTGCGCATCAGGTGCGGTGGTACGAGGCGGGCGAGATGGGTCGCCGCGCCCAGCGCGCCACGATCCAGCTCCGGCAGCCCGAACGTCGCGTCCTCGCTCGCCACGATCGCGTCCGCGTTGCCGACCAGCCCGATGCCGCCCCCCAGACAGAACCCCCGGACGGCGGCGACCACCGGCACCTCGCAGTCGTACACCGCCGCGAACGCCTCATAGCAGCCCCGGTTGGCGCCGATCAGCGCGGAATGCCCCGGAGTCCGCCGCATCTCCTTGATGTCGACGCCCGCGTTGAATCCGCGCCCGGCGGCGGCGAGCACCACACACCGGACGCCGGGATCCCGGCCGGCGCTCCGCACGGCCTCGGCCAGGTCGAACCAGCCTTGTACGGGAAGGGCGTTGACCGGCGGAAAGTCGACGGTGACGACGGCGATCGCGCCCGCGCCGTGGTGCGAGGTGGAGACACCCATGAGCAGATCAGCTACCTTCCCACCAAACGTTTGTTAGGTGCTGTGAGGGAGAAGGTAGCAGCGCGGCGCGCGCTGCGGGAGGTGTCGCATGGCGCTCACCATCGATCTGACCGGCCGGGTCGCGGTCGTCACAGGCGGCACGCGCGGCGTCGGCGCGGGGATCACCACGACCCTGCTCGCCGCCGGAGCGGAGGTCATCGCCTGCGCGCGCAGACCCCCTGACCGGTCGTTGGAAGCGGCGGGCCGTACCGCCCACTACGCGGAAGCGGACCTGCGCGACCCGACGGCGGCCGGCCGACTCCTCCGCCGGATACGCGCCACACACGGGCGCCTGGACCTCCTCGTCAACAACGCCGGCGGCACCCCCTACCGCCTCCTCGCCGACTCCACGCCCCAACAAGCCTCCCGCGTCCTGGAGTTGAACCTGACCGTGCCCCTGACCGCGTCACTCGCAGCCCGTGAGGTGATGGCCGACCAGGAATCCGGCGGCTCCATCATCATGATCGGCAGCGTCAGCGCCACCCGCGCCTCACCGGGCACCGCCGCCTACGGTGCCGCCAAGGCCGGACTGGCCAACCTCGCCCGCTCCATGGCCGTCGAATGGGCCCCGCAAATCCGCGTCAACACCCTCACCCTCGGTATGGTCCACACCGAGCTCTCCCACCTCCACTACGGCGACGAAGTCGGCCTCGCCGCCGTCGCCCGCACCGTCCCCCTCGGCCGACTGGCCGCCCCCACCGAGATCGGCGATGCCTGCGCCTTCCTGGCCTCCGACCTCGCCGCCTACATCACCGGCGCCAGCCTCCTGGTCCACGGCGGAGGCGAACGCCCGGCCTTCCTGGCCGCGGCGACCGTGGACCGGGGGGCGGGGCGCGGCGCGGCCTCCGACGGCGGCGCGGCTCCTGACGGAGGCGCGGTTCCCGATGGCGGCGCGGCTCCCGACGGAGGCGCGATCCCCTACGGCGGCGTGGTGCCCGATAGCGGTGCGGTTTCCGACGGCGGCGTGGTCGGAGGCCGGGGGATGGGAAGCCGGGGGGCTGGGGAGCGTGGGGTTGGCGGTCGGGGAGCGTGACGTTGGGGAGGGTACGGCTGGGGGCGCGGCCGAGGAGCGGGGCCCTGGGCGCTCGGCCTAGGAGCGCGGCCGGGGTGAGCGGCGTCGTGACTGAGCCGCACCTGCGCCTCCGGGTCAACCCACTCGCTTGCCCCTTTCCCCCCCGGGCTCGCATGGACGACGCACGTGCGCCACCACACCGCGCGCATCCTCGCCACCCCACCAGGCGTTCCCCGTGGACCACCTGCACCACCTGCACCACCTGCAACACGCACCACGTGCACCGTCCGCCACTTTCTGCACCCCTGCACCGCCTGCCCTCTCTGCGTGTGCACCCCGCACCCCTCCTCCCCCTCACTCACCTCCCTCCCTCCCTCTCACCTCCCTCCCTCAACTGACGATTGGAGAACACCGGATGCCCGAATCGACCGGAATCTGCGACGGGCGCGTGGTCATCGTGACCGGCGCGGGGCGCGGACTGGGACGCGCGCATGCCCTCGCCCTCGCCGCCGAGGGCGCCCGCGTGGTCGTCAACGACCTCGGCGTGGGACTGGACGGCGGGGGAAGCGGCGATGCCCCCGCCGACCGAGTGGTCGCGGAAATCCGGGCTGCGGGCGGCGAAGCCATCGCGCACCGGGATGACATCGCCACCTCCCACGGCGCCGCCTCCCTCATCACCACGGCCCTCGACACCTACGGCCGACTCGACACCCTGGTCAACAACGCCGGTTTTCTCCGCGACCGGATGCTCGTCAACCTGGAGGAGGACGAGTGGGACGCCGTGCTACGGGTCCATCTCAAAGGCCACTTCCTGCCGCTCAAACACGCCGCGATGCACTGGCGCGCGAAGGCGAAGGAGGGCCGCACACCGCAGGCCCGGGTCATCAACACGACCTCCGGAGCCGGCCTGGCGGGCAGCGTCGGACAGGGCAACTACTCCGCCGCCAAGGCCGGAATCATCGGCCTGACGCTGGTTGCCGCAGCAGAGATGGGCCGCTACGGGGTTCAGGTCAACGCCATTGCACCGGCCGCCCGCACCCGCATGACCGAGCGGACGTTCGCCGAGACCATGGCCGCCCCGACGGCCGGCGGCTTCGACTCGATGGCGCCCGAGAACGTCTCGCCCCTCGTCGTCTGGCTCGGCTCCGCCGCGTCCGAGGGCGTCACGGGCCGGGTGTTCGAAGCGGAGGGCGGCCGGATCACCGTCATGGAGGGCTGGCGCCCGGGTCCCACGCTCGACAAGGGCGCCCGCTGGACCCCGTCCGAGGCCGGCGCCACCGCCCGCCAACTGCTGGCCGGCGCCGCGACCCCGCAGCCGGTCTACGGTGCGCGATAACACGCGCCCGACGGTCGGCCGCGTCGTCCCCCGTAGCCCCTACCACCGCCCCGGCCCTCCGGGCGGCCCCCGGCGGCGCGCCCGTGGGCTCCCGGGCGCGGCCGATCAGGCAACGCTGGCGGACCAGGAGCGCTGGCAGATCAGGAACGCTCGCCGATCAGGAGCGCTGGCAGATCAGGAACGCTCGCCGATCAGGAACGTTGACTGTCGGCCGGGACGGTCGACGGGCGTGCCGTCACCACGCGCAGCCCCCGGTCCGCGAATTCCCGCCGGGTCGCCTCCGTCGCACCGCTGTCCGTGATGAAGGTGTCGAAGACGTCCGCGTCACCGACCCGGGCGAAGCAACGGGCGCCGATCTTCGACGAATCCGCGACCACCACCGCACGCCGGGCACGCTCCGCCATGAGGCGATTGACCCGAGCCTCCGCCTCGTCGTGCACCGTGGCCCCCATCACCGGATCCATCCCATTGGCCCCGATGAACGCGATGTCCACGGAGATCTGCTGAAGCACCAACTCACTGAACGGGCCGACCAGTTCGAACGACCGCGAGTGCGCCACCCCGCCCGTGAGCACGATCTTGATCTGCGGTCGTACGGCCAGCTCATTGGCGATGTTGAGGGAGTTGGTGACGATCGTCAGATGCGGCTGCGGCCCCGCCTCGGCGAAGTCCGGGCGGGTGGCGAGTACCCGGGCGATCGCCGTGGTCGTCGTCCCCCCGCTCAGCCCGACCACATCCCCCCGCTCGACCAGCTTCGCTGCCGCCCTCGCCACCGCCTCCTTCTCCTCGGACCGATGGGCGTGCTTGTAGCGAATCGGCAGGTCGTACGCCACCGAGCTGAGCACCGCCCCGCCCCGGGTACGGGTCAGCAACTGCTGCTCGGCGAGGGCATCCATGTCACGCCGCATCGTCGCGGCCGAGACCTCCAGCTCGGTCGCCGCCTCCTCGACCTCCACCCGGCCCCGCTCCCCGAGCAGCTCAAGCAGTGCGTTCATCCGTTCATGGCGCTTCATAGCGCGAGCCTAATTCGTTTCCACCTCACCCCGCGTCGTCACCCAGCACCACCCCATCCCCACACCCACCCCCCACTCCGGCCCGGGGCTGGGGCCGGGTCCGCGCCCGGGCCGTTGGGCGCCGCGTCTTCCGCACGCTTACCTCGGAGGTAATCGCCCCCAGCCGTCGACCTCCGAAGAATGAGCTTCGCCCGTGTCACCCCGACGCGTACCTCGGACCGGAGGCCCTGCCATGCCCACCCCCCTCACTCCCACCCGTGCGACCGCTCCCCTCGCTGCAACCACTCCCACCGCTCCGACCACCCCCGCCGCACCCGTGG
Source organism: Streptomyces sp. NPDC031210 (assembly GCF_055570395.1). Lineage (NCBI taxonomy): Bacteria > Bacillati > Actinomycetota > Actinomycetes > Kitasatosporales > Streptomycetaceae > Streptomyces > Streptomyces sp. NPDC031210. Next base: position 265,502 of record NZ_JBVIHH010000001.1, read on the forward strand.
CCACGCGCGCCGTAGTGGAGGACTTGCTGCGCCGGATCGGCGAGGGCGTTCCGGAGCACATCGGCGAGCTGTACGCCGAGCGCGGCGACTGGAAACTGGACTGGCCGGAGGCCGAGCACGGCCGCGCCGCCACGCCCTGGATCCGCCATCGCTCCACCCGCGCCGACGCCGTCGCCCACTACCGCGAACTCGCCGAGTACCACGTCCCCGGGAAGGCGGCGACCGAGATAGAGCGCATCCTCGTCGACGGAAGCGACGCGATCGTGCTCGGCGAGATCCGCCAGACGGCCCGGCCCACCCAACGCGCCTACCGCGCCCGCTTCGCCCTCCATCTCACGGTCGAAGACGGCCTCATCACCCGACACCACGTCTACGAGGACAGCCTCGCCGTCGCCCGGGCCTTCGACCCGGAGGGCCAGTGAGCGGCTTCCGTCCCGCTACCCGGCAGCCGGCGTGGCCTGTGCCGCGTACTGGGCCGGGACCGCCGCCGGGGTGCCCAGCACGTCGAGGAGTCTCGCCGCCTCCTCGGCTACCGCCTCCCGCGCCGGCTTGACGTACTTGCGGGAGTCGACGAGCGCCGGGTTGGCGGTCAGCGTCTCGCGTATCGAGTGGGTGAAGACGGAGACCAGATGGGTGGAGATATTGATCTTCGTCATGCCGGCGGCGATGGCGCGACGCAGCTCGTCGTCCGGCACCCCTGAGGAGCCGTGCAACACCAGGGGCACCGGCAGCGTTTCGCGCAAGGCCGCGATCAGGTCCTTGTCCAGCACGGCCGTCCGCTCCCGCATCGCGTGCGAGGAACCCACGGCCACCGCGAGCGCGTCCACTCCGGTGCTACGGACAAAGGTGAGGGCCTCGTCCGGGTCGGTACGCACTCCAGGGGCGTGCACGCCGTCCTTGCCCCCGACCTCGCCCAGTTCCGCCTCGACGTAGATGTCACGCTCGTGACACCAGGCCGTCAGCTCGGCGGTGGCCCGGACGTTCTCTTCATAGGGGAGCGCGGAGGCGTCCACCATCACCGATCCGACTCCGGCGGCGACGCCCTGGTGGACCAGGGACGCGTCGGTGATGTGGTCGAGGTGGACCGCGATGCGGGCTGAGGATTCCTCGGCGAGGGCGAGGGTGGCGCGGGTGAGGGGCAGGAGGCTGCCGTGATAGCGGACGCAGTTCTCGCTGAGCTGCAGGATGAGGGGGATGCCGGTGCGCTCGGCGGCGGTGACGAGCGCCTCGGCCGTTTCGAGGTGGATGACGTTGAAGGCCGCGGCGCCGGCCCGGGCTTCTCGCGCGGCGTCGACGATTGACGCGGTGGGAACGAGGGGCATGGGATCTTGACTCCCTTGCGGTTCGGGCGGGTTGAGGTCGTGGGAGCGGGGGCTACGGCGCGGCAGGCGCCCCGAGCATCACCGAACGGGTCAGGCTGCGGGGGTTGTCCGGGTCCAGACCACGGGCGCGGGCCCGCTCCAGCGCCACCCGCTGCACCAGCACCAGGTCGGCGAGCGGATCGCGCGCGTGGCACACGAAGCGCGCACCGGTGCGTGCCACATCCGCTTCCAGTCCCTCGGGAGCCGGCCCGAACGTCCAGGTCACCCGGCCGGGCGCGGCTATCGCGATCGGGCCGTGGCGGTATTCCATCGCCGGGTAGGACTCCGTCCAACTCTGGGACGCCTCCCGCATCTTCAACGCCGCCTCGTTGGCCAGGCCGAACGTCCAGCCCGTGCCGAGGAAGGAGAACTGCTCGGCATCCACCCACTCCTGCTCCACCGGCGCCGACAGGGCCTCCTGCGCGTCGCCCACGGCGCGTGAGACGTCCTCGCCCAGGTGCGCCCGCAGCAGCGTCAGAGCGGTGGTCGCGAAACGCGTCTGCACGACGGACTTCTCGTCCGCGAAGGGCAGCGCGACGATCTCGTCGGACATCGCGACCGCCGGCGTCTCCACATCCCCGAGGATCGTCACCGTCGGGATGCGTCCCTTGACGGCGTCCAGAACGCGCAGCACCTCGGTGGTGGTGCCCGAGCGAGTGATCGCCACGACCGCGTCATAGCCGCGCGCGCCGCCGAGGAACGCCTCGGAGGCGGCGAACGGGTCCGTGACACCGAGTCCGGCGCTTTCGCGCAGTGCCGCGTAGGACTGCGCCATGAACCACGAGGTGCCGCATCCGACAACGGCGACGCGCGCCCCCGGCTTGGGCAGCGGACCGTCCGCCCCGGCGATGCGGGCGGCCTCCCGCCAGGTCTCCGGCTGGCTGCGCAGCTCCCGCTCCATATGTGTGGTCCCGCTCATGGCACGCCTCCCGCGATGTGATGCGTATTGATGCACTTTTCTGCTTCGCTGCGGTCGACTGTACGCAACTTCGCGCAGGCGATCCATCCCTCGCGAGAGTGTATGAATCAGAGAAGAGGGGAGGAGGCTGGGAGATCTGCTGTTGACAGTTGCGCGAATGACGCCGAATACTCGCAAGATCAGTCATGGACGCATGCGTCACGCGTCATGCGCCATGCAGCAAGGCCGCTCCGCCGACAAAGGACTCCCCATGTCCATTGCCACGCTCTCCGCGACGCCTCCGTCGCCGCCACCCCAGACCTCGCGCCGCACCGGCAGACTGTTCGCGCTCACCGGCGCCGTCGTCGGCGTCATCTACGGCTACGACACCGGCAGCATCTCCGGCGCCTTGGTCTTCCTGAGCCGCGACTTCCACCTCACCGAGACGGAAAAGGGCCTGGTCAACAGCGTTCTGGTTTTCGGATCCATCATGGGTGCGCTCATCGGGGGCAAGCTCGCGGACGCGCTCGGCCGCAAGGCCGCCATGCTGATCGTCGCCGGGTCCTACGCCGTCTTCGTCGCGCTCTCCGCGCTCGCGCCCAACGTCGTCGTCCTCGACGCGGTCCGCTTCCTGCTCGGCATCGCCATCGGCATCTCGATCGTGGCCGCCCCGCTCTACATCGCCGAATCCACCCCCGCGCGCATCCGCGGCGCTTCCGTCGCCGCCTACCAGGTGGCGACGGTCGCGGGCATCGCGGTCACGTACTTCGTCAACTGGGGTCTGTCCGGCGGCGGCCACTGGCGCTGGATGCTCGGTCTCTCCGCCGTTCCCGCGGCCCTCGTCCTCATCCCGCTGTGCCGGCTGCCCGACACCCCCCGCTGGTACGTGCTCAAGGGCCGGACGGAACGCGCGGTCGAGGTCATGGCGACGACCGACCCGGATGTCGACGCGCGCGCGGAGGTCGCGGCGGTGCGGGCCGCCCTCGCCGAGGAGCGCGGCGGATCCTCCCGCGCCCTGCTGCACAAGCCGTACGTGCGCGCCACGCTCTTCGTCGTCGGCCTCGGCTTCTTCTGCCAAATCACCGGCATCAACGCGGTGACCTACTACAGCCCGCAGATCTTCGAGGAGATGGGGTTCACCGGCGACGGGCAGAGCTTCCTGCTCCCGGCGTTCGTCCAGCTCGCCTCACTGGCCGCGACCGTCCTGGCCATCCTCATCATCGACCGGCTCGGCCGCCGGGTGGTGCTGCTCTCCGGCATCGGCACGATGGTCATGATGCTCGCCGTGCTGACCGCCGTCTTCGGAGCGGGCGAACTGGGCGGCGTCACCCTCTGGGTGGGTTTCGGCGCGATCCTGCTGTTCACCGCGGCGTTCAACTTCGGGTTCGGCTCGTTGATCTGGGTCTACGCGAGCGAGGCGTTCCCGGCGCAGCTCCGGTCGACCGGCGCCTCGATGATGCTCACGGCCGACCTGGTGGCCAATCTCCTGATCGCCCAGTTCTTCCCGTCACTGATGGCCTGGGCGGGCGCCACCTGGACGTTCGCGGCCCTCGGAGCCCTGGCACTCGGCGCGCTGCTCTTCGCCGCCGTCACCGCACCCGAGACGAAGGGACGCCACCTGGAGGAGATCCAGGGCTATTGGCGCAACGGAGGCCGCTGGCCCACCCCGGCGCCCACGGAGAGCGCCCCGTAGGCGGGCCAGGGGAGTGGCGCTCAGGCCGCCGGTGAGCCGGCAGCCCGAGCGGTCCGCCGGTGTCTCAGGGGCGCGGCTGCTCCCGGTACTCCTCCAGCGGCGGTGCCGTCGTGGTCGCCGCGAACTCGGTGATCCGGTAGGAGCAGACCCCGGCGACGGTGAACGGGTCCTGGGCCACGAGCCGCTCGACGGCCGGCCGGTCCAGCCCGCGCGCCAGGATGACACCGCCGTCACGCGGCACCTTGCGGCCGGCGGCGATGAAATACCCGGCGGCATACCCCTCGTTCACCCAGGCGACATGGTCCTCAAGGGCGGCGTCGACGCTTTCGATGGGCGCGGTGTAGGTCAGCTCCAGTACAAACATAAAGGCAATATAAAGGAGCCGTCCCGTGCGGCCGATCCGGCCTGCCGACCCAGAACGCGCAGGCCAGAGCCGGGTGGCGGACCGTAAGAGTGTCACGAAGGCGCCAGGGGAGGGCTGGGCGACCGCGATGTGGACGGTCGCGTGCCGCGCACGGCGGCGAAGGCGGGCCGCGGAGGAGCGCCGCGGCGCCGGTCGTACGGCCGTACCGGGGCGATCAAGGGTTCGGTAGCGTGGCGTCCATCATGAACACCTCCGGCACTCTCTCCTGCGACGACGAACTGCGGCGCTGGCCGACCGACGAAGCCCAGGCGCGCGCCGTCCAGGACCGGTTGCGCTCCCTGGTGCGGCTCGACGAGACAGGCCCGGCACCGGGTTTCGCGGGCACCGTGGCCGGCGTGGACGTCGCCTACGACGACGCGCGCGACGTGGTCGCCGCGGCGGCCGTCGTCCTCGACGCCCGCACGCTCACCGTCATCGAGGAGGCCACCGCCGTCGGCCGGGTCGCCTTCCCCTACGTTCCCGGCCTGCTCGCCTTCCGGGAGATCCCCACCGTGCTCGACGCCCTCGGGCGCCTCACCCGCACCCCGGACCTGGTGGTCTGCGACGGCTACGGGCTGGCGCACCCGCGCCGCTTCGGGCTCGCCAGCCATCTCGGTGTGCTGACGGGGCTGCCCACCATCGGTGTCGCCAAGAATCCGTTCACGTTCCGGTTCGCGCCTCCCGGGCCGGAGCGGGGCGCGAGCTCACCGCTGCTCGACGGCGAGAAGACGACCGGACCGGGCGAGGGCCCCGAAGAGGTGGGGCGGGCGCTGCGTACCCAACAGGGCGTCAAGCCGGTCTTCGTCTCGGTGGGCCACCGCGTCGACCTCGACAGCGCCTGCGCACACACCCTCCGCCTCGCGCCGAAATACCGGCTCCCGGAGACGACCCGCGCCGCCGACTCCCTGTGCCGCAGGGCGCTGACGGCCGCCTGAAGAGGTGTCCGCGGAAGCGGCGGCCCCGTGGCGGAGCGGCTACGCCCGGACCACGCGGAAGGTGATGCCCGCCTTCTCGAGGCGGGTGGTGAGCGCCTCACCCATGGCCACGGCCGTCGTCACCTGACCGGAGGTCTCCGGAAGAGCGTCGAAGGCCAGGGCGAGCGCCGACTCGGCCAGCATCTTGGCCGTCTCGTCATACCCGGGGTCGCCGCCCGAAACCTCGGTGACCAGGCGCTTTCCGCCGGCCTCGGCCACGAACCGCACCGCGAACCAGCTCTTGGCCCGCCGTTCCGCGCTCGGCCCGTCGCCCGGCTCCAGACGCCCCGACAACCAGCGGCGCGCGTGCGGCACCTGGGCGAGGGCGCACAGCGCACCCATCCCCAGCGCCCCGCCCACGGCGACCGGGAGCCGGCGCACCCCCGCGTAGTGGCGGTAGCGGAAATCGGGCCCGTAGCGGTCGAGTGCGGCGGCCGAGCGGGCGATGATCTGCGGATCGAGGGTCGGCAGCGGCACACCCCAGGTGCGCGTCTCGCCGCTGCGCACGGGTGGGCCGAACGGCGCCCGGACCGTACGGCCGACGGGCTCCGGCTCGGCCAGCCGCCGCTCACGGGCGGCGCGTGCCATGGCCACCGGACGGGACGCGGCGTTCAGCGCGGAGGCCAGTGTGCCGCCGGAGAACGTCGCGTTGGAGCGTACGAAGCCGTCGATGCGCACCGGTACGCCCTCGGGCAGGAGCCCGACGGTGAACAGCACCCCGAGGTCGTGCGGGACGGAATCGAAACCGCAGGCGTGGATGAGGCGCGCGCCCGAGGCGCGGGCCGTGGCGTGGTGGCGCAGGTACATCCGGTCGATGAATTCCGTTTCGCCGGTCAGGTCCACGTAGTCGGTGCCGGCGGCGGCGCAGGCGGCGACCAGCGGCTCGCCATGCAGCAGATAGGGGCCGACGGTGGTGGCGAGGACCCGGGTGTCCGCGGCGAGGGCGCGCAAGGAGGCGGGATCGCCGCTGTCGGCACTCAGGAGGGGCAGGTCCGCGCAGGCCGGGTTGATCGTGGCCAGCCGGTCGCGCAGCCGCTCCAGCTTGGTGGTGCTGCGGCCGGCCAGTGCCCAACGGCAGTCCTGGGGGGCGTGGCGGGCCAGGTATTCGGCGGTGAGCGCCCCGACGAAGCCGGTGGCGCCGTAAAGGACGAGGTCGTGGGCTCGTCCGGTGGTGTCCTGCCGTGGCATCGCGGGTCCTCTCGATCTGGAGTTCGGACCTTAGGCAGTCCCCGACGCCCCGTCAACGACCGGCCGTGGCAGGTGCTCCCGCGCCGAGGCGGCTCCTTCGGCCCGGCGGCGGGCGGTTGGACGGGCGGCGGAGGGATCCGCGGCGGCTCGTCTCACTCGGTTCGGTCCGCCTGGCGCCCCAGCGTCACCCCGCGCACGCCCTCCAGCTCCATCAGCGCCTCGACCAGCGCATGAGCAGATGCGGCGCCCTCCAGTCGGAGCAACACCTCGGCCGTGAGCCGCTCCTCACCGCTGGTCTCCACCTGGACGTCGGTCACCCGGAAGCCGCTGCCGGTGCACATCTCCAATATCCGCCCCAGGAGCCCGTGTTGGGTGCGGTAGGTGAGGCGCAGCTCCACTTGGGTGAAGGACGGTGCCGCCCCGATCCGGTCCGACACCTTCGAAAAGCCGCGTACGACGAGGAAGTGCACGGCCGTCGCGCCGATCGCGAGCAGCGGCAGGCCGCCGCCGCATGCCATGCCGATGGCGCAGGTCAGCCAGATGGTGGCGGCCGTCGTCAGGCCGCGGACCGCGTCCCTCCTGACGAAGATGAGGCCGCCGCCGATGAAGCCGATGCCCGAGACGACCTGCGCGGCGACACGGGAGGGGTCCAGGCCGACGCCGCTCACGCCCTCCAGCGCGCCGAAGCCATGGATCGACACCTCCATGAACAGCGCGCTGCCCACGCCGACGAGGGTGTGGGTGCGCAGCCCGGCGCTCTTCTGTCTGGCCTCGCGCTCCAGCCCGATGAGCGAGGACAGCAGCAGTGCTATCGCCAGCTCGGCGAACTGGCGCAGGCCCTGGCCGTTCTGGATGTCGAAGAGTGCGGCGGCGAGTGCGGCGGGTGACATGGCCGCATTGTCCCCCCATCCGGCCCGCTGTGGCCTGCCGTCGGGTGCGGCCGCCGGGCACCGCCGGGCCGTTGTCAGTGGTCGCCGTTAGCGTGGAAGGCGATGAGAGCGGTGCGCGGGGAAGCCCGCGCGGCCGGGGCGCCGGGTGCGGTGCCGCACGGGGGAACGGACGTGGAGGGACGCATGGCGAAGGCAGCCAACCCGCCGGCGGTGTGGGAACGGGTGCGGACGTTCGCGCTCGGCCTGCCCGGGGCGGTGGAGGAGTTTCCCTGGGGCGAGAGCGTCGTCAAGGTCAACAAGAAGGTGTTCGTCTTCCTGGGCGTGGAGGACGGCGGCTCTTCGCCGGGGATCACGATGAAGCTCAGGGACCCGGAGGCGCATGCCCACGCGCTGTCCTCGCCCGGCGCCGAACCGGCCGGTTACGGCCTGGGCAAGTCCGGATGGGTGCGGGTGCCGCTGGCGGAGAAGGGCGCGCCGCCGGCCGACCTGCTGTGCGACTGGGTCGAGGAGTCCTACCGCGTCATAGCCCCGAAGAAGTTCATCGCCGAACTCGACGGGGGATAGCGGCGCAGGTGCGCGAAGGGCCCGTGTCGGCGATGGCGGAGGACATCGCGGGCACGGGCATTTTCGGTGGCGCCGGCTCGGCCAGGGGGCTTGTGGAAAGTGGAACACGTTCTTAACATCACGAGTGTTACATCAGAAGTGTCACAGTCGGCGAAGGGGCGGGCGCGATGACGCAGGCAGGGAACGGCCCGCTCGATGGACTGCGTGTGGTCGAGCTCGCCGGGATCGGCCCCGGGCCGTTCGCCGCCATGCTGCTCGCCGACCTCGGCGCCGACGTCGTCCGGGTCGACCGGCCCGGGGGAGCGGGGCTGGGCATCGATCCCGCCCGCGACCTCACCAACCGCAACAAACGCTCCGTCCTGGTCGACCTCAAGAGTCCCCAAGGCGTGGCCCAGGTCCTCGAACTGGCCGAGCGGGCCGATGTGCTGATCGAGGGTTACCGCCCCGGGGTCGCCGAGCGCCTCGGTGTCGGTCCGGACGCGTGCCTGGCGCGCAACCCCCGGTTGGTCTACGGCCGGATGACCGGCTGGGGCCAGCACGGCCCGCTCGCCGACACCGCCGGGCACGACATCGGCTACATCGCCCTCACGGGCGCGCTCGGCATGATCGGCCCGCCCGACGGACCGCCCACCGTCCCCGCCAACCTCCTCGGCGACTACGCCGGCGGCTCCCTCTACCTCGTCATCGGCGTCCTCGCCGCGCTCCGCCACGCCCGGACCGACGGCGGGAAAGGCCAGGTCGTGGACGCCGCCATCGTCGACGGCACGGCTCATCTGACGACGATGATCCACGGCATGCTGGCGGCCGGCGGCTGGCAGGACCGGCGCGGCGCCAACCTCCTGGACGGCGGGGCACCCTTCTACGGCACCTACGAGACCGCCGACGGCGGCCATATGGCGGTAGGCGCCCTGGAGAAGCGGTTCTACGCCGAATTCATCCGGCTGCTGGGCATCGAGGACGACGTCCCCGGCCGCGACGACCTCGCCGCCTGGGCCGAGTTGCGCACCGCCATCGCCGCCCGCTTCAAAAGCCGTACCCGCGAGGAGTGGACCGCGGTCTTCCAGGGCTCCGACGCCTGCGTGGCACCCGTCCTCTCGCTGCGCGAGGCCCCGGAGCACCCCCATCTCGCCGCCCGCGCCACCTTCGTCGACCACGCCGGCCTCACCCAGCCCGCGCCCGCGCCCCGCTTCTCCCGTACGCCCGGCACGGTGCGCCGACCCCCCGCCCGGCCCGGCGCGGACACCGAAGAGGTCGCCCGCGACTGGCACGCCCCTAGCCTGACCGGCGCCCCACGGCCCGCCGACACGGCGGAGCCGCCGTCGGAGGCCGACGCCGACCGCGCCGACCGGAAGGAAGCGGGCGCCTGATGGAACTCGCCACCACGCTCCAGTACGCCGGCGATCCGCGCCGCGCCGCCGAAGAGGTCGCGGCCCTGGAGAGAGCCGGCCTGGACGCCATCTGGGTCGCCGAGGCCTACGGCTTCGACTCGCCCACGATCATGGGCTTCCTCGCCGCCCGCACCGAACACGCCAAGATCGGCTCGGCGATCCTCAACGTCTACTCCCGCACCCCCGCCCTGATCGCCCAGACCGCCGCGGGGCTCGACGCGGTCTCCGGCGGCCGGGCACTGCTGGGCCTGGGCGCGTCCGGCCCCCAGGTGATCGAGGGCTGGCACGGCAAGCCGTACGACAAGCCGCTGGGCCGCACCCGCGAGACGATCGAGCTGTGCCGGCGCATCTGGCGCCGCGAGGTCATCGACCACCACGGCATCACCGACATGCCGCTGCCGCCCGAGAAGGGCGGCCGGCTCGGTAAGCCGCTGAAGATCCTCACCCGGCCGGTGCGGCCCGCGATCCCCGTCTACGTCGCCGCGCTCGGGCCCGCCAACGTCCACATGACCGCCGAGGTCGCCGACGGCTGGCTGCCCGCCCTCTTCGTCCCGGAGAAGGCGGCGCGGGTGTGGGGCCCCGCGCTGGCCGAGGGAGGCGCGCGGCGCGACCCCGCGCTCGGCCCCCTGCGGACGGTGGCCGGCGGCCTGCTGGCCATCGGCGAGGACGCGGCGGCGGCCCGGGACCTCGCCCGCCCCACCCTCGCCCTGTACATCGGCGGAATGGGCGCCAAGGGCAAGAACTTCTACCACGACCTGGCCGTGGCCTATGGCTACGAACAGGCCGCGCACACGATCCAGGAGCTGTACCTCGCCGGGAAGAAGCGGGAGGCCGAAGCGGCCGTGCCGGACGAACTGTGCGAGCTGACCTCCCTGTGCGGGCCCGCGGGCTACGTACGCGAACGCCTCGCGGCCTACCGGGAGGCGGGCGTGACGATGCTGAACGTCCAGCCCGTCGGACCGGAGCCCGCCCCACTGATCGAGACCGTCAAGAACTGGCTCTGAGGAGGGCCCCACCCATGAAGCGCCAGCTCTTCACCGACGACCACGAAGCCTTCCGCGAGACGGTGCGCACCTTCCTGGCCAAGGAGGTGACCCCGCACTACGAGCAGTGGGAGAAGGACGGCATCGTCAGCCGGGACGCCTGGCGGGCGGCCGGCCGCCAGGGGCTGCTGGGCCTGGCCGTGCCCGAGGAGTACGGCGGCGGCGGGCAGGACGACTTCCGCTACAGCGCCGTGCTGGCCGAGGAGTTCACCCGGGCCGGCGCCGCCGGGCTCGCCGTCGGCCTGCACAACGACATCATCGGCCCGTACCTCACCACGCTCGGCACCGAGGAGCAAAAGCGCCGCTGGCTGCCCGGCTTCTGCGACGGCGAGATCATCACCGCCATCGCGATGACGGAACCGGGCGCGGGGTCCGACCTTCAGGGAATCCGCACGACGGCGGAGGACCGCGGCGACCACTGGCTGCTCAACGGCTCCAAGACCTTCATCTCCAACGGCATCCTCGCCGACCTCGTCATCGTCGTGGCCAGGACCACCCCGGAGGGCGGGGCCCACGGCCTGAGCCTGCTGGTCGTCGAGCGGGGCATGGCCGGCTTCGAGCGCGGCCGCAACCTCGACAAGATCGGGCAGAAGTCCCAGGACACCGCCGAGCTGTTCTTCCAGGACGTACGCGTGCCCAAGGAGAACCTCCTCGGCGAGCTGAACGGCGCGTTCGTCCACCTCATGACCCACCTCGCACAGGAGCGGATGGGCATCGCGGTCGCCGGTATCGCCGCCGCCGAACATCTCCTGGAGATCACCAGCCGGTACGTCAAGGAACGCGAGGCGTTCGGCCGGCCGCTGGCCAAGCTCCAGCACGTCCGCTTCGAGATAGCCGAGATGGCCACCGAATGCGCCGTCACCCGTGCCTTCCTCGACCGCTGCATCGCCGACCACAGCGCGGGCGAACTGGACGCGGTGCACGCTTCGATGGCCAAGTGGTGGGCCACCGAGCTGCAAAAGCGCGTCGCCGACCGCTGCCTGCAACTGCACGGCGGGTACGGCTACATGAGCGAGTACCGCGTCGCCAAAGCCTTCACCGACGGCCGCATCCAGACGATCTACGGAGGGACGACCGAGATCATGAAGGAGATCATCGGCCGCTCGCTCCTCGGCTGACCCCGCACCGGCCGGGACCACCCGCCGCGAAAGCCTCACCCTCATGCGAAAGGCTGCTTGACTTGAGTACCGAAGCGTACGTATACGACGCGATCCGCACCCCTCGCGGCCGCGGCAAGGCCAATGGCGCACTGCACGGCACCAAGCCCGTCGACCTCGTCGTCGGCCTCATCCACGAACTCCGCCGGCGCTTCCCCGGACTCGACCCGGCCGCCATCGACGACATCGTGCTCGGCGTGGTCAGCCCGGTCGGCGACCAGGGCTCCGACATCGCCAAGGTCGCCGCGATCGCCGCCGGTCTGCCGGACACGGTCGCCGGCGTCCAGGAGAACCGCTTTTGCGCCTCGGGCCTCGAAGCGGTCAACCTGGCCGCCGCCAAGGTCCGCTCAGGCTGGGAGGACCTGGTGCTGGCCGGCGGCGTCGAGTCCATGTCGCGCGTCCCGATGGCCTCCGACGGGGGTGCCTGGGCGATGGACCCGATGACCAACTTCGAGACCAACTTCGTCCCGCAGGGCGTCGGCGCCGACCTCATCGCCACCATCGAGGGCTTCTCCCGGCACGACGTCGACTCCTTCGCCGCGCTCTCCCAGGAGCGGGCCGTCGAAGCCTGGAAGGACAACCGCTTCGAGCGCTCGGTGGTCCCGGTGCGCGACCGCAACGGCCTGGTCGTCCTCGACCGCGACGAGCACATCCGGCCCGGCACCACCGCCGAATCGCTGGCCGGTCTCAAGCCGTCCTTCGCGGTGATCGGCGAGGCCGGCGGCTTCGACGCCGTCGCCCTGCAGAAGTACCACTGGGTCGAGAAGATCGACCACGTCCACCACGCGGGCAACTCCTCCGGCATCGTGGACGGTTCCGCCCTCGTCGCGATCGGCAACGCCGAGACCGGCAAGCGCTACGGTCTCGCGCCGCGCGCCCGGATCGTCGCGGCAGCCGTCTGCGGGTCCGACCCGACCATCATGCTCACCGGTCCCGCCCCGGCCGCCCGCAAGGCTCTCGCCAAGGCCGGCCTGACCATCGACGACATCGATCTGGTGGAGATCAACGAGGCGTTCGCGGCGGTCGTGCTGCGCTTCGCCCGGGACATGGGGCTCTCCCTCGACAAGATCAACGTCAATGGTGGTGCCATCGCCATGGGCCACCCGCTCGGCGCCACCGGCGCGATGATCCTCGGCACCCTCATCGACGAGCTGGAGCGGCAGGACAAGCGCTACGGCTTGGCCACCCTCTGCGTCGGCGGCGGCATGGGCATCGCCACCGTCATCGAGCGTCTCTGACCGCCCGCCCCACCTCTTACGGAGAAGCCACAGTGAGCGAGCCCACCACCATTCGCTGGGAACAGGACGAGACCGGCGTCGTCACCCTCGTACTGGACGACCCCGACCAGTCCGCCAACACCATGAACGGCGCCTTCAAGGCGTCCCTCACCGCGGTCGCCGACCGCCTGGAGGCCGAGCGGGACAGCGTCCGCGGCGTCGTCTTCACCTCCGCCAAGAAGACCTTCTTCGCCGGCGGCGACCTACGCGACCTCATCGCCGTCACCCCCGCCCAGGCCCAGCAGGCGTTCGAGGCGGGCAACGGCATCAAGCGCGACCTGCGCCGCATCGAAACCCTTGGCAAGCCCGTCGTCGCCGCCATCAACGGCGCGGCGCTGGGCGGCGGTTACGAGATCGCGCTGGCCTGCCACCACCGCGTGGCCCTCGACACCCCCGGCACCAAGATCGGCCTGCCCGAGGTCACCCTCGGCCTGCTGCCCGCCGGCGGTGGCGTCACCCGCACCGTCCGCCTGCTCGGTATCGCCGACGCGCTGCTGAAGGTCCTCCTCCAGGGCACCCAGTACAACGCCACCCGCGCCAAGGAGGCCGGCCTGATCCACGATGTGGCGGCCACCCCCGAGGAACTGCTCGCCAAGGCGCGCGCCTTCATCGACGAGCACCCCGAGTCCCAGCAGCCCTGGGACGTCAAGGGCTACCGCATCCCCGGCGGCACCCCCGCCCAGCCGAAGTTCGCGGCCAACCTCCCGGCGTTCCCCGCCAGCCTCAAGAAGCAGGTGGGCGGTGCGCCCTATCCGGCGCCGCGCAACATCCTCGCCGCGGCCGTCGAGGGCTCGCAGGTCGACTTCGAGACCGCCCAGACCATCGAGGCCCGGTACTTCGTCGAGCTGGTGACCGGCCAGATCTCGAAGAACATGATCCAGGCGTTCTTCTTCGATCTGCAGGCCGTCAACTCCGGCGCCAACCGCCCCCAGGGCATCGAGTCGCGCACGGTGCGCAAGGTCGCCGTCCTCGGCGCGGGCATGATGGGCGCGGGCATCGCCTACTCCTGCGCCAAGGCCGGCATCGAGGTCGTCCTCAAGGACGTCACACCGGAGGCGGCGCAGAAGGGCAAGGCGTATTCGGAGGGCATCCTCGCCAAGGCGCTGGCCCGGGGCCGCACGACCGAGGACAAGCGCGACGCACTGCTGGCGCGCATCACGCCCACCGCCGACCCGCAGGACCTGGCGGGCTGCGACGCCGTCATCGAGGCCGTCTTCGAGGACGTCTCCCTCAAGCGCAAGGTGTTCCAGGAGATCGAGCACATCGTCGACCCCGACGCGCTGCTGTGCTCCAACACCTCCACGCTGCCCATCACGCTGCTGGCCGAAGGCGTCGAGCGGGACCGCGACTTCATCGGGCTGCACTTCTTCTCGCCCGTCGACAAGATGCCGCTGGTGGAGATCATCAAGGGCGGGAAGACCGGCGACGAGGCGCTGGCCCGCGCCTTCGACCTGGTCCGGCAGATCCGCAAGACGCCGATCGTCGTCAACGACTCGCGCGGCTTCTTCACCTCCCGCGTCATCGGCCACTTCATCAACGAAGGCGTCGCGATGATCGGTGAGGGCATCGAACCGGCCTCCGTCGAGCAGGCCGCCGCCCAGGCCGGCTACCCGGCGAAGGTCCTGTCGTTGATGGACGAGCTGACCCTCACCCTCCCGCGCAAGATCCGCCTGGAGGCCCGGCGCGCGATGGAGGAGGCCGGCGGCGACTGGCAGCCGCACCCGGCCGATGCCGTCATCGACCGGATGGTGGACGAGTTCGGCCGCACAGGCCGCAGCGGCGGCGCGGGCTTCTACGAATACGGCGAGGACGGCAAGCGGGCCGGGCTGTGGCCGGGGCTGCGGGAGCACTTCACCAAGCCGGACGCCGCCATTCCGTTCGTCGACATGCAGGAGCGGATGCTCTTCTCCGAGGCGCTGGACACGGTCCGCTGCTTCGAGGAGGGCGTGCTCACCTCCGTCGCCGACGCCAACATCGGCTCGATCTTCGGCATCGGCTTCCCCGGCTGGACCGGGGGCGTCCTCCAGTACATCAACGGCTACGAAGGCGGCCTGCCCGGCTTCGTGGCCCGCGCCCGCGAGCTGCGGGAGGCGTACGGCGACCGGTTCGCGCCGCCCGCGCTGCTGGTCGAGAAGGCGGAGAAGGGCGAGAAATTCAGCGACTGACCGGGTAAGGGGGGCGGGCCGGGACGGCCCGCCCCCTCACTCCTCGCCGGTGGCGAACCACTCCCGCAGCTCCTGTTTCATCGACCGCTGGAAGGCGGTGACCAGCGCCTGGACCACCATCGGCTGCATATGCGCGGAGAGCGACTTCAGCCTGGCCATCTCCTCCTCGGCCGGTCCCGCCCCGCGCTGCGGCTCCCACACCTCGTCCTTGAAGAGCCGGCTCAGCTCACGCGCCGCCGAGCGGGTGTGTTCGATGACGACGGTGCGCGCCGCGAGGATCGTCTCCAGCGCGATCGGCACATCGAGCAGCCGCGTCCCCAGATGCAGCAGACCGGGGTCGACCTGGAAGACCCGCGGGTCATCGGTGCGGACGAGCACGCTCATGGCCGCCAGCCGGTCCAGGTCCTCCTCGGTCAGCGCCCGGCCCACCCGCCGCTCCAACTGCTCGCGGGTGGTGTCCTCCGCCTTGTCCGGGACCCAGGTCGCCACCAGCGCCCGGTGGATGGCCAGGTCCTGGGCGCTGAGGTCGGGCGGGAGCTGGCGCAGGTAGCGCTCGATCGCCGAGAGCGTCATGCCCTGGTGCTGGAGTTCTTCGATGAGCGCCAGCCGGGAGAGATGGTCGGGGCCGTAACGCCCGACCCGGCGGGGGCCGATCTCGGGCGGCGGCAGCAGTCCGCGGGTGCTGTAGAAGCGGATGGTGCGGACGGTGACGCCGGCGCGGGCGGCCAGTTCGTCGACCGTCAGGTCGGTGGCGGACTCCATCATGTTCAACAGTATTGCTGTCTCACCACTGGTGTGAAACCTTCCCGCCCGCGCGGACCCGCCGTACGGCCGTCCGCCCCGCCGGGGCCACCCGCGACCGGGTGAGGGTGACGGCCGGACCCCACCGAAGGGAACAGGCCAAGAAATTCCGGTGCCGCGACGGGAAAGAGCGCCCGGAATCCGGTGAGCCGCTGCTTATTTTCCCGCTCCCACGCCGGAAAAATCCAGGCAAAGACCCGCAAAGCGCAGGCGTCTCGTTCGCTATGTGATCTTGCGCACAGACGGGCGGGCACTCTTCGGGGAAGGTGTGCCGTCGGCCGACTTCGCGCGATCCGCGAAAACCGGCTCGGCTCAACCGCCTGCCCGAAAGCGAGAGAACCAGCAGTGAGCACAGAAACCGTCACGGAGGAAGCCCACAGGCGCCCGGACGGGGGGAGCGGTACACAGCAGGACGCCGGCGACGCCGGCTACAGCAAGGGCCTCAAGGGCCGGCACGTCAACATGATCGCCATCGGCGGCGCGATCGGCACCGGCCTGTTCCTGGGCGCCGGTGGCCGACTGCACTCCGCCGGTCCCGCACTCGCCGTCGCCTACGCGGTCTGCGGCCTGTTCGCGTTCTTCGTGGTCCGCGCCCTCGGCGAGCTGGTGCTCCACCGCCCGTCGTCCGGCTCCTTCGTCTCGTACGCCCGTGAGTTCCTGGGCGAGAAGGGCGCGTACGTCGCGGGCTGGATGTACGTGGTGAACTGGTCGACCACCGGTATCGCCGACATCACCGCGATCGCGCTCTACACGCACTACTGGAGCCTGTTCACCGACATCCCGCAGTGGGTGATGGCCCTGATCGCGCTGGCGGTCGTGCTGACGGTGAACCTGATCTCCGTGAAGATCTTCGGCGAGCTGGAGTTCTGGTTCGCGATCATCAAGGTCGTCGCGCTGATCGTCTTCATGTTCATCGGGATCTTCCTGCTCGCCACCCAGCACCCGGTCGGCGGGCACACACCAGGACTGAACCTGCTGACCGACAACGGAGGGTTCTTCCCGACCGGTCTGCTGCCCGTGGTCATCGTGCTCCAAGGCGTGGTCTTCGCCTACTCCGCCGTCGAACTGGTCGGCGTGACCGCCGGTGAGACCAGCGAGCCGGAGAAGGTCGTGCCCAAGGCCGTCAACTCCATCATGTGGCGGGTGGGCGTCTTCTACGTCGGCTCGGTGCTGCTGCTGACGCTGCTGCTGCCGTGGAACAAGTACGTCGGCGGCGAAAGCCCCTTCGTGACGGTCCTGTCCAACGTCGGCGTGCCGGCGGCGGGCGATGTGATGAACCTCGTCGTCCTGACGGCGGCGATGTCCAGCCTGAACTCCGGCCTCTACTCCACCGGCCGCATCCTGCGCTCCATGGCGATGGCCGGTTCGGCGCCCAGGTTCGCCGGGCTGATGAACCGCAACCAGGTGCCGTACGGCGGCATCATGCTCACCTCGTCGGTGTGTGTGCTGGGTGTCGGGCTCAACTTCCTGCTGCCCGACGAGGCGTTCGAGATCGTGCTGAACATCGCGGCGCTGGGCATCATCAGCACCTGGTGCACGATCATGATCTGCCACATGGTGTTCGTGCGGCGCTCGAAGGAGGGCCTGGTCAAGCGCCCGCGCTTCCGCCTCCCGGGCACGCCGGTCACCGACATCGCGACCATCGCCTTCCTGCTCGGCGTCATCGTGCTGATGTGGTTCGACGACGGTGTCGGCCGGCAGACCGTGATGCTGATCCCGATCCTCGCCCTCGCCCTGGTCGGCGGCTGGTTCGCCGTCCGCGGCCGGGTGCGCCGGATCGCCGAGGAACGCGAACTGACGAAGTAGCCGGACGGCGGGACGCCTGAGACGAACGGGCGGCCGCGAAGACCCCGACGGGTTTTCGCGGCCGCCCGTTCGTCATGAGCGGCGAGGGCGCCCCGGTGCGCTACGAAGCCGTCCACGCGGGCCTGGCCCGGGTGGCGGAGAAGGCGGCCGGGCTCGGGGCGTCGGTCGGCTTCCCTCAGCCGCCGATGACCGGATAGTGATCGGACGATCACCATGGAAAAACATGTACGCGGTGACCTGCGGGAATAGACCAGCGCCCCGGCCCATGTCTTGCGGAGACGAGGAGCCGGGGCGCTGCCGTCACCTCTCCATTGTGGCGCAACGGATCGGCGACAGTGGACCGCCCGCCTCCCCGATTTTGCGGATGGCGGGCGGAGTTACTGGCGATTAACTCACGTCAAGCGAACCAGATGCATGGCGCATCACTCAACGGCTTATGCCGAGACTTATTCGAACGAATGAACGATAGTGTTGTCTGTGCCCGCGTGGCCCGGGGTGCCCAATCGCCGGGCGACCTTGTCGAGGGGAGTTCGACCGCAGTGGCGTGAGGACGGTCGGAGACACGGGAGGGGCCCCGGCCATCCGCCACGGGGAGCGGACGACCGGGGCCCTGGCGGCTCACTGCGGCCCCGCGGGGGAGGCACGACCGCAGCGGCCGGTGAACGGGCCGCCCGGCGCGATCCGGGGGTGATCAAGCGCCGGGCGACCCTGTCTCGGGGACCGTCAGTCAGACGGCCGGATCGAGGCCAACACGCGGCCGCGCGTCGGCTCGGCGGTCAGCATGTCGGCGAACTGCCACGAGTACGCGGTGACCTCTTCCTCTTGCAGCTCGACGAGTTCGGCGGTCGTGCGGAACAAGAACCGAAAGTCGAAGTGCTGATGCGCCGGCTCGTCCTTGTCGGGGTTCGCCGGGATTGGGTGAGCGTCGATGTGCAGCGGTACCTCGTCGTCCGGCTCGACCTGCGAGGGGTCGATGCCGGTCTCTTCCGCGAGTTCCCGCCGTGCCGCGTCGAGCAGCGTCAAGTCCTCCGGCTCGACGTGCCCGCCCGGAAACAGCCACTTCCTGAGCGCCTTGTGCTCGATGGTGAGCACGCGACCGTCGGGGCGCAGCAGGATCGCGCCGGCGGTGACGTGCCCGCGGAATTCGTGTCGCGAGGCGATCTCGTCGCCGGACTCGCCGAGCACTTCGGGGATGACGGCGAGCGTCTCCTTGTCCTCCGGGTAGCGACTCAGGTAGGCGTCGAGGGTGTCGAGTACGTGCGTTGCCGTGATCGGCATGTGTCTCCCTTACCGGTTGAAGTAGCTCAGCCAGGTCGCCGCGATAGCGGCCCGGTCCTTGGCGTCGACGTCGTGCATACCGGACCCGAGGTCACCTCGGGCCAGCATCCGGACGCCGGCGAGGATCTCGGCCTGCACGAGGAAGATGAATGGGCCGACTGACGCCCCGTGCAGGAAGTTGACGGCGTTGCCGCCGTTGAGCAGATAGAAGTAGTGCCCGGTCGTCTGGTACCGGGTTACGTGATCCCCGTTGGGCGTTCTGGTGTAGACGTCGGGCAGCCCGGCGAGGTCGAGCTCGTCCTCGGACGAGGTGACCGTCGCGACGTACGCCCCGTTGCGGAGGTTCGAGAAGTCCTCGCCCCGCAGGGATACGGCGCCGGTCGCGCAGAGAACCAAACCGGCGCCGCGCAGCGCGGCGTCGCGGTCGCGAGCCACCGTGAACCCCTGTGAGAGCGCCTGTGCCTGCCGCACGGGGTCGATGTCGTACACGGTGACCTGGACGCCCTTCGCGTGCAGTAGCCGCGCGATCGAGCTGCCGAGCTTGCCGAACCCGATCACGAGCGCCGGCCGGCCGTGCATGATGTCGCCGCGGCCGCGCATCAGCGCCTCGGCGGAGAACACGACAGACTGCCCGACGAGGAAGTCTTCCGGGTCCTTGAGCGGCGACCGGGCGACGGAGACGACCGGGCATGGCAGCTTCTCGTTTTCGGCGTAGCGCTTGTGTCCGTTCTCGGTGTCCTCGACGACTCCCAGAATCCGGCCCGAGAACCGCTCGCACAGTGTGTCGAGGGTCGGCGCGAAGTACCCGCCGACGTCGAGCAGTACGACCGACTCGCCGGCCGCCCGCGCCTCGACGTAGTCGACGGTCGCCTCGGGGTCCTCGAACAGTCCTCGCGACAGCGTGTCGCACTGTGTGAACTTCTCGACCTCGCGCCTTGCCGTCATGTCGATGGACTTCGGCTTGGGCAGTACGGCGCGTAGATCGGTTTGACTCGCGACCGCCCGCACGAACGAGGGACGCTCGGGCAGTAGGTGCGTGATCAGGAACCCGGCGGGCGGCTCGGGCGGTACGAACTGCGCAGCTATGCGGGCGAAATAGGAGTCGAGACGGGCACGTTCGAAGGCTTCCATGCCTTCCCCTTTCAGGGACTCAGTGGCCGGCCGCCGGAATGGGTGGTCCGACGGCGGCCGATCTCAGCGGGGGTGCGGGGGTCTTGGGGGAGACTCCGGGGTGTGCTCAGCCGCGGGCGGCGATCGCCCTGCGGACACCGCGAGGTGATGCGGTGACGCCGGCGAGACCGAAGAGCATCCGGCCGTTCGAGCCGGCTGCCTCTATGTACTCGTCGACCTCGGACCGGGAAGCTACGGGCGACAGCTCGTCAAGCCCGACGGCGAGTAGCACCTGCCCGAGCCCGGCGACGACCTGCGTCCATCGGGGATGCTTCGGCAGGCGCAGCGCGTACGGCGAACCGTCGAAGTGCACGAGGGTGACACCGCCGTAGTGAACAGTGACCCGCTCGCCGACGTCCGGCAGATCGCGGCCGCACGGACGGACACCGAGCGAGGCGGCGACGATGCTCATCTGCCGCTCGACGTCGACCGGGACGGCGACCTCGAACTGCGGTGCCGGGTAGGTGATCAGCACGGGCGAGAACACCCGCCCGTCGATGGTGTGGTCGAGCCACGTGCGCGCGTTGAGCGTCGCGATCAGACCGGGTGTCGGTGCGGGCAGTGCGAGCGTGGTCATCAGCCGCGCCCCGCTTTCCGCATGAGCACCCGGGTAACGCCCTCGGGGATAGCGTCCGGGTCCACCGGCAGCAACGCGTCGAGCTCACAGACGAAGCGCACCCAACCCGGCCCGGACATCCCCGAGTGAATCTGCCTCTTCAAGCCCTTCGAGGTACCGCACACCGCGCACACGGGCCGGTCGGCGCTCACCGGGCCGCGTCCATTCCCAAGCTTGCGACCACTGCGGCATAGGCGCCGAACAGCTCGGCCACGTTCGTGAAGACGAGACCCTTCGGCGGAACGATCCACGAGCGGGCGTGCTGCGTGTGCGGGGCGACGATCGACGGATGCGGTACCGAGATCGTCTCGCCCACACCGGCAACGGTCGCGCCGCGCCAGTCCCAATCGGCAGCCGAGCCGGCCGGCACGAGCACCTCGACGTGCGTCCCGTTGTGGAGCACGGGCCCGAGGGTTGCGCCGGCGTTGCGGAGTTCCGCAACCGTCCGCCACCCGACCCGCCGGGGCATCCGTACGACGTCCCACACGCGGCCGACGGGGATCTCGGCGAGCTCGCCCGCGTCCCACTTCATCAAGGCATCGCTAACGCTCGCGCCGCTGTCCTTGATCCATTCCAGCGGCACGAACCCATCGAACCCGCCGGCGGCGTCGGCGAGGTTCGCTCGCCGAATGTGATCCTGCGTGCTTCTCGGGGCGCGACGTGGCAGCCCCTCGTTCATGGTCACGTCTGGCTCCGCTCGTCCGGAGTAGTCGGGGGGATCGACTCGGCGAGCAGTCGCCCGAGTTCGGTGTGCAGCTCGGCCGCGCTGTCGTAGGTCAAGACGAGGTCACCTTCGCCGATGCGGATTCCGTCCTTACCAACCGAGAGCGGTATCGCCACCCGACCAGCGGAGGTCAGCCGTAAGGCTCCGTGACGCTCGATCCGTACGCCCTGTGCGGGATTGGCGGTCGTCCGACTCACCCCTCGTCGCACTCGCTGAGTCATCGTCATGTCACGGACCGTAGAACGCAAACGACGAAGCGACCCGGAAGATTCTTCCGGGTCGCCTCTGGTTCCGGGTGTCAACTAGGCGAGTACGCCCACGTGTTCAGCGATGCGGTGCACCTCGGTACGCAACTGCGGCCGCGCCCGCTTCAAGAGCGCCTGAACTGCTTCCGTGACGAGCGGGAAGTACCTGATCTCTTCGGGTGACGCCTTCATGATCTTCTGAAGGAAGTACAGGGTTCCGAAGTCGTCACCGTTCAGCCGGTGCGCGTGCATGACCTCGACCTGATACCGGGTCGTTCGTTCCAGTGGCAGCACGCCGCCGGGCTCGGGCACGGTGACGTCGTCGGCGAGGCGTAGCGCCTCGTGAATGTCGCCCTCCTCGGCCGCGAGATGTACGCCGTGCATGGCGACGTTCGTCGGCCCGAACGAGGTGTGAAAGTCGTTCCGATCGACGCCGACTCGCTCGGCTACGGCTTCCGCTCCGCGCAGCAGATCCCACGCGGTAGGCGCCTTACTGTCACGCACGGCAGCGATCACCGCGGAGAGGTGCAGCGCCCCGTACGCCGAGAGGTGCTCGGGGCTCGCGTCCTCGCCCGGCCGGCAGTGCGCGATCGTGCTGCGGGCCAGGTCGAACGAGTCGGCGACCTCGCCCGAGCTGAGAAGGATGCCGCACACGTTCCACGCGGCCGCGGCCATCAGCGCCGGGTCGCCCGTTTCGTCCGCGATCTGCATCGCGCGGTCCGCTGCGCGCAAAGAGAGCTTGCGCTCGCCGACGCGCCGCAAGAACACCTGATGCAGATGGAGCAGCGACACGAGCGCGCGGGTCGCTTCGAGCTCGTCCTCGCCGTTCACCTGCCGCAGCGTGGCATACGCCTCGGCGAGCAACCCGGGCAGCATGTCGCCGACGGGCGCGTACCGCTCGGTCTTCGTCTCGTAGATGCCCCATGCCTCGACGACACGCTCAGCGAGCTGCGTGCCAGTGAGAGCGTCGCCCGGCAGCCCGAGACCCTGCTGCGACGGTGGGGTGTTCAGCGCCCGCCGGATATTTGGCACCGATGGGTGCTCGGTGCCGCCGACGAGACTCAAGTCGACCGCCGGCCCGCAGAGCTCGCCGACGTTGTCGAGCCCGAGCTCACGCGCGAGCCGGGTGAGCATGGAAAGTGAGTCGATCGTGATGACGTTCCGCTCGACCTTCGAGAGCCAATCCTCGGACCGGCCGACGAGCCCGGCGAGCGCCGCCTGCGACAGCCCGACACCGTTGCGGGCGCGGCCCCGGTAGTACCTGATCCGCTCCCCTGTGGTCATGCCTGTTGGGTTGATCATGGAATCCCCTTGATGGGTGAGAGCACTCAATCCCCAGAGTACGACTGCCCGTTGTCGGCTGTATCGGTCATACTGGTGATGCAGCCCCTTCGGGGAGCACTCAACGACCCTCGTCGACTCGTACTCGACGGGGGTCGGTCCCGTTTCCGGGCAGCGAAACGCCCCGCCCCTGGTACTGCCGCTAACAGGGCGGGGAGTCGTGGAGCCCGGAACCTAACCGGCGCCGCGCGCGACCACGGTAGGGGGTCGACGTGCTGCTCGATAGGCGTAGTGGGCAGCCCGGACAGATCATCAATTCAGAAACGACGAAAGCGCCCTCGCCCGGCCGTGAGGCCAGACGAGGGCGCAGTTATCATGAGCGGGTCGTTCCGCGGGCAGCCCGAGGGCGCTCGGGCTCGGTGTCGGTGATGGGTCGTCGGGCGCCGGCGCGCCGGTCCTTCGGCACACGAGGGCGTCGGGGTCGTCCGGTGGGGGTTGGAGCGAGTACCCGTCGGGGCATGTCTGCCCGTCCCTGCCGTCGACGCCGTCGCGTCCGTCCGTGCCGTTCGTACCGTCCGCCCCGTCCGCCCCGGGCGGACCGGCCGGGCCCGGGGGCCCGGTCACGGTGGCGCCCGGCTCGCCCTGGTCGCCGCGGTCGCCCTTCGAGCCGCTCGGTCCGGGGACCGCGGACGGCGTCGCGCCCGGCTCGCCGTTCTCGCCGCGGGCGCCCCGGGGGCCGGCCGGTCCGGGTATCGGTACCGGAACCTTTGCGCGCCCCGGCAGATCATTGACCGCGGCCGCGGGGTCCGGCGCGGCCGGTGTGCCGCCCTTCGCTTTGATCTGCGCCCGCAGCACACGCACGTCGCCCGCGAGGGTCGTCACCGCGTCGCCGCGGCGGTTCGCTTCCGTGGCGAGCTGCCCCGCGCGTTGGTCGGCGTCGTCTATCCGCAGCCAGACGAGGACGATCGCCCCGGACAGCACGAGCAGCACGGCAGCAACGGCGAACGTCCGCCACCGTTGCGCGAGGGCAGCCTGAGCGCGTGTCACGTCGGTTGTCCCCCTAGCTCGACGATGCGATCTCGCAGCCGGGCGTTCTCGGCCGTGAGTGTCGTGATCTGTGTCTGTAGCGCTGCCTTATCGGCCCGCTCGCCGGCGAGCTCGGCGTACGCGGCCGCCAGCAGCAGCTCGTTCTCCGCGAGCTTTGACTGCGCCTTGTCGCGCTCTTCTTGCAGGTTGTCGACGAGCGTCGAGTACCCGCCGAGCACGGCGCCGGATTGCGAGGCAGAGTTCGCGCCTCGCTGCCCGACGATGGCGGCCGCGGCCGCTGCGAGCCCGACGACGATGGTCCCGACGGCGCCGAGCGTCGCAGCGTCCACGCGTGTGCCTCCGGTGGTGCAGGGTGAGCAGAGAGCCCCCCTTACTGGGCGAACGGTCCATCGGCGGCGCCGGTGTTGGGCCCGAGCCCCACGGTCCGCGGGGGAGTCGCCGGGTCCTTGCTCGCCGGCAGCGTTGAGCCGGTGCCGAGCCGACCGAGTCGGCCGGCGACCCATGCCTTCCCGGATGCCAGCACGAGGGCGACGGGTGCCGCCCACCACACGGACACGTCGGCGAGGGAGGTCACGAGGATGCCGAGGGCGCCCTCGGCGCCGGTCCACAGTGCCCGCTCGACGGCGTCGTACTTCAGGTTGCTTCCGAGCATGGGAGGTTCTCCCTACGTGGTGTCAGGCGACGACGGTGAACCCGTGCGCCGTTCCGAGTCGGGTGAGTGAGTTCTTGCCGGGGGTGCCGTCGGCCGCGCCGCCGGGCGCCGTGCCGGTGTAGCCGTACCGGAGTTGCAGCAGTGAGTACGCGCTGCGGGTAGCCGTGCCGAAATGCCCGTCGGCGTAGCCGGCGGCGAGCAGCCCCTCGCTTACGAGGGCGTCCTCGACGATCTCCACGCCGGCGTACGAGACGGGCGTGCCCGACTTCGGCGGGTCGTCCTTCGACGCCTTCACGAGCTTCGAGAGGCTGACGACCTTCCTCGTCGAGGCGCCCGCGGGCAGTTTGAGTTTCTGCCCCGGCTTGATCTTGTTCGGGTCCTTGATCCCGTTGAGCTCGGCGAGCGCTTTCGCGGTCGTCTTGTGCGCCGCGGCGATCTCCGACAGCGTGTCGCCCGCCTTGACGGTGTACGTCGCGTCGGACGTCGACGGGCTGCTCGCCGCCTTGTACTTCGGCCGGCCGTACCCGACGATCGTCGCCGCAGTGCGCACACGCCGCGCGCAGACGTTCGCCGTGTTGCCCTCGATCGTGAAGACGTTCGCGCCCGAGACGCCGGTGACGATCCCGATGTGATCGATCGCGCCGATCGAGTCCGACCCGTTCCAGTCGAAGAACACGATGTCGCCGCGCCGGATGCCCTTCACATCGACGTGCCACTGTCCGGCGTCCTTGAAGCGCTGCGCGTGCCACGGGGTGTATGCGTAGTCGGTGCCGAAGCACACCGCTGCGCGTTCGCCTGCGTCGACCGCGCAGCGGGTGATCATGGCATCGCACCATGCGAAGTTGCCGGCGAACGCGCTGCCGTTGCGCTGCCGGTACCACGTCTGTATCGCGTTCGGCTCGCCGGTGCCGAGCCACTTCTCGGCCTGCGAAATCATCCCTTCGAGGCTCATGCCGCGTCGTCCCCTTCGGGGCCCGCGGCGGGCGCCTCGTCGGCAGCCGGCTCGACGTCGTCGGCGCCGGCGTCCGAGGTGCGGAACACGCCCGCCATGTCCGGCGGTCCGAACCGCTCGCGCAGCAGCTCGGCCTCGTTCTCGACGGTCGGGCCGTTACCCGTACGCCTGATGAGCCGTGCCTGCTCTTCCTGGTCCGGCCGGCCCTCGACCGGCCGCTCTTCCTGGCCCATGGGTGAGCCCTCCTTCGAGCATGAGAAACGCCCCGGCCGAACGGCACGGGGCGAGCGATGTACGCGGGGGTTACGCCGCGACGCGTTGCATCTGTCCGGCGGTCGCGGCCGCGGTGTTGCTGGCACTGGACGCCGACCACTGAGCGGTGACGACGAGGGTCTGATCAGCCGTGCTGTCCTTCGTCACCGCGGCGTCGGTGAGCTCGTGCTGCACCGCCCCGGCCGTGCTCGCGAGGTGATGCGAGAGCGAAGCGCCGCCCGCCCACGTCGCCGAGCCACCCGCGGT
The DNA here is from genome assembly GCF_055570395.1 of Streptomyces sp. NPDC031210. Lineage (NCBI taxonomy): Bacteria > Bacillati > Actinomycetota > Actinomycetes > Kitasatosporales > Streptomycetaceae > Streptomyces > Streptomyces sp. NPDC031210. Next base: position 291,594 of record NZ_JBVIHH010000001.1, read on the forward strand.
GACGTTGTGCAGAGAGCCGTCGACGCGCCACCCACGGTTAGAGATCGCCGGGCTCGTCGTTACCGCGGTGAACGCCGCGATGACGGCGCCGGACGTACCGCCGAGCCGGACCCGGATCGTCAGCGTCGGTGTGCCGGTCGTCGAGGCGACGCCGTGCGCGGTGAACCGGTAGCCGTTGCCGGGCGCAGCGTCGCCGCCCGGGACCGTCCAGCTCGCGACGACGGTCTCGGCGGTCGAGCTCGCCGCGGTGGCGAGGGTCGGCCGCCCCGACAGTGCGGTGACGCTGTCGTAAGGGGAAGTGACCGGGCCGGTCGTCGGGTCGTCGAGCGCGCCCGAGGTGCCCGAGTCGGCGAGGTCGTTGCCGTACCGCCGGACGCCCGAGCACGTCGAGGTGATGCTGACGCCCCATGCCGCTTCGTTGCCCGACCCGTACTTGCGGACGCGGTTGCCGACGAGCAGCAGCCCGGCGAGCGAGCTCGACACTCGGATGCCGTAGTTACCGGCCGCTGCCCGGCTCGCGCCCTTGATGACATTGCCGAGCACTTGCACGTCGGACCCGCCGAGCAGATGAATCCCGTTCGTGCCGGCGTCTCGGACCGAGTTCGTCGCGATCGTCATGCCGGTGCCGGTGTCGCAGGTGATGCCGGATGCGCCCGGGGCGTTGACCCGGTTGCCGGACACGACGCCGCCGATCACTTGCTCTTGACTGATACCCGTGCCGCTCACGTCACGGATCACGTTGTTCCCGACGGTGAACTGCTCGGCGTAGTAGACCCGTACGCCGTTCTCGTTGGTCGCCGCGCCCTCGATCGTGTTGCCCGTGATCGAGGCGCCCACGATGCGGCCGGTCGTCTCGCCGTACAGCAGCACGGCGTCGTCGTACCCGGTGCAGCCTCGAATCACGTTGTCGGCGACGACGAGGTTCCGCATCACCTGTGAAGCGTTCGTCTGGACGCCGGCGAGGTTCGTCGAGTCGGCCGCGTCGGCGCTGATGATCGTGCGGGCCCGGATGCCGGCGCCGCAGTTCCGCATCGTGTTCTCGGCGATCACGCTGTCGTCGTAGGCGTAGGCGACGACGCCGTATTGCAGGCACCCCTCGAAGGTGTTGCCCACGATCCGGATGCGTCGGTGAGCGGTGTCGACGGTCGCCGAGTGCGAGCCGATGCCGCGCGGCCAAGCTGTCGTACCCGCGGTGCCGGATGCGCCGACGTAGCAGTTCCGTATCTCGATGTCCTCGCACACGGTGTTGTCGTACGGGCCGAATCCGCCGAACGCCCCGCTGCTCTTCGCGAGGTCGATCTGCACTGCCTCGCTGAAGTCGCGGCCGCCGGGGTCGACGTAGCCCAGGAACCGGCAGCCGTCGACGACTGCGTTCTTCGTCGAGTTGAGCTCGATGCCGTGATAGCCGGGAAGGTCGCGCACCTCGACGTCGCGGATCGTCACGCTCCGGGCGTGCCCGATGCTGATGCACATGTTCGAGGGGGTCACGACCGTGCCGCGCATGTCCCACACGCCGCCCTCGATCGTGATGTGCCCGTGCCCGGTGTACCCGCCGTACGTCTGGTCGGCGTCGCCGTTGAGCAGCATCGTCCCCGTTACGGCGCGTACGAATGTCGCGCCCGGCATGAGGGTCAAGCGGGTGTTGCGCCGGATGCGCAACGGCAGTGTGGCGAGCCGGTACGTGCCCGAGGGGACGATGACCCAGCCGCCGCCGGCGGTGTACGCGGCGTCGAGCGCCGCCTGTACGGCCGGGGCGTCGTCGTGCGCCTCGTCGCCGAGAGCGCCGAGCACGCGCGGGTTGTAGATGCGCATCCCGGCGAGGGACAGCGACGCCGGGGCGAAGAGCCCGCCGACGGTCATGTTCCCCTCGATGTCGAGCTCGTCGACGTTTGCGCCGCCGGTGACGTCCAGCCCGCCGACTACGTCGAGCCCGGCGGCCGCGGTGAGCGGCCCCTCGACCGTGCCGCCGTCGGCCTTCGAGAGCGAGTCGAGCGACGCGGCGAGCGCTTCCTGTGCGACCTCGCGGCCGGCCTCGTACCAACGAATCGGCTCGCCCGCGGCGTCGTTGTACTCGAATTCGATCGCCGGTACATCGCACTTGAAGGGACGGATAGCGCCGGGCTGCGGCGAGCCGGCCGCGTTGGTGCGTAGCTCGCCGATCGGCGTCGTTCCGTCGACTTCGTATAGCGCGGTCACGAGCTGCCCCGTGCCGGCGACGCGCACGAGCAAGGGATAGTCGGGGACGACGTCGCCGGCCGCAGTTGTCAGGACGTCGGCGGGCGTTCCGCCGTAGGTGTAGAGCGCCACGGGTGGCAGCCCCCTTTCAGTCGAGCCAGTAGTCGCCGCTGATGTTCACCCAGGGGGTACCGGCCGCCGTTGCGCCGTCCTGCGACCACCACAGAACCGAGCCGGGGTCGCCGAGCGAGCTCGCCGTACCGGTGTCGAGGATTTCGAGCTTCCCCGTGCCGATCACGACGTCGTCGGCGAGCGACGAGGTCGCGGCGTACGCGCCGATCTGTTCCAGCGGAATGCAGTCGTCGGGGACTTTGGCGATCGCGATGCCACCGTTCGGGATCACGGTCCCGTCGGTGCGCTCGATCCGGCCGCGCAGCCACACGTGATTGCCGATGCGGCGCACCTCGGGTCGATAGGTGCCTGCCTGATAGCCGGTGACGAGGCCGATCGGCCGCCATGCCGGGTCGGGCTCGTAGATGGTGGCCCATGTGTTCGTGGTCGCCGACGTCTTGAGCCACAGCGAACCGTCTTCGGCCGTAACCGCGGTGTGCAGCGGCGCGTCGGCGTACGTCGCGTCGCGCTCCGCTTGATCGGCGACGTGCTGCAACAGGTGCGGGTCGATGTCGGTGCCCATTTCCATGAGCGCGCCGGGCCCGACTGGAGCATCGCCCCCGCCGGGAATCCTGATATTCACGTAGCCGACTGTTGCCACTTCGGCGCCTCCTTACGAGAACGTGATGGTGATCGAGCCGCCCGTGAACGAGGCGTAATCGCGGCTGCCGCGGGCGTAGATCGCGAGCCCCTTGCGCGTGCCGCTCGCGAGCTTCGCCCGCCAGTCCGCGGGCAGCGTCGCCGTACCGTTCGCGCCGACCGACAGCGACAGCAGTTCCTCGGGCCCCTCGTCGAGGTCGAGCGACGACGGCGGCGAGGTGTGGTCGTGCAAGTACAGGTGCATCGGCCGGCGGGCGTTCGCGCCCGAGCCGCGGCGGCGGGTGAACGACACCTTCATCGAGGCGACTGTCTTTCCCGAGCACGCATCGGCGATCTTGTTGCCGTAGAACCATGCGCCCCGCAGGTTCCCGCCGCCGGTGTAGTCCCCTTGAAACGGGTAGTCCCGGTAGCTGTCGCGCCGGCCGTTGCGCCATGAGCCGGTTGAGTTCGCGGTGACCGTGACGGGCTTCGGTGCCCGCCCGGCCGGTGCGTCCGGCGACGTGTCCGATTCGCTGCCGAGATGCCCGTACAGCTCGACTTTCCCCTCGGCGTTCTTACGCAGGTACAGCGTGTTGACCTGCTGCCAGCCCGAGCCGGCCGGCGCCGCGGTGCCCCATGTCGCCGCCCGAAGCACCTGCACGTCGAGGGCGACCTCGTTCGCGAGCTGCCTGATTGTCGCCTCGTCGGTGGCGCCCGGGTCGGCGCCGAGTCGCCACATGACGACCGGCCGCGCGCCGGGCCGGACCGCGACCCAGTCGCCGGCTTTCCGGCCGCGGTAGCTGTCGGCGCACGGCACGTCGAGGACGAGCGCGCCGCCCATCATCACGTTCACGCCGGCGTCGGTGACGTCGACGACTTCGGCCGACACCGTGCCGGCGCTGCTGCCGCTCGACGACAGCGCGCGGGCGAGATCCTCGCCGAGCTGCCGTGCCGCATCCGTCATGTGAGCCTCCGTGCGGTCGTCCTGGTCGTGCAACTCATCGACGCCGCGCTGAGCTCGTACGGGCACGAGTCGATGATGTGGCGCTGCCACTCGCCCGGCCGCACCTCGACGTCGACGACGTCGCCGGGTTCGAGCCCGGGGTGACAGACCGCGGTGAACGAGAGTGAGCTCTGTACGCCGAGGGAGTCGGCGAGCTTCGCCCGGCCGACCGCGTACGCCTGCGCTGCCGAGGTGATGAGCGGTGACGAGTAGCGCTCAACACGCAGCCGTACGCCGGTGAGCCCGAGCCGCTGCGGGGCGAGAGGGTCCTCGATCGGGTCCGGGCCGGCGAAGGTGAGCGAGTTCGGGTCGTCATCCCAGACATAGACCGGGCCGACCGCCGGCGCCCCGTCGCCGCCGTCACCCGAGATCGCCCAGACGTTCACGAGCCCCTCGGCCGACTGCTCCTCGGCCGGCTGCACCATGGCGACGCCGTACGGGATACGCCACACAACGTCGTCGGCGAGGGTCGGCACCGGGGCGAGTGTGATCACGCCGCGGGCGTCGGCGAAGATCTCGCCGCCGAGCGCCGCGGCGATCCCGGTCTTCGTCCCCGAGCTGTCGGTGCCCGTGCTGAGCGCCTGCCATCGGTCCTCGTCGACGACGAACCGCGGCACGGCCGTGCCCTTGTCGACGCCGCGGCGCCATGAGATCGGGGCGTTCGGCAGCGCCTCGCCGACGAGGGTCGGCACGATCGCGGCCGCGGTGTCCGGGCCGATGGTGCGCGTCGTCGGGAACGAGGCGCTGCGAATCGCATCTTCGAGCCCGAGCAGATCGACCGTTGCCCCGAGCCGCGTGCGACGGGCCCGGTCGACGACGTAGACCCCGGCCGGAATCCATTCGGTATCCATGCGCGGGCCCGCGATCCCCTGCCAGAGACGCACCTGCGTTGCGACCGTGTTGATCCCGTCGCGGCCGACGGGCACGCCGATGAGCTCGGCCGAACCGCTGTAGCGGCACTCGGCGTTGCGGTCCGGCGTCACCTTCGCCGAGCCGCACTTCGCCTCGACCCATGTGCGGCCGCCGTCGTTGGACCAGGCCGCTCGCCGCGGCCGCCGAGCCGTGCGCAGCAGTGCCTCGTACGCCGCCGGTGATACCGGCAGCATCAGGTGACCCCGTTCGTCGACAGCGACGCCCACGTGCTGTAGCTCGACGCGACCGCATTCCAGTCGGCGAAGAGCTCGGCGAGCGAGTCCCACGACCACGAGGGCAGGCGCATCGGCTGCCCGGCGGTCGCCGGCCGCTCGATCGGCTCGATCGTGAATGTGTACTGCATCGACGGGTCGTCGATCCCGAGCTTCCCGGTCGGCTTCTCTGTCCAGTCACCGACCACGAAATACCGGTCGGCGTACAGGTACGCCGGTCGCACTTGCGCGAGCAGCACGCCGTCGACGAGCAGCTTCCGAACCCGCTCGATCTTCGTCGCCCCGGTCACATCGACCGTGACCTGAATCGTCGGCGCCCCGTGAGAGTCGTACGCCGTCGCCCGGAACGCGCTGCCGGCGACGTCGACCGCGTCGACCCGGCCGGCGCTCGACATGCCGGGCCAATCCACGATCATTACGCGAGCCGAAAGCGTGGGCGTGTCGAGGGACTTGAGCCACAGATCGTCGTCGTCGCCGACCTCGGGCGCCGGCACCGTGACCGAGAGGCTCGACGACGGGCCGGTGCTCCCGTCCTCGTAGACCGCGGTCGCGGTGTAGATGACGGCGACGCCGAGGGGCGCCTCGTGATCGTAGGCAGTGCCGACGCCCTCGATCGCCCACGCGGCGTCGCCGCTGCGCACCGGGATCGGCGCGGCCGCGCCCGGGTCCTGCCGGACGATGCGCACCTGCCGGACGTCGACGGCGTCGGCGAGCGCGGTGCCCGCGGTGTAGTCCACCGACAGCACGACGCCCGCCCACGGCTCGTCGACGATGGCGGCGAACCACCCGTCGGGCGAGGTGACCCGGTCCGGCGGCGTCACCTCGGGCGCGCTCGGATCGACGATCATCGGCATTGGGTTACCTCCCCTTCACTCCGGCTCGGCTGCGCTTGCGGACGTCGCTCATCCCGGCATCGACTCGTTCATCGACGACGGCGACGAACTCGCGCTCGCCGACCCTGAGCACGACCGTGTCGCCCCGGCGTAGCCCGGCGGCCGGTGCACTGGACTGCCCCGAGGTGACCGGCACTGGTACGGCGGCCGCAGCCATGCGCACCGCGGCCCGGTCGACCTCGGGCAGGCTGCGGACCATGCCGCCGACGAGTCCGGCGCCCACCTGCGAGCCGACCTCGTCGGTCACCCTCGACGGGCTCTTGATCTTGAGCTCGCGCTTGATCGCCTTGACCATGCCGGCCCCGAGCTTGTTCATCTGCCTTTGCAGCTCGGCCTCTTGCGCCTGTAGACCCGTGAGGAACCCTCGACCGGCTTGCGACCCGGCGTCGTACATCGCGTCGGCCATGGTCCGGCCGTAGGACGTCGAGAGCGCCGAGCCGCTCTTCGCGAGGGCGTTGAGCTGCTTGATCTGCGCGGCGCTCGCGCCGGCGACGAGCCCGGCGAGGTCGCTGTCGGGACCGGCCGCGACGAGCTGCGAGATCAGGCTTTGACCGACTCCCTTCTTCGACGCCGTCTTGATCTGCCCCTGAAACGACTTGAGCGACGACTGCCGCGACTGCATACCGGCGATCAGGTCACCGACCGATCCCGGGGCGCTGATGTTGGACAACCCGAGGTAGTCCGAAGCGCTCTTCTTCTGATCGGTGTACGCCTGCTTCGCCGCGTCGAGCCGGCTGCCGACGCTGTCGCGGCTCTTCGCGAGCGTCTGCAACTTCGTCGACGCCTTGTTGACCGACGTCGACAGCGACCGGCCGGCGCCGCCCGCCGTCTTGAGATCAGCCGCGAGGTTCTTCGCCGCCGTCGAGATCGACGAGGCACTGCCGGTGAGCGACTTCGTGAACGACTTCAGGTCGCCCGGGACTTCCCTCCGAGCGTTCGTCCTCGCGGTGCCGCTCGCGAACCCGCGGGCGGCGAGCCCGGCCGCCATGTTCAGCGACGTCGGGCTGTCGTAGACCGTCTCGCCGCCCTTGAAGCGGACGAGCTCGGGCCCCTGTTCGCCGACCCATGCGAGTTCACCCGCCCGCGGGCGGCCGCCCGATGCGTACCCGCCCGCGCGGTTGTATGCCTTCGCGAGCGAGCCGTACCGGCTGAGCGCGTAGCGCATGGACGCGTAGACGTTGGCGAGCGGGTCATAGATGCCGCGGCCGCGCAGCTTCCCGGCGTACGCGTTGAACGTCCCGCCGATCGTCTGCATGAGCCCGCGCGACGGGTCGCCGTTCTTCGCGTTGACGTCCCAATTGTTGATCGCGCGAGGGTTGCCGCCGCTCTCCTGATTCATGCGCCGCAGCACGGTGTTCAGCAGCGACGCCGGCTGTCCGACCATCTTGAGCGCCTGCAAGACGACGCTCGTCCAGCGCTTCACACCGGACCCGCCGACCGGGCCCGACCCGCCGCCGCCGAAGTCGAGGAACTTCGAAACGAGATCCTTGATCCCGTCGACCGCCATGCGCGGCACGGTGGCGATCGCCTGGCCGAAGTTCCCGCCCGCGATGCCGCCGAGCTTGCCCAGGATCGGACGGAAGATCAGCGACATAGCCTTGCTCGGGTCGGTCAGGAAGTCGGCCGCCGACTTGACCTTGCCACCGACCCACTTCGCGCCGCCGACGACCGTATCGACCGCCGTGCTCCCCCAGCCCTTGAGTGTCCCGATCACGCCGCCGTCGGCGAGCAACTGAGAGCCCGCGGCCGCGTGCAGCGCGAGGGCCCTCTTGCGGTACTTCGGGTCGGTCGGGATCACGTACTCGGGGTGCGCCGGGTTGCCCTCGCCGACGATCGCGGTCGGCGAGTTGTAGATGCCCGGCTCGGGCCCGAGCGTGCCGCCGGACGCGAGCAGCTTCACCGGCTTGAGCTTGTGCTTGTCGAGCCCGACCCACCCGGCGATCGCGTTCCAGGCGCGCAACAGTCCCTTGTTCCAGACCGTGCCCAACACGAAGTTGACCGGCGTCTTCGCCGCGTCCTTGATCCCCGACCACGCTTTGCCGACCGCGTCCTTCGCGGTGCGGAAGCTGTCGCCGATGGTGCCGACCGCGCTCTTCAGCGCGGAGAACACGGGCTTGATCCCGCCTCGCCAGACGGTAGAGATCGACGACCGGATCGCCGACCACACGGGCGTGATGATCTTGTCTCGGAGCCACGTGAAAACCGGCCCGAGCGTCGACCGCAGGAACCCGGACATAGCCGAGAGCGCCGGCTTGATCGCGCCGTTCCACGCGGCGGAGATCGCCGAACGGATGCCGGACCACACGGGCTTTACGACCGAGTTGTAGAGCCAGGAGAACGCGAGCCCGAGCGTCTTGCGGATCACTGCCGCGCCGACTTCGAGAATCGGCCGGATGATCGACCACGCAACGGAGATCGCCGTACGGATGCCCGAAAGCGCCGGCGACACGGCGTTCTGCCACAGCCACATGAACGCCGAACCGACCGCCGACGCGACCGTACCGACCCCGCGCCCGAAGGCGACGACGGCGCCGACCACGGACGAGAGCACGCTGATCGCCGTGCCGAGCACGGAGAACACGGCGCTGAAGATCGGACCGATCAAGTTGATCAAGACGGGGGCGACGAACCCGACGATCTTCGCCGCGAGTTGACCGAGCCACGACGCGACGGACGCGACGACGGAGATCACGGGCTGCGCCTTCGTGATCAGCTCGCCGAGCTTCGCGCCGATCATCTGCACCGCGGGCACGGCCCGTTGCTGGATGAAGTCGGACACCGACCGGAAGATCGGACCGAGCGCGTCGGCGATCGCCGAGTACACCTTCATCGCGGCCGGCCAGACGACGCCGACGAGGATCGCGCCGACCTTCGACAGCAGTCCCCAGGTGAATTGCAGCGACGCCCCGAAGGCGCCGCCGAGCGCGGGCACGAGCCGCTCGGAGATCACCGACCACAGACCAGACAGCGCGGGCAGCAGCGTGTCGCGCACGGTGCCGCCGAAGGTCGCGAACGCCGGCCCGAGGGTGCTGCGCACGGTCTCGCCGACGCCCGAGATCGCCGACATGAACGGGGCGAGCGCCCCGTCGCCGCCGCGGAACGACGAGAACAGCCCGCCGACGACGTCCTTCGCCGTGCGGAACGCCGGCCCGACGACGCGCGAGACGACCGAGCCGAGCTTCTCCAGCGGCGGCAGCACGTACCCGCCGATGAACGTCACGATGCCCTGCATCGCGGTGCGCTTGAACGCCTCGATCTTCGCCGACGCGTTGTCGTGCAGCGTGTCGCCCATGCGCTTCGCGGCGCCGCCCACCTTGCCGAGGGCGCTCTCGGCGCTGCTCGGGTCGAGGGCGAAGAGCGATTGCTGCAAGTCCTCGGCCTTCGTGCCGAAGAGCTGCACCGCGACTTGCGACCGCTTGACCGGGTCGGGAATCTTCCGCAGCCGGTCGAGGACCGTGTCGAGCGCCTTGCCTGCCTGCGGCCCGCCCTTCGCGAACGTCTGCGCCATGGTCGACGCCGACAGTCCGATCGCGTCGAACCCCTGCTTCGTGCTGTCCGAGCCGTCCTTCGCCCGGATCGCGAACTCTTTGAGCGCGTCGGCGACCGTGTCACTGTCGCGGGCGCCTGCCTTGAGTCCCTGCGTGAGCAGCCCGATCGACTGCTGCCCCGTCAGCCCCAGGTCGCGGAACTGAGTCGAATACTCGTTGAGCGTGTCGAGCAAGTCCTCGCTCTTGTCGGCCCCTGTCTGGAACCCGCGAGTGATCAGGTCGAAAGCCTGCTTACCGTCCTTCGCGAGCCCGTTCCGAATGAGCTGCCCGGCCGCCTTCGCCGACTCGCCCACGTCGGCGTCGAAGGTCTCGGCAAGGTTGAGCGCGCTCTTGCTCAGCGCCGCGAGATCCTTCTTGGGGGCGTTGACCGCCGTCACGCCGTTCTGCGCGAGGGACTTGAGCGCGTCGTTTACCTGCTCGACGCTCTCGCCGTACCCCTTCGCGTAGACGCTGCCGGACACCTTGCCGAGCCGCGCCGACTCCTTCTCGGAGAGCCCGAGCTGCGCGGCGAGCTTGTCGCCGGCTTTCTCCTGCTCCATGGCGTCCGAGAAGCCCTTTGCGAACAGCGCCGCGCCGGCGGCCGCGACCGCGAGCATTCCGCCCTTGAGCGCCCCGCCGATCCCGCCGAGGATGCCCTTACCGGCGCCCCCGCCCGCGTCCCCGCCGGCGTCCGTCATGGGCTGCGTGACCGCGGTACGCAGTCGTCCCTCTTGGCGGCTCATCTGCCGGTCGAGCTCGGGACCGAACCGGCTCATCTCCGGAACGATTGAGACGTAGCCGACACCGACCTCGACCGGCACGACGAATCACCCCTTCCCGGGGAGCACCTGCGAGTTGATGCGGTCGTACGCGTCGCGCGCCTTCGCGCGGCGCTCTTCCTCGGCCGCGGCGACGTCCTCGGGCAGCGGGTCGCCCGGTCGCCATCCCGGCTCGGGCAGCGGCATCGGCTGCTTCTTCGGGTCGCGGTGCGCGTTGGCGAACTGCGTCACGAGCAGCGCGAGCAGATCGACCGTGTCCTGCGCCGCGTAGTCCGTGTGCTGCCAGTCGTGACCGGCGTTCGCTCGGGCGGTCGCCGAGTCGGGCGGCAGCCCCTCGACCATGACCCGCAGCAGCCGCAGCGTGATCTCGCCCCGCCAGAACGAGGCGAGCGGCCCGCCGACCGGGTAGGCGTGGCCGTAGTAGTGGATGAGGTCCGCCTCGACGGCCTCGGGGTCGTCCCCGAGGACGTCAAGAACGGTGTAGACGTCGGCCGGCTCGTCGCCGCCCTCGCCTACTTCCTCGTAGGGCGGTGCCGACCGAGGGTGTCCTGCATCTCGGATCGGGCCGCGACGTAGACGAGCATGAGCGAGTTCGCGTCGCCGCCGCTCTTCACGAAGTCGTCGTACTGCTCGCCGAGCAGAACGTGAGCCTTACCGGTGTCGCCCTCGGCGGCGTCGATCTGCCGCGCGAGGTCGTCCTCGGTGAACAGCGGGTGAGGGAAGGTGAACACCTTCCCGTCGTCGGTCTCGACCTCGACGAGCTCGCCGCCGACAGCCTCGGCGTACGAGCGCTTGACCGCGGACAGCTTGAACCGGGCACGGTTAGGCTTAGACATGATCGTGCTCTCTTCCTCGGGTGAGCTGCGGGTGAGCATCACGAGGGCGAGGGACGGAGGGGCTCACCCAGAACCGCCGTCCCTCGCCCGTTCATGGGGGAGATCAGCCACCCTCGGGCGGCGGGGCGAACGCCCTCCACCCGGGACCGTCGACCCAGTTGCGGCACGGCGTCTTCAGCACGGGATCGCGGTACGCAGTGAACGTCACCGGCCGCTGCGTCTCGGTGCTGCGCGCCCACTGCTCGTCGTCTCGCGAGGTGAGCCGGGCCCGCGGGAAGAACTTGATCACGTAGATCTCTTCGCCGCTGTCGTTGTAGTCCAGCCCGATGAACAGAAGTCGCCTGTACGGGTTCTTCGGCGTCGCCGGCCGGTCCCACTGCCACGCCTCGCCGATCGCCGGCAGCGCGCCCGTGCCCGACAGCGGCAGCCCCTCGAAGAGAGCGACCGTCGCCTGATTGGTTTCCTGCGCCGCATACTGCACGCTGAGCACGTCCGACTCGACGTCGGACCGGGTCGGCTCGACCGACTGCGACGAAGTGACATCGGCCATCGACAGATCACCGGTGAACGTCAGCCCGTCGTCGGTGGTGTAGCCGACCGGGACGTAGCCGGCCGGGATCGCGGCGAGGACGCCGTCGGACGCGTTGAACGGCGTCGCCACGGCGGACGCCGAGTAGTCCGCGGCATACACAGCCTGCATGAGCTGCTTGCGGATGTAGTCGTTCCTGAGCCCGTCTTCGAGGACCGGCGGGGTCGGTGTGGACATGCGTCCCTCCAATGAGAAACCCCCGGCCGCGACGCGGTCCGGGGGTGTGCTGTCAGGGGCGGGTGAGCCCGATTTCAGGTGGCGAGGCTCTTGCCCCGCAGCGATATCTCGACGGCGAGGGCGTAGCGCGGCGACGAGCTCGCCGGGTCCGGCAACAGGTTCGGTCCGCCGACCTCGTCGACGTCGTACGCGGTCGCCCCCCGCCATCCGGGGATCGCGCCGAGCAGCGCCCGCGCGAGCTGCATGAGGTCGTGCGCGGCTTCCTCGGTCGTGCCCCAACAGTGGACGTCGAGCCGCGGCCGGTCGGTCACGACGTCCCGCTGCGCCCCGCCGATGCGCTCGACCCGGACGAACGATGCCGGCCGCGGTGATGGCACCCGCGTACCGACGTGCACCGGCTGCCCGTGCTCGGCGAGTGCCGCCCGCAGGTAGTCGGCGACGACGGCGGCCGCGTCCGGGAAGACGATCGGCGGCGCCATCAGTCGGCGCCCCTCGCGGCGTCCAGAGCGCGCAGCAGCGCCCGCCGCGACACTTCCGGGTACGGGGTCGAGTAGTCGCCGATGACGGCGCCACGAGCGCGCTTGTCGCCCGTCTCGACGTCCGTCCGGAACTCCCCTTCCCACCCATCGGAGCGCGCGGCCGCGGTCGCTGCGCCCTCGACTGCTCGGGTCTTCCGCTCGATCAGCGCGTGCGTCTGCGGCGCCTTGAGAAACGTCGCGATGTTGCGCCGGTTGGGACGGAACGACGGGCGTGCCATGGTCACCCCTCTACTGCCTTAAGCCTGATCTCGTAGTGATGCAGCTCGGTCGGCTCGTACGCCGGGCCCGGGGGTCCGATCACCTCGAAGTCGAGCCCGTGCCAGTGCACGCGTGCCTCGCCGCGCACCGTGAGCGGCTGCCCTTCGGTGTCGCGCGAGTTGCACAGCATCAGCCATTCGCCGATCTGCGCGTTCCGTTGGTCGGTGTCCTCGGCCCCGGTGTTCTGCTGCATCCACGCGTTCACCGCGGTGTGCGTCGAGGTAGTCCAGTCGTCGACCTCGTTGCCGTACCGGTCCGTCGTCGTGCCCGGCTGCTCGACGTCGACGAGGTGCGGCAGCAGATCGTCGGGGATCACAGGAACCGGCCCTTGCACAGCGGGTCGTACGTCCAGCCGGGGAGCCCGTCGTCGCGCAGCCCGACCGAGTACGCCGCGTCGGCGTTCGGGTCGTCGAGCGTCTCGGGCTGTAGCAGTGCGATCTCGTCCTCGGTGAGGTACAGCCCGCCGTTCTCGCCGAGGGTCTCGGCGTACTGCCCGATCGAGCGCTGCCGGTACCCGCCCGGATTCGCCATGACCCGGCGGGCGACGGCGACCGCTATCGCCTTCGTCGTCGCCGGGTCCGGCTCGTATCCGGTCGGTATGTGCCGCCGCATGAGCGCCGAAGCGTCGTCGAGGTACGCCTCGACCTGCGAGCGCTTCGGCTCGACAAGGGTCACGCCGGCACGCGCCTCGTAGTCCTCGACGGTCGCGAACGGCGCCATGCCGCTACTCCTCTCGATCGACGACGCCAGCCGCCTCGCACGCGGCGATCACGTCCTCGCGGGTCGCGTCCTGGTCGACGTCGACGCCCTTGCGCTCGGCGTACGCCCGCCATGCCTCGACCCCCGAGCCCTTGCCGGACCGGGGCGGCGCCTCGACGACGCCCCCGCCCGTGGGCGTGGGCGTGGGCGCCCAGACAACGTCGACCGTGTCGACGACGTTGCCCCACGCCTTCGGGTTCGTGATCTGCTTGACCGCCCACGCCGGTACCTCGTCGCCGGCTTCGAGCACGACGGTCCGGCCCTGGAGATCACGAACGTGCACGGTCGCGACGAGCTGCTGCTCGCTCATGCTGCTCACCCCTCTCAGGCGACGTCGGCGCAGAACGTCAGGTCGGGGTTCGCGAGCACGGGCAGCCCGATCGCCGCGGCCTTCGTCCACAGCGCCGGCGGGTCCTTCTCCGCGTAGACGCCCGAGACGATGCCCGGCTCTTCGCCTTCCTCGATCCCGTAATCGCTGTCGAGAGACTCGGCAGTCGTGCCCCACAGCGTCGCGCCGAGGTCGGTCGACTCGGGGTCGTTCGGGTCGCCGGCGGCCGGCAGCAACAGCACGCGGTCGTCGGGGATGATCCGGGTCGCGGTCCCGCCGACCCGCACCTGTGCCTCGTAGGTCGAGATCGCAGGCAGGGAGTACGCCCGAAGAACCTCATTGATCGAGGCGACGCTGATCACGGAAGGCTGCGAGACGCCGCCCGCGTAGACGAGGGCGCGCAGTTCGTCGTTCCGCATCATCAGCGCGACGACTCGATCGCTCGTGAGGATCGCCCCGGGCGCCTCGCCGTTGGTCGTGATGTACGTCGACTTCCACGCCATGAGATCGGCGAGGATCTCGGCCGCCGGGTCCGTCCACGCGGTTCCGGCGACGACGGTGTGCGACGACTTCCTGCCGAAGTCGACGGTCGCGACGATGCCGTTCTCGGCGAGTTCGAGCTTGCCCTTGTAGAGCGCCTCGCCGCGGGCGAGCTCCATGCGTGCGGAGACTGCCCGCGTCATGCGCAGCGAATCGCGCATGAGCGCGTTGCGCACCTGCCCGTCGAGGCGGCGCTGCCGCAGCCGGTCGTACTCGCCGAGCCGGATCTTGCGGGAGATAGGCGGCAGTTCACCGGACACTCGGGCGATCCCGGGCCGCGCGGCGATCGGCGACTCGGTGTCGTACGAGCGGAACGTCGCCGCCTCGACGAGCCCCTCGCCGCCCCGCGTGAAGCGGTACTCAAGATCGTCGATGTCGTTGTTCGGCAGCCATCGCGCGAGCGTGAACTGATTCGCTGCGCGGTCGGCCTCGCCGGCGCGCACGTAGCCGGTGAGCTCGGCGGGGGTGATGTAGTCGTTGTTGATCAGCACGGGTTACTCACCCCTTTCAGAAGTAGGTGATCCGGCCGGCGACGTCCGTCTTTCCGGCGGAGTCGACGGCGGCGGGCAGCTTGGCCTCGACGACGCCGCCGTGCCAGAAGAGCCCGCCCTGCGGGTCGATGGTGTTCACGGTCGGAGCCTTCACCGCGGTGAAGAGGTGACCGACGAGCGTCTCGCGCCCGTCGGACGCGGCGCCGTCGTACGGCCCGAACTTCCCGGTCGCGGTGATCTTGCCCAGCGGCAGACCGCTCGGGAAGTAGCCATTCGGGTAGTGCGTGCCGGCGGTGAACGCCGACGTGTCGAGGGTGATCGTCCTCGCGGTTTCCGTGCCGTGCGCGGACGCGAGCCACGACTGATCGTCTTGACCGAAGCTCTCGGTCGAGGTGGTGAGGTTCATCGGGAGACTCCCGGTGTCAGGTGGTGGTCTTCTTGGCGTGCTTCTCGGCCCACAGATCGCGGCCGGCTGCGACGCTGGTTCGGCGACGGTCCTTCG
This sequence comes from Streptomyces sp. NPDC031210, assembly GCF_055570395.1. Classification (NCBI taxonomy): domain Bacteria; kingdom Bacillati; phylum Actinomycetota; class Actinomycetes; order Kitasatosporales; family Streptomycetaceae; genus Streptomyces; species Streptomyces sp. NPDC031210. The sequence goes on from NZ_JBVIHH010000001.1 coordinate 306,885, forward strand.
AGCGGCCGCCGCGTGCGCCCTGATCGAACCCGCGCCGGTCGCGGCCGCCGCGGCGCGTGTCGCGCCCGTCGTCGCCGTCGTCGTCCTCGTCGTCGTCCGTGTCGGACGCCTTCGGGGCGAGGCGCTTCACGAGCTCGGCGAGCCCGTCCTCGTCGACTTCGCCCTCGTCGTTGACGTACCGCGAGAGGTTCACGTCGTCGGCGACGTCGCTCGCGTTGGGGATGAGTCCCTTCGCCGCGGCGAGGAACGCCTGCCGCGCGAGCTTCCCGCCGTTCTTCGCCCGCTCTTCAGCGAGCGCCTTGCCGACTGCTTCCTCGATCTTCCGCTCTTGCTCGGGCATCCCCTCGCGCCGCAGTTGATCGCGTTCCTTCGCGGCGCCGGCGTTCTCCTTCGCGCGGGCCTCGTGCTTGCGCGACAGCGCCTTGTACTTCTCTGCCTCGGCTTTCCAGTCCTTACCGTCGTCGCTCTTGCCCTTGTCGGGCTTGTCGTCGTCGGCGTCGTCCTGGTCGTCGTCGCTGTCGTCGTCGGCGTCGTCATCCCCGCCGCCGTCGCCGCCGTCCTTGTAGAAGAACGGGGAGAACAGACCGGTCGGGTAGGGATGCGCCCAGCCGGCGACCGACTCGGTCCCGGGCAGCGTCGGCAAAGTGCGCTTGCGCATGGTGGTGTCTCCCGTGTCGGGTGAGGGTGAGCAGATGTGCGCCGTGTCGGCGTCATTCCGTCCCGGGGTCGTCCGTCTTCGGGACGTCCTTCGGGCCGGTGAACTCGTGCCGGCGAACTGCCAACATGGGGCCGATCTCGCTGTGCTCGCGGGTGATGATCACGTTCCGGTAATCGGGCTTCCGCCCGCCGCGGTCCGACTCGCCGAGGTCGCGCGCAATCGTGTCGTGCGCCTCTTTCAGCAGCCCCTCGTCGATGATCTGCCCCGGGTCGCGATCGCCCGGCAAAGGCTCGGGCTTGCAGTGGCAGCCAGGATGAATCGGCATCAGCTTCTCGACCCGGTACCGCTGCGAGCTCGCGATCACGCACAGCGCGCAGTTCTTCGAGCCCGATAGCCGGCGCCGGTAGAACCGCGACCCGCTGCGCCGCATCGTCTGCTGCGCCGCATGGGTGCGGGCGAGCTGCATGTCGGTCTCGGTGATCGAGCGCAGCCGGACGCGGCCGGCGTCGACCGCGTCGGTCATGTCTTTGCCTTCGCCGAGTGCCGACCACACCGACGCGAACGGCCGGGCGTAGACCGCCTCGGGTGCGACGCCGCGCAGCGCATCGTCGAGGACAACGCCGGCCGGCGCCGCGGCGCCGCCGAACATGTCGGCGACCATGCTCGCGAGGTAGGCGTCGGTGAGCGCCCCCATCTGCTGCTGAGCGCCGAGTACGACCGGCAGCACGTGCTCGACGAACAGTGCGGCGTCGGCGTCGCGGTAGCTGCCGAGCGACTCGAAGGCGTCGGTCACGAAGCTGAGCAGCCGCTCGCGCAGTCGGTCGGTGAGCCCGTCGTACTGCTGCGCGAGCGCCGCCTGCGTCGCCTCGCTCACGCTGTCTCACCGATACCCGGGTCGGCCGGCTGCTGCGCTGCCGGCTGCTGCGGCGTCGCCGGCAGCAGTGAGGCGCCGAGCAGCGCATCGGCCGCGGCGCCCGCGGTGATGCGCCGCACGCGCTGCGGCGACTCGCCCATGTCCTCGGCGAGCACGCCGAGCGGGTAGCCGATCCCCTTCTTCTTCACTGCGGCGTCGGCGAGCACGGCCGGGTTGAGCTGCCGCGGGTCCTGCCAACGCACCTCGGCCTCGGTGAAGTCGCGCTCGACGCCTGCCTGCCGCGCGCACAGAGTGAAGACGTCCTCGATCGCCTCGCCGAAGAACGCCATGTGTTCGCCGACCTTCGCGAGGTGCAGCACGTCGAGCGCCTGCACGGTGTCCGCCGAGATGTTGACGAGGTCGGTCGCGAAGTAATACGCGGGGGTGTTGCTGATCAGCAACAGGTTCCGGATATCCGCCTCGTGCTCCTTCAAGAACCCGCTCAAGTCGGTCGCGTCGAGCTGCCCGAACTTCGTCGCCTCGCCTTCGCTCGCCCACACCGCCGAGGGCGAAGGAACGAAGGGCTGCTCGACGACTTCGAGCCCGGTGAGCGGATCGGTCCGCTTCCGGAACTTGTGCCCGGTGATGTACTTCTGTCGGAAGGCTGAGTACCTCGCCGCCGTCATCCGGTTGAGCACGCCGAGGTTGAGCCGGTCCTGAATGTCGATCACGCCGGCGAATTCCGGCTCGGGGTCCTCGCCGAGCTCGGGCCGACAAGGGAAATCGATCATCGGCATACCGCCGAGGTCGTGCTCTTGCTCGTCGCCGTCTTGCTCCCACGCCTGCCGACCCCAGGGGAGCCGGCCGGGCCCGCGCTGCTTCGTCTTGTACCGCACGATCAAGTCGGGCAGGTACAGCGTTGCCCGGCCGACCCGCTCGACGTCGTCGTACCAAGCCTTGAGCCCAGCGCGGCGCTCGCCGGTCGCCGGGTCGTGCTCGACGATGCACTCGCGCGGCGTCTCGGCGGTGATGAGCGGTGACGGCCGACTGTTCTCTTCGACTCGGGTCGGGTGCGGTCCGACGATCATGTAGCCGACCGACTGCGTAAGCGCGGTGCGGTACACCTGCTTCTGCCGCGAGTCGAGTCGGTTGAGCTGCCACCATCGGGCGGCGTCGTCGTCCGGGTTCCCGTCGCCGTCAGTGATACCCAGCGCCCGCAGCCGGTGCACGGGTGCATTCGCCACCGTGCCCATGAAGTTCGTACGGGCCTTGCGCTGGAACTGCCGGAACGCCTCGCCGACGTTGCTCGGCAGCTCGGGCAACGGGTGCCGCCCGCGGTAGTAGTCCCACCACAGATCGAGCTCGATCGTCCGGTCACGCATCTGACGCCCGAGCCGCAGCAGCCACCAGTCGGGAGAGTCGACCTCGTCACTCAGCATGTCGCCCCCTCTCGGGCTGTCAGAACGTGAACCCGCCCATCGGGGCGGCCGCCTCGGCGAGCCCCTTCGCGACCGCTTGCGACCGCGCCTCGAACGCGAGGATGCTCGCGACCGCCGCATCGATCTTGCGCGGCGAGTCGGGGTTCTCCTTCATGATCTGGATGCCCGTACGCCCCTCTCGGCGGCGGGCGTTGAGGAAGTGCCGGGTCAAGGCGTACGACCCGTCGTAGGTCACCTCGCGTTCGAGGATCGCGTCGAGTAGGCGCTGCGTTGCCCGCACGATGTGAATCGCGCGGCCGCCGGTCATCCACCACTCGACGGGGTGATCGCGGGTCGCCTTGACCGCGAGCTGTGTGCCGTAGCGCGCTTCCCAACCGGTCACGTGCTCTTGCCACTTCGCCGGGTCGGCGAAGAACCCGACGACGTTGTACCGCTCGAAGGCTGCCTCGATCGCGGCGAGAACCTCGGCCTTCGGCACCTCCCAGTGCTCACCCGCGGCGCCGGCCGGCTGCTCCCATACGCCGATCTCGAAGAGGTGCCCGTCGGACACGCGGCAGCCGATCAGCGCCGTCGCGTCCGTGACCTTCCGCGAGCGCTTCCGCGAGCCGTCGAACCCGAGCGTGATCATGTCGCCGTCGGCGATCACCTTGTCGAGGTCGCTCACGGCGATCAGCTCGGGCTCGGCGAGCCATGCGTCGGCCGCCGCTTCGGCCAGATTGAAGAAGTACCGCCGGCTGTCGCTCGGCGAGTTCCGCGGGTCGAAAACCTCGTCGACGATCCGATCGAGATCCATCACCGCGGCGAAGTCGCCGTACGACTCGACGAGCGCCGAGCGCACCGCAGCCTCGTCGGTGAGGTCGACGCCCTCGGGCGCCTGCCGGTGATCGAAGAGCAGCCGCTCGCGCCGGGTCTTGCCTTCCCGGATGAGCTTCGCGAGCGTGTGCGTCTCCTCGGCGACGGACCCCTCGCCCGGGGCGTACATCGTCGACGTCTCCAGCGACCACGGCGACGCCTCTTTGCGCTTCGCCATGTTGCGCCGGACCGTCGCGTACATGCGGCGCAGCTCGGGCAGCACGTACAGGTGCGTCTCGTCGAAGACGACGAAGGTCTCTTTCCCGCCGTCCTTCGCCGCGTTGGACGCGGTCGACGGAACGATCTGGCCGCCGTCCGGAAGGATGACCCGGGTCACGCCCGCGGCGTCGCCCGGCAGATCCTCGCCGAGCGGCCCGTCGGTGAGGTTAAACAGAACGTTGTCGTAGGTGTTGCCTGCCTGCCCTTCCTCGGTGGCAAGGCACCTGATGAACGGGTACGTGACGCCCCGACCCATCGGTTCGCCCGGCTCGTAGACGTACTCGAAGTCGCGCCACCGGAACCGTTCGCCGCCCTCGGCCCAGCCGGCGAACCGGCACGGCCCGAATGCCTCGAAGAGCACGAACCGCCCGGCGGTGCCGCTCTTGTCGCGCCCCTTCGCCCGAGAGAAGAACGTCGAGTCGTACAGCCGGCGCCCGGACCCGTCGAGGGCGTAGGCATCGACTGTGAGCGCCGCGAGCTCGTCGTCGAGGGGGACGCCGTCGGGAGCGTCGGGGGCGAGCGGCCGGCCCTGAATATCGCCGGGCCCGTGCACGCAGAAATGCTCTTTCCACGCGAGGGCGAGCCAACCTAGCGAGCGGGTGCGGTCATGGTCCCGGGCGCGAACGAGCTCACGGGGCATCGGCGGTCAACCGGCGCCGGCGGTCGGCGAGCCGGGTCACCGGCCGTGCGTCGGCGGCCGCGGCGAGCTGCTGCTCGTCGTCGTCCTGGTCGACGTCCTCGACCGGCACGTACCGGATGCGGAGATCTCGCCGAGCGTCGAGGGTCGTGCCGATCACCCGCTCGCGCTGCCGCAGCTCGCCAGCGAGCCGGACGTCGCCGGCGAACACCGCGTCGGCGACCATGGCGGTCGTGATGACGAACTGCCAGTCGCCGTCATCCCAGAGAACGCAGTGCGGCATAGAGGTGATGCGCTCCCACCACACGCGGGTGAGCTGCTGCAACGGCTGCATTTCCGAGCAGCGCCCGAGCTCGCGATCGGTCCACTCGACCCGCCGCGCCTCGGGCAGCTCGGGCCGCGGGCCCTCGTACCGCTCGTCGGCGACGGTCGTCCACTCGTGCACCGCGGCGACCCTGTTCCGCTTCGGCCCGTCCTTCGGCTTGCGCCCCGTGACCGCCATGGGTCTACCTCCCGTGTCGGGTACGCCGCAGCGCCCCGTGTCGGGAGCCGCTACAGCAGTTCGTGAATCAGGTCGGACAGATCGCCGAGCCGGCGGGGCGTGCCGCCCCACGTGTCCCCAGTGACCGCGATGTACCGGCCGGTCCCGTACAGCTCGACCGTGCCGGTCCCGACGGTGATGCGCCGGCCGTGCGGCAGTTCGCCGAGTCCCCAGATGTGCAGCCCGTCGCCGGACACCGATCGCTCGACCCATGTCGGGCCGGCCGCGTCGACGATGCGCTGCGCCCACGGGGCGAGCCGGTCGCCGTACAGGCAGTGATCGAGGTCGAGGCACACGACGCCGTCGCCGTCGAGGACGAACCCGAGCCCAGCGCCGGCGGTAGACGCCGCGGCGTCGCGGTAGCGCGACCAAGTCTCGGGGTCCGTGCTGCTCGCCGTGTCGCCGTCGACCGCGATCGGCAGCTTCCGCGAGGTGCGGCGCACCCAACGGGGCCGGCTCGTGAGCTCGTCGGGCAGTGTGCGGCGGGCACGATGCGCGGCGACGCGGCAGGTACCGCCGCAGTACCGGGCGTGCCGCCGCGCGGTGATGCGCAGTGGCTCGTCGCAGTGCTCGCAGCGGGGCGTCTCCATGCCCACCATCATACCGCAGATGTAACGCTTTCATGGCGCTGACCTGCGCATTCACCGTAAGTTGATGGGGGTCGAGAGGGCGAGAGGCGCTGTGCGGCGCCCTACCGCCGCGCCATCGAATCACCCTCCCGACCCTCTGCCCGTCCGCCCACGGGCAGTACAGGGGGCGCCATGCCCCGGAATCCGGGGGTTTCATACGCGCGGAGAGCCGCAGCACCTCCCGGAACCCCGAAGGGGCGGGGGAGGGAGTCACCCCCCAGGGGCTGATCGGGAATGCCGGGATGGCGGGAAGTGAGCTCGTTGCCGGCTTCGTTCGCGAGAGCTATGTGGGTGATAACCGGGATCGTAAACGGCAATACGCATGAATCAGTGCGTACCGTGCCTACATGCATGCTTGGGGTGATCTCGCAGCGGAGGCCGCTACTGGTGCGCAATGGTTTGCAGCCTTTGCGACGACTTTCGCCGCGGCGAGCGCTCTAGGGATCGCCGTGTGGCAGCACTACTCACAACAGAGCGTCCTGCGCGGAGCGCAGAAGGAGAGGGCCACGCTTACGGCGGTGACCGATTTCAACTGCGATTCCGCCATCATCCAGAACCTTGGGCAGACACCGGTCACCGATGTGCGCGTCATGTCTGTAAGTGCTGTTCTGCTACGTGATGGCGAGTACGCCGGCGTGGGAACCGCGCGGATTGAGCCTCCATTTGTGCACTTGCTCGCACCTGTCCGGCAAGCCACCTTCAATTTTGCTGTGTGGAAAAACGAAGATGACGGATCCTTGGTGCCACCAGAAATCTGCTGGCATGAGTCCGTTGTTGTCCTGTTTCACTACACAGATGCGGCGGGCGCTATTTGGGAGAGGAAGGGGAACAGCCCCCCTCGGTACGTTGGGGGCGAGCCCCTACCGGGTCGCGCCCTCCAGATCCTGGCAGAACGGCGGCGGGACCGTGCTCGCGTAATGCGTCGTTGGCCACGCGAGGGGTTCACTAAAGAGGGTCTGGCCCGAAGGGCGCAAGAGCGACGGGAGCGCTTGCGAGGGCACCTGCCGTAACCCTGCGAGCTATCGGCGAGTCGGGAGCCAGCTCACAGAAGCCCGGGGTGCCGCTCGACGGGGCGGTACCGGGTGATGCGGGGTGCGTCATTGCCTTCGCGGCTGCTCTTGATCGCGTGGCAGTCGGCGCACAGCGATTGCAGGTTCTCGGGCCGGTGATCGTTGCCGCGCCTGATGTGGTCGACCTGATTCGCCCAACGTCGGCACACTCTGCCCTCGTTGATCTGTCGGCATCGGTGCTCGTCTCGTTCGAGGACTGCGGCACGGATCGCGGGCCAGTCCGCGGGCAGCTCGTCGCGTCTTGTGCTGCCTTGCCATCGGCCGCTCATGCCTCGCCGTTCTCGTCGAGGTCGGGCTCGTCGTCGGGGTCGGCTCGCTCGATCGTCGAGTCGAGGGCGATGCGGTCGAGGTCGAGCTGCTTGCCGAACCCGAACGCGTTGGTCGTCGTGCGCTGGGGTGCGGGCATTGCGTCGAGCAGCCGGCGGGCGCTGCGCTCGATCTGCCGTAGCAGCGGTGTGTCGTCGGCCGTGCCGTCGGTCCTGATCTCTACCTCGCGTGTCCCGTCGGTGAGGCGTACGCGCATGGGTGCGGGGTCCTCTCGTCGGGGGGTGGGGTGTCGTCATACGGCGGTGTGTCCATCGTTCTCGCCTTGTTCTTCGTGTACCTGGGAGGCAGTCGCCAGCTCGGCGGCGGCGAGGATGATTGCGAGCCACGACAGCGACAGTACGAACGGCGGCTCGGATCGAGCGACGGTCACCATGCTGAGCGGCCAACCGATGATGGAGCCAACGACGAGAACCCACGCGATGGTCACTCGGATGCGGCGCATGCGTTGGCTCATTGTCTGCACCCCCAATGCGAGCAGCCCCTCACCGGTCGGCCGGGAGGGGCTGCTGCTGTGGTCTGTTGTTGTGTCCGGGCATGGCGGACTTGCCGACAAGAGTGCGACACCCTGATCGTCTGCGTCAAGTCACGGGCGGCGGCAGAGAGAGCGTGTCGTGCGCTCGCGCGTACTGCGTGTATGTGCTGCTCTCTCAGTAACCCCCACGTACAGGGAGTGGATTGGAGTGGAGCACGCGCGCGCGAGTCCCGAGGGAGTCCCCGGGGGACAGGTCACGGTGACCTGCGGTGTCGTCAGAAAGGGGCGCACGATTCGAGCGCGATTCGTCTTCGATTCCGTTCCGAACCCTCAACGAATCCCGCCCCGATCACGCCTCGTTCGTCTGCTTCCCCTCGGGCTGCATGGTGACGTTCACGCTCACGGTGCGCAGCTTGGCCCGGAAGGTGACGGCGCCCGCGACTTCCTCGGTCCCGGTCGCACCGTTCGAGTAGGCGTCGGCGACGAACGCCGACAGCTCGTCGAGGGTCACGTGCTTGTCGCCGGCTGCGTGCTCGATCTTCTTCGCCATGCGATCAATCCTCTCGTACCGGCGTCACACTTGGCAGTCGTTAGAGGTAGGGGCCGGACGACGTCGACCGCGGTGGGGCGGGCGGCTCAGGCAGGGTGGCCGGGGCCGGCGGAGAAGCGTTCGGCGCCGCCTTGTTGCGGTCGCGCGAGTTGACCGTGCGTACATATCCGTCGGTCGCCTGGAACCCGCGGCGGGTGAGCTGCGCGGCGATCTGCACGGCGTTGAGACTGGGCACCGCGTCACGCACGAGGCGCACCGCATCAGCCTTTGACAGCCCGGAGGCGGCGAGCGCCTCATCGACGATGCGATCGGTCCGGCGGGTGTCGTCGAGCTGGTGCTGCCGGGGCGTTTCTGTCGGCTGACCTGTATGGTCCGGCGCACCATCGACGGGCGACTCGGGCTCCGCGGGCGGGGCCGGCACCGCGGTGATCGCCTCAAGCTGCTGCACTGTGATCACGACGTGCTGCGTCGGGGGCGCCTCGTAGTGATGCGGGCCCGTATCAGCCCGTGTCACGGTGACGCCGCTCGGTCGCGGCACGCGGTCGAGGACGATCGCGACGTCGAGCTCGGTCACTTCCTGCCCGTACTGCCGCAGAATGTCGGCGAGCTGCATGAGGGTGAGCTCGGGCCGTGCCTCGTGCATGATTCGGATCGCCTTGCTCGGTGTCATGTCGCCGAGCTCAGAGGCGAGCAGCTCGCCCGGCTCGCGGACGGCGGCCGCCGGCTCGACCTCGGCCGACTTCCCGGTGACGTGCTCGACGGCGCGCTGCTTCGTCGCGTCCCACGCCTGTTCGCCGGCGAGCACCCACCCGAGCCAACCGAACACGGGGAACCGCATCCGTTGCTCGCCCCGCGCGATCCGGTGCCGCTCGCGGGTTGCCGCCCACGAAAGGTCGGCGATCAGGAGTAGGGCGGCGGTCGGCGCGGCGAAGAGCAGCGTCGCGCCCAGCCCGCCGTCGATGTGCAGCGCGTGAAGCCTGTTGAGGTACATCGAGATCGCTGCGAGCCCGAGCGTCGCGAGCCGCGGCCCGAGGGCGCTGCGGTTCTCTCGGACCGCCTCGCTTGCCAGGTACAGGCAGGCGAGCGCAGCGCCGTCGAAGCACGCGGCGACAAGCGTGGCGAGGACCCAGGGGACGCCGTACATGTCGTGTGCGACGACGTACAGCGACCAAGCCACGATCCCGGCGGCGGCCGGCGCGATGATGGCGGTCCCGATGCGCCACCCGAGCCGGTTCGTGAACCGGTGCGGTGGGGTGCCTCCATCAGGGGTTACGGCCGGATGCTCCCGGCTACGATTCTTCACGGATCGGCCCTCTCGGCTTCACGGCTTTGGGCACGGTCCACCCCGGCCATATGGCGTCGTCAGCGCCGGCCGGGGCTTTTCCGTATGCGAGTTCAAACTAAGAGTCACCTATTTACAATGTCAAGAGGTTCGAGGGGTGGTGGCGCTGTGCCGACCGAGTCCGAAGGTGAATGGATGACCCTTGCCGAGATCTGCGCCGAGAACGGCATCAGCCGGCAGGCGTTGCACGCGCTGCGGGTGAACCCGAAGAGCGGGTTCCCGGCCGGTGATCAGCAGCCGGGCAGTACGCGCGTCAAATTCCTGCGGGCTGCGGTCGCGGCGTACTTCGAGGCGAAGCCGAAGCGCCCCGGGCGCCGGACCGACCTCGAAGGTCGCGACGATGGATAGGGAAGGCAGCAGAACGGACCCCGCCGAAGGAAGATCGGCGGGGTCTGTTGCTAGGTGAGTAGTTGCTGTGGCGTCGGGCGGCGACGCGCTTCGAGGCGCATTATTGATATATGACTACCCACGCTGATCTGGATAATTTCAAGAAGGCGCTTCACGCCTGGTGCACTGAGGCTATTTCGAGCCTTAATTCAGAAGAGAGCAATGTCGAGACCCTGACGGAGGAAAAATGGTGCCACGAGGGAGGGCCCCAATATCGGCGCAAGCGGATTGAAAGGCGCGTATGGAGTCGACGGGCCATGGAATCTGTGCAGCAATTTCCAGCTTACGAGCAGGTTATTTCGGCTGCTCGCGACTCTCCACTTGTCGCTTCACACGTCGAGCATCTAGTCGGTACTGGCGTTGGCCTCACGCGTTGCACCCTGCAATCGCTGACACTTCACGTTCTGCCGGACCCCGATAGCGTGACATGCGCAGAATCGTACTTTGAAGAGCGCTGGCAAGAGGTATCCGACTTCCTGTCTTGCGAGGAGTTCACTTTCCGGTGGCTAAGCTTGTTGCAGGGCATTGTCCTTGAGGGAGGGTCGCTTGAGTTGGCTCCGGATCTTACGCTCGAACGACTTAGCGCAACAGAAATTGAGCGGGCTCTGCATGTCGGATTGCTCACGCCGCCACAGGGAGTCATTCTTCCAGTGTTCCCTGTCGATGCGGGAATCTCCTATGCATTGAAGCGCACCATTCGGCTACCGAAGATTATCGGCGATGATCTCCCGCCCCCGATGCAGGACCAAGCCGATGAGGCTTGGGAATCCTTCCGCATAGCCCGGGAGGAACCGGAGGAGCTACTTCAATGTCTTGCGTTGCTAACACATGAATCGATCAGCCTGATCGGAAATATGACTACGGTTAGCTCGGTGCTCGGGTATTCGGTCGCATGGGATATGCGTCGCATCCTTCTTCATCATAGCTCGCCGTGGATGCTTGGGTCACACGAGCGCGATAAGCTGCACGAACTCTGGAGGGTGACGCATGAGCTACAAAACAAGGCGTTTTCTCTGGCTATTCGCCGGCTAGGATTCGCCACTCAGCGTGAGCGAGCTGAAGATCGACTCTTGGATGTCTTTATTGCAGCCGAGGCCCTATATCTCAGCGAAATCCCGGAGCGCGGAGAGATGCGATACCGCCTGTCTTTGCGGGCTGCCACTTGGTTTGATGGAGAAATAGGCGACTGGACGAAGCGACAGGTCTTTAAGCATATGAAAGATGGGTACGACTTCCGTAGCAAGATTGCACATGGCGGCACCATTGACCCAAAGGACATCAAGATTCGGGGCATTCGGGTCGACCTGCGGGAATTCGTTGCTGTCACCGAGAGTATAATTCGGGTCGCCTTGCTGAAGGCCATAAACCGGTCAGTTGACACAAAGGGTCAACGAATTAACTGGGAAGACCTTATGCTGTCCGATTAGTTGGCAGCGCTATGCCGCGGCGCCCTTCGCGGCCGCCCGCTGTCGGCGACGCGCCTCGGCCCGCCGACGTCGACGCGCCACAGCGTCGAGCGCCGCGTGCAGCTTGAGCAACTCCTGCGGCGTCACCCACGTGCGGCGCCCGTCGACGACCGGCACGGGAGCGTCGCACTCGACCCCGTTCTCGCACGTCACGGCCGGGGCATCAGTGCCGCCACGGTGCATCGTCAGTGCGGCGCCGCACCACGGGCACGGCCGGTCATCCATGGGGAACGCGCGGCGCTGCTCGATCCCGATCGTCCGCTCGATACGCCGCGCAGCCTCGCGAGCGATACGGCTGATGCGGTCACGGTGCGCCCCGTTGATCGGCAGGCACGGACCGGGCTCGTCGGTGAGCCGGGCGAGCAGCCACGCGGCCGCCTGCGGGGCGCTGCGGCCGCCGACGTTGTAGTGCCAACGCTGCGGATCGGCCTCGTCGCGAGCCGAGAGCAGCGCGAGGTCGCGACCGACCGGGTCGGCCGGGTTCGCCCGGCGCGGCGGGGCGACCTTCGCGCGCTGCACATCGGCGGCGACCTCGTCGGCGACCGAGCACAGCGCGACCTCGACCGCGCGGCAGGCGTCGACGACATGCAGGCGCAACGGGGCAGGCTGCTCGGCGAGCACGAGGTGCTCTCGCTCGCCGGCGGCCGCGTCGCCCTGGTCGTCGTTCTCGCCGGGGTGGGCGAGGAACTCGGCCGGTCCCATGGTGGCGAGGGCGTGCTCGGCGGCGTCGTGCTCATCGAGGGCGCGAAAGTAGGCGCTCCCCATGGCGGGCGGCCACGGGGCGGGCGTCGCGGTGTCGATCAGGTCTCGCATGTGCTGCCAGTGGTCGAGGACGATCCGAAGGTCGTCGGCGGCGGTACGGGCGGGGCGGGCGGTGTCCTGCATGGTGTGTGCTCCTGATGGTGCGGCGGGGCGTATCGTCATCAACACCGCGCGGGGCGCCCCGATTTGCTTGCCGGCAGGGGGCGCCCCGTCGTCGTTTTCACCTCGTGTGCGGGGCGTGCAGCGGCATGAACCGGGCAACCTGCCGGATCGCGCCTGCCTCGGCCTGGTCCCAGATGCGGCGCGCGTCGTCCAGCGCGCGGCGCCGCTCGTTCATGACGCGGTGATGCGCCTCGACCGCCTCGGGCAGCGACGTTGGCGCATCACGCCCGAGCTGCCTCTCGATCCGGCCGACCGCCGCGGCGTCGAGGATCGCGTCGAGCTCGACGAAGCGGGTCGCATCATGGTGCGGCTGCCGGTGCCGCCACGCCCGGATGCTGATGAGGGCGGCGAGCAGCACCTCGTCGGACACGAGCGAGGGGTACAGCGGGGCGAGAGCGCACCGGCCGGTGCACGTGTGCATCTCGCCGCAGCCGGGCCCGCACCTCCTCTCGTCATGGGTCGTGGGTATGTCGGTCATTGGGTCCTCGCAGTGGTGCGGACGATCGGGGCGTAGGTGTCGATCGGCGGGAGATCTTCGAGCCGGCGGTGCGGGTCGAGCACGGGCGGCCGCCGGCTGGCGGGGCGGGCGTATCCGGCGAGCAGCATGCGCTCGGGCTCGGCGTCGCCCTGGTCGTCGAAGAGCTCGGCGAGCTCGTCATCGCTCATCCCGTCGAGGGCGTCGAGGGTGTCCTCGTCGAGCTCGTCGGGGTCGAAGTCGAAGGCGCTCACGAGGCGGCGCCCGGGTTGTGGGCGAGCCACGACAGCACGGCGTCGAGGACAACGTCGACGCGTTCCTCGTGACGCGACGCGATGCACCGGCACGCGCCGGGCCGTTGGCACTGCGGGCACCGGACCGGCTTGCCGAGGGCAATGTCGATCACGCGGCGCAGTGCTACCGGGGCGTCTCCGACCGGGATCACGCCTGCCGGGTCCTCGTCGGCGAACTGCACCTCGGTCGCGCCGCCGTGTCCGTGGATGAGGTCGACGGACATGCGGCCGCGGTCCCAAAACACGATCGAGGGGTGCTCGCCCCGCCACCGGACCGAAGCGGTCCCGTCGGGCCACTGCACGCCGTCGGCGACGCTTCCGGTCCCGCTCACTCCCGACACGTCGACGTGACGGCGGAGGACGAACAGCCGCGGCGGGTCGACCTGTTCATCGGCGCGGACGATGCGGGCCCCTACGAACTGCGGGCCTTCGGTGATCTGCGACAGGTTCTCGTCGGTCATCAGGTGATCCCTTTCTCGCGGCTACGCGGCCCGCACCGCGGGCGCAGACGCGTCGGTGTGACTCGTGGGGCCAGTCGGGTCCGGCGAGGCGCCCACGCGGGCGCACAGCGGCTCGGCGGTGATGTGCCACCCCTGAGCGATGAGCGCGAGGACTGCGCGCCGGGCCTGCGCTTCGGGTGTCGCGTCGGGGAACTCGGCGACGACGTCCTCGATCGCGCCGGCGATCACCGCGGCGCACGCCTCGGCGATCTGTCGCTGCTCGGGGCGGCTCATGCGCTCGCCCCTTGCTGCTGCGCGACGAAGTGATCGCGCTTCCGGTCGGGGTGCGTGTTGCCCATGTCGCGACCGCGCTTGAGCGTCTTGCACGCCCGGCCGGCGTCCGCCCCGCACGTCGGGCAGCGCACGCCGAGCTCGGGCGGCCCGGCCGGACGGTCGCGCTTCGGGAACATCGCTGCCTTCGCGGCGAGGTAGCCGGGGTTCGCCGGGGCCGGCTCGATCGCCCGGCCGACTCGGGCGAGTTCCGCCCGGACCCGGGCCGGCGGCTCGGCACCGGTGACGACCGCTGATCGGTCCGCGCGCAGCGCGAGCACGTACCCGTCGACGTCGTCCGGGTCGGCGTCCGGCGCCCGGCGTTCGGCGTGCCGCGCCATCCGGTCACGGGCGACCGCGCGCCAACGGGTCGCGATGTCCTTCGGCATGACCGGCCATGCGCTCTCGGCGTAGTGCCGGCCGACCGCCTCGCCGGCGAACTCGTACGGCACGTCGATCAGCGCCGCGGCCCAGAGACGAACCTGTGCGATCTGCTCGGTCTCGTCTGCCTTGACGACCCGGTCATCGACGAGGCTGATCTCGGCGAGCAGCCTGATCACTTCCTGCGTGTTCATCGTCAGACCTCCCCGGTCTGCTGCATGAGCCGCGCGAGCCCCTCGCGCTGCTGCTGTCCTCTGGTCTGCTGCTGGCCACGCCCCGGGGCACCGAACGCCACGACAACGCCGTTCGCCGACTCGGTGCGCTCGTTCTCGGCCCACTGCTGCCACCGGCCGCCCCACGCCGCGGCGAGGCGACCGTCGTCGATCTGCCGGCGAACGAACTTCCGCGTGACGTCGTCGATCTGCTGCTGCGTGAGCTGCCCGCGACCGGCGTCGGACCGGGCGAGCTGCGCGGCGGCGACGTCTTGTTCGCTCGGCTGCCATTCGGCGGAGATCAGAGAGAGAGCCGTCTCGTGCGTGCGCCCGCCACTACCCGCACCCTTCTCTCTCTCAGCAACCCCCCGTTTAGGGAGTGGAGTGGAGTGGAGTGGATCGCGTGCGCGCGAGGTCCCGGGGGCGTCCCCCGGGGACGGGTCGCCTTGACCTGCGTCTTCGTCGAAATCGAGGGGAGGAAAAGAACCCGAATCGTCGTCGTTTCCCTCGCGGTTCGCGTCCGGATCATCGTCGAAGAGCGAGGGTTTCCGGGGCGGACCGCCCGGACCGCCGCCGAGCTCGCCGCTGGCGCGCTGCTTCCGCTTCTTCTCCGCAGCCTTCGCCCGACGCTGCTCGACCTCGGTGCGCAGCGGATTCCCGTTGCGGGCGTAGTCGTGCATGAAGTAGTCGCCGGCCGGGGGTTGCGGGCAGCTCGGGCAGCCGTGCCCGGTCGCGTGCCACAGACCGACCGTCGTGAGCTTCTTGATCTGCGGCGCCGTGCCGTACATGCCGGCGACGAGCCCGGGAACGATGCCGTCGGTCAAGTGCTGCGCCACGTATGAGCCGCAACGCATCCACAGCCCGACCGCAGCGTTCCCCGCCTTGATCATCTTGGGGTGTGAGTGTGCCGAGTCGTCGACGTTGAACCATGGCATCGGTGGTTCTCCTCAGAGGGTGAGCTGCCCGGCGGGAACGGGCTGCGGCTTACGGGTTCTGCGGGCCGCGGTCGTCCGCGGGGGTGCCGCCGGGGCGGTGCACTGGTGGTCGATCACGTGCGGGTGTGGGCAGTCCGGGCGGTGCCTGCCGTCCCGCCACCGAAGGTCGAGCCCTCCGCCGACGGTGCGCACGCACCAGTCGAGGCGGTTCGGCTCGCGCAGTTCGGCGGCGTCGGCCGCGGTCATCTGCTCGGCGTCGGCGGTGACGTCCAGCGCGGCCCGCCGGCCGACGAGCTGCCGCAGCACGGGGCGGGCGCAGCGGTCGCAGCGCGTATGCCGCGCCCCGCTGGTGCCGGCTGCCCGTGTCACCCGTGAGACTCGATCCGGCCGCCGCGGCGCCGCCGTTCCTGGTGCGCCTCGAAGTCCGTCTCGGTTGGGTGCGCGGCGAGCGCCTCGGCGACGGTCGCCTCGACGTCGTGCACGCCGGGCCCGAGCTCGTCCAAGGTCTGATCCATCTTTCGGCGCCGCATCATGGCGCGCATGACGTTCGCGACGAGCTGCGCCTGCCGGTCGTCGAGGGCGACCTCGCACAGCGTCACGCGGACTTTGACGGTCGGGTCTTTCTCCTCGCCGTCCGCGTGCCCGGTGTACGACTTGCTCGTGAGCTGTACGACGGCGAACACGCTCATGTCGGGCCGCTCGAACAAACCGCGCTTCATCTCGCGAGTCAGGGCGGCGTCGATGAACGCCGAGCCGCTGTCGAGCTTCACCTCGGGGACCTTGTCAGGGTCGAGCCTCGGCATCGTGATCACTTCCTTCGCTTCGGGGGGTTCTTGCGGCGGCGGTCGCGCATGGCGGCCGCCGCCCGTACTTCTTCGAGCGGGCACTCGTCCCGCATGTGGCGCTCGGCCCGAACCGCCATCCGCTGCACCTCGGCGTGATCGACTGCGTCCTCGGCGAGCTCGCCGCACCGGCAGTTGAAGTCACCGGACGCAAGCGCCCGCTTGTGGTCGAGGCGGACCCGTAGCCCGAACCCGGGCCGCGGATCGCCGATGGTCGGGCCGACGCCGCTCACGCCGCCTGCCCCGTTGCTCGTTCGTCGCCCAGGAGCAGCGGCACCTCGGGAAGAACACGAGAGAGCAGCAGCCGCAGCGCGGACTCGGCTTGCAAGGGGACGACGCCGTTGCCGAGCGCCTTGAGCCGGGCGTTTCGTAGCGCTGCCTCGCTCATACCGGGCGCTGCGGGCACCGAGCAGACGTGCCCGGCGGCGAGTCCTTGCATCCACTCCGAGAACTCAGCGGCTAGACGTCCTCGATCGTCAGTTGGCCGGGGGTGAGGGCGCCCGAGAATCGCTTCCCAACGCCGGATCGCGGGCGCGTACTCGCCCCATGCAATGTCGGGGTGTCTCGGTCGTAGCGCTCGCTCCCCCTGGCCCCGTCCGACGCCGTCGGCAGCAACCTCGCTGCCGCGCTCGGCAGCGTCAGGTCGCCCGAGCTGCCCCGCTGATTCGGTCCGCCCTTCTCCCCGTCCGACGCTCTCGGCGTAGGGAGCAGCCGAGTTGCGTCCGTCAAGGTCATCCCGTGCCCGCTGCCGTACGCCGAACCGTCCGGTCGGAAGTTCGCCGTATGCCGAGAGTCGCTCGCCGCCGGTGTCGGCAGCAGAGCGACCGCCGTCCGCAAGTCCGGCCCGCCCGTCCCGTGTCTCCCCTCGCCGTTCGTATCCGAGGTGCGCGGGGTCGGCAGCAGCCGCAGCGCGTTCGGCAACTGCCCCGAGTACCCGTCGCCCTTCCAGTCCCTGGCCGCTGGCGTCGGCAGGCCAGGCGAGGACGAACTCGCGGAAACGCTCGTGGGGAGCGCCGACCTCCGAAGCGCGTACGCCCGCCCACTCCGCATCGAACCCGACGGAGGCCAGGTCTCCGAGTACGGCACCGAGTGCCCGCAGAAGAGGCTTACTTCCTGCGTACTCCACACAGCAGGGGCAGGGGTCCACACCGCTACGTGCTTTCGTCGAGAGGATGCCGCGCACATTCTCGATCACCACCAATCGGGGCCGAAGGATGGCGATCGCGCGCAGCATGTGATGCCACAGGCCCGAGCGCGTGCCGATCATGAGTCCGAGTCGTAGCCCGGCGAATGAGAGGTCGGTGCACGGGAAGCCACCGGCGGCGACGTCGATCGGCCCGAGCTCATCGAGCACGCGCTGCCAGTCGACGACGCTGATATCGCCGAGGTTCGGCACGCCGGGCCAGTGGTGCGCGAGGATGCGCGCGGCGTACTGGAACTTGTCTTCCGGGTCGTACTGGCAGTGCCACGCGACCTCGCCGCCGAGCACAGCCTGCACGCCTAGGTCGAGCCCGCCGTACCCGCTGAACAGCGATCCAATTCGCAGCGTCACAGGGACACCCCCATCACGTACCGCTGCTTGTAGGCATCCGGCCACTTCGCCTTGCCGAGCCGGTCGCGCTGCGCCTGCGGCAGCGTGAACAGCGGCATTCCGCACCAGTCGTGACCGGCCGCGCGCAGCCACCACGCGTCGCACATGTCGCCGCCGCGGCCCTTCGCGTCGAGGTCGCCCGGGAACTCGGCGCCCGCCGCGAGGTACGCAGCCGCCGCCATGCGCACTTTGTCGGCGCTCCCGTGATCGCACGCGTACTTCTTGAGCGTCGCCGGCACGACGAGCGCGTACGGCACGTCGGCGTCGAGCAACTCGGTCTTGACGACGCCGTGCACGTGTCCGGTGATCCCGGCCGACATCGCGTGCGTGGGCAGATCCTCGACGACGGCCAGGTGCGGCCGGTGCTCGGCGAGCACGGCCCGGACGCGGTCACGGATGACGCACAGCCGGCGGTCGCCGTCCTTCGACTTCGTCTTGATCCGGAACGTCGAGCCGTCCGGCAGCGCGACGCCCGTGCGTTGAAGGGACAGATCGAGCCCGAGCACGCGCAGCGCGGTCGGTTCGAGGGGCGCCTCGTCGAGCGGCATGAGGGCGCCGGGGGAGAGCAGACCGGGGACGCTCATCACTGCTCACCCGCCGCCGTCGTGCGGCACGTCCAGCACGTGTGAGAGCCGTCCTCGTGCATGGCGCTGTACCGCTCGCGCTTGCAGGCGCCGCAGAACGCCATCTCGCACGGCTCGCAGCCGGCGGGCATCTCCTCGACGACGGCCGGCTTCTCGACGGTCACGCGCGACGGAGCAAGGCGCACCGCCCACGCGATCCCCGTCGACGCGAGCACGAGCGCCGCGAGGAAGTACGGGTAGCAGTCGCTCATCACGACACACCCCCGACCGGCGCGATCGGCCCGTACACCTCGCGTACGACGTCCAGCGGCTCACGCTCGGCGGCGCCGTCCGCCCGAATCATCGGAGTGCCGACACGGTCGAGAACGCCCGTCCAACGCCACACACCGCCCGCAGCGTCGCCCCACCCGAGCGAGAGATCCCACGCGTGACCCCGCCCGTCCGTCCACACCTTCCGGTCGCCGTCGAGCCGGCTGCCCCGCCCGGTCACCGGCTCGGCCGGCCGGTCGTGCCGCGGCTCGGACTCGCCGGGCGTGCACGGGTACGGCGGATGCGCCGCGACGAGCTGCTCAGCGATGCTGCGCAGCACGGCGGCGGCGAGAGCGTCGCACATGCCCGGGTTGGTCACCTCGACCTCGCCCGCCTTGCTCATGGTGAGCACGAGGGCGTGCTCGTCGAGATCGAGCATTCGAATCTTCGGGATCATGCTGCTACCCCCACCCACGGACGGAACGGCCACGACCCGTCGACCACTGCGGCCGGGTCGGTCTTGCGGAAGTGCCTTTCGAGCCCGGCCGCTTGCTCACGAGCGAGCCGGATTTGCAGGTGATGCAGCCCTTCGAGGTCAAGCCCCTTGAGCTCGTGAAACCGCGGCCGCCGCTCACTCCGAATCGGCTCGGGCCAATCACCGCGGCGCATGTGCGCGAGCGACCCGATCCGGTACGCGACCCGCGCGGCGATCAGCGCGTCGTACTCGCAGCCGTGCGCGTCGTCCTCGACCCACGGCAGTGCGTAGACCTGCGCGAGGGTGACGAGCTGCCGCGCGCCCTGCGTCTCCGACGGGCGCTTGCGGTACGGCAGCACATGCGTGTCGAGCACCCGCGTGTCGATCACCGGCCACAGCACGTCGTCGGCGAACCGGTCGAGCAGCGTCGGCAGTTCGTGCCGCCGGCACTCGCGGTCGAGCAGCGTGAGGTCGTACGCGACGTTGTGCCCGACGATCGGCACGCCCGTACCGAGGAAGTTCGCGAGGCACTGCGTGACCTGGTCGACGACGCCCGCGGCCGGCGAGCCCTTCGCCCTCGCGTGCTCGGTGGTGATCCCGTGCACCGCGGCCGCCTCGTCCGGGATCGGAATCCCGGGGTCGGCCATCCACGACGACGGCTCGGTGCCGCCGGCGCCGCCGAGCCCGATCGCCGCGGCGGTCACGATCCGGTCGGCCTCGACGTCGACGCCCGTCGTCTCAAGATCGAAGGCGCACATGCGCCCCAGGTGCCAAGGGGTCACCGCGCACCCCCGCCCGGCTGCGCGACCTCGGGCCAACCGGCAGCCGGGAAGGCGGTCGGCGGCTCTTCGTCGTCGACGATCTCGCCCTCGACTGCGCAGTCTTCGTCGAGCTCGTCCTCGTCCTGGTCGCCGACTTCGCCCGTGTCCGGGTCGATGCCCTTCGCGATATCCGCAGCGATCTGCATGAGCTGCTGCGATAGCTCGTCGGCCCCCTTCGGGTCGACGGCGCCCGCGCGGTTCGCCCGGTGCCACACCTCGCGCACCTCGTCGGCGGTCCGACACTTCCGGGCCTCGTCGAGGTAGTCGGGCACGGCGGCGGACGCTGCCTCGATCGCCGGGCGTCCGACGAGCGACCCGGGGTCGAGGGCGGCCGCCGTCGACAGCGGGCCCGACAGCGCGTGCCGCAGCTTCGGCAGGCTCGGCACGACCATGACGACCGGGAAGTTCTTCGTCTTCCCGCTGCGCACCGCCGTGCGCTGCTCGATCCACATGCGGACCGGCATCATCGACTTGCCCTCGGTGGCTTGCAGCACGGTGTCGACACCGCCCGCCATGGCATCGGCCGCGTAGAACGACTTGCTTTCGAGGCGCCACACGCCGAGGTCGGGCAGCTCGGGCAACATGACGTTGATACGGCTCGTCGGCCGGCAGACCTCGCGGGGCGACCGCTCGTGCCACTCGGGCCCGTACTGCGCGAGGCACAAGCACGGGCGTCGGGTTAGCTGCTCGGTCTCGCCGTCGCAGCGCCGGGCGCACCCGCCGCCCGACCACATCTCGTAGGACTGCGACAGCGGGTCGCCGGCGGGCAGGATCGCCCGGATCTCCTTCGCCCGGGTGATGACCCGGAACTGCTGAATGCTCGTGTTCTGCGGTGTCCACTCTTCGACCGCGCCGCCCCACAGCTCGGCGGCCGCGGCGACGTAGTCGCGGGAGTGCGAAGAGAACACGAAGGTCTCGGACTTGACCGGGATCGGCCGCTTCTTCGGGTCGGAGTTCGGCCGGCTGTAGCCGGTCCGGATACGCCCGAGCTCGGCCGCCTGTCGCTTCATGGTGAGGATTCGGGAGCCCATATCAGGCTGCCTTTCGATCAGTTGACCCCGGCGCCCACGGCGGCAGGATCGAGGGGAACTCGGCGGGGGAGTCATGCAGGTGGCGGGCGCTGCGCAGCGCGCCGAGGAACGCGCGGAACACCGCCCGGTCGCTCGGCAGCTCGATCAACCGGTGAGAGCGCGGCCGAAGGTTGAGCACGGCCGTACGGCGCGGCCGCGGGGCAGGCATCTCCGTGTCGTCCGGCAGCAGCGCAGTCTCGGCGTGCCGGTACGCGGCGAGTTGGTAGGGCTGCTCGGCGTAGACCGTCGTCGCCGGCTTCTTCTGCGCCGTCTTGTAGTCGATGAGCCAGAGCTGCCGGCGCCCGTACTGCCCGGTCGGCAGCCACACCCACAGATCACCCGTGCCCGCGTAGCCGTACCGGCGGTGAAGCACGGTCGTCTCGACCGCCGCGACGTCCCTCTCGAAGTCGATCCGCCACAGCCGGAAGAACTTCGCGAGCTGAATCGCGTAGGGCTCGACCTCGGGATCGGCCGGGTACGGGGTGCCGATCACGATCGCGTGCGCACGGTGATGCACGCGGGTACCCAGGTTCGACGCCCGCTCGCGGTTCGCGTTGGGCAGCCCAACGAGCTCGCGGCGCAGCTTGGTCGGCTCGGTCCGGGCGCGGCGGGCGATCTCGATCGGGTTCGCGATCACCGCGTCGGCGACGAGCCCGGCGCCCCACGGGACGAGCGCCGGCTTGTGCACGGCGGTACCGAGCACGTTCGTAACGCTGATCAGGTCCGGGCCCCCGGCGGGGTCGCGGTAGTAGCGACCCCGCTCGGTGGCGACGGCGTTCTTCGGATCGGTCACCGGGCGCCGCCCTCACGGTCGGCGTTGAGCAGCGCGACGAGGTAATCGACGAGCGGCGGCTCGACCTCGATGATCGGCTCGGGGCAGCACCCGAAGGCGCTCGGGTCTTCCGAGTCGAGGTGCTCCTGACCGGTGCACACGGGGCCGATCGCGTTCGGCCGCTCGTTGCTGCGCCCGAGGTACGTCGCTCGCCACTCGGGCCGGTCGCTGCCGGTCATGGCGTGAAGGAACCCGGCCGCCTCGCTGCGGGCATCGTCGAGCGCGCTCATGCGTCTTCACCGCCCCGACCGTCGGCGAGCGGCTCGATCCCGTGCTCGACGCGGAACTCGTAGATCGCCTTGTCGCAGCACACGGGCTCGCCCTCGACGCTGCGCTCGTCCATCTGCGAGCGCGGGTCGGCGGCGTCGGCCGCGGTGAGCACCTCCCACGCGAGCCCGCAGTGCGAGCACTCGTGCCGGGTGTCGAAGCGGACGAGGGCGGCGGCGACGTTGTCGACGTGCCGCCGGATGCCGGCGGCGATCTCCTCGCAGAGCTCGCCGTACGCGGCCGCCGGGTCGCTGCTCATGCGGTCGTCGGGGATCGTGAACGCCCCGGCGTAACCGAGCGCTTGCGGCACGACCTCGATCCGGTAGTTCTCGCGAATCGTCTTCTTCACGCCGCCGCACCACCCTCGCGGCGCTGCCGGGGCAGCTCGACGACCGTGCTCGGACCGCCGCAGTACGCGGTGATGTACTCGGCCACCCGCAGCGCGGACGGGCCGACGAGGCGCATCCGAGCGCCGCCCATTTCGTCGACGAACCGCTCGACGAGGCTGTCTCGCTCGTGCTCGGCGTAGCCGGCGCCGTCGAGGTGCCGCTCGTTCGCCGCGGCGTCGCCGAGCTCGGCGATCCGGGCGAGCTCGTCGCCGACGCCCTCGGGGTCGTCCGCGTAGTTCTCGGCGAGCTGCCGCACGAGGCACTCGACGAGGTCGGACACGTCCAGCTCGGCGCCGAGCGGCGTCCGGCGGACGTAGATGCGGAAGGCGTCGGGAACGATCGCCTGCCACCGGTACTGCATCTTCGCGGCGAGGTAGCGCAGCCGGTCACGTGCGGTCAGGAAGTTCGGGTTCCGGCTCACGAGTTCACCGCCCGGCGAACCTCGGTGAGGACGTCCTCGCCTTCAACGACCGCGACGTGCACGCAGATCGGGACGGTCGAGCCATCGGCGCGGGTCGGGGTCTTGGTGCGCAGCGTCCACAGCGCGACGTCGTCCGACCCGGCGCTGCGGTGAATCTCGCCGCCGAGCTCGTACATCCACTGACCGAGTTCGCGCGTGTCCGTCACGGTGATGTGCACGGCGTCGGGGCGCGGGGTCATGGTTGGGGCGGGAAGAGAGAGGTAGTCGACGACGGCGCCGACAGCGAGCTCGTTGAGTGCCCTCCGATCGGAGTCGGAGAGTTGGGGGCGTTCGATAGGCTGAGCGCTCAAGGCTCTCGCCTCACTTTCTGACCGTTGCTGTGGTGTGAGCCGAGGGGTCGTCACCGCTGCTGGCGTTGCGGGGCGACCCCGTCGTGTTGCTGGCCTATGCGGCGCGCGGCAGCTCGGCGGCGTCGGCCGCCTGGCTCTCGCGGCGCCGGATGATCTCGGCCTCGATCGCCTCGACCGAGCCGAGCGGATGACCGGGGTAGTACGCCGCTTCGGCCGCTTCGCGGGGCGTCCGCGAAGCCCGTTCGGCGACGGCGTCGAGCAGAGCGGCGGCAGCGGCCTTAATCGCGCGGTCACGAGTCGCGTTCGGCGCGATCACTTCGGCAGTCATGCCGCAGCCTTCGATTTCGCCGACTCGGCCCCCGTGTTGCCGAGCTTGAAGAGGTCAGCGAACTCGACGCCGTACGCCGAGCAGAGCGCGGCGACGGCCCTCGGGCCGGCCGGGGCGCCGTTGCGCAGCCGGTGAATCGTGGCGACGCCGAGGCTCGCGGCGATCGCCTGCTGCTCGTAGGTCCGGTGCCCGTTGGCGTGGGCGAGGTCGAGGTACTCATCGACGCGTAGAAGGATGATGGACACAGCGTGTTCCTTCCATAGGCGGAAGTTCCATCTACGGAAGAAAGGTAACACGCTCCTTCCTTCGACGGAAGGAAGGAGCGGAATGCGCATATGACGTTGCGTCGCCCGTACGTAAGTTCGAAAATGGGTGCGACGTGCATCAAAAGGGAACGGATGCCCCGTCGCAGACTTGGCATGTGCTTCCATCGGTGGAATGTCGACATAGAGTCGTTCCATCGGCGGTAGCCTGCGGACATGCGGAGACGAGACGAGCAAGACCCACGCGAGCCCGATTGGCTCGTATGGCTAAAGGGCATCCTGACCGAACGCGGTTTTGACGTGAAGTCGCCACGAGGGGGCGGTAAGGCAAGGCTCGCCAAAGAGACCGGACTCGCCGGCTCCACGGTAACGAGGATCATGTCAGGGCAAGCGCCCGACTTCGACAATCAGGTGATCCTCGCCCGGTATCTCGGTGTGCCTCTAAGTGAGTTCCTCATCCGAACAGGCAAGGCGAGGGAATCCGATTTCCCGCATCCTACGAACGAATCTGGTCACGTTGAGGTATCGTCCGAAAGGCGATTGACGCCCGAAGAGCTGGGGGCTTTGGCGGGCGTACCCGAGGTGGATATGGATTGGTTTACGACCATGGTGAGGTCCCTCCGAAGGCGGGGCCCGACAAATGGTGACAGCGCCGCGGGGGGTGCTGCCGCGGAGGGGTGAATCATGCGGGTGCGGGCACGACGAGCAAGGATCGCGGCGGCAGTGATGATCACTATCGTAGGGCTCGCGCTCATCGCACACGCGACATACACGGACCACGTCGCGACATGGCGCCTGGGTCTCGCGGTCCTCGTCATCGGGGTCGCCGCCCTCGTTGACGCCCGCAATCGCTGTTACACAGAGAGACTGATAGCCCGTCAGGCAGAGGTCGCCAGCCTCACCGTCCGCGAACGGTGGCGGTACGCCGAGATGGGGTGGAAGGCTGCCAGGCTCGACGCCATCGAAGGCGGGGCGGAACGTGATGAAGACGGCGATGCGCAGGTCGTGCACCTGCCCGGCGCCCGCTCTCCTTCCAAGGCTCGGAAGAACGGCAGCGCGTCATAAATAGGGTGCAATATGGGTGCGCGCGGAAATCTCTATGTTCCCGCAATGTCGTCGATCACAAGCGCCGAACTAATTCCCGTGATCGGGTATGCGCGAGTTTCGACGTGGCGCGAAGAAATGATCAGCGTCGACATTCAGAAAAGCGTCGTAGAAGAAGCGGCTGCCCGCCGCGGGCGCTATGTCGCGCACTGGATCGAAGACCCAGATCAATCGGGGCGCCACTTCAAACGCAAGATTATGCAGGGCATCGAGATCGTCGAGGAAGACGACAATCCCCTGCGAGAAATTTGGGTGTGGAAGTTCTCGCGCTTCGGCCGTAACCGACACGGCGTCGCAATCAACCTCGCCAGGATCGAGGATGTCGGCGGCGAACTCATCAGCGCTACTGAAGATATCGACTCGAAGACAGCGGTCGGCCGTTTCACACGCGGCATGCTGCTCGAAGTCGCCGCCTTCGAGAGCGACCGCGCCGGCGAGCAATGGAAGGAGACGCACGAGCTTCGCCGCAGCATGGGCCTACCGGCCACAGGGGGCAAGCGCTTCGGGTACACCTGGTTCCCGCGCCGCATCCCAGACGGTCAGGGCGGGTGGACGCTGCAAGACGAGCGATACGAAGCGCATCCGGATACCGCAGAGTTGTCCCTCGAAGGGCTCCAGGGGTACAACGCCGGCAAAACCGGCTACGGAAAGATCGCCATCAGGTGGAACGAGCTCGGCGTGCTCAACACCCGCGGCCGACCGTGGCAAGACCAGACCGTTCGGTGGTACTACGACAGCGGGTTCGGCGCCGGGCTGCTTGTTACGCACCGAACCGACGTTCAATGCGGCGATCCCGGCCGCTGCCAGAAGCCACCCCACTACGACCACCGTCCGGCAGAGCACGAAGGCATCTGGTCGGGGGAGGAGTGGGACGAGTACAGCGAACGGCGAGCCGCTCGCAGAACCACGCCCCGCCGTTCCCTGTCGCCGGCATACCCGCTTTCCGGGCTGATTCGCTGCGGCGTATGCCAGTCATTCCCGGTCAACGACAACTCGCGAGGCCCTTGTTACGCCTACAACTGCGGTGCGCTCTCACGGCACGCTGTCAGGCACGCGGTCGTATGGATCCGCCGAATCATCGTCGAGGGCGAGGTGCGCCGTTGGCTCTCGACCGTCCGCGACGAGATCGACGACATCGTCGCCGGCCGGGTGGTGATCCCGCAGCCGCGCAAGGCTCCCGACGTCAAGAAGAAGCGCAAGCGCCTCGAACAGGAGATCGCCAAGCTGACGGGCGCCCTCGATCGGGCCTCGGAAGGCTTCACGCTCGGCGACATCCCGCGCGACTCGTACCTGCGCACCCGTGACAAGTTCGCCGGGCAGCGCGCCGAGCGACAGAAGGAACTCGACGCGCTGCCGGGTGACGAGGGGCCGCAACTCGGCCCGATGCCTTACCGCGAGACTGTGCAGGGGCTGCTCGACGAGTGGGACACAATCAGCGTCCCGTCGAAGCGGGTCATGCTTGCCTCGATCGTCCGCCGAGTAGAGATCGCCCCGAACAAGACCGTGTTCGTCGTACCCGTGTGGGCGCCGGCGGACGAGCAGGAGAGCGTGAAGAGCGCCTAGCCGACTGTACCCATTACAGGATAATGGTCGGAAAGGTTGGTGTAGGTGTAGTCCTTGCCCCAACTGGAGACCGTCCAGGGCGCCGACTCCTCCTTGACCACCTCGTTGGTCCAGCCCGCCGGGCGGGCGTGGCCCTTGCGGTGCAGGACGTAGTCCAGGTCCTCGCGGGGGTCGGTGGGGTAGCGGTACTTCGCGATGGAGTTGTCGCGGGTGTCGAAGGAGTACGGGTGGCCCGTGCGGGTGTCGGCGGGGGCCAGGTCGGCGTTGGCCAGCAGCGCGTCGTATTCGGCGCTGTGCGAGTCGATGTTCAGGTCGCCGGCGACCATGACCTCTTCGTCCGCCGGGATGTTCTTGGCGTCCAGGAACGCGTCCAGCTCCTTGAGCTGCTTGGCGCGGTCCGCGGCCGCCTCGCCGGCGGCGCAGCCGGAGTCGGTGGACTGGGTGTGCGTGCCGACGACGTGCGCCCTGGTGCCGTCGACGTCCAACACGGCATAGACGAAGCCCTTGTTGGAGTAGGAGTCCGAGCCGCAGGCGTCCTTGTAGACGTACTGCTCCTTGCGCACGACCGGCCACTTGCTCAGCAGGGTCACCCCGCCGTCCTCCGGGGTGACGGAGGAGTAGGCGCCGCCGGTCGCGTCCCAGCCGCTCTTGCCGCGCCCCACGACGGGCGTCTGGTGCGGGTACTGCGCCGCGGCCCGGGACTTCAGGGCGTCGGAGGAGGAGTTGTCGAAGGCTTCCTGGAGCACGACGACGTCGTGGCCCTGGAAGAAGTCCGCGGCCGCTATCGCCTGCGCGCGGTGGTCCTGGCCCCAGTTGGGATAGAGGTTCTTGCTCATGAGGAAGGCGTTGTAGGACAGCACCTTCAGGTGGGGAGGGGCGGGGGCGGCCGACGCGGTGGGTGACGCGGCGGCGAGCGTGGCGGCGGCCAGAGCCGTGGCGAGGGCGGCGGCCCGATAGGTGCGCGGCGCGGAGTGCGGCACTGAATCTCCCTGTGGGGGTGGGGACATGATCCGGCGACGTTCATCCAACCAGCTCCGGTTACTTCTAGGTAACCTCCTGGGGGGTGCGAGATTTACCGGCCGTGGCCGTCCGGCCTCCGACACCGCCCCCGGGAGCGCCGTAAAGCCACCCCCGGACCGCCGTAAAATGGTTTTTGCGATGAAGGCGGTGCGAAACGACCCGATTCCCCCGCCGCCCGGAGGAGTGCTCTGGACCCTGGCAGGGGACATCCGCATGCTGCTGACCCTGCCCGCGGCGCTCACGATGCAGGTCGCCCACCCGGCGGTCAGCGCGGGCGTGGACGACCACTCCGTCTTCCGCACCGACCCGTGGGGCCGCGGCGCCCGCTCGCTGACCTCGCTCCAGCTCTGGGTCTACGGCGGGCCGGACGCGGCCGAGGAGGGCCGCCGGCTGCGCCGCCTGCACAAGAGCATCCAGGGGACCGACGCCCACGGCAGGAAGTACCACGCGCTCAGCCCCGCGCACTACGCCTGGGTGCACGCCACCGGGTACCCCGTCTTCCGGCACGCCCAGCGCTATCTGGGCCGCCCGTTCACCGAGGCGCAGGAACGGCAGCTCTACGCCGAGTGGCTCCGCGTCGGCCGGGTACTGGGCCTCCACGACCGGGACATGCCGCAGACCATCGAGGCGTTCTGGCCGTACTACCACCGCATACTCGACGACACCCTCGAAAGGACCGCCGTCGTCGAGGAGTTGGTCGCCACCGACCGGCCGCTGCCGGCCCCCGACCGAGGCCCCCGGCCCGTACGGCTGCTGCTCCGCCTGGCCTGGCCGCTGCTGGGGCCCCGGCTGGCCCGCTTCCGGCGCTTCGTCACGATCGGACTGATGCCGCCCGACGCCCGCCGCGCGATCGGACTGGAGTGGAGCCCGGCCCAGGAGCGCCGGCTGCGCCGCTTCGGCCGGGTCGTGCGCGCCGTCCTCCCCGTGCTCCCCGAGCGGCTGCGGTACATGCCCCTGGCGCGCCGGGCCCGGCGCGCCGCGCGCCGAGAGCGCCGAATGCGCGGCGGCGCCTGACGGGCCGCCGTCGCGGCGGGCGCCTCCCGCCGCGACGTGGGACGGCCGGCGCCGGGCGGCGCCGGCCGGTCAGTGCCCGTGCACGTCGTGCGTGGCCGCGATCGCCTTCCACGACGTGGGCTGCGCGACGGGCGCCCGCTGCGCCCCGAACGCCTGCTTCACCGCGCCCGCCGACGGCTTGGACGGCTGGAACAGCCACGTGTCGAAGAAGGCCGCCAGCGGCTTGCCGGACTTCTCCTCGGCGAACTTCACGAAGTCCGCGACCGAGGCGTTGCCGTACTTGTGCTCCGTCGGCCAGGACTTCAGCAGATCGAAGAACACCGTGTCGCCGACCTTGGCGCGCAGCGCCTGGAGGGCCAGCGCGCCACGGTCGTAGACCGCGCCGTCGAACTGGTTCTCCGCGCCCGGGTCACCCGGCTTGACCGTCCAGAACGGATCGTCGGCCGGATGCTGGGCGTAGACGTAGTCCGCGAGTTCCTGAGCGGTGCCCTCGCCCTCCTTCTCCGACCACAGCCACTGGCTGTAGGCGGCGAAACCCTCGTTGATCCAGATGTCCTTCCAGTCCTTGAGGGACACGCTGTCGCCGTACCACTGGTGCGCGAGTTCGTGCACGACCACGGAGACGTTGGTGCCCTTGTCGAAGGCCTTCTTGCCGTAGAAGGGGCGGGTCTGGGTCTCCAGCGCGTACCGGGCCGGCACGTTGGGCACATAGCCGCCCACCGCGTTGAACGGATACGGCCCGAAGACGCCCTCCAGCCACTCCGTGATCTCGGTGGTGCGCTCGATGCTCGCCCGCGCCGATCCCTCGTTCGCGCCGAGGTCCGGGCTGATGGCGTTGATCACCGGCAGGCCGTTCGCGGTCCGGTCGGTGGTGATGTCGAACTTGCCGACGGCCAGCGTCGTCAGATACGTCGCCTGCGGCTTGTCCGAGCGCCAGTTGTAGCGCGTCCAGCCCAGCTTGGAGGACTGCGAGGCCAGCACGCCGTTGCTCAGCGCCTGGGTGCCGTCGGGGACCGCCACCGAGATGTCGTACGTCGCCTTGTCGGTGGGGTGGTCGTTGCTGGGGAACCACCACACGGCGGCGTCCGGCTCCTGCGCCACCACACCGCCGTCGGGTGTCCGCGCCCAGGCGCTGAAGCCGTCGATCTTCAGCTCGGAGGGCTTGCCGGCGTAGCGCACGACGACGCTGACCCGCTTGCCCTTCTCCAGCGGCGCCGCCGGGGTGACCTCCAGCTCGTGCTTGCCGGACGTGGTGAAGGCCGCCTTCTTGCCGTCGACCCGGATCTCGCTGACCTTGAGGCCGAAGTCCAGGTTGAACCGGGACAGTTGCTGGGTGGTCGTGGCGAGCAGCGTCGCCGTGCCCTCCAGCAGGTCCGTCTCCGGCTGGTACTTGAGCCGCAGGTCGTAGTGGGAAACGTCGTATCCGCCGTTTCCGCTCTCGGGGTAGTAGGTGTCGCCCACACCGGGAGCGCCGGGCGTGCCGTCTTCGCCGGCCGTGGTCGCCGCCGATGCCGGGATCGCCAGCAACAGGCTGAGGGCGGCCGCGCCCGGGACGAGGAGTCTGTGACGCACGAGTCCTCCAACTCGTAGGGGAGGTGGAACCGTTCAGACCATATGCACGCGAGGCGACCGACGTCATGCCCATGGCCGCATCTGACACATGACCGACATGAAACACCCCGCGCCCCTTCCGCTCCCCGTCTCCCACGGCGGACGCGCCGGCCCACGCGCCCTTACGCACAGGAGTTCGGCCGCGCTACCGTCCGCCCGTGACGATTCGCGCGCGGGTCCCCCGCATCCCCACGGCGCTCGCGGTGACGGCCGTCGTCGCCCTGCTGTCCGCCCTGACCGGCCCGGCCACCGCCCACGCGGCGCCCGGCGAGAGCAGACCCGTCTACTCCTACGACCGCGCGATACGCGAATCGGTCTGGGTGGACACACGGCTCGACGGCGACGCGGACGGCAGGACCGACCGGGTCGCCGTCGACATCGTGCGGCCCTCCGAACCCGCCCGGCAGGGCCGCCGCATACCCACGATCATGGACGCCAGCCCCTACTACTCCTGCTGCGGACGCGGTAACGAGAGCCAGAAGAAGACCTACGACGGCCAGGGACGCCCGGCCCTGTTCCCGCTGTTCTACGACAACTACTTCGTGCCGCGCGGCTATGCGACGGTCCTGGTCGATCTCGCGGGCACCAACCGCTCCGACGGCTGCGTCGACGTCGGCGGACGCTCCGACATCCAGTCGGCCAAGGCCGTCGTCGACTGGCTGAACGGCCGGGCCCGCGCCTACGACGCCCGCACGGGCGGCAGGCCCGTCACCGCCGGCTGGGCCGACGGCGACACCGGCATGATCGGCAAGAGCTGGGACGCCACCGTCGCCAACGGCGTCGCGGCCACCGGCGTCGAAGGTCTCAAAACCATCGTCCCCATCGCCGGCATCTCCTCCTGGTACGACTACTACTTCGCCAAGGGCGCCCCGCTCTACGCCGCCGGCCCCGACAACCTGGCCGGCTACGTCGAGAGCGCCGAAACGCGCCGGCGCTGCGCCGCCGTCCAGCGCCGGCTCGCCGAGGGCGCGCCGCGCAGCGGCGACTGGACCGATCTGTGGACCGAGCGGGACTACGTCCCCGACGCGGGCAAGGTCCGCGCCAGCGTCTTCATGGTCCACGGCATGCAGGACCTCAACGTCCGCACCCGCCACGCCGGCCGGTGGTGGGACGCCCTCGCCCGGCACGGCGTCGAACGCAAGGTCTGGCTGTCCCAGACCGGGCACGTCGACCCCTTCGACTTCCGCCGCGCCGACTGGGTCCGCACCCTGCACCAGTGGTTCGATCACTACCTGATGGGATACGACAACGGCATCGATCGCGCACCGATGGCCGACATCGAACGCGCGCCCGGCACCTGGTCCACCGACGCCCGCTGGCCCGCGGCCGGCACCACGCCCACCACGCTCCGGCCGCGCGGCACGACCACCCCCGGCGTCGGCGTCCTGGGCACCGAGCCCGCGCCGCCGGGCACGACCGCGGCGTTCACCGACGACCCGCGGCTGGGCGAGGCCGACTGGGGCGCCCGTGTCGATGAGCCGACCGCGGCCAAGGCCGGCTTCCGCACCGGGACGCTGACCGCGCCGCTGCGGCTGTCCGGCTCCGGCAAGGTCACCGTGACCGCCACCCCGAGCACCTCCACCGCCCACCTCTCGGCCGTCCTGGTCGACCTCGGCCCCGACACCATCCGCGACTACGCCGCCGACGGCGAGGGCATCACGACGCTGGAGGAGCGCACCTGCTGGGGCGCGGGTACCCCGGCCGACACCGGCTGCTTCAAGGAAACCGCCGCCGACACCCGGCGGGTCGCCCACACCGTCGTCAGCCGCGGCTGGGCGGACCTCGGCAACTACGCCGACGACCACAAGGGCCGGCCGCTCACCCCCGGCACGCCGTACACCCTCACCCTGGACCTGGCCGCGACCGATCACGTCGTACCCGCCGGACACCGCCTCGCGCTCATCATCGCCGGAACCGACGCGGGCCTGATCGACCCGCCGCCCTCCCGGCCGACGCTCACCCTCGACCTGGCCCGCACCCGCGCCGAACTGCCGCTGACCGGTGGCGCCCGGGCCTTCGCGCGGGCCACCGCCGGCACGCGGCCCACCGAGGGCGCCGCGGGGGCCCCGCTGGTGGGCATCGCCCCGCCCGCCCCCAGCGGCCTGCCCGAGGGAGGCGCCGCCTCGTGACACTCCGCTCCCGCGGCCGGTCGATCGCCCGGCGTGCCGGACAGGCCGTCGCCCTCGGCGCGCTGGCCGTCTCGCTGACCGCCGCCCTCGGCGCGAGACCGCCGGGCCCGCCCGTCGGCGCCGCCGTCCCCCGCCAGCCCCGCACGGGCTTCGAGACCAGCGACGGCGCCCGCTGGACCAGCCAGTCCCAGGAGCGGGACTTCCTCGCCGCCGTCGACCGCGCCTCCGCGCGGGTCCGCGTCGACCGGGTCGGGGTCACCTCACAGGGGCGCCCTCTGCGGCTCGTACGGATCGGCGCCCCGGCCCCGCCGCGCCCCGAGGACGTCCGGCGCGGCAACTCCGTCCTGCTGGTGTGCTCCCAGCACGGCGACGAGCCCGCCGGGCGCGAGGCATGCCTGACCACCATCCGCGCCCTGGCGTTCGCCCGGGACCGGGCCACCCGGCGCTTCCTGGGCCGCACCAGCGTGCTGGTCCTGCCCACCGCCAACCCCGACGGGCGGGCCGCCGACTCCCGTGGCAACGCGGCCGGCCTGGACGTCAACCGCGACCACCTCGCCCTGCGGACCCCCGAAGCCCGCGCGATGGCCGCCGTCCTGCGCGACTACCGCCCCGACACCGTCTACGACCTGCACGAATACGACGCCACCGAGCCGTACTACGCCAAGGACCTGCTGACGCTGTGGCCGCGCAACCTCAACACGGCGGACGCGGTGCGCCGCGAAGCCCGGCTGATGACCCGGGACTTCGTCGAGCCCGCCGTGCGCCGGGCCGGCTTCAGCACCGGCGTCTACGGAATCTGGACCGACCCGGTGACCGGCGACCCCGTCCGGCAGGTCGCCGGCGACGGGCAGGAGCGGATCCTGCGCAACACCGTGGGCGTCAAGGGCTCCGTAGGGCTGCTCGTCGAGAGCCGCGTCGACGCTCCCTCGGCCACCGGCCGGGGGGACCCCCCTCTCATCCGGCTCGCGGTCGCGCCGAAGGCCGATCCCGCGCGCGACAACCGGCGCCGCGTCGACTCCCAGCTCGCCGCGCTGAAAGGCGCCCTGACCTTCGTTCGACGGCATCGCGCCCCCGTCGAAGCGGCCACCACGGCCGCGCGGCTGGCCGGCTTCACCGACCACGGCCCGGTCTACCTCGGCGGCGCCGACAACGAACCCCCCACCGGCGCCGAGATCCTCGCCGACCCGCCCTGCGCCTACCGCCTCGACGCCGCGCGCTTCGCACGGATCAAGAACGTCCTCGCGACCCACGGGGTGACCTGGCGGCGCGACGGCGACGGCGTGCTCGTGCCCCTGCGCCAGCCGCTGCGGGCTCTGGTGCCCCTCCTCCTCGACGCGCGGGCCACCTATCACCTCGCGGTCGCGACGCCCGTGCGGGTCTGCCGCACTATCCCAGGCGACAGCGGGTAGGGGCAGAGCAAATATGGCCAATTGAAAGGTCAACGCGTTGACGGACAGAGTCAAGGAAGAGAGCGGCGGGGACGGCGCGCCGCATCTGGCGGACCTCCCCGGTGAACCGCACCGCACCGGGCCCCCGCAGACCGACCGCGTGGTCTTCGGAGTGACCGCGCTGCTCACCCTGGCGTTCATCGCCTGGGGAGCCGGCAGCACCGAATCACTCAAGAGCGTATCGACAGCGATGCTGAACTGGGTGATAGACAACGGCGGTTGGGCATTCGTGCTCTCCGCCTCCGCATTCGTCATCTTCGCCATCTGGCTTGCGGTCAGCAAGTACGGCCGGATCACTCTCGGAAAGGAGGGCGAAGGGCCCGAATTCCGCACCGTGTCCTGGGTCGCGATGATGTTCAGCGCCGGCATGGGCATCGGCCTGATGTTCTACGGCGTCAGCGAACCCCTCGGGCACTTCATGACGCCGCCACCGGGCACCGACCCCAAGGACGCCGCCCAGGCGATGGACACGGCGATGGCCACCACGCTGTTCCACTGGACGCTGCACCCCTGGGCCATCTACGCCGTCGTGGGGCTGGCCATCGCCTACAGTTGCTTCCGGCGGGGGAGGCGGCAAACCATCAGCGCGGTGTTCACGCCACTGATCGGCAAGCGGCGGGCCAACGGCTGGGGCGGCCGGGTCATCGACATCCTGGCCATCTTCGCCACCCTCTTCGGCTCCGCGGCCTCACTCGGTCTCGGTGCCCTCCAGATCGGCAGCGGCATCAAGGTGCTGGGCTGGATGGACAGCGTCAGCACCACCCTGCTCGTCGCCATCATCACCGTCCTGACCATCGCCTTCATCCTGTCCGCGGTCTCCGGCATCGCCAAGGGCGTCCAACTGCTGTCCAACATCAACATGGTGCTGGCGCTGATCCTGGCCGTCTTCGTGTTCGTGGCCGGGCCGACCATCCTCGTCCTCGACCTGCTGCCGACCTCCATCGGCTCGTTCATCGGCGAACTGCCGCAGTTGGCCGGCCGTACGCAGGCCAGCAGCGGCGACGAGGTGGGCGGCTGGCTGCGTAGCTGGACCGTCTTCTACTGGGCGTGGTGGATCTCCTGGACGCCCTTCGTGGGCATGTTCATCGCCCGGATCAGCCGCGGCCGGACGATCCGCCAGTTCATCGGCGGCGTCATCCTCGTGCCGAGCGTGGTCAGCCTGGTGTGGTTCGCCGTGTTCGGCGGCTCGGCCATGAAGCTCCAGGCCGGCAAGCACCTCAGCGGATCGGGCACGCCCGAGGGACAGCTCTTCGACGTGCTGCACCAGTACCCGGTCGCGACCGTCACCAGCATCCTGGTCATGGTCCTCGTCGGCATCTTCTTCGTCTCCGGTGCCGACGCCGCGTCCATCGTGATGGGCACCCTGTCGCAGAAGGGATCCTTCGAGCCCAGCCGGCCCGTGGTGGTCTTCTGGGGTGTGGTCACCGGCGCGGTCGCCGCGGTCATGCTGCTGATCGGCGGCGGCTCCGGCGACGCCCTGACGGGCCTGCAGAATCTGACGATCCTGGTGGCGGTGCCGTTCCTGCTCGTGATGATCGCGATGTGCTGGGCGCTCCTGCGCGATCTGCGCACCGACCCGCTGATCGTGCGCGGGCAGCGGGGTGAGGAAGCCGTCGAAATGGCCGTCATCGCCGGCCACGAACAGTACGACGGCGACTTCGCCTTCCGGATCGGACCGGGCGACGGCGTTCCGGAGGAGCCGGCGGAGCAGGAGGCGGAACCGGAGGTCGGCAAGACCCCCTGAGCGGCGCCCCTTTCGCGCGGAGGGCAGTGAATCACCGGCCCTCCGCGCGGGAAGGGAAGCGTTCCCCGCGCCCCCCATGTGGGGATACTCGGGATATGTCTGCGGAACCGGCGGAATACGCGTCCTTCGGGCTGACCCCGGCCATGCGCCCCGGCGGCGTGCTCTCCAACGGTGCCTACCAAATACACCGGGATTTCCTGGACTTCAGCATCAACGGCCGCCCGCTGCTGCTGCGCCTGTCCGACCTCGACGCGGTCTCGCCGCTCGCCGCCGACGTGGGCCCCTCCCTCTTCGCCGCACGGGTACGGCGGCTCCTGTTGGAGGGCGAGCCCCCACTGGGCGGCGGACGTCGGATGATCTACGGCTGCCCCGAGTGCGAGGGCCTGGCCTGCGGCGCCGTCACCGCCGTCATCGAACGCGCCGGCCCCGACTTCGTCTGGCGCGATTTCGCCTGGCAGACCGACGAAACCGTGGACCTGTGGCTCAACGGCTACCCGGGCATCGGCCCGTTCCGGTTCCGCGGCGCGCAATACCGCGCCGCGCTGGAACGCCTGCTGACCGCCGACGAGAGCCCGCCCGCTCCCGGAGCCGGCCGGGTCCTGCTCATCGGCCGCCGGACCGCCGTGGCGACGCGACTGGCCGCGGCGCTGCGCGGAATCCGCATCGGCGCGGAGATCACCCGCGACGCGACCGCCGCCGCACCGGCGGAACTCCGCTCCTACGGCGCCGTGGCCCTGGGCCGCAGCCTGACCAAGGCCGAACGCGCCGCCACGCACCGGGCGTTCGCGGACGCCGGATCGTCCGCCGTCCTCGTCGACTGCCTCGCCCCCGTCATCCCGCTGCTCGTCGCACAGATCGAACAGGCGCTGGACCGCTGCCCGCCGGCCGACCGCCGGCTGCTGCGCCTGGCCGCCGGGCGCGAGAGCGCCACCCTCACCGTCGCCGTCCCGTGCTGGGTACAGCTCAGCGGACACTGCCTCGACCGGCTCCGCCGACCGCGGACGACCGTGTTGTTCGACGGCCAACTGCCGCCCGGCGACCATGAGGTGACGCTGGACGCCTCGATGCGCGCCGGCGAGGCGTTCGTGGTGGCGCGGACGACCGGGGGCGTGCGCGTGGCACGGGTGGGCGGCGATCCGGAGACCGCGCGGTAGGGCGACAGACGGTGAGCCGGTCCGGGCGCGGCGACGTCGGGCGGGCGGAAAAGGCGGCGACAGGGCGGGGCGCGGCGGCGTAGCGTGGGGCGGCCGGCGCCGGATGGGCGGCGGCCACCACGACGATGGCCCGGGCGCGCCGCCAAGCGCTCAGACGATGACGACGCAGAAGATCTTCCATGCCGGTGCGAGATTCCGGAGGGCCGCCTCCGCCGCGCGATGACCGGCCGCGCGCGACGCGCTCCCGCACCCGCCATCCGGCCCCGTACGCCCGGCGAACTCCGCCGCACCCGGCGCCCCCGCGCCCACTCCTGCTGGGACCACCTCTACGCCGCGCCCCTGTGGCCGCTGCACGGCGCCAACCTGGGCACCCTGCTGCGCACCTGCGACGCGGTCGGCGCGTGCCTGACCGTGCCCCGCTTCCCCTGGGTGCCCGAGGCACTGGAACGCGGCAACACCCTGCGCCGGCCCGCCTGTGTGCACTGGACCGGCGATCCGGTCGGCTGGCTGGAGCGGCAGCGCGAGCGCGGGCTGCGGGTGGTGGGCGTGGAACTGGCCGACGAGGCGGTACGGCTCGCCGACCTGCCGGCCGCCCGTGAGCCCACGGTCATGGTGCTCGGCCACGAGCAGCACGGCATCCCGCCCGAGGCGCTGGATCTCCTGGACGCGGTGGTGGAGATCCCGATGGTCGGCACGGGCGCCAGCCTCAACGTCGCGGTGGCGGGGTCCCTGGCGCTCTACAAGCTGGCGGGGCTGGTGTGAGCGGAGGGTACGGCCCACTGCGCTTCGTGGTGCGGCCCGGCCGGGCGGGAGTACGGCCGGAGAGCCCGCCGGGAGAAGTACGCGCGCCCGTGATCTTGGTGTAACCCTCCGGCCGCCACCCGGACAAACCCGGACCTTAGGCTGGTAGCAGCACCGTTGGCCGATGACGCCCCTCGGATCCGCTCACCGCCATCCGCCCGCCGTCGTCTGAGGAGGCCCATGCCTCGCGCGCAGCGCGCCGTCCCCGCCTGGCTCGCTCACCCCTTCCGCTGGCAGCGGCTGCCCGTCCCGTGGCCCGCCGTCGCCCGGGGCGCGCTGTGCGCGGGTCCGCTGCTGGGCGCCGGAATCGCCACCGGCCACCAGGCGGCCGGCGTCCTGGCAGCCCTCGGCTCGATGCTCGCCGGCGTCAACGACCGCCCCGGCACCCGCCGCACCGGCATCGTCCACATCGGCCTGCCCGCCGTCGCCTCGGCGCTCGGCATGCTCATCGGCGCCGCGCTGGGGGCGGCCGGCGCGGGCTGGTGGCTGGTGCCGGCCCTGTTCGCCGTCGGTTTCGTCTCCGGCGCGGGCAGCGTGGCCGGGCCCGTACGCTCCAACGCCGGCATGCAGATGCTGGCCACCACCATCCTCGGCGCGGGCATGCCGCTGCCCGGCGCGCCCTGGACGAAGGCGCTCTACGTTCTCGCCGGCTGCCTGTGGCTGCTCCTGCTGCGCCTCGTGCTGCGCTCCCCGCGCCCCGCCGGCGGCCCGCTCAGCGGCGAGCGGGCCGCGGTGGCCACCGTCTTCGACGCGCTCGCGGACGCCCTGGAGGCGGTCGGCGGGCCCGGCGCGGAGCCCGCCCGACGCCGGCTGACCGCCGCGCTGGACCGCGCTGACGAGGCGTTGCGGCTGCGTCATCTGACCGGCGGCCTGCTGCGCGGGCCGGCCCGCGCGGAGGAAGCCCTGCTGGCCGAGCGGTTCGCCGCGGCGACCGCCCTGTGCGAGGCGAGCGTCGCGCTCCTGTGGGAGGGCCGCCCGCTGCCGCCGCGCGTCGCGCGAAGCCCCCGGGAGTTCGCCGAGGCCCTGCGCACCGGCCGACCGCCGGGCCGGCTCTCCGCCCCCGAGACCAGCTCGGCCGCCCGCGGCGCCTTCGACCGGGCCCTGCTCGACGCGGCCGTCGCCTTCGCCCGCCCGCGGCCGCTGCCCCGGACGCGCCCCGCCCCGTCCACGGCACGTGGCCCCCTGGGCGTGAACAGCCGCCCGGCGCGGCGCGGGCGCGGCCTGCTGGGGCCCGCCGGCCGGGACTACGGCCTGCGGGTCGCCGTCTGCGTCGCCGCCGCCACCGCCGTGGCCCTCCTCCTGCGTGCCGACCACTGGTACTGGCTCCCCGCCACCATCACCTTCCTGGTCAAGCCGGACCTGGGCCCGCTCTTCTCCCGTACGGTCAACCGCTTCGCCGGCACCGTCGCCGGCGTCCTTCTCTTCGCCGGGGCCGGCCTGCTGCTGAGCGGAGCGTGGTGGCCCGCCCTGGTGGCCGGTCTCGGCGGTGCGCTGCTGCCGTTCGCCCTCCGCCACTTCGCCCTGCAAACCGTCGCGATCACCCTGATGGTGCTGTCGTTCGTCCACGTCAGCGGCGATCCGCAGGCCGCCGCCGAGCGGATCGTCGACACCTCCCTGGCCTGCGGCATCGTGCTGGTCGTCGGCCATCTGCCGAGGCTGGCCGATCCGCGCCGCCGCGTCGGGCAGCGGGTGGCCGCGGCCCTGCGCGCCACCGAGCGCTTCCTGCGGCACGTCCTGACCGCGGCGCCGGACCAGGACCCGACCGAACGGCTCGCGCTGCGCCGGGCCGCTTACCGGGCGCTGGGCGAGGCCCGGGCCGCGGCGGAGACCGCCGCGGCCGAACTCCTCGCCGCCCGCGACCGCAACCCCGACTGGCCGACCGTCGTCACCGCCGCCGAACGCATCCTGGACGCCGCCACCGCCTGCGCCGTACGCCTCGACCACGGCGCCCGCCGCCCGACCGCCGACGACGCCCGACGCCTGTGCCGGGCCCTGACGGCGATGGCCGACGCCCTCGGCGCGCCCCGCCGCGCGGCCGCCGGCACACCCGCCCCCGACCTGCGTCCCGTACCCGACTGCGCCACCCTCACCGACGTGGCCACCGAACTGGAGAACCTGCGGGGCTACGCGGACACGACCTGACGCACACCGGCGCGCGGCGTCACCCGCCGGTGGCCGCCGCCGGCCCGCCTCAGCGGCCGCCCCGCTCCTTGCCCAGGAGTCCGGCCCGCCGCAGTGCGTCGGCCATCGCGTCGTTGGCCGGAGCCGCCTCGCGGGCGCCGCGCGGCGCCGCGCCGCCCTGCCGCTGCCGCGGCGTCCCGCCACGACCGCCCGCGCCACCGCGCTGCCCGCCGCCCGGGGCACCACGGCGCTCACCGCCCGCGCCACCACGGCGCTCACCGCCGCCCGCCGGCGCGGCCTTGCCGTGCTCGTCGTCCAGCCGCAGCGTCAGCGAGATCCGCTTGCGCGGAATGTCGACATCGAGCACCTTCACGCGCACGATGTCGCCCGGCTTCACCACCTCCCGCGGGTCCTTGACGAACGTCTTCGACATCGCCGAGACATGGACCAGACCGTCCTGGTGGACGCCCACGTCCACGAACGCCCCGAAGGCGGCGACGTTGGTCACCACGCCCTCCAGCAGCATTCCGGGCGTCAGGTCACCGATCTTCTCCACGCCCTCCTTGAACGTCGCGGTCTTGAACACCGGACGCGGGTCCCGGCCCGGCTTCTCCAGCTCCTGGAGGATGTCGGTCACCGTCGGCAGACCGAAGGAGTCGTCCACGAAGTCGGCGGCGCGCAGCGTGCGCAGCACCGTGGCGTTGCCGAGCAGCGACGCGACGTCGGCGCCCGCCGACTTCACCATCCGGCGCACCACCGGATACGCCTCCGGGTGCACGCTGGAGGCGTCCAGCGGGTCGTCGCCGCCCCGGATCCGCAGGAAGCCCGCGCACTGCTCGTACGCCTTCGGGCCCAGCCGCGCCACGTCCTTGAGGGCCTTGCGGGAGCGGAAGGGACCGTTGCTGTCGCGGTGGGCGACGATGTTCTCCGCCAGGCCCGACCCGATGCCCGACACCCGCGAAAGCAGCGGCGCGGAGGCGGTGTTGACGTCGACGCCGACACCGTTGACGCAGTCCTCGACGACCGCGTCCAGGGAGCGCGAGAGCTTCACCTCGGACAGGTCGTGCTGGTACTGGCCGACGCCGATCGACTTGGGGTCGATCTTGACCAGCTCGGCCAGCGGGTCCTGGAGCCGGCGCGCGATGGACACCGCGCCGCGCAGCGACACATCCAGCTCGGGCAGCTCCTGCGAGGCGAACGCGGACGCGGAGTACACCGAGGCGCCCGCCTCGGAGACCATCACCTTCGTCAGCTTCAGCTCGGGATGGGCGGCGATCAGATCGACCGCCAGCTTGTCGGTCTCCCGGGAGGCGGTGCCGTTGCCGATCGCGATCAGCTCGACGCCGTGCTCCCGCGCCAGGCGGGCCAGCGTGGCCAGCGAGGCGTCCCACTTCTGCTGCGGCACATGCGGGTAGATCGTCTCCGTGGCCGCCACCTTGCCCGTCGCGTCGACGACCGCGACCTTCACCCCCGTACGGAAACCGGGGTCCAGGCCCATCGTCGCGCGCGTCCCGGCGGGCGCCGCCAGCAGCAGATCGCGCAGGTTCGCGGCGAAGACCCGTACCGCCTCGTCCTCGGCGGCCTGCCGCAGCCGCAGCC
The DNA here is from genome assembly GCF_055570395.1 of Streptomyces sp. NPDC031210. Lineage (NCBI taxonomy): Bacteria > Bacillati > Actinomycetota > Actinomycetes > Kitasatosporales > Streptomycetaceae > Streptomyces > Streptomyces sp. NPDC031210. The sequence continues at coordinate 348,107 of NZ_JBVIHH010000001.1, forward strand.
GCAGATCGATGCCCAGGTGTACCTGCACCCGGGTCCGCCAGGCCCAACGCACCGTGTCCTGAAGCCACTTGTCGGCGGGACGGCCCCGGTCGGCGATGCCGAAGCGGCGGGCGATGGCCTGTTCGTAGGCGCTGGGCCCGTCGGTCACCACGGACGGGTCCTCCGGCTCCAGGGCGAGGTCGAGGATCTCCTCCTTCTCGCCGCGGAACATCGCCAGCACCCGGTGCGAGGGCAGTTCGGTGAACGGCTCCGCGAAGTCGAAGTAGTCGGCGAACTTCGCGCCGGCCTCCTCCTTGCCCTCGCGCACCTTCGCCGCCACCCGCCCGCGCGCCCACATCCGCTCGCGCAGCTCGCCGACCAGGTCCGCGTCCTCACCGAACCGCTCGGTCAGGATCGCCCGCGCGCCCTCCAGGGCGGCGGCCGGATCGGCGACCCCCTTGTCCGCGTCCACGAACGCCGCGGCGGCCGCGGCCGGCTCCACCGACGGATCGCTCAGCAGCCCGTCGGCCAGCGGCTCCAGACCCGCCTCCCGGGCGATCTGCGCCTTGGTGCGCCGCTTGGGTTTGAAGGGGAGGTAGATGTCCTCCAGGCGGGCCTTGGATTCGGCGCCGCGGATCCGCGCCTCCAAAGCGGCGTCCAGTTGGCCCTGGGAGCGTACGGACTCCAGGATCGCGGTGCGCCGCTCCTCCAGCTCCCGCAGATACCGCAACCGTTCCTCAAGGGCGCGCAACTGCGCGTCGTCGAGCATCTCGGTGGCTTCCTTGCGGTAGCGCGCGATGAACGGGACGGTCGAGCCCCCGTCGAGCAGTTCGACCGCGGCCTTCACCTGCCGCTCCCGGACGCCGAGCTCCCCGGCGATCCTCGCTTCGATGGACCCGAGGGTCCCGATGGGCTCAGTGGATGCCGTCACGTTGATCCCGACCTGCCTTCCCGCGCTTGCCTGAGCCTGCATTGTGCCGGGTGGGGCCCCTGGCTGTCGCACCGCCCGGCCGGGACGCCGGGGTGCGAGCGGCCGCCCGTACCCCGGCGCACGGCTCATCCCTTGCCGAACATCGCGGCGGGGAAGGCCCCGCCCTCCATGGCGGTCGTGGTGAACCCGGTCGCCAGCTCGGTCAGCCGGGCCACCCCGTCGGCGCCCAGGTGTTCGTACGGCGCCCGGTCCAGCCGGTCGGTGGTGCGCTCCAGGTCCTTGCGCAGTTGTATGCCGGCCTCGGTCAACTCGCCCTCGGCGTCCAGGAGACCGCGCTCGCGCAGCCGCTCCTGCGCCGCCGCCCAGTCCTCCTGCGACCAGCCGCGGGTGGCCATGACGCCCTGGTAGCTCATGCCCCGGCCGCTGGCGTTGTGGGTGACCAGCGCCTCCAGGCCGTCCAGTTCGGCGTCGAGCAGCGCGAGCAGGTGGCCGTCGCCGCGGTGTTCGCGCAGCAGCGTCGCGGCGTGCCAGTACGCCAGGTGCGGGGCCTCCGGCACCGGCAGGTCGGCGTGCGCGGCGTACAGCGGGCGGCCGGGGCGCGAACACGCCTCCGTGGCGCGCAGGGCCAGCTTCGCCGCCTCCGCCATCTCCGGGGAGCCCACAGCCTCCTCGCCGAGCAGCCGGCGCAGGGTGACATCGGCCGCGCGCAGCCGGGCCTCCAGCACGGCCTGCGGGGTCGTGACCGACCACACGTGCGGGATGTGCTCGGCGACGAGGGCGTGGTTGAAGTTGTAGAAGGTGGCCGTGATGGTGCCCGGACCCACCGCGCCCATGGCGGCGCCGCGCGCGGCGAAGTAGGCGGCGCTGCGGTTCTCGATGCCGGCCTTGGCCAGTTCGGCGGGGAAGTCGGGCGAGAAGTAGTGGGTGGAGTGGAACGGGTTGATGACGTTGTGGCAGTGACGCCCGGCGTGCTCGGGCAGTGCGCGGGAAGAGGTCATGCGGGCAGGTTACCGACCCGTTGGTATGGCGGTGGTTCCAGGGCGCCGGCGGTGGTCGCGGGGCCCGCACCTCCCTGACGGCCACCTGGCCGGAACCCGGCGGTACCCATGGCAGTAAAGGTGGGAAACCCGTCATTGCCGCCACGGCCGCCGCTGCCCAGGATGGACGGCATGGAACAACGCGACGTGCTGGTCCTCCTCTTCGACGGCCTCCAGAGCCTCGACGTGAGCGGCCCGGTCGAGGTCTTCGCCGGCGCCGCCCAGGCCGTTCCCGGCGCCTACCGCCTGCGCACCGCCGGCCTCGACGGCGCCCCGGTGCGCACCACCAGCGGACTGACGCTCACCCCCGACGTCGCACTCGCCGACGCCGAGGTGCCGCACACGCTCCTGGTGCCCGGCGGCCAGGGCACCCGTGCCCCCGACCCGCGCCTGATCGACTGGCTGCGCACCCACGCGCCGCGCGCCCGGCGGCTGGTCTCGGTGTGCAGCGGGGCGTTCCTGCTGGCCGAGGCCGGGCTGCTGGACGGCCGCCGCGCGACGACCCACTGGAACCTGTGCGACACCCTCGCCGCGCGCTTCCCCGCCGTCCGCGTCGAGCCCGAACCGATCTACGTACGCGACGGCGACCTCGCCACCTCCGCGGGCGTCACCGCGGGCATCGACCTGGCGCTGGCCCTGGTGGAGGAGGACCACGGCCGGGATCTCGCCCTGACCCTCGCCCGCCACCTGGTCGTCTTCCTGCGCCGGCCCGGCAACCAGACGCAGTTCAGCGCCCAGCTCGCCGCCCAGACCGCCGAGCGGCGGCCGCTGCGTGACGTCCAGCGCTGGATCGCCGAGAACCCGGAGGCCGACCTGTCCGTCGACGCCCTCGCCGCCCGGGCCGGCCTCTCGCCCCGCCATTTCGCCCGCGCCTTCCGCGACGAGGTCGGGATGACGCCCGGGCGCTACGTCGACCGGGTGCGTCTGGAGTCCGCCCGCCGCCGCCTGGAGGACAGCGTCGACGCCATCGAGAAGATCTCCCGCCGCTGCGGCTACGGCACGCCCGAGGCGATGCGCCGCGCCTTCGTACGGACCCTGGGGACCTCCCCGGCCGAATACCGCCGCCGGTTCCAGCCGCCCCGGCCCGCCCTCTGACCATGGCCCCGGCCACCGCTCCCCACCGCTCACGACACCGAGCCCCCACCCACTCCCCAAACCGACGGGAATCAGCCATGCAGATCGCGATCCTCCTCTACGACCGCTTCACGGCCCTGGACGCCGTGGGCCCCTACGAGACCCTCTCCCGCCTGCCCGGCGCGCGCACCGTGTTCGTCGCCGAGCGCACCGGCGCGCACCGCACCGACACCGGCGCGCTCTCGCTGGTCGCCGACGCCGCGCTGGCCGACGTCACCGCGCCCGACATCCTCGTCGTGCCCGGCGGCCCCGGCCAGATCGCGCAGATGGCGGACGGCCCGCTGCACGAGTGGATCCGCGCCGTGGACGCGGGCACCACCTGGACCACCTCGGTGTGCACGGGCTCACTGATCCTGGCGGCGGCGGGCCTGCTCAAGGGCCGCCGCGCGACAAGCCACTGGCTCGCCCTGGACCAGTTGACCGGGCACGGCGCCGAGCCGACCGGGGAACGGGTGGTCTTCGACGGCAAGTACGTCACGGCCGCCGGGGTCTCCGCCGGCATCGACATGGGCCTGACCCTGGCGGGCCGGATCGCCGGGGACGCCGTGGCGCAGGCGGTCCAGTTGGGAATCGAGTACGACCCGCGGCCGCCCTACGACGCGGGCGCCCCGGACAAGGCCCCCGCCGAGATCACCGCGGCGCTGCGGGAGCGCAGCCGGTTCGTGCTCGCCGGGGAGGTGTGAGCGCGGCGGCACCCGGGGGCGCGGCAGCCGGTGACCGGGGCGGGGGAGGGGGCGCCCGGCGCAGGGGAGCGGGCGCCCGCACCGCGCCCCGGCCGCCTCAGCCGGCGGGCCAGGTGAAGCGCGGCGTCCGGCGCTCCAGGAACGCGGCGGCACCCTCCGCGGTGTCGCCGCTGGCCCGCGCCTGGGCCGCCCAGTACGCCCCCCGCTCGGCGGCCGCCTCCGGCGCCACGTCCCAGGTGCCGTCGGCCAGTTCCTTGGCCGCGTGCTGCGTCAGCCGCGAACGGCCCGCCAGCACCGCCGCGAGGTGGGCCACCCGCTTGTCGAGTTCCCCCTCGGGCAGCACCTCGTCCACCAGCCCCGTACGCAGCGCCCGCGCGCAGTCGATCAACTCGCCGGAGAACAGCAGGTACTTGGCGGCGGAGGGGCCGATGAGCCGGACCAACCGCCGGGTGCTGGACGCCGGATAGACGATCGCCAGCTTCGCGGGCGTCACACCGAACAGCGTGCCCTCCTCGGCGAACCGCAGATCACAGGCGGCCGCGAGCTGGCAGCCGCCGCCCACGCAGTAGCCGCGTATCGCCGCCAGCGTCGGCCCGGGAAAGGCCGCCAGCGCCTCCTCGGCCGCCACCGCCAGGCCCTGCGACTCCACCGCCCCCGCCGCGTCCCGCAGAGACCCGATATCCGCGCCGGCGCAGAACGTCCCGCCCTCGCCGGTCAGCACCAGCGCCCGCACGCGGTCATCACCCGCCAGCCGTTCCAGCAGCGGCGGCAGCTCCCGCCACATCCGCGCGGTCATCGCGTTGCGCTTGGCGGGATTGCTGAGGGTGACGGTCGCTGTCCCGTCGCTGACGTGCGTCTTCAGGGCCGGTTCCATGCCGGGATAGTAGAGCGACCGCCGCCCGGGCGGCCCGATACGATCGGCGGCCTGATGTCAGCAACCCTTGTCGCCAAAGACCTCGCCGCCGGCCACGGCGAGCGCGTCCTGTTCTCCGGTCTCGATCTCGTCGTCGCCCCCGGCGATGTGATCGGCCTCGTCGGCGCCAACGGCGCGGGCAAGTCCACGCTGCTGCGCCTGCTGGCCGGCCTGGACACCCCGGAGGAGGGCAAGCTCGCGCTCAGCCCGCCCGCCGCCACCGTTGGCCACCTCCCCCAGGAGCCCGACCGGCGCCCCGGAGAGTCCGTACGCGCCTTCCTCGCCCGCCGCACCGGCGTCAGCGACGCCCAGCTCGCCCTGGACGCCGCCACCCAGGCGCTCGTCGACGAGCGGCCCGGCGCGGACGACGCCTACGCCACCGCCCTGGAGCGCTGGCTCGCGCTGGGCGCCGCCGACCTGGACGAGCGGGCCGAGGAGACCGCGGCGCAGCTCGGCCTCACCATCGGCCTCGACCAGCCGATGACGTCCCTGTCCGGCGGCCAGGCCGCCCGCGCCTCCCTCGCCTCGCTGCTGCTCTCCCGTTACGACATCTTCTTGCTCGACGAGCCCACCAACGACCTCGACCTGGACGGCCTGCGGCGCCTGGAGTTCTTCGTCACCGGGCTGCGCGCCGGCACGGTCCTGGTCAGCCACGATCGCGAGTTCCTGACCCGTACGGTCAGCCGCGTCGTCGAACTCGATCTCGCCCAGCAGCAGGTCAACACCTTCGGTGGCGGCTACGCCTCGTATCTGGAGGAGCGCGAGCGGGCCCGGCGGCACGCCCGCGAGGAGTACGAGGAGTACGCCGACACCAAGGCCGCCCTGGAGACCCGCGCCCACACCCAGCGCAACTGGATGGAGAAGGGCGTCAAGAACGCCCGGCGCAAGGCCCCCGACAACGACAAGATCGGCCGCAAGGGGCGGGTGGAGGCCACCGAGAAGCAGGCGTCGAAGGCCAAGCAGACCATGCGCCTGATCGAGCGGCTCGATGTCGTGGAGGAGCCCCGCAAGGAGTGGGAGCTGCGGATGGAGATCGCGGCGGCGCCCCGCGCCGGTGCGGTGGTGGCCACCCTGCGCGGCGCCGAGGTCCGGCGCGGCGACTTCCGCTTCGGCCCGGTGGACCTCCAGATCGACTGGGCGGACCGGGTCGCCATCACCGGCCCCAACGGTTCGGGCAAGTCCACCCTGCTCGCCGCCCTCCTGGGCCGGCTCCCGCTGGACGCCGGACAGGCGTCGCTCGGGCCGGGCGTGGTGGTCGGCGAGGTCGACCAGGCGCGCGGCCTCTTCGTCGGCGACGAGCCGCTGATGGACGCCTTCCGGGCGTCCGTCCCCGACCTGTCGCCCGCCGACGTCCGCACGCTGCTGGCGAAGTTCGGGCTGAAGGCGGCCCATGTGCTGCGCCCGGCGCGCACCCTGTCGCCGGGGGAGCGGACGCGGGCCGCGCTGGCCCTGCTCCAGGGCCGCGGGGTCAACCTCCTCGTCCTGGACGAGCCGACCAACCACCTCGACCTGCCCGCGATCGAGCAGTTGGAGGCCGCCCTCGCGTCGTACGCGGGCACGCTGCTGCTGGTCACCCACGACCGCCGGATGCTGGACGCGGTGCACACCACCCGCCGCATCGAGGTCGATGCGGGGCGGATCGCGGACCGGACGGTGTGAGGACGGGCGGCCGAAAAGTGATTTGGCGCTGGGGACGGCGGCCCGTAGTGTGGGGTTCACCGACGCGGGGTGGAGCAGCTCGGTAGCTCGCTGGGCTCATAACCCAGAGGTCGCAGGTTCAAATCCTGTCCCCGCTACTCATACAGCGCAGACGCGTGACAGCAGGCCCGGTGCCCCGGCACCGGGCCTGCTGCGTTGTGCTCCGACGGGCTCGGCCTGTGCGCGAGGGGCTTCGGCCGCCGCCGTGTCGTCGAGAGGTGCGGGGGCCCGGGGGCAGCGGTCCGGATGATGGCGTGGACCGTTCGGTGGCCACAGCTCCGGAGTCCTTGAATGAGGAACAAAAGAGAAAAGACCGGTCGCCGGACTGATCGGACCACTCCGAAGCGGTCAGAAGGCGTCGATAACCGCTGACTTGCGTTCAGCGGCCCGGTCCGGACCAGCACATTCTCAACACTCTTCTTGTGAGGATGCCTTCCGGACCCCCCGCAGAACCCCCCGAGGAGCTGACCTCCCCGCTCGCCTACGAAGGTGTCTGGCGCTTCACCGCCCCGGCACTGGAGTCGTCGGTGCCCCAGGCGCGCCACGCGGTACGGGATCTGCTCACCGAACAGCGCGTGCCCGTGGCCACCGAGATCATGGACGGCCTGTTACTGATCGTCTCCGAGCTCGTCACCAACGCCGTGCAGCACGCCGCCGTGCTCTCCCCCCAGATCGCCGTGCAGGTCACCATCGGCGCGAACTGGCTGCGCGTCGCCGTCGAGGACAGTCACCCCTACCGCCCCAAGGCGCTGCGGGCGGACGAGGGTGACGTCGGCGGCCGGGGCCTGTGGCTGGTCAAGACGTTCACCGCCGAGGCGGGCGGCAAATGCGATGTCGAGCACACCGAGAACGGCGGCAAGGCCATCTGGGCGGAGCTGCCGCTCGTCCCGCTCGCTACCAGCCCGCCGACCGTCCTGTGAGCTCGCGCACCGCCGGGCGGGCCGCGTCCAGCACGGTCATGAACCACGCCGAGAACGGCGCCCGGGCATGCCGCTCGGCCAACTCGTCCGCCGTCACGTACGCGATCTCGCCGATCTCCTCCGGGTCCGGCGAGGGCTCGGCCCGCACCAGCCCGACGAAGAGGTGATTGAACTCCTGCTCCACCAGCCCGGAGGCCGGGTCGGGATGGTTGTAGCGCACCGTGCCGGCCTCCGCCAGCAGCGCCGGCGCCAGACCCAGCTCCTCCGCCACCCTGCGGGCCGCCGCCGCGAACGGCGTCTCACCGGGATACGGGTGGCCGCAGCAGGTGTTGGACCACACACCGGGGGAGTGGTACTTCGACCGCGCCCGGCGCTGGAGCAGCAACCGGCCCTTCTCGTCGAAGAGGAAGACCGAAAACGCCCGGTGCAGTTGCCCGGGAGGCTGGTGGGCGGCGAGCTTCTCGGCGGTGCCGATCGTCGTCCCGTCCTCGTCGACCAGCTCCAGCATGATCGGTTCGGCGGCGGGCTCCGGTGTGCTCACCGCCGAGCTCCCGGCGGTCTGTCCGTTGGCAGGTGTGATCGGCATGCCCATCCTTGTCGTCGGTCTTCGAAGCCAAGTCTGCCCTAGCAAGGTCCGCATCAGCGGCAGAGCGGTGCCAGGGGGGACGCGGCGCCACTGTGTTCGATTGCGAAAGGCGCGCCGGCCGCGCCGGCGGGTCGGAATCCGGCGTTCCGTCCCGCCGCGGGTCCGCGGGACGCCTCCCGCCGCGCTCCGGCACGGATCCGGCCACACCCGTCCGGCACAACTCCCCCACCCGTGACCAGCCCTCTCATAACCGGCACCGGATCCGCCACCGCGGCCGGACGCCAGTTGTTCATGCGCCACCCCATCCACCATGATGATCGCGGCAGGCGCAGCCGTCGGTCACTCGATCGGGCGGTGAATGCGCGGTGAACGGCCGCATCCGGCGATCCGATAGCCTCTGCCGACGTGCCACCCAGCCCCGCCGGGGGCGAGGTGTGCCACGCCCACCGCCCGGGTAGTCCGTATCGAATGCGGACCGGCCGGCGCTGCCTTGTCAGCATCCAAGGAGTGAGTTCGTCTGTCGACCGCCATCCTCACCGGTCCGCCGGTCGCCGGGTCGCCGCTCGAAGGCGACCTGCGCACGCTCGGTTTCGACGTGCGTACGGCGGACGACGCCGCGTCCGCCGCCGAGCTGATCGCCGCGGTGCCCGCCCAGGAGCGGGTGGCCGTCGTGGACCCCCGCTTCGTCGGCCACCTGCACGCCCTGCGGCTGGCACTGACCGACCCCCGCTTCCCGGCCGCGGCCGTGCAGGGCGCCGTCAGCGCCCGCCCCGAGGCGCGCGCCGCGCTCACCCGCGCGGTCTCCGCCGTCCCCGTGGGCGCCGGCACCGCCCACCTCACCGATGTGCTCACCGACACGCTGACCGCGTCCCTGGACCGCATGGACATCGGCCTGCACCACGTCGAGCTGGGCAGCCTGGTCGCCACCGTCCCCCTCACCCCGGCACAGCGCGAGGACGCGCGCGAGTCCGTCGCGGCCGTCGACGACGAGGCCGTACGGCTGCGCACCGCCGTGAAGTCCCGCGACGGGTTCTTCACGACCTACTGCGTCAGCCCCTACTCCCGCTACCTCGCCCGCTGGTGCGCGCGCCGCGGCCTGACCCCGAACCAGGTCACCACCGCGTCCCTGCTCACCGCGCTGATCGCGGCGGGCTGCGCGGCCACCGGGACCCGCGGCGGCTTCGTCGCCGCCGGCTTCCTGCTGCTGTTCTCCTTCGTCCTGGACTGCACCGACGGGCAGCTCGCCCGCTACTCCCTGCAGTACTCCACGATGGGCGCCTGGCTCGACGCCACCTTCGACCGGGCCAAGGAGTACGCCTACTACGCGGGCCTGGCCCTGGGCGCGGCCCGCGGCGGCGGCAGCGACGACGTCTGGGCGCTGGCGCTCGGCGCGATGGTGCTCCAGACCTGCCGCCACGTCGTGGACTTCTCGTTCAACGAGGCGAACCACGACGCCACCGCCAACACCAGCCCCACCGCCGCGCTCTCCGACCGCCTCGACAGCGTCGGCTGGACGGTCTGGGTGCGCCGCATGATCGTGCTGCCCATCGGTGAGCGCTGGGCCATGATCGCGGTCCTCACCGCGCTCACCACCCCCCGCGTCGTCTTCTACGCCCTGCTCATCGGCTGCGCGCTGGCCGCCTGCTACACCACCGCCGGCCGGGTCCTGCGCTCGCTGACCCGGCGGGCCCGGCGCACCGACCGCGCCGCGCGGGCGCTCGCCGACCTCGCCGACTCCGGGCCGGTCGCCGAGCTGATCGCCGGCGGGGCGCGCGGCCGCGGCCGGGCCGGGTCGTTCCTGGCCCCCGCTATGGCGTTCGTCTCGTCCGCCGTCCTGCTGGTCTGGGTGCTCTTCGAGGACGACCCCGCCTCGTGGCTCACAGTCGGCGTCGCCGCCTGCTCCGCGCTGCTGGCCGGCGCGGCCGTGGCACGGCCCCTCAAGGGTGTCCTCGACTGGCTCGTACCGCCTCTCTTCCGGGCCGGCGAATACACCGCGATCCTGGTCCTGGCCGCCCGGTCGGACGCGCCCGGCGCACTGCCGGCGGCGTTCGGGCTGGTCGCGGCGGTCGCCTACCATCACTACGACACGGTCTACCGCATCCGCGGTGGCACCGGAGCGCCGCCGCGGTGGCTGGTCCGGGCGAGCGGCGGGCATGAGGGACGGATCCTCGTGGTCACCGTCCTCGCCGCCGCGCTGTCCCCCACAGGTTTCACAATCGCGCTGACGGCCCTCGCTGTGGCCCTGGCGCTGCTGGTGCTCATCGAGAGCATCCGCTTCTGGGTGTCCTCCCAAGCACCCGCCGTACACGATGAAGGAGAACCCGCATGATCGGCCTCGTGCTGGCCGCCGGCGCCGGACGGCGTCTGCGCCCCTACACCGACACCCTGCCCAAGGCTCTGGTGCCGGTCGACGGGGACACGACCATCCTCGACCTGACCCTCGGCAACTTCGCCGAGATCGGCCTGACCGAGGTCGCGATCATCGTCGGCTACCGCAAGGAAGCCGTGTACGAGCGACAGGCGGCCCTGGAGGAGAAGTACGGCCTCAAGCTGACGCTGATCGACAACGACAAGGCCGAGGAGTGGAACAACGCCTACTCCCTGTGGTGCGGCCGTGACTCCATCGAGCACACCGTGATCCTCGCCAACGGCGACACCGTGCACCCGGTCTCCGTCGAGAAGACCCTGCTCGCCGCCCGCGGCGACGGCAAGAAGATCATCCTCGCCCTCGACACGGTCAAGCAGCTCGCCGACGAGGAGATGAAGGTCGTCGTGGACGCCGACAAGGGCGTCCAGAAGATCACCAAGCTCATGGACCCGGCCGAGGCCACCGGTGAGTACATCGGTGTCACCCTCATCGAGGGCGAGGCCGCCGCGGAGCTGGCCGACGCCCTGAAGACCACCTTCGAGCGCGACCCCGACCTCTACTACGAGGACGGCTACCAGGAGCTCGTCAACCGCGGCTTCAAGGTGGACGTGGCGCCGATCGGCGACGTCAAGTGGGTCGAGATCGACAACCACGACGACCTCGCGAAGGGCCGTGAGATCGCATGCCAGTACTGACCCGCCTCATCCCGTCCCCGGTCGTCGTCGACATCAACGCCGGCGCCCTGGACGACCTGGCGGGCCTGCTGGCCGATCAGCGCATCTCCGCGTCCGGCAAGCTCGCCATCGCGATCAGCGGTGGCTCGGGGGCACGGCTGCGCGAGCGGCTGTCCCCCGCGCTGCCCGGCGCCGACTGGTACGAGGTCGGCGGCGGCACCCTGGACGACGCGATCAAGCTCGGTGACGCCATGAAGAAGGGGCACTACGACGCGGTCGTGGGCCTCGGCGGTGGCAAGATCATCGACTGTGCGAAGTACGCCGCCGCGCGGATCGGGCTGCCGCTCGTCGCCGTCGCGACGAACCTCTCGCACGACGGTCTGTGCTCGCCGGTCGCGACCCTGGACAACGACGCGGGCCGCGGTTCCTACGGCGTGCCGAACCCGATCGCCGTGGTGATCGACCTCGACATCATCCGCGAGGCCCCGGTCCGCTTCGTCCGCTCCGGCATCGGCGACGCGATCTCCAACATCTCCGCCGTCGCGGACTGGGAGCTCTCCCACCGCGAGACCGGAGAGGCGATCGACGGGCTGGCCGCCGCCATGGCACGCCAGGCCGGCGAGGCCGTGCTCCGCCACCCCGGCGGGGTCGGCGAGGACGCGTTCCTCCAGGTGCTGGCCGAGGGCCTGGTCCTGACCGGCATCTCGATGTCGGTGGCCGGCGACAGCCGCCCCGCGTCCGGCGCCTGCCACGAGATCAATCACGCGCTCGACATCCTCTTCCCCAAGCGCGCGGCGAGCCATGGCGAGCAGTGCGGCCTCGGCGCCGCCTTCGCCACGCACCTGCGCGGGGACAAGGAGATGTGCGCGCTGATGGTCGAGGTGCTGCGCCGGCACGGCCTGCCGGTCACGCCGGGCGAGATCGGCTTCACCGACGAGGAATTCGTCCAGGCCGTCGCCTACGCACCGAAGACCCGCCCCGGGCGCTACACCATCCTGGAGCACCTCGACCTGTCCACCGACCAGATCAGGGACGCTTACGCCGACTATGCACAAGCCGTCAGTAGCTGAACTCCGGCCGGTCGTTCACCCCGAGGGGGTGAAGGACCGGCGCAGCGGTGAGCACTGGGCCGGTCGTCTGTACATGCGGGAGATCTCGCTGCGCTGCGACAGGTACCTGGTGAACACCAGGATCACGCCCAACCAGCTCACGTACCTGATGGTCGTGGCGGGCATCGCCGCCGGCGCGGCACTTCTCGTGCCGGGCCTGACCGGGGCGGTCCTCGGCGCCGTCCTCATCCAGCTCTACCTGCTGCTGGACTGCGTCGACGGCGAGATCGCCCGCTGGCGCAAGCAGACGTCGATCACCGGCGTCTACCTCGACCGGGTGGGCCACTACCTCTCCGAGGCGGCCCTCCTGGTCGGCTTCGGCGTGCGCGGTGCGGACCTCTTCCACCAGGACCACCCCGAGTGGCTGTGGGCGTTCCTGGGGACGCTGGCCGCGCTCGGCGCGATCCTGATCAAGGCCGAGACGGACCTGGTCGACGTCGCCCGGGCCCGCAGCGGCCTGGCCGCGGTCAAGGACGACGCCGCGGTGCCGCGGTCCTCCGGCCTCGCGCTGGCCCGCAAGGCCGCCGCGGCGCTGAAGTTCCACCGGCTCGTCGGCGGCGTCGAGGCGTCGCTGTTCATCCTGGCGGTGGCCGTCCTCGACCAGATCAGGGGCGACGTCTTCTTCACCCGCCTGGGCATCGCCGTGCTCGCCGGCATCGCGCTGGTGCAGACGCTGCTCCACCTCGTGTCCATCCTGGCTTCGAGCAGGCTCAAGTGACCGAGGCCGCGCACACGGAGATGAAGGTCGGCGCCGTTGTCCTGACGATGGGCAACCGCCCCGAGGAGCTGCGCGCGCTGCTGGACTCGGTCGCCAAGCAGGACGGCGAGCGGGTCGAGGTCGCGGTCGTCGGCAACGGCTCGCCGCTGCCGGAGCTGCCCGAGGGCGTCCGGACCGTCGAGCTGCCGGAGAACGTCGGCATCCCGGCGGGCCGGAACGTCGGCATCGAGGCGTTCGGGCCCGGCGGCAGCGAGGTCGACGTGCTGCTCTTCCTCGACGACGACGGTCTGCTGGCCACGGAGGACACCGCCGAGCTGTGCCGCCGGGCGTTCGCCGAGGACCCGGAGCTGGGCATCATCAGCTTCCGGATCGCCGACCCGGACACCGGCGAGACCCAGCGCCGTCACGTGCCGCGGCTGCGTGCCGCGGACCCGATGCGCTCGTCGCGGGTGACCACCTTCCTCGGCGGCGCCAATGCCGTCCGGACGAAGGTGTTCCAGGAGGTCGGCGGGCTGCCGGATGACTTCTTCTACGCCCATGAGGAGACGGACCTGGCCTGGCGGGCCCTGGACGCGGGCTGGATGATCGACTACCGGTCGGACATGCTCCTGCTCCACCCGACGATGGCCCCCAGCCGGCACGCGGTCTACCACCGTATGGTGGCCCGCAACCGGGTCTGGCTGGCCCGGCGCAACCTGCCCGCACCGCTCGTTCCGGTCTACCTCGGTGTCTGGTTCCTGCTCACGCTGGCCCGGCGTCCCTCGTGGCCCGCGCTGCGGGTGTGGCTCGCCGGCTTCAAGGAGGGCTGGGTCACCCCGTGCGGTCCCAGGCGTCCCATGAAGTGGGCTACCGTTTGGCGACTGACCCGACTGGGCCGCCCTCCCGTCATCTGACAAGCTCGTGTCTGAGAGCATCAGGCGCGAACCGGGGCGTGGCCCCGGCAGCGCACCTTGAGGACGAAAGTGTCAACTGTGAGCGAGACTACGCACGACAGTGCGGTCGCCATGAGTGCCCCGCCATCTTCCGATGAAGGGCTCACCCCTGCCCAGCGGGCCCAGAAGTACGGGCTCTCGCAGAGCGGGGCGCGGCCCGGCCTGCCGGAGTACGTACGGGAGCTGTGGGACCGGCGGCATTTCATCTCCGCCTTCGCCAGCGCCAAGCTGACGGCGCAGTACAGCCAGGCCAAGCTGGGCCAGGTCTGGCAGGTGGCGACGCCGCTGCTGAACGCGCTCGTCTACTACCTCATCTTCGGTCTGCTGATCGGCACGCGGAACGGCGTCCCGGACTTCGTCCCCTTCCTGGTGACCGGCGTCTTCATCTTCACCTTCACGCAGAGCTCGGTGATGGCCGGCACCCGGTCGATCTCCGGCAACCTCGGCCTGGTGCGCGCGCTGCACTTCCCGCGCGCCTGCCTGCCGATCTCGTTCTGCCTGATGCAGTTGCAGCAGCTCGTGTTCTCCATGGGCGTGCTGCTGGTCATCCTGCTCGGCTTCGGGCAGATGCCGACGTGGTCGTGGCTGCTGGTCATCCCGGCGCTGGCGTTGCAGTTCACCTTCAACACCGGCCTGGCGATGGTCATGGCGCGGCTGGGCAGCAAGACGCCCGACCTCGCGCAGCTCATGCCGTTCATCATGCGGACGTGGATGTACGCGTCCGGCGTGATGTTCAGCATCGACCTGATCCTCAAGGGCAAGGACATCCCGGCGTTCGTGGAGGTCCTGCTCAACGCCAACCCCGCCGCCATCTACATCGACCTGATGCGCTTCGCGCTGATCGACAGCTTCACGGCGGACAAGCTGCCGCCGCACGTGTGGGCGTTCGCCGGCGGCTGGGCGCTCGTCATGGGCGTCGTCGGCTTCGTGTACTTCTGGAAGGCTGAGGAGCGGTACGGACGTGGCTGAGCAGAAGAACGGCGTCCAGCCGACGAAGGCGGCGCAGGACCGGGTCCCGACCGTGATCGCGGACGACCTGCACATCGTCTACCGGGTCTACGGCACGGGCGCGGGCAAGGGCGGCGCCACGGCGGCGCTCAACCGCATCATCCGCCGCAAGCCGTCGGCGGGCGTGCGCGAGGTGCACGCGGTCAAGGGCGTCTCCTTCACCGCCTACCGAGGCCAGTCGATCGGGCTGATCGGGTCCAACGGCTCGGGCAAGTCCACGCTGCTCAAGGCGGTGGCCGGACTGCTGCCCGCCGAGCGCGGCAAGGTCTACACCCACGGCCAGCCCTCGCTGCTGGGCGTCAACGCGGCCCTGATGAACGACCTGACCGGCGAGCGGAACGTCATCCTCGGCGGTCTGGCCATGGGCATGTCCCGCGACCAGGTCCGCGAGCGCTACGACGGCATCGTCGACTTCTCCGGCATCAACGAGAAGGGTGACTTCATCTCGCTGCCGATGCGGACCTACTCCTCCGGTATGGCGGCCCGTCTGCGGTTCTCCATCGCGGCGGCCAAGGACCACGACGTGCTGATGATCGACGAGGCGCTGGCGACCGGCGACCGCAGCTTCCAAAAGCGCTCCGAGGCGCGCATCCGGGAGCTGCGCAAGGAGGCCGGCACGGTCTTCCTGGTCAGCCACAACAACAAGTCCATCCGCGACACCTGCGACCGGGTGCTGTGGCTGGAGCGAGGCGAGCTGCTGATGGACGGCCCCACCGATGAAGTGATCAAGGCGTACGAGAAGGAGTCGGGCAAGTAGCCCCGTCCGGCGTTCCGACGGCCCCCGCGAGTGCGCCTCGCGGGGGCCTTCGTCGGTGGAGTGAGGTCAACTCGTCTTTGGCCGGGAACAGTTGGGAACTCCGAGGAGTTGACCGGATCGTTGCCCGGGAGCGCGGTACCCGCTCGTACGCGGGCGAGATGTACGGCGTAAGCTGTACGGGTACTGAACAGCACAAGTGGTACAAGTCGGGCGACGCTCACCTGGGCGCGCGAACATGGCTCGTCCCAGGCGTGTCGCGCCCTGCGGCGTGTCCGAAATGGGATGTTTTGGTTTGGCGGTGTAGAACGGGAGACGTGACGGCAATGGCTAGTGGTTCGCTCCGGCTCCGCAACGCGCCGGGCAGCCCGCGGTGAGCCGAGACGATGAGCAGGCGCGCCGCGCCTTCCGCGAAGGGGTAACGGTGGGCGACGGGCGGGCGCAGACACGCACCGTCCTCGACCAGGCCGCGCACGAGAACTTCCCGGTGGCACCGTTCTTCCTGCCCCGCGCCTGGCGGGCCGACCTGATGGCCGTCTACGGCTTCGCACGGCTCGTCGACGACATCGGCGACGGCGATCTCGCGCCCGGCGGTGGCGACGCCGTCCTCCTGGGCCTGGACCGCGCGCGGAGCGACGACCGCCCCGCGCTGCTCGACGCCCTCGAAGCGGACCTGCACCGCGTCTTCAGCGACCGCGCCCCCGGACCCCGCCACCCGCTCATGCGCCGGCTGGGACCGACCGTCCGGCGCGCCGCGCTGACCCCCGAGCCCTTCCTCCGCCTGATCGAGGCCAACCGCCAGGACCAGCGGGTGAGCCGCTACGGCACCTACGACGACCTGCTCGCCTACTGCGAGCTGTCGGCCAACCCGGTGGGCCGGCTCGTCCTGGCCATCACCGGCACCGCGAGCCCCGAGCGCGTCCGGCGCTCGGACGCGGTCTGCACCGCGCTGCAGATCGTCGAGCACCTCCAGGACGTGGCCGAGGACCTCGCCCGCGACCGCGTCTACCTCCCCGCCGAGGACATGAAACACTTCGGCGTCACCGAAGCCGATCTGGCCGCCCCGAGCGGGGGCGTATCGGTGCGCGCACTGATCGCCCACGAGGCGGAACGCGCCCGTGAGCTGCTGAATGAAGGCACCCCGCTGGTGGGTAGCGTGCACGGCAGACTCAAGCTGCTGCTGGCCGGTTTCGTGGCCGGCGGGCGTGCCGCGCTCCGGGCGGTGGCGGCCGCCGACCACGACGTACTCCCTGGACCACCCAAGCCGACCAAGCTCAGCCTGCTGCGCGAGGTGGGGGCGACATTGCGAAGAGAGGGGTGAGTTCGACCGTGGAGGCAACCGCACACGCGTCCGCGCCGGTGCTCGCTGCGTACCGCTATTGCGAGGCCGTTACCGGGCAGCAGGCACGAAACTTCGCCTACGGCATCCGGCTGCTGCCGACCGACAAGCGGCAGGCGATGTCGGCGCTCTACGCCTTCTCGCGACGGGTCGACGACATCGGCGACGGCGCCTTGGAGCCCGCCGCCAAGCAGCAGCGGCTGGAGGAGACCCGGGCGCTGCTGGCCCGCGTCAAGGACGGCCGGGTCGACGAGGACGACACCGACCCGGTGGCCGTCGCGCTCACCGACGCCGCCCGCCGCTTCCCGCTGCCGCTGGGCGGTCTCGACGAACTCATCGACGGCGTACTGATGGACGTCCGCGGCGAGACCTACGAGACCTGGGAGGACCTCACGGCATACTGCCGCTGCGTCGCCGGGGCCATCGGACGGCTCTCGCTGGGCGTGTTCGGCACGGTGCCCGGCGCGGCCGACGCCGAACGCGCCCCCGAGTACGCCGACACGCTCGGCCTCGCCCTCCAACTCACCAACATCCTCCGCGACGTTCGCGAGGACGCCGGCAACGGCCGCACCTACCTCCCCGCCGAAGACCTCGCCAAGTTCGGCTGCTCGGAGGGCTTCCAGAGCCCCCTCCCACCTGCCGGCGGCGACTTCGCCGGCCTGGTCCACTTCGAGGTGAAACGCGCCCGCGAGCTGTTCGCCGAGGGCTTCCGGCTGCTGCCGATGCTCGACCGGCGCAGCGGCGCCTGCGTGGCCGCGATGGCCGGTATCTACCACCGCCTGCTGTCGCGCATCGCCGCCGACCCCGAAGCGGTGCTGCGCGGCCGGGTCTCGCTGCCCGGCCGGGAGAAGGCGTTCGTCGCCGTGCGCGGACTGTCCGGGCTCGACGCCCGCGCGATCGGCCGCCGGCAGTCGGTCAGGAGGCGCGGATGACGCGCCCGGGCGTGCGCGACGGTGAGGACCCCGCGTCAGCGCGGCGGGCAACCCTCGCCCGTTCGGCCGCGTCCCAGACAGCGGCAGGGGGGAAGCAACCATGACATCGGGAGCCACGCACCCCGACGGGCACCGTACGCAGACGCCGGACCGCTCCGCGGCCGCGGTGGTCATCGGCGGCGGTCTGGCGGGCACCACGGCGGCGCTCGCGCTGGCCGACGCCGGACTGCGGGTCACCCTCGTCGAGGGCCGGCCCCGGCTGGGCGGGCTGGTCTTCTCCTTCCGCCGGGACAGTGCCGCCGGCCCCCTGAGCGTCGACAACGGCCAGCACGTCTATCTCCGCTGCTGCACCGCCTACAGCGGCTTCCTGGAGCGGCTCGGCGCCGCCCACCTGGTGCCCCTGCAACGCCGCATGGACGTCCCCGTCCTGGACGCCGACCGGATGCGCCTGGGCCGACTGCGCCGCACCGCCCTGCCCGTTCCCCTGCACCTGGCCCGGAGCCTGGCCGGCTACCCGCACCTGTCACCCGCCGAACGCGCCCGCGTCGTACGCGCCACCCTCGCGCTCCAGAAGCTCGACCCGGCCGACCCGGCGCTGGACGACGCCGACTTCGGCGGCTGGCTGCGCCGGCACGGCCAGTCCGCCCGGGCGGTCGAGGCCCTGTGGGACCTGGTCGGTATCGCCACCCTCAACGCCACCGCCGCCGACGCCTCGCTGGGCCTGGCCGCCAAGGTCTTCAAGACCGGCCTGCTCTCCGCGCCCGGCGCCGCCGACATCGGCTGGTCGCGGGTGCCGCTCGGCGAGGTCCACGACACCCTCGCCCGCACCGCCCTGCGCACAGCCGGCGTCCGCGTCGCGCTGCGCACCCGCGCCACCTCCCTGGCGCCCGCGGACGAGGGCGGCTGGCAGGTGACGGTGGAGAACGGCCCGCACGGCCGCGAACGGCTCACCGCCGGCACGGTCGTCCTCGCGCTGCCGCAGCGCGAGACCCACGCCCTGCTGCCCGACGGCGCGCTGGCCCACCGCGAGCGGCTGCTGGACATCGGCACCGCGCCGATCCTCAACCTCCACGTCGTCTACGACCGCAAGGTGCTGCGCCGCCCCTTCTTCGCCGCCGTCGGCTCCCCGGTCCAGTGGGTCTTCGACCGTACGGACACCTCCGGGCTGGCGCGCGTCCCCGGCGGCGAGGGCTCCCAGTATCTGGCCGTCTCGCAGTCCGCCGCGCAGGAGGAGATCGACGAGCCGGTCGCCAAGCTGCGCGCCCGCTATCTGCCCGAGCTGGAGCGGCTGCTGCCCGCCGCCCGGGGCGCCAGGATCCGCGACTTCTTCGTCACCCGCGAGCGCACCGCGACCTTCGCGCCCGCCCCGGGCGTCGGCAGGCTCCGCCCCGCCGCCCGTACCCAAGTCCCCGGCCTGTTCCTGGCCGGTGCGTGGACCGCCACCGGGTGGCCCGCGACCATGGAAAGCGCTGTTCGCAGCGGCACCGTCGCCGCTCGCGAGGCACTCGACGAACTCGGCTTGCCCCAGGGCCGGTTGCCCAAGGAGGCGGCATGACCACGAGTACGAGCGCTCGCACGAGCACGAGCATCGGAAACAGAGGAGAAACCGTGAATCCGGCTTCCCCAGCTATCGACACCGAGAGCGTCACCGCGCTGCTGGAGCGCGGGCGGACGCTCGCCACTCCCGTGCTGCGTGCCGCCGTGGACCGGCTCGCTCCTCCGATGGACACCGTCGCCGCCTACCACTTCGGCTGGATCGACGCCGCGGGCCGCCCCACCACGGGCGACAGCGGCAAGGCCGTCCGGCCCGCGCTCGCCCTGCTGTCCGCGGAGGCCGCGGGCAAGGCCCCCGAGGTCGGCATCCCCGGCGCGGTCGCCGTCGAGCTGGTGCACAACTTCTCGCTGCTGCACGACGACCTGATGGACGGCGACGAGCAGCGCAGACACCGCGACACCGTCTGGAAGGTGCACGGCCCCGCCCAGGCCATCCTGGTCGGCGACGCGCTGTTCGCCCTCGCCAACGAAATACTGCTGGAGCTGGGCACGGTCGAGGCCGGCCGGGCGACCCGGCGGCTCACCCTGGCCACCCGCAAACTGATCGACGGCCAGGCCCAGGACATCTCCTACGAGCACCGCGAACGGGTCACCGTCGAGGAGTGCCTGGAGATGGAGGGCAACAAGACCGGCGCGCTGCTGGCCTGCGCGGTCTCCATCGGCGCCGTCCTCGGCGGCGCCGACGACCGCACCGCGGACATCCTGGAGAAGTACGGCTACCACCTCGGCCTCGCCTTCCAGGCCGTCGACGACGTGCTGGGCATCTGGGGCGACCCGGACGCCACCGGCAAGCAGACCTGGAGCGACCTGCGCCAGCGCAAGAAGTCGCTGCCCGTCGTCGCCGCCCTGGCCGCCGGCGGACCGGCCTCCGAGCGCCTCGCGCAGATCCTCGCGGCCGACGCGAAGAAGAGCGCGACGGAGATCGCCGACTTCACCGAGGAGGAGTTCGCCTCCCGCGCGGCGCTGATCGAGCAGGCCGGCGGCCGCGAGTGGACCTCCCAGGAGGCCCGCCGCCAGCACACCACCGCCATCGCCGCCCTGGACGAGGTCGACATGCCGGAAAACATCCGCGCGCAGCTCGTCGCGCTCGCGGACTTCGTCGTCGTACGAGAGAGATGATCACTATCGGGACGAACTGAATCGCAGTCGCCGGCCGGTGCCAGCCGGGCGCCGGCCGACGGAATCCCTGAGCACG
This sequence comes from Streptomyces sp. NPDC031210, assembly GCF_055570395.1. NCBI lineage: Bacteria > Bacillati > Actinomycetota > Actinomycetes > Kitasatosporales > Streptomycetaceae > Streptomyces > Streptomyces sp. NPDC031210. Next base: position 368,571 of record NZ_JBVIHH010000001.1, read on the forward strand.
CTTCACAGTTCACTGCAGAAGGGGAAACCATGACAGCGACGACCGACGGAAGCACCGGGGCGCTGCCGCCCCGGTCCCCTTCGGCCGGCGACCTTGCCGCTGAGAAGACCGAGACCGCCGACAGAGCGCGGACCGCCGTGCTGGAGCAGGACACGGCGGCCGCGGCCCGGCGCGCGACCACCCGCGCCACCGAGTACCTGCTCTCCGTCCAGGACTCCGCCGGATGGTGGAAGGGCGACCTCGACACCAACGTCACGATGGACGCCGAGGACCTGCTGCTGCGTCAGTTCCTGGGCATCTCCGACCCGGAGACCACCGCCGCCGCGGCCCGCTTCATCCGCGGCGAGCAGCGCGCGGACGGCACCTGGGCCACCTTCCACGGCGGCCCCGGCGAACTCTCCACCACCATCGAGGGCTATGTGGCCCTGCGGCTCGCCGGAGACGCCCCCGACGCCCCGCACATGGCCAGGGCCGCCGCCTGGGTCCGGGCCCACGGCGGGATCGCCGCCGCCCGCGTCTTCACCCGCATCTGGCTGGCCCTCTTCGGCTGGTGGAAGTGGGACGACCTGCCCGAACTCCCCCCGGAAGTCCTCTACTTGCCCAAGTGGTTCCCGCTCAACATCTACGACTTCGGCTGCTGGGCCCGGCAGACGATAGTGCCGCTGACCATCGTCTCGGCCAAACGCCCGGTGCGCCCGGCGCCGTTCGCCCTCGACGAGCTGCACACCGACCCCCGCCGCCCCAACCCGCCGCGGCCGCTCGCGCCCGCCACCACCTGGGACGGCCTCTTCCAGCGCCTGGACAAGGCGCTGCACGTCTACCACAAGGTCGCCCCGCGCAAGCTGCGCGGCGCCGCGATGCGCTCCGCCGCCCGCTGGATCATCGAACGGCAGGAGAACGACGGCTGCTGGGGCGGCATCCAGCCGCCGGCCGTCTACTCCGTCATCGCCCTGCACCTGCTCGGCTACGACCTCGACCACCCCGTGCTGCGCACCGGCCTGCGGTCGCTGGATCGTTTCACCGTCTGGCGCGAAGCCGCCGAAGACGGGCCCGACGGCTCCCAAGGCGGCCCCGTCCGGATGGTCGAAGCCTGCCAGTCACCGGTCTGGGACACCTGCCTGGCGACGATCGCGCTCGCCGACGCGGGCGTGCCCGCCGACCACCCCCAGCTCGTCAAGGCCGCCGACTGGATGCTCGCCGAACAGATCGACCGGCCCGGCGACTGGCAGGTGCGCAAGCCCCAACTGCCCAGCGGCGGCTGGGCCTTCGAGTTCGAGAACGACAACTACCCGGACATCGACGACACCGCCGAAGTGGTGCTGGCGCTGCGCCGGGTCAAGCATCCCGACCCGCGGCGCGTCGAGGCCGCGGTGCGCCGCGCGGTGCGCTGGACGGTCGGGATGCAGTCCAAGAACGGCGCCTGGGGCGCCTTCGACGCCGACAACACCAGCCCCTTCCCCAACCGCCTGCCGTTCTGCGACTTCGGCGAGGTCATCGACCCGCCGTCGGCCGATGTCACCGCCCATGTGGTCGAGATGCTCGCCGACGTCGGCAGGACCCACGACCCGCGCACCCGCCGCGGCATCGCGTGGCTGCTGTCCGAACAGGAACCCGGCGGGGCGTGGTTCGGCCGCTGGGGCACCAACTACGTCTACGGCACCGGGTCCGTGCTGCCCGCGCTCGTCGCGGCCGGTATCCCCCGTTCGCACCCCGCGGTGCGCCGGGCCGTCGGCTGGCTCCGGCGGGTCCAGAACGACGACGGCGGCTGGGGCGAGGACCAGCGTTCCTACCGGGACAAGGAGTGGGCCGGACGCGGCGCGTCGACCGCCTCGCAGACCGGGTGGGCGCTGATGGCGCTGCTCGCGGCCGGCGAGCGGGACAGCGACGCCGTACGCCGCGGCGTACGCTGGCTGGCGGACACCCAGCGCGAGGACGGCTCCTGGGACGAGCCCCACTTCACCGGCACCGGCTTCCCCTGGGACTTCTCCATCAACTACCACCTCTACCGGCAGGTCTTCCCGCTGACCGCCCTCGGCCGCTACGTCCACGGCGAGCCGGCCGGTGCGCCCATGGGGGCATGATGCCGCGACGGCCGCCCACGGACGCCGGACCCCCGCTGCTGGTCGCCTGCGCGCTCGGCATCGAACGGTTCGCGCTGCGGGGCGGCCACCGCGACGGCCCCGGCGTGGTCACGCTGCGCACCGGCATGGGCCCGCAGGCGGCGGAGCGTGCGCTGACCCACGCGCTGCGCGCCGACTCCGCCACCCGCCGTTCCCCCGTCATCGCCAGCGGCTTCTGCGCCGGCCTGGCCCCCGGGATGCGGCCCGGGGACGTGGTCGTCGCCGACGCCACCCGCGACCACCGGCCCGACGCCGCCGACGTGATCTGCCGCGACAACGAGCCGCTGCTGCGGGCGCTGCGCCGGCGCGGGCTGACCGTCCACACCGGCCTGCTGCGCGGCTCCGACCACGTCGTACACGGCGCGGAACGGGCCGCGCTGCACGCCGCCGGGGCCGTCGCGGTCGACATGGAGTCCGCCGCCACCCTCAGCGCCGCGGTGCGCGCCGGACTCCGCCCGGTTGCGGCCGTCCGGGTGGTCGTCGACGCTCCAGAACATGAACTCATGCGCCTGGGCACCGTACGCGGTGGAATATCGGCCTTCCGTGTGCTGCGCTCCGTTCTTCCTGTTTTTTTCGAATGGCACCGTTCTTTACTGCTCCCCAGGAGGTGAGCTAGATGGCCATGCCACTGCGTCAGACCATCCGGGTCGGGACCTATCTTTTTGAACAGAAAGTGCTGCGACGGCGCGAGAAGTTCCCGCTCATCGTGGAACTCGAACCGCTCTACGCCTGCAACCTCGCCTGCGAGGGCTGCGGGAAGATCCAGCATCCGGCGGGTGTGCTCAAGCAGCGGATGCCGGTGGCGCAGGCGGTCGGGGCGGTGCTGGAGTCCGGTGCGCCGATGGTCTCCATCGCCGGTGGCGAGCCGTTGATGCACCCGCAGATCGACGAGATCGTGCGGCAACTGGTGGCCAGGAAGAAGTACGTCTTCCTGTGCACCAACGCCATGCTGCTGCGCAAGAAGATCGAGAAGTTCACCCCCTCGCCGTATTTCGCGTTCGCGGTGCACATCGACGGGATGCGCGAGCGGCACGACGAATCCGTCGCCAAGGAAGGCGTGTTCGACGAGGCGGTGACGGCCATCAAGGAAGCCAAGCGCCGTGGCTTCCGGGTCACCACCAACTCCACCTTCTTCAACACCGACACCCCGCAGACCATCATCGAGGTCCTGAACTTCCTCAACGACGACCTCCAGGTCGACGAAATGATGCTCTCGCCCGCCTACGCCTACGAAAAGGCCCCCGACCAGGAACACTTCCTGGGCGTCGAGCAGACCCGCGAGCTGTTCAAGAAGGCTTTCGCGGGCGGCAACCGCCGCCGCTGGCGGCTCAACCACAGCCCGCTCTTCCTCGACTTCCTGGAAGGCAAGGTGGACTTCCCGTGCACCGCCTGGGCGATCCCCAACTACTCCCTCTTCGGCTGGCAGCGCCCCTGCTACCTCATGAGCGACGGCTACGTCCCGACGTACCGCGAGCTGATCGAGGAGACCGACTGGAGCAAGTACGGCCGCGGCAAGGACCCGCGCTGCGCCAACTGCATGGCGCACTGCGGCTACGAACCGACCGCCGTCCTGGCCACGATGGGCTCCCTCAAGGAGTCCCTGCGGGCCGCCCGGGAGACCGTCGGACAAAGCCGCTGAGGTGACGCGCCCGTCCGGGCCCGGCTCCGGCGCGCGCGGCACACCGCCGCGTACGACCGGGGCCGGGCCCGGACGGCCGCGCATCCGCACGTGAGGGGACCGAAGAGGGGGAACGAACATGACGATCCTGGAGCACCTGCGCACCCCACGCGACCTGAAGGCGCTGCCCGACGGCCGGCTGGCGGAACTGGCCGGGGAGATCCGTACCTTCCTCGTCGACGCCGTCTCCAAGACCGGCGGCCACCTCGGCCCGAACCTCGGCGTGGTCGAGCTGACCCTCGCCCTGCACCGGGTCTTCGACTCGCCGGCCGACCGCATCCTGTGGGACACCGGCCACCAGTCCTACGTCCACAAGCTGCTCACCGGCCGGCAGGACTTCTCCGAGCTGCGGGCCAAGGGCGGCCTGTCCGGCTATCCCTCGCGGGCGGAGTCCGCGCACGACGTCATCGAGAACAGCCACGCCTCGACGGTGCTGGGCTGGGCCGACGGCCTGGCCAAGGCCAACCAACTGCGCGGCAGGGACGACCACGTCGTCGCGGTGATCGGGGACGGCGCGCTGACCGGCGGCATGGCCTGGGAGGCCCTGAACAACATCGCCGCCGCCCAGAACCGCCCGCTGATCATCGTCGTCAACGACAACGCACGCTCCTACGCCCCGACCATAGGCGGCCTGGCCGACCACCTGGCCACGCTGCGCACCACGGACGGCTACGAGCAGTTCCTGGCCTGGGGCAAGGACGTGCTGCGGCGCACGCCGGTCGTCGGGCAGCCGCTCTACGAATCGCTGCACGGCGCGAAGAAGGGCCTCAAGGAGGCCGTCGCGCCGCAGGGCATGTTCGAGGACCTGGGGCTGAAGTACATCGGCCCGGTCGACGGGCACGACATCGCCGCCGTCGAGTCCGCGCTGCGCCGGGCCGCCGGTTTCCACGGCCCGGTCCTGGTGCACTGCCTGACCGAGAAGGGCCGCGGCCACCCGCCCGCCCGGGAGGACGAGGCGGACCACTTCCACACCGTCGGCGCGATGGCCCCTCTCCCGGCTACCGCGAGGAGGTGCCCCCGGACCGGCACGGCGGGTCCGCTGCCCGGCCCGCCGTCGTGGACCTCCGTCTTCGCCGACGAGATGGTCGCCCTCGGCGCCGAACGCGACGACGTCGTCGCGGTCACGGCGGCGATGCTGCGGCCGGTGGGCCTGGGGAAGTTCGCCGAGGCGTATCCGGACCGGGTCTACGACGTGGGCATCGCCGAGCAGCACGCCGCGGTCTGTGCCGCCGGTCTGGCCACCGGCGGCCTGCACCCCGTCGTCGCCGTCTACGCCACCTTCCTCAACCGCGCCTTCGACCAGATCCTGATGGACGTCGCGCTCCACAAGTGCGGCGTCACGTTCGTCCTGGACCGGGCCGGCGTCACCGGCCCCGACGGCCCCTCCCACAACGGCGTCTGGGACCTGTCGGTGCTGGGGGTCGTCCCCGGCCTGCGGATCGCCGCCCCGCGCGACGCCGACCGGCTCCGCGCCGAGCTGCGGGAGGCCCTGGAGGTATCCGACGCGCCGACCGTCATCCGGTTCCCCAAGGAGGCGGTGGGCGAGCCGGTCGAAGCCGTGGAGCGGGTCGGCGGCGTCGATGTGCTCCACCGCGACGGCCGCCCCGACGTCCTGCTGGTCGCCGTCGGCGTGATGGCGGGGGTCTGCCTGGAAGCCGCCGAGCTGCTGGCGGCGCGCGGCGTCGGCGTGACGGTCGTCGACCCGCGCTGGGTCAAGCCGGTCGACCCCGCCCTCGTCCACCTGGCCGGGCGGCACGCGCGGGTGGCGGTCGTGGAGGACAACAGCCGCAACGGCGGGGTGGGCTGGGCGGTCGGCCAGGCGCTGCGGGACGCGGAGGTCGACGTACCCCTGCGCACCTTCGGCATCCCCGACCGGTTCCCGCCGCACGCCAAACGCGGTGAACTACTGGCCGACCTCGGCCTGACCCCGGCCGAGATCGCCCGCCGTATCAGCGCCGTGCCGGCCTCGAAGGAGAACGCCCCGTGACCGGATTCGACCTGGCCGAGCTGCTCGCCGAACGCGGCGGTGAGCGCTACGACCTGCACGCCCGCCACCTCAACCACCAACTCCCGCGCATGCTGCACACCCTCGGCTTCGACAAGGTCTACGAGCGGGCCGAGGGCGCCTACTTCTGGGACGCCGAGGGCCGGGACTACCTCGACATGCTCGCCGGCTTCGGCGTGATGGGCCTGGGCAGGCACCACCCCGTCGTCCGCCGGGCGCTGCACGACGTCCTGGACGCGGGCCTGGCCGACCTGACCCGCTTCGACTGCCAGCCGCTGCCCGGCCTGCTCGCCGAGAAACTGCTGACGTACGCACCCCACCTGGACCGGGTGTTCTTCGGCAACAGCGGCACCGAAGCGGTGGAGACCGCCCTGAAGTTCGCCCGCTACGCCACCGGCAGACCGCGCGTCCTGTACTGCGCGCACGCCTTCCACGGCCTGACCACCGGCTCCCTCTCCGTCAACGGCGAGGACGGCTTCCGCGACGGCTTCGCGCCGCTGCTGCCCGACACCGCCGTCGCGATGGGCGATCTGGACGCGCTGGCCGCCGAGCTCAGGCGCGGCGATGTGGCGGCCCTGATCGTCGAGCCGATCCAGGGCAAGGGCGTGCTCGCCGCCCCGCCCGGATTCCTGCGCGCCGCCCAGGAGTTGCTGCACCGGCACAAGGCACTGCTGATCGCCGACGAGGTGCAGACCGGCCTCGGCCGCACCGGCGACTTCTTCGCCTACCAGCACGAGGACGGCGTGGAACCGGACCTGGTGTGCGTCGCGAAGGCGCTGTCCGGCGGCTACGTCCCCGTCGGCGCCACGCTCGGCAAGGACTGGATCTTCAAGAAGGTCTACTCCTCCATGGACCGCGTGCTGGTGCACTCCGCCAGCTTCGGCTCCAACGCCCAGGCGATGGCCGCCGGGCTCGCCGTCCTGTCGGTCATGGAGGACGAGCAGATCGTCGCCAACGCCCGGCACACCGGCGATCTGCTGCGCACCCGCCTCGCGGCCCTGACCGGCACCTACGAGCTGCTGCACGACGTCCGCGGCCGCGGCCTGATGATCGGCATCGAGTTCGGCCGGCCCAAGTCGCTGCGCCTGCGCAGCCGCTGGACGATGCTCCAGGCGGCCCGCAAGGGCCTGTTCGCCCAGATGGTCGTGGTGCCGCTGCTGCAACGCCACCGCATCCTCACTCAGGTCTCCGGCGACCACATGGAGGTCATCAAGCTGATCCCGCCGCTGACCATCGGTGAACGGGAAGTGGACCGGTTCGTCGAGGCGTTCACCGCCGTCATGGACGACGCCCACAACGGCGGCGGCCTGATCTGGGACTTCGGGCGGACGCTGGTCAAGCAGGCGGTCGCCCAGACACGGGCCTGACCGGTCGCGGTGTGCGGGCGGGCGGAGTGACCGCCCGCCCGCCTACCGGGCCGGTTCAGTCGGTCAGCAACTGGGCGCGCAGCCGTTCGCGGGTGGCGGGGGTCACCTTCAGGCCCTCGGTGAGGTACTTCTCCGTCGATCCCCAGGTGCGGTGGATCGCGTCGAAGGCGGCCGCGAGGTAGTCGGCGTGGGCACCGAAGAGCGGCGAGAGCAGCTCCATGACCTCGGGGGACATGCCGACCGCGGAGCTGTCGGAGCGCCGGATCTTGTAGCGCCGGCTGGGGTCGTTGGACTTGAGGTAGTCCGCCTCGATCGCGTCCCGCTCCACGCCGACGGCCAGGAGCGTCACGGCGATGGACAGGCCCGCGCGGTCCTTGCCGGCCGCGCAGTGCATGAGGGCGGGCACGCTGTCCTCGGCGAGGGCGTGCAGCAGCCGGCTGTGGTCCTCGGTGCGGGTGGTGATGATGTGGCGGTAGGTCTGCGCCATGCGGGCCGCGGCCTTGCCGTCGCCCAGAGCGACCCGGAGCTGCTCCAGCTCGCCGTCGCGCACCATCGTCCAGAACTCGGCGCCGTCGGCCGGATCCGTGAGCGGGATGTTCACGTTCCGGACGCCGGGGAGGGTGACGTCAGGGCCCTCCAGCTTGATGTCCGAGGCGTTGCGGAAATCGAAGATGGTGTGCAGCCCGAGCCCGGCGAGGAACGCCGCGTCGGACTCCGTGGCGTGCGCGAGGTGACCGCTGCGGAAGAGCCGCCCGTCGCGTATCCGACGCCCGTCCACGGTCGGCAGCCCGCCCACGTCCCGGAAGTTGCGCACCTCCGTGAGTTCGGTCTCGGTCGACGGGACCTGCGGCGTCTGCTGCGTCACGGGCGCTCCTCGGGGTCGGCCGCCGACGCTGCTCGTCGACAAGGCGGGCCACCTTCGACGATACGACATTCATGCAACAGGCAATCAGGGGGCGGACGCCGCCGGTTCACCGTGCGTAGCGGCTGCCTGACCGCGCACCCGGCATAGCCGAACCGGCCGGCGGTCCCGTGCTATTCCCACTTGAGGAGAATTTGACCGGGTGGCATTAATCACCCCTCGTCAACCCCTGGTTACGGTGGCGTAAGTCACTTCCATAGGTGAAGTATGTCCTGACGTGGCAGACGATTCGAAGAACATCAGCAACGGCGCCCACGGCGCCATCGGGTCGTACGCAGCCGTCGGGGACAGCTTCACCGAGGGGGTCGGGGATCCCGGCCCTGACGGGGCGTACATCGGTTGGGCGGACCGGCTCGCGGTTCTCCTGTCTGACCAGCGGGACGAGGGGGACTTCCGCTACGCGAATCTCGCCGTCAGGGGGCGGCTGCTCGGCCAGATCATCGAGGAGCAGGTACCCCGGGCGAAGGAGCTCGCCCCCTCGCTGGTGACGTTCTGTGCCGGCGGTAACGACATCCTGCGGCCGGGCTCGGACCCGGACGCGGTCGCCGAGCGCTACGAGGCGGCGGTGGCCGATCTGCGCGAGACGGTCGGCACGGTCCTGGTCTGCACCGGTTTCGACACCCGCGACATCCCCGTCCTGCGGCATCTGCGGGGCAAGATCGCGACGTACACCGCGCATGTCCGGGCCATCGCCGACCGGCACGACTGCCCGGTTTTGGACCTGTGGTCGCTGAAGTCGGTGCAGGACCGGCGGGCGTGGAGCGATGACCGGCTGCATCTGTCCCCGGACGGCCACACCCGGGTCGCCCTGCGCGCGGCGCAGGTGCTCGGGCTGCGGGTGCCGGCCGACCCGGACCAGCCGTGGCCCCCGGAGGCGGAGCGGTCGGCGGCCGAGGCCCGGCGCGACAACATCAACTGGGCCCGGGAGCACCTCGTCCCGTGGATCGGGCGCCGGCTGCGCGGCGAGTCCTCCGGCGACCACGTCGAGCCCAAGCGGCCCGATCTGCTGCCGCTGTAACCGAAGAGCCGCGGCCCGAAGAGCCGCGGCCCGAAGAGCCGCGGCCCGGTGGGCCGCGGCGACAACGGAAGGCCCCGGCCGCCCGAGAGGGGGCACGGGGCCTTCAGTGTGTCGCGGGAGAGTAGGGCAGATCGGCCCAGACGACCCGGCCGGGGCCGCTGCCGTCGAGCCGTGTCCCCCAGCTCTCGGACAGCGCGCCGACGAGGAACAGTCCGCGTCCGCACTCCTGGTCCGGGCTGCCGGGCCGGCTCCGCGGCCCCGGGCCGCCCCGGCCGCCCTGGTCGGTGACCTCTATGCGCAGGTGCGCGCCGATCAGCGTCACCTCGCAGCCGACCTTCTCGCTGTCGGTGTGCCGCACGGCGTTGGTGAACAGCTCGGACACCACCAACTCCACGTCGTCGCGGACGTGCCGGTCCGCGCCCCACTCGCACAGCAACGCGCTCACGCGTCTGCGCGCCTCGGGAACGGAGGTGCACCGCGCCGGCAAATGGAACGCGTCCTGTTGGTGCTGGGCGACGAAGCCGCCACAGCGCCCTAACGAAGGAGCGTTGTTGGAGGAAGCCACGCCGTAACTATGTGCGATGCCAGTCGCCGATGGCAAGGATCATTCTGTAATTTGCAGAATCAGAAACGCAGTCTGTTCGTGTTCCTGACGCCATGACACACTGTTGAACACGCCAACTGGTGGGAGGGGAACGGACGTGGCGGACCCACGGTCGGCAGGTGCGCCGACGGTCCTGCGGGTAGTGCTCGGAAAGCGACTGCAGGACCTGCGCGAGAAGGCGGGACTGTCCTACGCGAGGGCCGCCGAGGCACTCGACGTCACCCACGCCACCATTCGGCGGATGGAGAAGGCCGAGGTCGGCCTCAAGATCCCCTACGTCGAGAAGTTGCTGGCCACCTACGGCGTCGGCGACCAGGACGAGATCGACGCCTTCCTCGCCCTCGCCCGCGAGGCCAACCGCCCCGGCTGGTGGCACAACTTCCGCGACGTCCTGCCCGAGTGGTTCAGCGCGTACGTCAGCCTGGAGAGCGAAGCCAACCTCATCCGGGCCTACCAACCCCACTACGTCCCCGGCCTGTTGCAGACCGAGGACTACGCCGCCGCCGTGCTGCGGGCCGGCATGCCGCACGCCCCGGCCGCCGACATCGACCGGCTCGTGGCGCTGCGACTGGAGCGGCAGTCCCTGCTGACCCGCGAGAACGCGCCGCTGCTGTGGGTGGTCATGGACGAGACCGTCCTGCGGCGCCCGATCGGCGGCTCCCAGGTGATGCGTGACCAGATCACTCGGCTGTGCGAGGCCACCGCCCTGCCCAACGTCCGGCTCCAGGTCATCCCCTTCGCCGCGGGCCCGCATCCCGCCATGTACGGCCCGTTCCACATCTTCCGTTTCCCGATCCCGGAACTCCCGGACATCGCCTACGCGGAGAGCCTGGTCGGAGCCGTGTACTTCGACCAGCGCAACGACGTCTCGCAGTTCCTGGAGGCCCTGGACCGGATGTGTGCGCAGGCCGCGCCGGCACACACCACCGAGGCCCTTCTGGGTGGCTTTCGCAAGGAGATCTGAACAGTGGATCGCATACGCATCTACAACGGCATGCCCGCCAAGGACCTGGGCGACGAGGGCTGGCACAAGCCGTGGAGCGGCGGAAACGGCGGCGAGTGCGTCGAGGCCATGCGGCTGGGGGACGGCCGGGTGGCGCTGCGCCAGTCGACCGACCCGGACGGACCGGCGCTGATCTACACCCACCACGAGATCGTGAGTTTCATCGAGGGCGCGAAGGCGGGGGACGCCGACTTCCTGCTCGCCGCGGCGCCGTGCCGGTGCACCGAACGGAGGACGGCGTGAGCGAGAACGACATAGGCACCGAGGGCAACGGCCCCTACCCGGGCGGCTTCCCGGCCGACCGGATCGACACCAGCCGGCCGCACCCGGCCCGGATGTACGACTACTACCTCGGCGGCTGGGACAACTACGAAGTCGACCGGGTGGCCGCCGAGCGCGTCATCGAGGTCCACCCCCAGGTGCGGCTCAGCGCCCGCGCCAACCGGGGCTTCCTCCAGCGGGCCGTCCGGGCGGTCGTCGCCGGCGGCGTCCGCCAGATCATCGACATCGGCACCGGCATCCCCACCTCGCCCAACACCCATGAGGTGGCCCGCGAGACCGCCCCGGACACCCGCGTCGTCTACGTCGACAACGACCCGATCGTCGCCACCCACGCCGGGGCCCGGCTGACCAACACCGACGGCACCGGCTTCGTGCTCGGCGACGTCCGCGACCCCCAGGCGATCCTGGACCATCCGACCGTCCGCGAACTGATCGACTTCGACCGGCCGGTGGCGCTGCTGATGCTCGCCGTCCTGCACTTCGTCCGCGACGACGAGGACCCCGCGGGCCTCGTCGCCACCCTCGCCGACGCCCTGCCCGCCGGCAGCCACCTCGTGCTCTCGCACGCCACCGGCGAGCCCTACGAGGCGTACCCTGCGGGCCGCACCGACGTGCGGGCCCGCGACGGCGTCGTGAACGTCTACCGCAACGCCACCGCGCCCCTCAACCTGCGCTCCAAGGCCGAAATCCGGCCGCTGATGGGGCCGTTCACGTTGCTCGACCCCGGCGTGGTACGGGTGTCGCTGTGGCGCCCGGACGAGGCGGTTCCGAGCGCGGAGGAACTCAACAACATCATTTTCTACGGTGCGGTGGGCCGCAAGGACTGACACCGCACCGACGCCGGGGCGGCGCGGCGGCGCCCTCTACGACGCCCCGGCGGGCGAGACCTGCGCGCCCGGCGGCTCCGGCGCCTCCTCGCCGGCCGGTTCGGCGGCGACGGGGGCGACGGGGTCCTTGGCGCTCGTGCGCTCGGTGAGGACGGCACGCAGCGTCTCCGGGCCGACGAGCGCGGTGTGCGTGCCCTGCCCCGTGCACGCGTACGCCCCCGCGACGGCCCCCAGGCGCGCGCACTCCTCAAGGTCCCGGCCCGCCAGTTGGCCGTAGAGGAACCCGCAGGTGAAGGCGTCGCCCGCGCCGTTGGTGTCCACCACCGGGCCGGGCGGGACGGCGGCCGGGATGTGCCGCGGCGTGCGGTCGTCGGGAGTCAGGAGATACGCGCCGCCCGCGCCCGCCGTCGCGATCACCGCCCGTGCGCGCCCCTCGCGGAGGATCTCGCGCATGACGGGCCCGATCCGCTCGCCCGCCCCGGCCGTGCTGAGGAACACCAGATCCGAACGGAGCGCGAACTCCCGGTGGTGGGCGGCCAGTCCGTCCCAGTCGTGCAGGTCGGTGGAGACGGGCAGGCCCAGCGCCTCGATGTCGTCGTACAGGAAGCGCGCGAAGTGCATGACCGAGAGGTGGACGTGCCGGGCGCGGCGCAGCGCGGGGAGATAGTGCTCGGGCGGCATCCGCAGGTCGAGGGGGTCGCGGGCGTCGTAGAAGGACATCCGGCGACCGTCGGGGTCGACCAGGTTGACGGCGCGCCGGGTGCCGTGCGGAGAGATCAGCGGCCGGAAGTCGACGTCGCTGGCGGCGAGCCGTTCGCGGACGAGGGTGCCCGGGTGGTCGTCGCCGATGAAGTCCACGAATCCGGTGGCGAGTCCGAGCGCCGCGCAGCCGAGCGCGACGCCGGTGCCGGTGTGCCCCGCCCACTCGCGGATGGGCGGCACTCCATGGGCGTCGGCGGGCGGCACGGGCAGCGCGCCGACCCGCACGACGGTGTCCACGCCCGATCCGCCGACGACGAGGACGTCGTACGGCTCAGTTACCTGCTGGAATGTCACAAGCGTCCTTGAATCCCTTGCTGGTGAGACCGTTTACGGACGCTTTCCGTCCGATGCCGGGAGTCTAGACGCAGCCTCACGTCATAACGGGACGTTAGGGACTGCCGTGACCCGCGGGGGGAAAGAACGCGGGAGAAGCCGTGGTGAGTTGGGCCCGGGCCCGTCCGTCGGCGCGTCGTTCCGGGCCGCGCCACAGGACCGTCCCACGGCGAAAACGGGGTGCGTGCGCCGCCGTGCGCGAGCGAGAGTGGGGCATGACCTGGACGATGACACAAGACCTCGGCGTATTCGAGACGGCCGCGGGGGCGTTCCTGCGGCGACGGCCGGTCGGGCACACCCTGCTGCTCTCGGTGACGGCCGCGCTGCGGGAGACGGGACCGGACGCGTACGGCGAGGACGCGCCGTGGTGCGGTTGGTGGCACGACGGCCGGAGCGGGACGGCCGAAGCCGCCTTCGTGTGGACGCCGCCGCGGACCGCACTGCTCTCACCGATGGGCGCGGCCGCGGCGGCCGAGCTGGTGGACGCGCTGGCCCGGGAGCGGCTCGACATCCCCGGGGTGAACGCCTCCCGGGCGGTGGCCGGGGCGGTCGCCGCGGCCTGGCGGCGGCGACACGGCGGCCCGATCACCACCGCCGAGCGCCTGCGCCTGCACCGGCTCGGCACGCTGACCCCGCCGGCCCCCGCACCACCCGGCCGGGCCCGGCTCGCCACGACGGCCGACCGGGACCTGCTGATCGGGTGGTTCTCGGCGTTCGCCGCGGAGGTCGGAGGTCCACCGCCCCGTGACGCCCGCGCGGTCGACGACCGGATCGCCCACGGCCGGTGCACCCTGTGGGAGGCCGGCGGGCGGCCCGTCGCGATGGCGGGAATCACCCGCACGCTCGTCGGCGCGGCCTGTATCGCCCCCGTCTACACCCCGCCCGAGCTGCGCGGACGCGGCTTCGCGGGGGCGGTGACCAGCGCCGTGTCAGGCGCCGCGCGGGAGTCCGGCGTGGCCGATCTGCTGCTGTTCACCGATCTCGCCAACCCCACCAGTAACGCCCTTTACCGGCGGCTCGGCTACCGCCCCGTCGACGACCACCTCGTTCTGGAGTTCGGGCGCGGCTGAGGCCGCGACGCGCTGGGCGGAATGCCACGGCCGGTCGCGCGGTTGGCGTCTGGGGGGGATGGTGTTTCTCCAGGGTGTCGTGGTGCCGCGACCGTCAGCCGGCGCCGCGGGACCCGGTGCGCCGGAACCCGCCGCTCGCGCGGCCCGTTCACTTCGCGACTGCCCCGACCCTGGAGGTGCCGTGACCGGTTCCCGACCCCGCCGCATCCGACTCACCGCGCTGCGCCCCGCGAGCTTCGGCGCCGATCCCACGGGGGAGCGGCTGGCCAGAATGCGCAGGTCACCTCAGTTCGTGGACGGCCAGTTCCGCAATCCGGTCCAGACCCGGCAGCTCGTCCAGGGTTCCGCCCTGCCGATGGCCCGTACGCAGCTCAGCCGCGAGGGGCGGCTGCGCCGGGCACCGGTCGGGCGGATCCCGGTGCACCGCCCGACGGACGCGGACTGGGGCCGGCCGCCCGCGTCGGGTCTGCGGCTCACCTGGATGGGCCATTCCAGCGTGCTCGCCGAGATCGACGGGCAGCGGGTGCTGTTCGACCCGGTGTGGGGTGAGCGCTGTTCGCCGTTCGACTGGGCGGGGCCCAAGCGGATGCATCCGGTGCCGCTCGTCCTGGGGGAGCTGGCGCCGGTCGATGTCGTGGTGATCTCCCACGACCACTACGACCACCTCGACATGACGACGGTCCAGGGCCTGACGGGCACCGGCGCCGCTTTCGTCGTGCCGCTGGGCATCGGCGCCGACCTGGAGTTCTGGGGCGTGCCCCCGGAGCGGATCACCGAACTGGACTGGCACGAGTCCACCCGCGTCGGCGGGCTGACCCTCACCGCCACCCCCGCCCAGCACTTCTGCGGCCGCCGACTGCGCGGTCCGCAGCACACCCTGTGGTCCTCCTGGGTGGTCGCCGGCCCCGAACACCGGATCTACCACAGCGGCGACACCGGCTATTTCCCCGGCTTCGCCGAGACCGGCGCGGCGCACGGCCCGTTCGACGCGACCATGATCCAGATCGGCGCGTACAGCGAATTCTGGCCGGACATCCACATGACCCCCGAAGAGGGGCTCCGGGCACACGCCGACCTCTCCGGCGGCACCCCCGCCGGTGTCATGCTGCCGATCCACTGGGGCACCTTCAACCTCGCCCCGCATCCGTGGTCCGATCCCATCGAGCGGAGCGCCGAGGCGGCGAGGAAGGCCGGTGCGACGCTGGCCGCCCCGGTGCCGGGCAAGCCGTTCGAGCCCGCGGACGAGCCGCTCGTCGAGCCGTGGTGGCGGGCGGTGGCCGTGCCGCCGGTGCACGGCTGGCCGAGCTGGCCGCCGCTCGGCGCCGTGTCCCCGACCCCGGTCGAAGAGGCGCCAACTTCCCTGGCCTGAACGGAAGTTCGGGTGCAATCGCACTCTCGTGCGGACGATGTCCCCTCAAGGAGGTGGCGAGGGGTAGCGAAACCTCGAAGTGGGTCCGGTTCCCACCCCGGCAACAACTAGCGTGCGTGCTCCGCGAACTGCCAACGGCCGATCCGGAGGGCGCCGATGCCTACCGCATTCCCCCAGGGGACCCAGACGTCCCAGGAAACTCAAAGCCCCCATGGGGTACCGAGTTCCCCGGGGGCTACCCCCGTACCCACCTCCGCGCGGCGGCGGGAGCGGGAGGGCGGACGGCACGGCCGGGCGTCGTTCCCCGAGTCGGCCGCCGACTCGGCGATACGGTCCCGCCTGATCCGACTCGTCGCCGTCCCCTGCCTCCTGGTCGCCGTCACCTGCGCCGCCGTCACCGCCTTCGTCGTCCAGGCGGGCGGCGCGCAGGTCTCCGGCCGCGAGTGGACGGCGCTGACCGCGGGCCTGGCGCTGATCTGCGTCATCGTGCTCACCGCGGGCGCCGCCGCCAACTCCGAGGCGCGCGCCACCGTCGCGCGCTACGCCCGGCTGCGCCAGGTCTGCGCCCGCAGCCAGGCCGACCTCTACGACCTCCTGGACCGCGTACGCCAGGGCGAGTGGCTCCAGCACCGCGAGCCCGACACCGCCGTCGCGGGCCCCGGAGACACCCTGGACCTGCTCGCCCACGAAATCGCCGCCGCCGGCCGGGCCTCCGAGGCCGCCGTCATCGACGCGGTCGCCATCGCCCGCAGCAACGCCAGCGGCAGCGAGCAGAAGGTCGAGGTCTTCGTGAACCTCGCCCGGCGCCTGCAGTCCCTCGTACACCGCGAGATCGAGCTGCTGGACGAGCTGGAGAACCAGGTCGAGGACCCCGACCTGCTCAAGGGCCTCTTCCACATCGACCACCTGGCCACCCGCATCCGCCGCCACGCCGAGAACCTCGCGGTCCTGGGCGGCGCCATCTCGCGGCGCCAGTGGAGCCGGCCGGTCACCATGACCGAGGTGCTGCGCTCCTCGATCGCCGAGGTCGAGCAGTACCCGAGGATCAAGCTCGTGCCGCCGATCGAGGGCACCCTGCGCGGCCACGCCGTCGCGGACGTCATCCACCTCCTCGCCGAACTCGTCGAGAACGCCTCCATCTACTCCGCCCCCCAGACCCCGGTCCTGCTGCGCGCCCAACTGGTCACCGCCGGCCTCGCCGTCGAGGTCGAGGACCGCGGCCTGGGCATGTCGCCGGACGAGCAGACGCGGATGAACGCGCTGCTGGCCGACCCCGAACACGTCGACGTCGCCGAGCTGTTGAGCGACGGCCGGATCGGCCTCTTCGTCGTCTCCTCGCTCGCCCGCCGGCACGGCATCGTGGTCCGGCTCCAGAGCAACATCTACGGCGGTGTGCAGGCGGTACTGGTCCTGCCCAAGAGCCTGCTCGGCCCGGAGTCGGACGAGGACGGCGCGGCACGCACCGGATCACCGGACCTGGACCCGGTACGCGAACACTCCGGCGCGTACGACGAGACCCACATCCTGCACCAGGACCCGCGGGACGACCCACGCCACGAACCGCGGCACGCGAGCCTGGACTCGGCACCCGGCCCCGACCTCGCCCTCGAAGCGCCCCGGCGCGAGCACGGCGACCGGGCGGCCCCCGCCGACACCGAGGCCGAGACCGGCCCCACCCGGCGCCGCCTGCTGCGCGCCGCCCCCCGGCCGGCGGCCCACCCCGCCCCGGCCGCCGCGCCGCCCGCCGAGCAGGGAGCTGACATCCAGGGCCCCTCCCACCACCCCCTGCCGCCCCTGCCCACCCGGCAGGTCGACCACGCCGCGCCCGACGCCCGCACCGAGGCCCCCGGCCACACCGGCGGCTACCCGGGCGAGACCACCACCGGCGCCCACCGGGCCCCGGCCCCCACCGAAGACCACCGCGCCGACCCTGGCCCGGTCCTGTTGCCCCCCGCGCCACCGGCCGACAACGCCGCCCGCCCGATCCTGCCGCGCCGACGCAAGCAGGAGCACCTGGTGCCCGAGCTGCGCGGCGATCCGATCCTGCCGTCCGCGGCCCGCCGCACCGGGCCGGAACCGGAGCACGACCCCGGCCTGATGGCCGCCTTCCGGCGCGGCGTCAGCCTCGCGGACGAGCGCTACGCCGCCGGCGACACCGCAGGCCAGGGCCTCGACACCGGCAGCCTTGGCGGCAACGACCTGATCTATGAACGCGACCGAGATGCCCCGATGGCCCGCCCACGAGGAGACGACCACAACCATGGTGAGTGATGTGCACACGCAGCCGCACGCGCAGCCGCAGGGAGGCCAGCACACCGATCTGTCCTGGCTGCTGACCGGACTCGTGCAGCGGGTGCCGCACGCTCGCAGCGCGCTCCTGCTGTCCTCCGACGGCCTGGTCAAGGCCGCCCATGGCTTCGACCCGGACAGCGCCGACCACATGGCGGCCCTGTCCTCCGGCCTGTACTCCCTCGCCCGCAGCGCCGGCGCGCGCTTCGGGGAGGGCGACGACGTCCTCCAGGTCGTCGTCGAACTGGAATCGACGTTCCTGTTCGTCTCGACGGCCGGCTCGGGCGCCTGTCTGGCCGTCCTCGCCGGACGGGAGGCCGATGTGGCGGTGCTGGGCTACGAGATGGGGATGCTCGTCAAGAGCGTCCGCCCGTATCTGTCCACCCCCGCCCGCCATCAGGCCCAGGCGGGCGGTCACTGACCATGGTGGTGCGTCGCCGACGGCGGTCGGGCGGCCAGGATGCACCGTGGTACGACGACGCGGCGGGCCGGCTGGTCCGCCCGTACACCATCAGCAACGGCCGGACCCGCCCCACGGCGCACTTCGACCTGCTGACCATGGTGATGGCCACCGGACGACGGCCCGTCTCCTGCCAAGGACCTGACTACGCCCAGGTGTTAGGGCTGTGCGGCGGGCCGGTGTCGGTGGCCGAGATCGCCGCCCACATACGGCTGCCCGCCGTGGTCACAAAGGTGCTCCTCGCCGACCTCGTCGACTGTGGAGCGCTCACCGCGCGGGCCCCCGCGGCCGTTTCGGCAGGGCCCGCGTCCCGGACCGACCGAGCCCTCCTGGAGGCGGTGCTGAATGGACTTCGCAAACGACTGTGACCCCAACATCCCGGGGGACCCCTCGCCCGACCTCTTTCCCACCGCGCTCAAAATCCTGGTCGCGGGTGGCTTCGGGGTCGGCAAGACCACCTTCGTCGGAGCGGTGAGCGAGATCGAACCGCTCAGCACGGAGGAACTCCTCACCCAGATCAGCGTCGGCACCGACGACCTGGCGGGCATCGAGGACAAGAGCACCACCACCGTCGCCATGGACTTCGGACGCATCACGCTCAGCCCCGAGCACGTCCTCTACCTGTTCGGGACGCCGGGCCAGCAACGCTTCTGGTTCATGTGGGACGAACTGTCCAACGGCGCGCTCGGCGCGGTCATCCTCGCCGACACCCGCCGCCTGGACCAGTGCTTCGCCGCCGTCGACTTCTTCGAACGGCGCGGCATCCAATTCATCGTCGCCGTCAACGAGTTCGACGGCTCCTTCCACTACGCGCCGGACGAGGTCCGCGCCGCCATAGATCTCGGACCGGACACCCCCGTCGTGCTCTGCGACGCCCGCCAGTGCAGCTCGTCCACCCATGTCCTGGTCTCGCTCGTCCAGCACCTGCTCACCCCCGCCCTCGCCGCGACCCCGGAGCTGCCATGAACCACCCCGCCTCGCGCGTGCCGTATCCCACCTACGACCCGACGCGCCACCTCCTGCTCACCCCCGAGGACGACGACGCCCCGGCGCGCGTCGCCCGGTTGCGCGCCCTGGGCATCGGCGATTCACCGCTGCCGGCGTTCGACGAGTTCGCCCGCAAGCTGGCCCGGACCACCGGTGCGCCGTACTCCATGGTCAACTTCATCGACGAGCGGCGGCAGTACTTCGCCGGGCTCTACACGCCCGCGCAGGACCAGGCCGTCGAACTGGGCCCGGCGCCCGCCAGCGCCCAGCCGGGCCGGGTGATGGCCCGCGACCACGGCTACTGCCCGCATGTCGTCGTCCGCCGCAAGGCGCTCGTCCTGGAGGACGTCTGCGACTATCCGCGGTTCGCGGGCAACCCCGTGGTGGACGAGATCGGCATCCGCTCCTACCTGGGCGCCCCGCTCATCGACCACACGGGCATGGCGCTCGGCACCGTCTGCGTCGTCGATCTCGAACCGCGCCCGTGGGGGCGGGAGGGGCTGGAGACCATCAAGTCGATGGCGGCCGAACTCGTCGAGCAGATCCACCGCATGGAGCGGCAGCAGACCGACGTGTCGTAAAGCGCGGCGGAATGACGGCCGGGGGTCGCGGCAGACGGCGTCACCGCCGGGCCGCGGCCCCCGTCGCGTCAGCCGTCCGTCATTCTCCCGCGACCGCCGTCAGGGGCGCGTACGGCGAGAGTAGCGGCGCGGGACCGCCGCGCTGACCCGGCACGGTGGCCGCCGCCTCCTCCGGGCGCTCGGCCGGCTCCAGCCGCAGCAGATCCGCCAACCGGCCGGACCATTCGCCCTTCGCCTGGCCCAGCGCCAGCTCGCCCAGGCGCAGTAACTGGATGTCGGACGTGCCCGCCGGCGCGAAGATGTGGTACGCGTCCCGCAGGAAGCGTTCCACGGGCCGGTCGGTGAACAGCCCGCACGCGGCGTGTATGTCCATCGCGTCGCGCGCCGACTCCAGAGCCGACTCGACGTTGACGAGCTTGGCGTTCATCAACTCCGCGTCACAGGACAGGCCCTGGTCGAGCAGGTGTACCGCGTGGTAGGCGGACAGCCGGGCGAGCAGCAGCCGGGACTGGATGCGGCCGAGCTTGAGCTTGATGTTGCCCAGGTCCGCCAGCGGTTTGCCGTAGCGCTGCCGCTCGGTGCAAAAGCGCGTCGTCTCCTCCAGCACCGCTTGGTGGATGCCCAGGGACACGGCGGTCAGATTCGGCCGTCCGTACAGGACGCTGGAGGAGTACGCGACGGACAGCCCGTCGCCCTCCCGGCCCAGCAGGTTCGCCGCCGGGACCCGGCAGTTGTCGAAGAACAGCTCGCCGAAGCTGAAGCCGTGCAGTCCCATCGCGGGCTGCTGCTCCCCGATGCGGAAACCCGGTCTGTCGGACTCCACGAGGAAGGCCGACAGGCCCTTGGATCCCTCGCCGGTGCGCACGACGACGCCGTGCAGATCGCCGACATGGCTGTTGCCGACGTAGGTCTTGCGGCCGTTGAGGACGTAGTCGTCGCCGTCGCGGACCGCGCTGCTCTCCATACCCAGCACATGCCCGCCGGACTGCGGTTCGGTCACGGCTATGGTCGGCAGGCAGTCACCGGAGGCGATGGCCGGCAACCAGGTCTTCTTCTGCTCCTCGCTCCCGAAGTGGACGATCTTCGCCACGCCGAGCTGGGACGCCTGGACCATGGCGCCCATGGCGGCGCTCACGCGCGCGATCTCCTCGATGATGAGGGTCTTGGCCACATGGCCGGCGCCCATCCCGCCGTACGCCCGATGGATGGTCGCGCCGATCCAGCCCTGCCGGGCGATCAGGCGCGACAGGTCGTGGCAAACGGTACGGCTCGCCTCCATCTCCGGGATCCGGGGGCGGACCTCGCGCTCGGCGAAGTCCCTCACCCGGTGCCGGAGTGCTTCATGCCGCTGGTCGGTGAAATAGCGATGCAAGACGAGCCCTCCTCCGCGATCTTTCCCGCGCTGGTCGCTCCCCGCCTCGGGACGGCACTGGCGGTGCCGTCGGCCGTTGTCCTTCCGGAAAGTGATCTGTTGCTTACCGCGCGCAATACCCGTTGGCATACCTACTGCGCGGCGCATAAAACATCAACTGGGTGCATTCGAACGATGAGTTGAAGCGCGAAGCATAGGCGCACCACCCCCCGCTCCGCGATGCCCGGGGACGGGGGCGGCCGGCCGCGAAACCGCGCCACCCCACGCCTCCCGGGCCTTTTTTGGCGGTGCCCGCCCGGTCAGTGCCCGGTGTCGCAGCAGGACTCGCGGCGCTGGTGCCGTCCCACCTCCAGCCAGTCGGTCGGGCCGCCGGCCGCCGCGTCAGGGCCCGCCGCCCTCCTGCCCCCGGAGGCCGCCGGACGGCCGGCCGGCGCCGGGAAGGACTCGACCAGCTCCCGCTGTTCGAAGAGCCGCCCGCCCCGCAGCACCGCGGTCGTCCGTACGAGCGAGTCGAAGTCGGTGAACGGATCGCCGTCCACCAGCGTCATGTCGCCGAGCTTCCCGGCCTCCAGCGTCCCCAGGTCGCGCTCCGCCCCGAACATCCTCGCCGGCAGCGCCGTCGCGGTCCGCAGCGTCTCGCTCACGGTGAGGCCGGCCCGGTGCAGCGCCCGCAGGCACAGGTGCAGGCTCAGCCCCACCGGCGTGAGCGGCTGGTCGGTGCCCAGCGCGACCACTCCGCCGCCGTCCAGCACCCGCCGGTAGACGGCGACCTCCCGCGCGATGTCGGCCCGTTGGGCGGGCGTCGGCCGGTGCCCGGCGTTCTCCCGGACGAACGCGGCGTCCCACGGCGGCATCAGCCTGCCCACCCGCACGTCCTCGGCGAGCGAGGGATCGTCCCCGAGCAGCGCCCCGGCCGAGAAGGGCGTGGCCACCAGATGGAAGTCGGTGCCCGTGTAGAGCTCCTCGACATCCTGGTAGGCGTGCCCGGAGGCGGACACCGCGTGCCCGAACTCCACCCGCTGGGTGGCCTGGAGATGTGTCGTGAGGTCCTGGCCCAACTGGGCGCCGGGAGAGAGCAGATGGCTCCCGGCCCGGACCCCGAGCCGCTCGTGCGCGAAACGCGCCGCCTGCTCCATCACCCAGCCCGGCGCCCGTACGTAGGTCTTGACGAAGTCCCACTCCAGGGCCGCGCCCCGCTCCAGCGAACGCCGCAGCCCGGCCGGGGTGCGGTGCGCCCGCCCCATGCTGTACGCGACCCGGCCGCCGTCCAGCAGCTCCCCGCAGGTCAGCAGCCGCGGCCCGGCGAGCACCCCGGCCGCGACGGCCTCCCGGATGCGGGCCTGTTCATAGGAGAAGCCGCCGCAGGAGACGGCGGTGGTGATGCCGTACGCCAGTTGCAGGGCGGTCTGCCGCCCGCCGTAGGTGACCTGCCAGGGGTGGGTGTGCGCGTCCCACAGGCCGGGCAGCACGGTCCGCTCGGAGGCGTCCACCCGCCGCGCCACGCCGGTGGCCGGCCGGCCCGCCCGGTGCGGCCGGACGGCGGTGATCCGTCCCTCCCGCACCACCACGTCGACGTCCTCGCGCACCTGGGCGCCGGTGCCGTCCCAGAACCTGCCCGCGTGGACCACCGTGTCCCGGGCCCGTGACCGACGGTGCCGCAGGGACACCGGGACGGGCCGCGCCGCCCCGCCGGACACCCCGGTCAGCCGCAGCCGCCCCGCGGACAGATACAGCAGGGTGGCGGAGTCCCCCGACCACGACGGATGGTCGGCGCTCTCGTCGGTCAGCCGCCGCGGCGCCCCGTCCGGCGTCCCGTCCGGCAGGACCGGCAGCACCCACAGCGCGGACTCGGCGATCACCGCCATCCACCGCCCGTCGGGGGACCAGACGGGCCCGGAGTCGTAGCGGTCGGCGAGCGAGACGTGCTCGGCGAGGGCGTGCAGCCGGCTCGCGCCGGTGCCGGTGTCCAGGACCCGGATGACGTTGTATCCCTCGCGGAACCGGCGGTTGAGGCGGTTGCGGTCGCACAGCGCCAGATAGCGGCCGTCGGGCGACCAACTGGGGCGGCCGGGCAGCCCGCCGCCGCCCATCGGCGCGGCCAGCACCTTCTCCGTCCCGTCCGCCAGGGTCCGCACCACGAGATTGCCCGCCATGTCCAGCGCCGCCAGCCGCCCGCCGTCGGGCGACAGCGCCGGCTGCACCCGCCCGCCGGCGGCCAGCACCGTCTCCCGGCCGGAGGCGAGATCGCGGCGCCGCACGGCGAACAGCCCGTCCCGGTCGTCCGCGTAGAGCAGCGCCCGGCCGTCCCGCGTCCAACTCGGCGCGGAGACATAACGGGTGGCGCCGGCCCGGACCAGGCGGCGGGGCGTACCACCGCCCGAAGTGGGCGCCAGCCACAGGGAATTGAGCGCGGCGAAGGCCACCTCGCGGCCGTCGGGCGACAGTGCGGGCAGATGCACGCCCCGCACCGGGCCGCTGTCCGTCCGCTCGAAGCCGTAGTCCTTGACGCGGTAGCCGGGGCGGTCCAGCGGCAGCCGCGCGGTGAACGCGATCGTCTCGGCCCGCTCGGGGGCATCGGCCCGCACGATCCGGAACTGACCGCCCACCGTCACCAGCAGCGCGTCGGACGAGACCCAGCGCGGCGGCACCGGCTCCACATCGCCGTCCACCGCCACCCGCTCGCCGTCCACCACCAGGGCACAGGTCGGCCCCGGATAGTCGGTGGTCCGCAGGTAGGCGAGGCGTCCGGTGGGGGAGAGGGCCGGCGTCATCACCTGGGCGGCGGCCGTCTCGGTGTGCTCGGTGCGCACCGGCCCGCCGTCGGCCGGCACCGACGCGACCGTCCGCGAGGCCAGGGCCGCGCCCGTCACCGCGCCCCGTACGAACGTGATCCGCGTGCCGTCCGGTGACCAGCAGGGGTCGAAGTCCTCCCAGGCGCCGCCCTGATGAGGGCCCTCCTGCCCCGGCAGCCCGGTCACCCGGGTCAGCCGCCCGGTCGCCACCTCCAGGACCCAGATCCGGTACGGGCCGCCGGTCACCGTGTCCCCGCCGCGTTCCGAGGCGAAGGCGATCCGGGTCCCGTCCGGTGACCAGGCCGGCCCGCGGTCGTCCCACGGCCCGTCGGTGAGCTGCCGCAGACCGGAGCCGTCGGCGCGCATCGTCCACAGGTGGAAGCCGCCGCCGCGGTAGGCGCAGACGGCGATGTGGCGGCCGTCGGGGGAGTGCACCGGGCGGGTCGGTTCCAGGTCGGGCGGGGTCAGGGCCACCGCGTCGCCGCCCGCGCGCGGCACCGACCACAGGACGTTCTGGACCTCGGCCACCAGCCGGTCGCCGGCCGGGGCGAGCGAGGCCGCGCCGTTGGTGGCGGCCGTGAAGGACAGCGTGCCGCCGGACGCCCCGGCGCCGCGCGCCCCCGCCTCGGGGACGGCGACGCCGGCCAGGCCCGCCGCGGCGGCGGCCGACGCGGTGCCCCGCAGAAATCCGCGGCGGGACAGCGGCGGGGGGACGGGGGAAGAGGGGTGCGCACAACGATCCGTGGTGTCCAACGATCCTCCTGTGGCAGGGGGTTGGGGCAAAAACGCAGGGAAAGAGCCGACCGATCGTGTCACGCCGCGCGGGCCCGGGGGCGGCACCGCCGCGCGCGCCCCCTTGGCGCGCCCCCGCGGTGCGGGCGAGAGTGGTCGGCGGCGTGGGGCCTTCGACGTACGCGGCCCGGCGCACGCGGGTAAGGATCGGCCGAACGGACCGAGGACGCCGGCGACCCGCCCACCCGACGCCCCGTCACCTAGCCCTCCCACCCTCAGGAGATGACGCCATGCAGGCCATGCGGCAGGACTTCCACCAGGCGCCCGACGGTGCCCGCATCGCCACCTACACCTGGCTGCCGGAGTCCGGCCGGCCGCGCGCCCTCGTCCAGATCGCGCACGGCGCGGCGGAGCACGGCCGGCGCTACGACCGCTTCGCGCGTTTTCTGACCGGCCACGGCTACGGCGTCCTCGCCTCCGACCACCGCGGGCACGGCGCCACCGCCCCCTCCACCGGAGGCCGGGGCGTCGTGGGCGAGGACGGCTGGCGCGCGATCGTCGCCGACCTCAAGGACATCGGCGACCACGCGGCGAGCGCCCACCCCGGCGTGCCACTGGTCCTCCTCGGCCACAGCATGGGCTCGATGCTGGCCCGCGACTACGCGCAGGAGTACGGCGCCGACCTCGCCGGCCTGATCCTCACCGGCACCTTCCGCACGCTGCCGCGCCTGGAGATCGACACCGCCGTCGCCGAACTGGAGGCGGAGATCGCCGAGCGCGGCCGTACGGCACGCTCCGGTTTCCTCCCGCGCACCTTCAGCTCCTTCAACGACGCCTTCCCGCACCGCACCGGCTTCGAATGGCTCTCCCGGGACGCCTCCGAGGTCGACCGCTACGCCGCCGACGAGGACTGCGGCTTCGCCTTCAGCTCCGGCCTGGCCCTCGACTGGGTACGCGCCATCCGCAAGATCAACGACCCGGCCCACCTCGCCCGCGTCCCGCGCGGCCTGCCCGTCCACCTCGCCGTCGGCGACCAGGACCCCTGCAACCAGGGGCTGACCCTGCTCTACGCCCTGCTGGAGGACTTCCGCTACGCCGGTACCCGCGACCTGACCTGGAAGGCGTATGCCGGTGCCCGCCACGAGATCGTGAACGAGACCAACCGCGACGAGGTGGGAAACGACCTGCTGGCCTGGCTCGACAAACGGCTGTGAGCGCACCCGCGGGTGCGGGCCCGCACCCGGCCCCGCTCCCGCCCGCGGCCTTCGTCACCTTCCCAGGAACGCGGTGACGCGCTCCCGCAGAGCGCGCGCGTCCAGCCCCTGCCCGGCCAGGTGCTCCTCGATCCGCCCGTAGCGGCGCAGCTCCCGACGCCCGACGCCGAGGCCCAGCACCCGGTGCGGGCGGTCGGCGAGCGCGTCGTTCGCGTGGCGTGTCGAGGTGCCCGCGAGATACGGCTCGACGAGCACGACCTCGGCGGCGCCGGCCGCGTCGGCGGCGGCCCGCAGCGTTTCGGCGTCGAAGGGCCGCACGGTCGTCGCGTACAGCACGGTGACGTCCAGGCCCTCGGTGGCGGCGAGGACCGCGTCCAGCATCGGCCCCACCGCCACGACGACCCCGCCGCCTCCCGCCCGCAGGATCTGGAAACGCTCCCCGTCCACCGGCCTCGGCGCCTCGTTGGCCTGCACGGACAGCCGTACGTACACCTTGTCGTCACCGGCCGCCGCGGCCCGCCGCAGCAGGGTCTCCGCCTCGTCCGGATGCCCGGGGACGTGCACGGTCCAGCCGTCGAGGGTGTCGAGCAGACCGACATCGCCCGGCGCCATGTGCGTGAAGCCGCCGCTCGGCCAGTCGTAGGAGCCGCCGGCGCTCACCAGCACCCCGCCCACGCCCTGGTGGCCGAAGTCCAGTTTGAGCTGTTCGAAGGGGCGCTCGACCAGGAAACTGGCGAAGGTGTGCAGCACCGGCCGGAGCCCGGTGAGCGCCAGACCGCCGCCCACACCGACCAGCAACTGTTCCCTGATGCCGACATTGAGCACCCGGTCCGGATGGCGCCGGGCCGCGTCGGCGAAACCGCCCGTGCCGATGTCGGCGAGGACGACCGCGAGCCGCGGATCCTCGTCGAGCAGCCGGGAGGTGACCGAGGCGAAACGCTCACGCATGGTGTCCATCTGCGAAAGATCCTCTCGAAGTCCTGAAGTCCTGAAGTCCTGAAGCCGTGAAGTCCTGATGAATCGGGCGGTGACGGGACGGCGGGCGCCGGCCGTCAGGCGTCCTTCGGCTCGACGCGGGCGACCACCGCGTGCGGGCGGGAGGGGTGCGGCGCGGTGTACGCCGCCTCCAGCGCCCGGTGGTCGCGGCCGTCGACGGTGAGGGCCGACCAGCCCGCGGCCTCGAAGCGGGAGGCGATCCCGCCGCGCCAGCCGTGCGTGGCGGAGGAGTTGTCGATCACCAGGGCGTGCAGCCGGTCGAGCCCGGTCGCGCCCGCGTAGGCCAGCGCCTCGTGATTGCTGCCCTCGTCGAGTTCGGCGTCGCCGATCAGCACCCATACGGCCGGGTCCGGGCGCCCCTGCGCCCGCAGCCCGAGGGCGGTGCCGACGGCCAGCGGCAGCCCGTGCCCGAGCGATCCGCTGCCGATCTCCGCGCCGGGCACGAGCACGCGGTCGGGGTGGTGGCCGAGCGGCGAGTCGTACGAACCGAAGCCCGGCAGCCAGTCGGCGGGGAAGAAGCCCTTGGCCGCGAGGACCGCGTAGTAGGCCATCGGACCGTGGCCCTTGGAGAGGAGGAAGCGGTCCCGCGCGGGGTCCGTGGCGTCGGCGGGCGAGACCCTCAGCACCCGGTCGTAGAGGACCCAGAGCGCGTCCAGGGTGGAGGTGGCGGCCGGGCCGTGCTTCTCATCGCCCGTCATCAGGCTCATCAGTCGGGGCAGTTCCGCGAAGCCGGCCGGGCCGTGGTGCGTCGTCGTCATGTCACAGAGCCTGCAACCTCAAGTTCCCTTGAGGTCAAG
Source organism: Streptomyces sp. NPDC031210 (assembly GCF_055570395.1). Classification (NCBI taxonomy): domain Bacteria; kingdom Bacillati; phylum Actinomycetota; class Actinomycetes; order Kitasatosporales; family Streptomycetaceae; genus Streptomyces; species Streptomyces sp. NPDC031210. The sequence goes on from NZ_JBVIHH010000001.1 coordinate 396,151, forward strand.
GCCGGGATCGCCGCTCGTCCCGGCGGGCGATCCCGGGCGGCCGCCGGGGCCGCGCAGGTCACGCCTTGAAGACGTCCTGCTCGATGAGGATCTTGTCGATCCGTGCCTTGTCCACCCGGTTCGTCACCTCCTCGACCTCCTGCCGGTCGCGCACGCACTTGGCCAGCGTGAACGCCGAGGACACCACGAAGACCAGCCCGAGGGAGAGGAAGCCGCGCTCCCAGGGGCCCACCGGCAGCTTGAGGATGCCGATCATCAACGCGGCCAGCGACAGCCCGAAGGAGATCGCGGCCTGCACGAAGAAGGCCATGGTCGTCGGCCGCTGAATCGAGGGAGTAGTCATGCGCGTAGCGTGGCGGCGCCGTGACCGGGGCGCATGAGTACAGGTACTCATCCCCCCCGGCGCACCCGGCCGCCGGCAGCCGCCCGCCCGTGCCCGGATATGGCAGCACCCACCCTCTGACATGCGGTATCGTTCTCGTGCGCGGTCAGCCGGGAATGCACCCGGCGAAACGGGCACCGGGACGTGGCGCAGCTTGGTAGCGCACTTGACTGGGGGTCAAGGGGTCGCAGGTTCAAATCCTGTCGTCCCGACGGTGTGATCAGCGGGTTTGTCGGCAACGACAGGCCCGCTGATTGCGTTTGTCTGACACGTCATGGCGGCGAGATGAACAGTCGGCCGCCGCGCTGCCGGGGCGGTGCCTGATTAACCGTCAACAGCGTCTTTTTCCTGGGGTCGGCGCGGTGCGGAGCGGTCGCAAGTGGGTGATGCTCCAGGCGAGTTCGAGGAGGCCCATTCCCCCCGCAGGCGGCGCGGCCGTCCACCGGCCGTATGCCAGATCCGATGCCGCCGCGGCGGCATCGCAGAAATCCGTGCCCCATATCGGTGGGCTCTTCATGTGGCGGAACCGCCCCATCGAGTTTGTGCGGGAAGGTGATGGCGTGGGGGCCGCCACCACCGGGCTGGCGATAGTGGATCGAAGTCCCTGACGAACCCGGTACCGCATCCGAGCCGGACCGGGCGCGACGTTGGGCTCGCGGGCTCTCCCTCGGCCGGGGGCGGCCGCGGCAGGGCTCGGAAGCTGATCCGATCGCTCCCGACGGCCGTCAGGATGTGCCGGCCCCGCCGGGCTCGCCGCGGTCGGCAGAAGCCGCCGGCGGAAGCGGACCCGCCCGGCGACACGGTCTGACAGTGATCATGGAACCGGCCTCTTCGGGCGGCGCCGCAGAAAGGCTCAAGCCGAGGCTCAGCGAGTGCAGACAGAGAACACCCGGCTGATGGCCGCGGTGGAGAACCTGCGGGCGGAATGCGAACGCCGCTCAGCCGAGAAAACCGTCGCTGAGGAGCAAGTGGCCCGCATCCAGGGCCTCGATTCGGCCCAGTTGATCGTCGAGACCCGGAGACTGAGGTCTGAGCATGAGCGGCTCCGCGAGCAGATAGCCCGAGAAGAGCATGCGAGGGCGGCCGACACCGCCCGTCATGATGAGCTGCGCTTGGCGAAGGCGCAGCGAGCATCGGAGCAGCTCAGCACTCAACTGGACGAGGCGCGGCGGCGCCGGGACGCGATGCTGCGGGAGGCCGAGCCGGCGGAGCGGCGACTCGCGGAGGCGCGACGGGGCATCGTCCTGACCGATGAGACGGCGATGCTGCAGGAAGTCGGGATCTACGAATACCGGCACCGGCTGAACGACGCGATCGCGTACAAAGCCGAGCTCCAGAAGCGCGAAGACGCCGCGGGGCTGGAGCGTCGCCTCCACCAGCAGTTCGAGGACCGCCGGGTGAACCGGGTCAATCTGCGACGGGAGTTCTTCTACGTCACCCCCGCCGAAGTCCGCACGGTCCTGCAACGGTTCGCTGGTGAGCACCTGCTGGAGTTCCACGAGGAGACTGATGCCCCTGAGTGGCGAGCCAGTGGAGCCGTGGAGAGCTGACATGCGCGTCACGCGATGTGGTCGCCGGTCGCCTGGTGAAACCGGGGGCGGCGGGCTTTTCGTATGCCTGGGGGCCGCTGTGGACGGCGCGTCCGGTTGCGCCGAGATTCGGCCGAACTGGCAGTGCTCGGCGGGCAGTTGGCAGGGGGAGGCGGCGGCGAACGGCGCTGGATTCCGGCCCCGTCCACCGGATGGGCGCATGGCCGGATTTCGCTCCCCGCCGCCGGGTAATCGGCAGACGAACAAAGATTTGAGGCATAAGCGATCCGACATGCGGTAGAAAGGTCTTGGGACCCGCCCGGTGTGCATCCCCCGTCGCACCGGGCGGGTCGCTCTTTGCAGTTGCGACACGCCGCGGGCGCGGCGGTCTCCTCGTCCGTCTGGCGCACCCGCACTGCGCGCGGCGGCTGCCCTTCTTAGCGTGGTGGCATGGCAATTGACGCGGTTTTGTCCAAGAAGTCCGGTGTGCTGGCGCTGCTCGCCGCCGCCGGGGTTTCGCTGGCGCCCATACCGGCCGCGGCTCACCCCGGCGGGCCGGTCGTCCGTCAGCCCGCGCTGACCCGGCCGGTGGCCGTGGCGCCCGATGGTCCCAAGCTGCCCGACGGTCTGTCCGCCCTGTCGTGGACCGTCGCCGACGCCGACAGCGGCGATCTGCTGGCCGCCAAGGACGCGCATCGCAAGCTCGCGCCGGCCAGCACCCTCAAGGCGCTGTTCGCGGTCACCGTCCTGCCGAAGTTCCCGGCCGGCACGGTCCGCCGGGTCAGCGCGGCGGACCTGAAGGGAATCGGCGCCGGCAGCAGTCTCGTCGGTGTCCGCAAGGGCCAGCGCTACAAAGTCGCCGACCTGTGGCGCGGGGTCTTCCTTCGCTCAGGCAACGACGCCGTGCACGTGCTGGCCTCGATGAACGGTGGCTGGGAGGCCACCGCCCGGGAGATGCAGGAGACCGCCCGCAAACTCGGCGCGAACGACACGACGGTGAAGTCCCCGGACGGCTATGACGCGCCGGGCCAGGTGTCCTCGGCGTACGACCTGACCGTCTTCGCCCGCGCCGGGCTCGCCAACGAGGACTTCGCCCGCTACTGCTCCACCGTCCGGGCGCGCTTCCCCACCGCCAGCGGGAGCACCGAGATCGAGAACACCAACCGGCTGCTGGCGGGCTCGCACGGAATGGCCCGCTACCCCGGCATCATCGGCGTCAAGAACGGCTACACCAGCCAGGCCGGCAACACGCTGATCGCCGCCGCCCGGCGCGACGGCCGCACCCTGGTGGTCACGGTGATGAACCCGCGGTCCGGCGCGGACAACGCCGTCTACAAGGAAGCGCGTTCGCTCCTGGACTGGGGATTCAGCCACGCGGACAAGGCCCGTCCGGTCGGATCGCTGAGCGTCCGGCACGCCGCCTACACCACCCGCGTGGGCGGCGCGCTCGCCGTCGGCGCCACCGACGAGGAGAACAGGGCGAGCGCGCCCTGGTACTCCGTGCTCGGGCTGTGGGCCGGCGGCGCGGGCGGGGCGGTGCCGGCGATGGGCGCGGTGTTCGCCTGGCGGCTGCCCGGCCGGGGCCGGGTCCGCAGCCGTGGCCGTGGAAGGCCGGGTGGCGGCTGAGGTGTCCTGCGGGCGCACCTCCCGGGTGATCGCCTGACGGGTGGCCCGGGCCGGGCACCCGTCCGGCGCCGACGGTCAGGGGCTGTAGCCGTCCTCGGCGGCCAGGGCCCGTAGTCGTCCTCGGCGGTCAGGGTCGGGCCGAGCGTCAGTCGCTCGGCCCGCCGCGCAGCCGGGGAGCGGCCTCGGCCGCGTCCACCGGGGCGTTCAGACGGCCGGTCAGCTCCCGGGCCCAGGCCGCCAGGCCGGGGAGGTCGATGCCGTACGGGGCGGCGTCCGTGTACGGCGCCACGGCGGCGACGCCCCGCTCCAGCAGCGAGGTGGCCCCGGAGACGTTGCCGCGCGCGGCGTGGGTCAGGCCCACCGCCAACTGCGCGAGACCCCGCCACAGTCCGCGTTCCGCTGATGGCGCGGCCTTCCAGGCGTCCTCCAGTACCTCGTGGGCGTGGAAGGGCATCCCCGCGTCCAGCAGCCGCTGCGCCTCGGCCAGCGACTGCGCGGGGGTCCGGGGTACGCCTTCCGGCTGCCGGGGCACGCCCGGGGAGCCGTAGGGCAGCGGGCGGCCGAGTCCGTCGCGCGGTCGGGCGTTGCGGGCCCGGCCCTGCTCGTCACGGTCCCTGCGGAGGGCAGGGGCGTCGGGGGCCGGGGCATCGACCTCGGTGGGCGCGGGGGTGATGTCCGGGGCTTCCGCCTCCGGCGCGGCGCCGCAGTGCTCGCAGGCCGCGTCGGCGGGCCGTTCGCGGATGCGGCCGCAGTCCGGGCACACCTGGTCCAGCCAGCATGCCGGGTCGCCGCCCTCCTGGCGGGCGGTCCGGGCCGCCGGTCGTTCCGTGTGCCGCGCCGCCGCGTCGTGCGCGCCGGCCTTGCCGTGGGCTTCCTCCGCGTCGTTCACCCTCCGATTGTGCGCCGAGGGGTGGGTCCCCGTCGCCGGGGGGCCGGCGGAGTCGGCCGGGGCGTTGCCGGTCCGGGCGGGGGAAGCCGTTCTCAGGGGACGCGTACGGGCGAGGAGGCGTCGGGGACGAGTAGGGACGGGGTGCCGCCGCCGTCCGCCGGGACGCGCCACACGTCGGCGGTTCGGCCGTCCCGGCCCGGGAGCGCGTAGGCGAGGGTGTCCTCGTCCAGCCAGACGGCCTGGTCGTCCACCCCGCGGCGTTCGGCGAGCGGGTGTTCGCGCAGGGTGCGCAGGTCCAGGACGTACAGCCGCCAGGGGTCGGTGGCGCCCTCGCGGACCCGCTTTTTGAAGGCGAGCCGGGTGTTGTCGGGCGAGAGGGAGGGGCATTCGACGTTCTCGCGCAGTGTGCGGGCCGTCCACTGGCGCATGTCGCCCTGGACGAGGTAGGTCTTCCCCTTGGTCGAGACCGTGGCGTAGAAGCGGTTGTCGTCGCGGGCGAAGGTGACGCCCCAGTAGTTGACGTCGGGGGAGTGGTAGCGGTGGCCGTCGAGGGTGAGGGGGATCTCCTCCATGTTCTTGACGAGGTAGCCGGTGCGGGTGTCCAGGATCGAGGTGCGGGTGGAGAAGGTGCTGGTGGCGTAGGAGTCGCCGGTGGCGAACATCGTCCATGCCAGCATCCGGCCCGACGCCGAGACCCGGGCCCGGTTGGGGATGCCGGTCAGCGCGATACGCCGCGTCTCGCGCAGCCGCCGGTCCAGCACGACGGCGTACGACCGGGGTGGGATGCCGGGGCGGCGCTGGAGGCACAGGCCGGTGCCGGCCGCCGCGTGGAAGCGCTCGCAGACGGGCCCGCCGGTGGTGCGGGCCGTGCCGGCCACCGGGCCCGGCGGTGCGGGGAGGCGGGCCACGCGGCCGGCGCCGGGGCCGGTGCTGCGGAAGTACAGCAGGCCGTGGTCGATGCCGAACGCCGAGGGGCCGTCGGCCGGTTCGGCGCGCCGGGCGGCGCCGGCGGTGTAGACGACGGCGACGGTGACCAGGAGCGCGGCGGCGGCCGCCACGGCGGCGACCCGGGCGCGCAGGGGTAGCGCGGCGAGTCCCCGCGGGCGGCTCTCCGGGGCGTCCGGCCGCTTTGGAGCTTCGGCGGTGCCGGGTGTGGGACCGGTCGGGGGCTTCATGCGGGGGACGGCTGCCTTTCCGGGCGGGGGAGCAGGACGGTGGCGGCCGCGAGCGCGGCGGCCAGGGCGAGGACGGCGGCGATCAGGGCGGGGCGGGTGCCCCACACGGTCCAGGCGGCGCCGAAGCCGGCGGCCGCCAGCAGCCGGCACAGCGCCTGGACCGTCTGGAGCAGCGCCATCCCGCTCGCCCGGCGCGCGGCGGGCAGGACCGGGCCGGCCAGCGCCATCAGCACGCCGTCGGTGGCCGCGTAGAACACACCGAGCGCCAGCAGCACGCCGACCAGCACCGTCGTGCCCGTACCGGTGGTCAGCAGCAGGACGTAGCCGGTCAGCAGCGCGGCATGCCCGCACAGGAAGGGGACGCGGCGGCCGACGCGGTCGCCGAGCCGGCCGGCGGGCACCGCGAGCAGCAGGTAGACCGCGGCGGCGCCCAGCGGCAGCAGCGGGAACCAGCTCACCGCGAAGTCCAGGCGGCGCTGGAGCAGCAGGTAGACGAACGCGTCGCCGATGGTGGCCGCGCCGAGCAGTGCCGCCGCGGCGCAGATACGGCGGAAGGATCGGTCGCGCAGCGGCGTCAGGAGTCGCGCCCGGGGCCCGGTGGCCGGTGTCCTGGGGTGCGCGGGCAGTTCGGCCCGGCCCGGTACGAAGGCGACCAGCATCAGGACGCCGAGCAGGCCGGCGCAGAAGCTGGCGACGAACACCGCGTCGTAGGCGTCGGCGGTGGCCCACAGCAGGGCGAACGCGGCGAGCGGGCCGAGGAGCGCGCCGGTGGTGTCCATGGCGCGGTGCACGCCGAACGCCCGGCCCAGCGCGTCCGGTGGCGCGCTGAGGGAGATCAGCGCATCGCGCGGGGCGGTGCGCACCCCCTTGCCGATGCGGTCGGCGGCGAGCGCCACGCCGATTCCGGCGGTGGCGCCGCCGGCGAGCAGCAGCCCCAGGCGGGACAGGGCGGACAGCGCGTAGCCGCCGCCGGCGACGATCTTGTGCCGGCCGCCGCGGTCGGCCGCGTGCCCGCCCAGCAGCCTGACGAGGGCGGTCACGCCGTTGTAGAGCCCGTCGAGAAAACCGAACTGGAGGGGCGACAGGCCCAGTTGGAGGACGAAGTAGAGGGGCAGGACGGCGGTGACCATCTCGGAGGAGATGTCGGTGACGAGGCTGACCGCGCCGAGGGCGAGAACCGGCCCCCCGACGCGGCCGCGCGTCACCTTCGTCGCCGTCGCGGCCGCGTCCGTGGTCGCGAGATACATCGGTCAGCCCTGTGGATTTCCGGTGGCCGCGGGCCTCAGTGGCACGCGTAGGACGGGCTGGTGTCCTTGGTGGTGCCGTCCGTGCCGACCAGATCCCAGGAGAAGCCGGTGTCGGTGAAGTTCAGCCTCACCACGCCGAAGGTGTCCGTCAGCCGCTTCTGGCTGTTCGGCTGGACCTCTTCGATCTTGTACGGGTTGGCGCCGCCCATCCCGCCGAGGAGTTCGACCAGCCCGCCGCTGTCGGCCCGGCCGTCGGGGTCCTGCGGGGCGAAACGCTCGTAGTGGTGGTCGTGGCCGTTGAGGACCAGCTCGGCCTTGGCGTCGTAGAGCAGCTTCCAGACCGGGCGGCTGACGGGGTTGTTGCCGTGCTCACCCGAGGAGAACAGCGGGTGGTGCCAGTAAGCGGCCACGCATTGCTTGGAGTTGGCGGCCAGGTCGGCCTTGAGCCAGTTGATCTGTGAGGAGTTCAGGTTGGTGGAGTCGAGGGCGATGAAGTGCCAGTTGCCCTGGTCGAAGCTGTAGTAGCTCTTGCCCTGGGGGTAGGCCACGGACCCGAAGTAGGACTTGTAGCCCGCGAGGGCGCCGTCCGGGTCGTAGGTCTCGTGGTTGCCCGGAGCGGGGTGCGTCTTGTCCTTGAAGGCGCCCCAGGTCTTGGCGTAGTACCGCTGGTAGTCCTTGAGTCGGGCGTTGTCGTACTGGTTGTCGCCCATGGTGAGGACGAAGGCGGGGTTGATCTTCTGTACCAGCGCGGCGGTCTTGGGGTGCTCGCAGTCGCTGTCGCTCGCGGTGCACTTCTCGGCGATGTCGCCCGCGGCGACCGCCGTGAAGCCGGCGGCGTTCGGGCCCGCCGCGTGGTCGGGGGCGGCGTCCGCGCGGCCGGCGGGGGACCACAGCGCCAAGCCGCCGACGAGGGCGAGGGCCGCGGCGGCCGATATGCCTAAGCGGGGGTTGCGCAGCAGTTTCTTCGGGGTGAGGGGGGTGGGCGTCATCGTCGTCTCCTGGGTCGGCGTGGGGGAGCCGTCCCGGGCATCCTGACGGTCGGCCATGTACGCGTCAAGGAGGGCGGCGAGTTTCTGTTAAGAACCTTTACTACTGGCGCCCGGGTGTCGACGGCTACGCCAACTCCGCCTGGCGCGAGCGGAGATGGCGCTTCGGTCGGACCGCCCGGGGATGTCGATCACGGTAGGGCGGTGCGATGTCCTGCGGGCCACCGGGAAGTGACGAACAGGCGGCCGGTCTCGAACGTGCGTGTCGCCGCCCTGCTCTCGGGTGATCCCCGAGGGCGCCGCCGCCCCGGAAGGGAATACGTCTCCGTATGACCCTGCGCCTCGTGGCTACGGTGCGTCACCCCTCCGGCGTCCTCCGTGACCCGGGTTCCGGGCCTTCCCGCAGGGCCGGGACCGCCGACGACGAGCCGGGTCCTCAGGTCGGGGCGCGGCGGGAAGAGGCGGGGAGGGTGAGAAAAGGCCAGGTCGGAGGACATGGGGAGCGGAAGTGGAGGGTGCGTCGACGAGCTGGTCGGGTGGGCGGAATGCGAGGGTGGTGCATTTCCGAAACGCCGTAAGGCGGGTGAATGTGGCAAAGTGACGACATGGCTGACCGGGAGGCGAAGCGGCCCACCGTGTCGGTGCCGGACGACTGGCCGGCCCACCCCGACCTGACCCTGGCTCTCAACGGCATGGGCGGCTTCGACTGGGACCTCGACAGCGGGCTGATGCACCTGGACCCGCCCGCCCTCGAAATCTTCGACATGCCCGCGGCGGAGTACGACAACCGCCCGACCGCCCTCACCAGCCGGGTACCGCCCACCGAGGCGGCCCGCCTGGACGCCCTCGTCGCCCGCGCCCTCAAAGACGGCAGCGACTCCTACGGCGCCTACTTCCGCGTCCGCCTGCGCGACGGCGGGCTGCGCTGGACACACGCCCAGGGCAGCATCCGCCGCGACGAGACCGGCCGCCCCCGGCGTGTCATCGGCGTGGTCCGCGACGCCAGCGACGAATACACCCAGGCGGCCGAGCGGCTCCTGGTCGACGAGGAACGCCGCCGGCACACCAGCATCGTCGAGCGCACCACCGCCGCCCTGGCACACGCCAGGACCGTCCGCGACGTCATCGCCGTCCTCGCCGACGAGCAGGGGCTCAGCCGGCTCGGCGCGGAGAACGTCATTCTCGGCCTGGTCGAGGCCGGCCGCATCCGCCTGGTCTCGGAAGGCAAGGCCGGCAGCTTCGTACCGGACCTGGAGTACACCCGCGTCGGCGACGCCTTCCCGATGAGCGAGGTCGTCCGCACCCTCACCCCGCGCTACGTCCGCAGCCGCGCCGAGTTCGCCGACGGCTACCCGCGGCTGTGGCCGGCCATCGAACCGCTCGACATCGGCTCCGCCGCCTACCTGCCGCTCATCGCCCAGGGCCGCCCCATCGGCGTGATCGGCCTCTTCTTCCAGCGCGAGAGCGAATTTCGCGACCAGGAGCGCAACGTCCTGCTCGCGCTCGGCAGCAGCATCGCGCAGAGCCTGGCCCGCGCCATGCTCTACGACCAGGAACACGACCTCGCCGCGGGCCTCCAGCAGGCCATGCTGCCGCGCCGGATACCCGGTGTGCCCGGCTCCCAGATAGCCGTCCGCTACCGCTCCGCGCGGATGGGCCGGGACATCGGCGGCGACTGGTACGACGTGATCCCGCTGCCCGACGGCCGGGTGGGCGCCGTCATCGGAGACGTCCAGGGCCACGACACCCAGGCCGCGGCGCTGATGGGCCAACTGCGGATCGTGCTGCGCGCGTACGCCGCCGAAGGACACGCACCGGCGACCGTCATGGCCCGCGCCTCCGCCTTCCTCAACGAACTCGACACCGACCGCTTCGCCACCTGCGTCTACGTCGACGCCGACCTGAGCACCGGCGCCGCACGGTTCGTCCGCGCCGGGCACATCGACCCGCTGCTGCGGCACGCCGAAGGGCTCTGCCGGCGGCTGCCGGTGGCCGGCGGACTGCCGCTCGGCATCTCCTCCGAATTCAGACGGCTCGACTACCCCGTCACCACCGTCCACCTCGCCCCCGGCGACACCCTGCTGCTGTGCACCGACGGACTCGTCGAAGAGCCCGGCGCCGACCTCGACGACGGGATGCGACGGCTGGCCAGGGAGGTGCGCGAGGGCCCGCAGGACGTCCAGCAACTCGCCGACCGGCTCTGCGAGTCGGCGGCCGCCCGGACCGGCGAGGACGACATGGCGCTGCTCCTGCTGCGCCGCCTCGGGGCGCCGGAGCACGACACCGTCGGACGGTTCCGGCAGCACATCGCGCCCGCCGACCCGGCCGGTCTCGCCGCGGCCCGCCACATGATCCGGGCGGCCGTCCGCGCCTGGGGCGCCCGCGAGCGCTCCGAGGAGATCGAGCTGGTCGCCGACGAGCTGATCACCAACGCGCTGCTGCACACCGACGGCGAGGCCGTCGTCAACATCCGTATGCCGCACAGCGTCCAGCGACGGCTGCGGCTGGAGGTCGAGGACCAGTCCAGCAGCCTGCCGCGTCGTCGCGAACCGGGCGAGGCGGGGGTCTCCGGCCGCGGCCTGCTGCTCGTGGACCGGCTGGCGGATGTGTGGGGTGTGGAACCACGCGGTGGCGGTAAGTGCGTATGGTGCGAGTTCAATTGCCCCTGACCGGGAAGGCTCTGGCCGCCCCGGCGACAGCGGGGCTCGGGCGCCGAGGGATCGGCACGGCGGAGTGAGGACGGCACTATGGCATCGCGGCCTGCGGACCAGCGCGGGGACGCCCGCCAGTTGGCGGCGCGACTGGACGCGGAAGGCGTCCGGAACGTGGCTCTGACCTGGGTGGACAACGCGGGCATCGCCCGCGTCAAGGCCATCCCCGCGCAGCGCCTGGCGCACACCGTGGAACGCGGCGTCGGCATGTCGCCCGTCTTCGACGTCTTCACCTCCGACGACGCCATCACCGAATCCGAGCACCTCGGCGGCCCGGACGGCGACCTGCGGCTCTTCCCCGACCTCGACCGGGTCACCACGCTCGCCGCCCAGCCCGGCTGGGCCTGGGCCCCGGTGGACCGCTACGACCAGCAGGGCCTGCCGCACCCCGCCTGCCAGCGGCAGTTCGCCCGCCGCATGGCCGACCGGGCCACCGCCGCGGGCCTCGACATCCGGATGGGATTCGAAACCGAGTGGGTGGTCACCCGCGCCCCCCACGCCCAGACACCGGCCAACGCCGAGGTGTTCGAGACGCTCGACTACCCCTGCCACGGCCCCGCGTACGGCATGACCCGAGTCGTCGAACTCTCCGACTACCTCCGCGATGTCACCGAAGCCCTCACCGTCCAGGGCGTCGACGTCCTCCAGTTGCACCCCGAGTACGCCCCCGGCCAGTTCGAGGTGACCACCGCCCCCGGCGACCCCGTACGCGCCGCCGACGACGTGGTGCTGGTCCGCGAGACCGTCCGCGCCGTCTCCGCCCGGCACGGCCTGCGCGCCTCCTTCGCACCCTCCGTCGTCGCCGGAGAGGTCGGCAACGGCTGCCACCTCCACCTCAGCCTGCGCCGCGACGACGCGAGCCTGCACCGCGCGCCGGACGCCGAATGGGGCCTGGCACCCGACGCGGTGGCCTTCCTCGGCGGCATCCTCGACGCGCTGCCCGCCCTCCTCGCCATCGGCTGCCCCTCGCCCGCCAGCTACCTGCGCCTGACGCCCTCCCACTGGGCGGGTGTCTACCAGTGCTGGGGCGTGGAGAACCGCGAGGCGGCACTGCGCCTGATCCCCGGCGCCCCCGACGACCCCGACGGCGGCCACGCCGAGGTCAAGACCTTCGACGCCGCCGCCAACCCCTACCTCGCCGTCGGCGCGGTCATCGCGGCCGGCCTGCACGGCATCGAGTCCGGCGCGCGGCTGCCCGCCCCCATGGCCGGCGACCCGGGCGTGCTCGGCGTCCGCGAACGGGCCCGGCGCGGCATCGTCCGGCTGCCCGCCACCCTCACCGAGGCCACCGACCGACTGGAGAAGTCCGGCCCGCTCTACGAAGCCCTGGGCGAGGTGCTGCACGGCGCCGTCCTCGCCGTCCGCCGGGCCGAGGAGGCCCGGTTCGCCGAGAGCGACGCCGAGGAGATCACCGCGGCCACCCGCTGGCGCTGGTGATGCCGGCGCCCGCCGTGGGGGCCGGCCCCGACGACGGCCTGCCGCCGCTGGTCGACCACCACTGCCACGGCGTGCTCCGGCACGACCTGGACGCCGGGACCTTCGCCGGGTATCTCACCGAATCGGACCGCCCGCCCGCCGCGGGCACCACCTTCTTCGACACCCAGGCCGGCTTCGCCGTACGCCGCTGGTGCCCGCCGCTGCTCGGCCTGCCCGCACACTGCCCGCCCGACCGCTACCTGGCCCGCCGCCGCGAACTCGGCCCGGAAGAGACGCGCCGGCGGCTGCTGGGCGCCACCGGCATCGGCACCTACCTGCTGGACACCGGGCTGCCCGGCGACCTCACCGGCCCGGCCGAGACCGCCGCGGCGGGCGGCGGCACCGGCCACGAGGTCGTCCGGCTGGAGACCCTGGCCGAACACCTCGCGGCGGGGATACGCGAGGCCGAGGAGTTCACCGACGCCCTCGGCCGCGCGGTGACCGAGGCCGCGCGGACCGCCGTCGCCTTCAAAACCGTCGCCGCCTACCGCCACGGGCTCGCCCTCGACCCCCGGCCGCCCGGCCCCGACGCCGTCCACGCCGCCGCCCGCCGGTGGCTGGCTGCCGGCGCGCCCCGCCTCACCGACCCCGTCCTGCTGCGCCACCTCATCTGGCTGGCCGTCGCCACCGGCCGGCCGCTCCAGGTGCACACCGGCTTCGGCGACCCCGACCTGCGCCTGGACCAGGCCGACCCGGCGCTGCTCACCGCCCTGGTCCGGGCCACCGCCGACACCGGCACCGACCTGGTGCTGCTGCACTGCTACCCCTACCACCGCCAGGCCGCCTACCTGGCGGGTGTCTTCCCGCACGTCTACGCCGACATCGGGCTGACCCTCACCCACACCGGGGCCCCGGCCGCCGCCGTCCTCGCCGAATTCCTCGAACTCGCCCCCTTCGGCAAGCTGCTGTTCTCCACCGACGCCTACGGCCTCCCGGAGCTGTACGCCGTCGGCTGCGCCCTGTTCCGCACCGCCCTCGCGTCCGTACTCGGCGACTGGACGGCGAACGGAGCCTGGTCGGAGACGGACGCGCGGCGGGTCGGCGCGATGATCGCGGCGGACAACGCCCGGCGGGTGTACGGCCTGGCCGGAAACTGACGCTCGGGCGGCGGCGAGCCCCGGTCCGCTCCCGCCCTGCCGTGATCGACTTCTCCGCGCCGTGCTTTACTTCCGCGTGCCTCCTACAGCGACTTCCGAAACGGGCGAAACCGCGCGGCGGTCCCGCATATTCGCCGACCTCACCCCGCTGCGCGTCTCCGCCGACTACCGCCGCCTGTGGTGCGGCAACACCGTCTCCTGGATGGGCCAGCAGATGACCGCCCTCGCGGTCTCGCTCCAGGTGTACGCCATCACCGGCTCCACCTTCTCGGTCGGCCTGGTGGGCCTGTGCTCCCTGGTGCCGCTGGTCGTCTTCGGCCTCTACGGCGGCGCCATCGCCGACACCGTGGACCGCCGCCGACTGGGCCTGTTCAGCGCCTTCGGCGCGACCGTGATGTCCGTCGTCCTGGCCACCGCCGCGCTGGCCGGCTACCACCGGGTGTGGCTGCTCTACAGCGTCGTCGCGCTCCAGGCCGTCTGCTTCGCGATGAACTCCCCGGCCCGCTCGTCGATGATCCCCCGGCTGCTGCCCACCGAACACCTGCCGGCCGCCAACGCGCTCAACTCGCTGACCAGCAACCTGGGGTGGATGGGCGGGCCGATGCTGGGCGGTGTCATCGTCGGACTGTGGGGCTACCAGGCCGCCTACCTGATCGACGTGGCGGCCTTCAGCGGCTCGCTGTACGCGATGTGGCGGCTGCCGTCGATGCGGCCCGAGAGGGGCGAGGGGCCGCGGCGCCGCGCCTCCGTCCTGGACGGACTGCGATTTCTGGCCACCCGGCCCAATCTGCGGATGACGTTCTTCTCCGACCTGGCCGCGATGGTGCTCGCCCAGCCGCGGGCGCTGTTCCCCGCCGTCGCCGTCCTGTGGTTCGGCGGCGACGCCAAAACCGTCGGCCTGCTGGTCGCGGCGCCCGCGGTGGGCGCCGTCCTGGGCGGCCTGTTCTCCGGCTGGCTCGGCGGGATCCGCCGGCATGGCCTGGCCATCCTGCTCGCGGTGGCGTCCTGGGGCGCGGCCATCGCCTGCTTCGGGCTCTCCCGGAACCTGTGGCTCGGACTGTTCTTCCTGGCCCTGGCCGGCTGCGCCGACACCGTCTCGATGGTCTTCCGCAGCACCATGCTCCAGGCCGCGACACCGGACGCGATGCGCGGCCGGCTCCAGGGCGTCTTCATCGTGGTCGTCGCGGGCGGACCGCGCCTGGGCGACTTCCTCGCCGGCACGACGGCCGACCTGACCTCCCCGGCCACCGCGGTGATCGGCGGCGGCCTCGCCTGCGTCCTGGTGGTGACCGCGCTGGGCCTGGGCCGCCGCGCCTTCGCCCGCTACGACGCGCGCGATCCGCGGCCGTGAGGGTCAGTAACGGGTGAGCGCCGTGGGCCCGCCCGCCGTGCCGATGGCGAGATGCGGTCTCCGCGACGGCCGTACCCACGCCAGGATCCGTGCCATCGCCCGGGCCGGTACGGACACGCAACCGGTCGTCGCGCCCTCGCCGTTGACGTGGAGGAAGATCCCGGCGCCGCGGCCGCGCACCGGGCGGTGGTAGTTGAAGCCGATGACCAGCGCCCGGCGGTACTGGACCGGGTAGTCCGCCAGGTGCTCCGCCTCGGTGGCCGCGCAGTCCCCGGGCCGCGGCTCCACCCAGCGGTTGTAGGAGGCGGAGGCGTTGTCCTGGCACCACCAGGAGTCGGCGCCGACCCGGCGGTAGGGGGCCGAGGTGCGCGCCGGGCCGGTGCCGAAGGCGAACGGCAGGTCGTACAGCCCCGTGGGCGTGGTCGCGGTTTCCTGGCGGCGGGTGCCGCCCTCTGCCAGGCCGCCGGACCCGAAGCGGGCCGGCGCCGAACCGGCCTGCCGCCAACGGCCGTCGCGGCGTTCCCACCAGGTCACCGTGCCCGTCGTGGAACCGGTACCGGCCGCCCGCGCGGTGAGGAGCTGGTCGCCGCCGCCGGTGTCGGCCATCCGGGAGGGGAGCGGTACGCGGGCGGCGGGGGCCGGCAGGGCCGGTGCGGAAGCCGCCGCGGCGAGCGCGAGCAGCGCCGCGCAGGCCGCCGGCCCCGTTCGCCGCCACCCGCGCGTCGTCCGCGTCGTCCGCGTCCTCATCGTCATCGCCGCACCATCATCACCATGGCCGGGAGCCGGCGGCCGCACGGCCCGCCGCGGCTCGCCCGAACAGGTCACCGGGCCGGCGCCGGGCCCGGGAGGCCGACCGCCGGTAATCCGTCGTGCGCCGGGGCCATGGACCGGCGAGACTCGGGTACGGGGGCTGATGTGCCCGAAGGCCGGCCGCCAGGCCCGCCGACCCGCCAGCCGTCTCACTCTGGAGGCTCGTAGTGCAGCGGCAACCACCGACCCGCAGTGCCCGCACGCGCGATCACGACCGGGATCCGCTCTCGGCGCCCGGCCCGGCAGGAACCGTTCCCGCTCCGGTCCCGGAACCGCTCCCCGGGCCGCCGGCACCGCCGCCGCCCGAGCCGGTACCGACCGGGCCGGGCCCGTCCCCGGTGCCCCGCCCGGTGGAACCCGACCCGGCCCCGGAACCGGCACCGGCGCCGCTCTAGGAGACCGGCCCGCACAGCAAGCATCACCAGCCGCACCACCAAGGAGGTGCTGACCATGGCCATCGCCACGGTCAACCCGGCCACCGGCGAGACGCTCAAGACCTTCGACGCGCACAACGCGGGCGAGATCGAAGACCGCCTGGTCAGGGCGGAGCAGGCGTTCCAGGAACACCGCACGACGTCGTTCGCCCGCCGGGCTGAACTGCTGCTCGCGGCGGCGGACCTGCTGGAGGCCGACCAGGACTCCATCGCCCGCACGATGACCACCGAGATGGGCAAAACGCTGGTCGCGGCCCGCGCCGAGGCCGCCAAATGCGTCAAGGCCATGCGCTGGTACGCCACCCACGCCGAGGAACTCCTCGCCGACGAACGGCCCGACCCCGCCGACGTCCGGGACTCCGGCGCGGCGCGGGCCCTCGTGCGCTACCGCCCGCTGGGCACCATCCTCGCCGTCATGCCCTGGAACTTCCCCCTCTGGCAGGTCGTACGGTTCATCGCGCCCGCCCTGATGGCGGGCAACACCGGACTGCTCAAGCACGCCTCGAACGTCCCCCAGACCGCGCTGTACCTGGAGGAACTCTTCCGCCGGGCCGGCTACCCGGAGGGCTGCTTCGAGACCCTGCTGATCGGCTCCGGCGCCGTGGAGGACATCCTGCGCGACCCCCGGATCGCGGCTGCCACGCTGACCGGCAGCGAGCCCGCGGGCCGTTCGGTCGCCGCCATCGCCGGTGACGAGATCAAGAAGACGGTGCTCGAACTCGGCGGCAGCGACCCCTACGTCGTCCTGCCCTCGGCCGACCTGGACAAGGCCGTCCGCACCGCCGTGACCGCCCGGGTGCAGAACAACGGCCAGTCCTGCATCGCGGCCAAGCGGTTCATCGTCCACACCGACGTCTACGACACGTTCGCCGCCCGCTTCACCGAGGCGATGGCCGCGCTGACCGTCGGCGACCCGATGGAGGAGACCACCGACGTCGGGCCGCTGGCCAGCGAGCAGGGCCGCTCCGGCCTGGAGGAACTGGTCGACGACGCCGTGCACCAGGGCGCGACCGCGCTGTGCGGCGGCCGGCGCCCGCCGGACCGCCCGGCGGGCTGGTTCTACGAGCCGACGGTGCTCTCCGGCATCACCCCCGCCATGCGCATCCACAAGGAGGAGGCGTTCGGCCCGGTCGCCACGCTCTACCGCGTCGCGGACGTGGACGAGGCGGTGACGCTGGCCAATGACTCGCCGTTCGGGCTCAGTTCCAACGCCTGGACCCGGGACGCGGACGAGCAGGAGCGCCTGGCCCGGGACCTTCAGGCCGGCGGGGTGTTCTTCAACGGCATGACGGCCTCCCACCCGGGCCTGCCGTTCGGCGGCGCGAAGCGTTCCGGCTACGGCCGGGAACTCGCCGGACACGGCATCCGCGAGTTCTGCAATCCGACCACGCTCTGGTACGGGCCGGAGGACTGAGCTGCCCGCCGGCGCCCGCGAAGGCGCCGGCGAGCGCCCCGTACGGCGCCGTGGCGGGCGCGCGCGCCGGAGCGGTTTTCCCGGCCGCCGCCAGGGTGTACGGTCCGGTCACGTCGAGTCGGCCGGCGGCCAGGTTGGCCGGCTCGGCCCCCGCGCGCGCCCGAGGGCCGTCGGCGATCAGCCGGGCCCGGCGGCACCCGTCCCGCCGGACCGGACCCTCCCGCCCGGCCGGGCCTTCCCCTCTCCGGCCCCTGCCGCCTCCGGCTTCCCGCCCGGCAGGAGGAACTCGCACCACACGGCCTTTCCGGCGCCCCGCGGCTCCGCGCCCCACCGGTCCGCCAGCGCCTCCACGAGCATCAGCCCACGCCCCGAGGTGGCCGTCTCGCCGGGGCTGCGCCGCCGCGGCCACCGGCTGGAGCGGTCCTCGACCTCCAGCCGGATCCGCCGCGGCGGGCCGGGCAGCAGCTCGACCGACACCAGGGCGCCGCTCTCGGTGTGCGTGAGCGCGTTGGCGATCAGCTCGGCGGTGGCGATCTCCACGTCGTGGGTGACGGCCCCGGACCGCCACTGGTCCAGCGTCCGGCGCAGCGCCGAACGGACCTCCGCCGCCCCGGCCGGGTCGGCCTGGTGGACGTGCAGCCGCAGCCTCGGCGGGGCGGCGGGCCCGGTGCCGGGCAGCCGGTGCAGCAGCAACAGCGCCATGTCGTCCTCCGAGCCGGGATCGGCCCACAGGTGGTCCGAGAGCTGGTCGGCGAGCGCGTCGAGGTCCCCGGGCCCGGCCCGTACCTCCGCCGACAGCGCGTCGATGCCCGCCGAGATGTCCCGGCCCGGCTGTTCCACCAGGCCGTCGGTGCACAGCAGCAGGGTCGACCCCGGCTCCAGGAAGAGCTGGCTCTCGGGGAAGTGGTCGCGGCCGAACACGGTGGCCAGCCCCAGCGGCAGCCCGCCGGCGACTTCCGGCCAGTCGACGTGCCGGGAACTGTCGCCGATCAGCGGGCCGAGATGGCCCGCCCGCGCGACGTGCAGCACCCCCGATTCCAGGTCGGCCTGGATGTACGTACAGGTCGCGAAGCGCTCCGTCTCCAGCTCGGCCAGGAACCGGGAGGCCCGTACCAGCACGGTCTCCGGCGAGTGGCCCTCCCCGGCGTAGGCGCGCAGGGCGATGCGGAGCTGGCCCATCACGGCCGTGGCGTGGGTGTCGTGGCCCTGGACGTCGCCCACGACCAGGCCGGTCCGCCCCTGGGGCAGCGCGATGACGTCGTACCAGTCACCGCCGATGTCCCGGCCGACGCTCGCCGGGTGGTAGCGCACCACGACCTCGCCGCCGGCGATGGGCGGCAGCCGGCGCGGCAGCATCGTCGCCTGGAGCCCGGTGGCGAACTCCCGCTCCTGGTCGAAGAGGGTGGCCCGCTGGAGCGACTGCGCGACGACGCCGGCCAGCGCCAGCGCCAGGTTCCTGGCCTCCGTGGACTGCACGGAGGCCGCGACGTTGAACAGGCCGAGCGACCCGATGACGGTGTCCTGCGCGACCAGCGGCAAGAAGGCCGCGCTGCCCGCCGGGAGCAGTTCGGTGTAGGGGCGCAGCCGCGGGTAGTCGGCGATGAGCTGGGCCCGGTTGCTGAGGAAGGCGGGGCGCCGGGAGAGGACCGCGTAGGACAGCGGCAGGGTGTCGTCCAGCCGCGAGGTCATCATGTCCTGGGGGATCTCGCCGGCCAGTCCGGCGGCGGCGATCACTTCGAAGCGTTCGCCGTGGACCAGTCCGAGGACGAGGGCGTCGGCGCCGAACCGGCGGGCGCCGCCGGGGCCGGTGAGCACCCGCGTCACGTCCGCGACGGACAGCGCACGGGACAGCGCCGTCGTGGTCTGCTGCACCATCACCGTCTGCCGCTGCCGCTCCTCCTGGAGCGAGCGCAGCAGCGCCGAGTCGGCCAGCTCGCTGGACGCTTCCCGGACGATGCCGATGACCCGGTACGGCCGGCCCTTGTCGTCGTGCAGGATCCGGCCCTGGGAGTGCGTCCACCGAGGGGTCCCGTCACGGCACCGGACGCGGAAATACGCGCCGTAGGAGGAGTCGCCGTCCTGGAGGGCCTCCGAGATCGCCGTGTCCAGCCGCGCGCCCTCCTCCGGGGGCACCCGCGCGACCAGCGACAGGGGCGCGCCGTCGTATTCGTCCGGGCGCAGGTCGAAGACGTCCAGCGCGCCGGCGTCCAGGTTCATGAACCCGGTGTCCAGGTCCCAGTCGAAGGTACCCATGCGGTTGAGGGAGAGCCGCCGACGCAGGCCGATGGGTTCGTGGTGCGAGACGCCCGGCACGTCCTCCTGGACCCGTCGCGTCACCCGGTCGGCGCGCGGGTCGTACCTCTCCTCCGGCGGGCCGGGCCGCTGGGTCATCCGGCCCGCGCCCCCGGCAGCGGGCCGCTGACCGGGGCCGGTGTCGACCCGAACGCGACCATGCGCCCACCCTAGGCGGGGCCGGGCACCGCCGCATTCCCGGTGTTCCACCGGGCCGGACCACCACACCACCACCGCCGGACCACCAAAGGGGCTCTTGACGTGGCCCGCTCAATTCCTCAACGATGGTCCGACGACAGGTGGAGCCCATGACATCCCGCAGAGCCCGCCGGGCCGCGATCGGCGCGATCGGGGCGCTCGCCGCCCTCCTGCCCGTGTGCCTGGACACCGGACCACCCACGAGCCCGCGTGCCGCCGCCCCGGCCACCGTGCGCGTCCACCTCACCACCACC
Organism: Streptomyces sp. NPDC031210; assembly: GCF_055570395.1. Lineage (NCBI taxonomy): Bacteria > Bacillati > Actinomycetota > Actinomycetes > Kitasatosporales > Streptomycetaceae > Streptomyces > Streptomyces sp. NPDC031210. The sequence goes on from NZ_JBVIHH010000001.1 coordinate 416,022, forward strand.
TCCGACCCCGGCGGCCGGCACGTCACCAGGGGCCTCCAGCCGCAAAAGCCCCGCACCCTGCGCCCGGGCACCGGCGCCGGGATCACCGTCGACGGGTCGAGGACCTACCAGACCTTCGAGGGCGGCGGCGCCTCCTTCACCGACACCGCCGCCTGGCTGCTCAACAGCAGCGGCGCACTGAGCGACGCCACCCGCGACGCGACGATGACCCGGCTCTTCGACCCCCGCCGGGGCATCGGCCTGAGCTTCCTGCGCAACCCGATGGGCGCCTCCGACCTCGCCCGCCACGACTACACCTACGACGACCTGCCTCCCGGACACACCGATCCGCGGCTGCGCCGCTTCACCGTCGCGCACGACCTCGCCGACGTCCTGCCGCTCACCGCCCGGGCCCGGCGGCTCAACCCGGCCCTCACCGTCATGGCCTCCCCGTGGAGCGCCCCCGCCTGGATGAAGGACAACGGCAGCCTCGACCAGGGCCGGCTGCGCGCCGAGTTCTACGGCACCTACGCCCGCTACTTCGTGAAGTACCTCCGCGCCTACCGCGACCGGGGGGTGCCCGTCGCCTACGTCACCGCCCAGAACGAGCCGACCTGCTGCTCCGGTTACCCCTCCATGCGCTGGAACCCCTCCGGCCTCGCCTACTTCACCAAGAACGACCTGCTGCCCGCCCTGAGGAAGGCCCGGCTGCCCACCAAGGTCCTCGCGCTGGACTGGAACTGGGACACCTACGCCCGTTTCGCCAGGCCCGTCGTCGACGACCCGGCCGTGCGCCGCCACCCCAACTTCGGCGGTGTGGCCTGGCACGGCTACCGGGGCGACGTCGCCGAGCAGAGCCGCGTGCACCACCGCTATCCCGGCCTCGCCCTGTACGACACCGAGCACTCCGGGGACCGCAAGACCGCCAACCAGCATGAGGCGGACATGCGCGACCTCATCGACTACACCCGCAACTGGGGCCGCTCCTGGGTCAAATGGTCCCTCGCGGTGGACCAGAACGGCGGCCCGCACCACGGCGGCTGCGCCACCTGCACCGGCCTGATCACCGTGCACAACGGTGACGGGCGGCACGGCCGGGTCGACCGCACCATCGAGTTCTACACGATGGGCCACCTGACCAAGTTCGTCCGGCCCGGCGCCCGCCGCATCGCCTCCACGGCCTCGGCCACCCTGCCCAACGTGGCGTGGCGCAACCCCGACGGGTCCAGGGCGCTCATCGCCCACAACGCCACCGGCACCGCCCGCACCGCGCGCGTCAACTGGGCCGGCCGGCACTTCTCCTACCGCCTGCCGGCCGGCGCCTCGGCCACCTTCACCTGGGGCGGCCGGCCCTGAGCCGTCCCGGGCGGCGTGCCGGTGCGGGGACGGCTCGTCCGCGTCAGGCGTGAGCCCGGGCCCCGGCGGTGACCGGCGTCGTGGTCCGCGTCCGGTGCGCCAACGTGGCCTTGCGCGTGGCGACATCGACCGTGTACGCGTCGATGGTCAGGTGCGCGCCCGACACCTTCAGCACCATGAAGCCGTGGTCGGAGAAGTTCTGCCAGGCGGCGGGGTGCCCGAAGTGCGCCTTGCCGTCCTCCGTCTTGGCCGAGGCGCCGCACACCACCTGCCGGGTGCCGCCCGTACGGGCCGTCGGCTCCAGCACCTGGAGCGTGTGGTCGTGCCCGGACAGGATCAGGTCGGCCCGCCCGCACACCACCTCCTCGTACATCTCCTTCAGGTGCACACCGCTGGTGTAGTGGCCGAACTCGAAACCGTCGTAGGAACCGGCGCTGCCGTGCTTGCCGTTGTTCAGATACGGATGGTGGCCGATCACGACCTTCCAGCGGGCCTGCGAGGCGCGCAGCGCACCGTCGAGCCATTCGCGCTGGGCGCGCATGTATGGACCGTCCCAGCGGTAGTGCGGGTCGAGCTGCATGACGTACGACGACCACGGAATGGTGTCGAGGGCGAAGAACTCCACCAGCGGATCGGCCGCCGGCAGCGGCACGCTGTAGTAGCGGCCGGGCATGTACCAGCGCCGGGAGGTCGCGGCGTAGGCGACCTCGCGGTCCCCTCGGGAGGGGTCGCCGCCGCTGCCGGGGATCAGGCCCGAGCAGTCGTGGTTGCCCAGCACCATCAGCCAGGGCACGTCGATACCGCTGTTGGGCTTTTCGAACTTGTCCTGGAACTCCGAGTCGTGGTCGGACTCGGGGCCGTTCTCGTAGATGTTGTCGCCGAGGCCGACGGCCAGACCGATGCCCTCGGCCCGGCAGACGTCCCGGGCGGCGGCCGCCACCGCGTACTGCGCCTCGTCCCCGGTGCCCGCGTCGCCGGTCACGAGAACGGCGAACTCGCCCGCTCCATTGGGGTGTTCGGGAAAGGGGAACGCGCCGGCGCCGCCCCCGCGCGGCGCGGCGTACGCGGTACCGCGGGAGCCGGCGGGCAGGACCGCGAGGGCCGCACCGGCCACCGCGCCACCCAGCAGCGTCCGCCGGTTCACGAAGTGCGGGACACGTCCCGTCGTGGGTGTCGGCGGCGCGCCGGCCGCCCTTCGCGAGCCGTCCCGCAGCCACTGTTCTTCCGTCATGTCCGCCTGTGGCGGTATCAGTTCGTCCTCACACATGCCTGGTTTCTCTCATGATCGGCAGGGGTGAAGGTGACGAAGTGATGAACGCGAGGTGGACGTATGGAGATCAGGGCGCGCCGCGCCCGGTCCTGGGGCGGCTGACCAGGCGGCGCAGCGACCGGCCCAGATGGCGGGCGTAGCGGCGTTGCAGGAAGGGGACGAGGGGGCCGGCGAGGCGGGTGGAGAGCCGGGCCGGGCGGCTGAAGGCGGTGACGGTCAGCCAGACCGAGCCGTCGGCGCGCAGCTCCGCCACGAAGGACTCCTCACCGCACTCGGGATGGCCTTCCCGGGTGCCGTACGCGAAGCCGGCCCGGTCCTCCTCGTCCACGGTCCACACCACCCGGCACGGAGCCCGCAGCCACAGCGGACCGATGCCCATCGCCACCTCGACGGCCAGCCCCGGTGCGGCCCGCGGTGCGTCGGCGCGGACGTGGGCGCCCGCCGCGCGGTGCATCAGGAAGGTGGTGATCGCCTCGCCGGCCGCCGCCAGCGCCTCGCGGCCGCGGCCGATCGGCACCTCCTCGTGGAGGTGGTGGTAGCCGGGCGGCAGCGGGGTACGCCGTGTGCCGCCCGCTTCGGGGTAGCTGAGGTCCTTCATGCGGTGCGCTCCTTGAGGGTGGGGAGGAGGGGTGGGGTGGCGGCGGTCGTCGCGGCGGCTTCCGGGGCGGTGGCCGGTAGTGGTTCCGGGGCGGCGGCGCGTAGGCGGCGCTGGGCGAGCAGGGCGCACAGGGCGAAGCCGAGCGCGTTGCCCAGGCCGTGGGTGGCGGCCATCCAGGCCAGGGTGGGGTGCGGCAGGCCCGTCGCCTCGCCCAGCGCCCAGCTCAGCGCGAGCAGCATCGTCGCGACGAGGACCGCGGCGGAGCAGGCGAGCAGCGCGCGGGTGGTGCGGTCCGGTCCGTCGGCCCTGATGTCGCGCCAGGTCAGCAGCCCGACGAGCCACATGCCGATGGTCAGCACCAGCGCCCCGGCGAGTTCGGCCCAGTCATCGACGAAGTATCCGGCGAGCACCAGCAGCGTGCCGGCCGGCACGCTGAGCGCCGCGACCCCTCCCGCCGGTCCGCCGCCGGCGCCGCGGCACACCAGGCCCGCGATCAGTGCGGCGGCGAACCCGGCGAAGTGGAAGTGCGGCACGGTCAGCGCCAGGATGTCGAGGTCGAAGCCGAACAGCGGAAGCCCGGCGCGTTCGGCGACCAGGGCGATCCCCGCCACGGACGGGGTGGCCAGGGCCGTCAGCAGGGCGATCTCGGGCGGCGCCAGAGAGCGCGTACGGGCGAGCCGTAGCGGGGCCTGGGCGGCGAGGGCCACGGTGGCCGTCGCGTAGAGGACGGCGCACGCGGTGGCGGCCGGGCCGCGCGGCAGCCACAGCGCGACGGAGCCCGCGAGGGCGGCGAGCGGCCAGACCCGCCGGACGCGGGCGAGGCCGGGCCCGTCCCCGATGAGCGAGATCCCCAGCGGGATCACCACGAACATCCCGAGCATGACGATGAGGTGGACCAATACGGTCACCACGCCCCCCTTTCGTGACCTGCCGTGCGGTACGCGGTCGACAGTACGCGCGAAATTGAACGTGTTCAAGAAAGAGTTTTCCGCACCCCGGCGGAGCGGTGGTGTGAGGTGAGGGGGGAGGGGCTGACGGGGAGCGCCGCCGCGGGTCTCAGCCGAGCCGTACGGTGACGTTCTGGCTGAGCCCGCCCGTTCCCGTCAGGTCGCCGAAGACCAGGGTGAGGGTTTTCCCGGTGGCCGCGGAGCGGAGCGTCGGGGGCCTGGTGAGCACCGCGGCGACCGGCCGGTCCCAGGTCAGGGTGAGCGAGGTGCGGGCGCGCATCGGGTCGCTGACGGCGAGGACGGCCGTGCCGTCGGACCGCTCGTGCACCGTCACGCTCGCCGGGGCGTCCGCGCTGAACGGTCCGGCCGTGCCGGCGAACCAGAAGGTGATCCCGGTGAATCCGAGCGAGGGCACCGAGATCCCCTGGAGCTCCGAGGAGTTGGCGAGCGACCGCAGCCAGGTGGGGTCCGCCGCCCGGGCCGCGGTACGGGCCGGGCTCGCGCCGGGCATGAGGAGGTAGCGGTAGCCGGCGCCGGAGGGAGTGGTGCCGTGCTCGGTGAGCAGGGTCAGATAGCGGCGCTCGACCGGTTCGGGGGAGCCGCCGGCGTTGATGTCCCGCCAGGCGCCCGAGCGGGCCTCGCGCCGCGCGGTGAGGGTTGTCCCGCCGGGGAAGACGTATCCGGCGTGTCCTTCGATGTGCGCCCAGCGGGCGCCGGGCAGCGTCGCCGACCAGGGCGTCGAGGCCGGCTGGAGGCGTCCGTCCACCAGCAGGGACGCGTCGCCCGAAGCCCCCAGGTTGCGGTTGTCGACGATCGTTTCGATCGTTCGCTCATCCCGCGCGGTGATGCCGGCCCCGAGGCAGACCACCGCGTCGTCGAGGAAGAACCAGGACTTCTTCGCCACCAGGGTGCTGGAGAGGCCCTTGAGGTACTGGCCGGCGGAGGCGTAGCGGCCCGCCTGACTGCCGCCCACCCAGGACACGTCGGGCCGGGCCGCGCCCCAGGTGCCGCCCTCCCCGTCGGCGAGCGGCTTGCGGGAGACGGTGGTGCCGGGCAGGCGCAGCGGATCGACGGTGGGCCAGAAGGCGTCGCTGTACTGGCCGTTGGCGAAGTCCGCGCCCCACCAATAGAGCATGCCCGCGCCGGTGTGCCAGCCACGGACGTTCTCGCCGTTGCCGTTCTCGTAGTACGTGATGCGCCGGGAGGCCATCGAGAGGGCGGCGGCCCAGCTTGGGCGGCGGTGCACCACGCGGTCCATCCCGGGGAACTGCCGGTGCCCGGACGGCTCCGGGACGGGCCGCACCGACGCGTCGTCCAGGACCTCCGCGATCCGTGCGAGCGCGGCGATCGAAAGGCTCGGATCGCTCATCACGGGGGAGTAGGTGTCGCGCCGGCACCACCCCTTGGCCAGGCCCCGCCAGCGGGCCCGTTCCGCCGCACTCGCGCCCTCGCCGAGCAGCAGGATCGAGGCGATGACCGGATGTCCGCGCAGGTGGTCACTGGCCTGCGTCTTCTCCGGGTCGGCGGCGGAGACGCCCCGGCTGACCGCCCGGCCCGAGACGCCGTCCATCATCAGGCCGTTGAAGAGGAACGGCGCGTAGGCGTGCTCGACCGCGTCGAGGAACAACTGCCGCTTGGGGTCGGTGACCGCCCAGGGCGAGCTGCCGAGCAGCGCGAACAGCTTGCTCAGGCCGTCGATCAGCACGGCGCCGTAGGACCCGGTGTAGGGCACCCACGTGTGCTGGACGACCGAACCGTCGGCGTAGATGCCGTCGCCCGAGGTGACGTACGGGAAGACGGGGGTCAGGGCGTCGCGCGCCAGCGCCACCTTGCCGGCCCTCTCCCCGACGACGCCGCGCAGCGCCAGCACGCGGCACAGGTCCACCCGGTTGGCGCCCGTGCTGGTGCCGGTGTGCGAGCCGACCGCCGAGTCCGGGACGAAATGGTCGATCGCCGCCAGATAGCGGGCGGTGCGCTCCGCCGGCAGGACGTCGTGGAGCAGTACGCAGAGGTCCAGGAGTGCCTGCGGGGCGCCGATCTGCCAGTGGTACCAGTTGCCGTATCTGGTGGTGCGCTCGTTGTAGACCTGGGTGTGGAGGTGGTCCAGGCCGGTCAGCAGGGCCGTGGCGAGACCGTCGTCGCCGGTGAGCCCGGTGCCGGGCTGCGCGTACGCCTGCGCCATGGTCAGCAGCCGGGCGTAACTGGTCTGGATTCGGCCGGAGAAGCCGTACGACTCGGGGTCGGTGTCCGGCTCCGGGTCGGCGTACACCGCGTCGGGCCAGAGCGAGCCCTCGGCGGGCTGCATCGCCGAGAGCAACTGCCGGGCGCTGCGGCCGAGGGCGGCGAGGCGGTCCTTGAACGGCTGGGCGGTGGGCGAGAAGCCCGTCCCGAGGAGCAGCTCGCGCCAGGTGCGGCGCAGCGCGGCGAAGTCGTCGGCGGGCGCGGGGGTTCGGGTCCGGGCGGCGGCCCGCGTGCCGGTCGGGTCGGCGGCGAGGGAGGCCCCGCCGGCCGTGCGGAGGAGGGAACGGCGGGACCATGGTCGCGTCATGGGGTCTCCGTGGCCAGGAGGGCGGGCGGCGGGGAGCGTCGAGGCTCGGCGGGCCCGTGTGCGGCGTGCCCGTATGAAACCGGAGCGCGCGCCAAACGCTCAAGAGGTGTGCGTCAAACGATCCAAACGATCGTTCGCTCGTCCCTCTTTCGAACGCTCACCACGGCGGCACGGCGGCACGACAGAACGGCGCCCCGCCGCCACCGCCCCCGCTCCCCGCCTCCTCGGCTTCCCGTTCAGCGAGCCGGTTCCCCGTGCCGTCCCGCTCCCGCCGCGAAGCGCGCCGCGCCCTCCAGGGCTTGCGTCAACACGCCCTGGCCGTGCCGCAGTTCGGTGGCCATCGCGGCTTCCTCGGAGCGGCCCTCCTGGTCCAGCAGCGAGGCCCGGTCGCTGCGCAGGCACTCCTGGGGCAGGCCGGCGAGTTCCGCCGCCAGCTCCTCCGCCGCGCCCCGAGCCGTGCCGGTCGGTACGACGCGGTGGGCCAGCCCGATGTCCCGGGCCTCGGCCGCCGCCACCGGCCGCCCGGTCAGTACCAGGTCCCGCGCCCGGCTCGCCCCGATCAGCCGCGGCAGCCGCACCGTGCCGCCGTCGATGAGCGGTACGCCCCACCGCCGGCAGAACACGCCGAACACCGCGTCCTCCTCCACGACCCGCAGGTCGCACCAGAGCGCCAACTCCAGTCCGCCCGCGACGGCATGCCCGGCGACCGCCGCGATCACCGGCTTGCTCAGCCGCATCCGCGTCGGTCCCATCGGCCCGTCGCCGTCCGGCGTGACCCGGTTGCCCCGCTCGGTGCCGATCGCCTTGAGGTCGGCGCCGGCGCAGAACGTGCCGCCCTCGCCCCACAGCACCGCGACGCTCGCCTCCGCGTCGGCCTCGAACGCGCGGAAGGCGTCGGCCAGCCGCGCCGCCGTGGCACCGTCCACGGCGTTGCGCACCTCCGGCCGGGACAGCACCACCGTCGTCACCGGCCCGGCCCGCTCCACCCGTACGGACATCAGGCCCCCGCCCCGGCTGTGGCTCCGGCCCCGGCGCCTTCCGCGCCCGGCGCCCCCGGCCGGGCCCGCTCCAGGATCGCCGCCAGATCGGCGCCGGGTGGCAGCGTGCCGAAGGCGTGCCCCCACTCCCCGCCGAGCCGCGAGGCACAGAAGGCGTCGGCGACCGCCGCGGGGCTGTGGCGCACCAGCAGCGATCCCTGGAGCACCAGCGCCATCCGCTCCGCCAGCGTCCGCGCCATCAGTTGTGCCCCCTCCGGGTCGTCCAGCGCACCGAGCAGCGCGCGGACCCCCGCCACCGCCGCGTCCAGGTGCCGGTCCGCGCCGGCGGTGGTGTCCACCTCGGCGAAGAACGCGTCCAGCGCGGCGGGTTCCTTGCCCAGTGCCCGCAGTACGTCGAGCGCCGCGACGTTCCCCGAGCCCTCCCAGATCGACAGCAGCGGCGCCTCCCGGTACAGCCGGGGCATGCCGGACTCCTCGACGTAGCCGTTGCCGCCCAGGCACTCCAGCGCCTCCGCGGCGTGGCCACTGCCCCGCTTGCAGACCCAGTACTTGCCGGCCGCCAGCGCCACCCGGCGCAGTGCCGCCTCCCCGGCGTCCCCGGCGTGCGCCCGGTCCACCGCCGCCGCGAGCCGCATGCCGAGCAGCGTCGCCGCCTCCGACTCGATGGCGAGATCGGCGAGCACCGAGCGCATCAGCGGCTGCCGGTCCAAGGGCCGCCCGAACGCCCGCCGGTGGGCGGTGTGGTGGAGCGCCTGCCGCAGCCCGGCCCGCATACCGGCCGCGGAGCCGAGCACGCAGTCCAGCCGGGTCATGTTCACCATCTCGACGATGGTGCGCACCCCGCGCCCCGGCTCGCCGACCGGCCAGGCCACCGCCCGGTCGTACTCGATCTCCGAGGAGGCGTTCGAGCGGTTGCCCAGCTTGTCCTTGAGCCGCATCAGCCGCATGCCGTTGCGGGTGCCGTCCGGCAGCACCCTCGGCAGCAGGAAGCAGGTCAGGCCCTCCTCGGTCTGCGCCAGGACCAGGAACACATCGCTCATGGGCGCCGAGGTGAACCACTTGTGGCCGGTGATCCGGTACGTGCCGTCGCCGGCCGGCACCGCGCGTGTGGTGTTCGCCCGCACATCGCTGCCGCCCTGCTTCTCCGTCATCGACATGCCCGCGATCAGGCCGGACTTGGTCAGCGGCGCCCGCAGCCCGAAGTCGTAACGGCGCGCGGCCAGCAGCGGCTCGTAGCGCGCGGCGAGGTCCGGGGCGGCCCGCAGTGCGGGGACGGCGGCGTACGTCATCGAGACCGGACAGCCGTGTCCGGCCTCGGCCTGCGACCAGACGTAGAACTTCGCGGCGCGCACCAGATGCGCCCCCGGACGGTCGTCGGCCCAGGGCGCGGCGTGCAGGCCGTGCTCCACCGCGACGGTCATCAGCTCGTGCCACGCCGGGTGGAACTCGACCTCGTCCACGCGGTGGCCGAACCGGTCGTGGGTGCGCAGCCGCGGTGGCTGCTCCTCCACCCAGCGGGCCCGCTCCTGCACCGCCGGCGAACCGGCCAGCGCGCCCAGCGCGGCCACCTCCGGCTCGCCCCAGCTTGCGCCCTCCCGGCGCAGGGCCTCCAGCAGGGCCGGTTCGTCCGCCGTGCTGAACCCGGTGAGCGGCGGAGCCTGATTCACGACTTCATGGGTGACGGTCATACGCCGGACGTTACAGACTCGGAACGCGTGTGGAAAGACTGTAATGCCCGCGCCGGGCGCGCTGACTAGAATTCCGGACACCCATGAACAACGACTGCGACGACACCGCCGGCCGCTCCGGCGGCCCGTCCCCCGGCCGCCCCGACGGCCGCGCGGACGCCTCCCGTGATGCCGGCACGCTCGTACCGCGCCCGCTCACCGCCCGCTCGATCGTCCTGAGCACCCTCCTCGGACACCACCCGCCACGGCTGCCCGCCCGCGCCCTCGTACGCGTCGGCGAACTCTTCTCCATCGCCGAGGGCACCGTCCGCGTCGCGCTGTCCCGGATGGTCGCCTCCGGCGACCTGGCGCAGAGCGACGGCTGCTACGCCCTCACCGCCCGCCTCCTGGAGCGCCAGGCCCGCCAGGACGAGAGCCGCTCGCCGCGCACCCGGCCCTGGCACGGGGACTGGGAAGTCGCCATGGTCACCACGGCCGAACGCCGCCCGGCCGCCGAGCGCACCGCCCTGCGCCAGGCCATGGCGGCGCTCCGCCTGGCCGAACTCCGCGAGGGCAGTTGGCTGCGCCCGGCCAACCTCGACCGGCCCCGGCCGGCCGTCGTCACCGGCCAGTGCACCTGGTTCACCGCCACGCCGGACGCCGATCCGGCCGCGCTCGCCGGCCGCCTGTGGGATCTGGCCGGCTGGTCCCGGCACGCCCGCGCCCTGACGGCGGCCCTGGACCGCGCCGACACCCTCGCCGACCGCTTCACCATCGCGGCGGCGGCCCTGCGCCATCTCCTGGCCGACCCGCTGCTGCCCGACCCGCTGCTGCCCCCCAACTGGCCGGGCGGCGAACTCCGCACCCGCTACGACACCTTCGAGGCCGAACTGCGGGCACTGCTACGGGAGTACGTGGCCCCGGCCACGGGCGGAGGCTGACGGCCACCCCGACGCTCAAGGCTCTGCCGCCGGCCGACGTCAACCAGCCATTTCTCCGGCGCCGTCGCCGCCGTTTTCCCGCCGGCCCCTCGGCCGCCGACGCGGATCACAGGGGCAGCACGCAGACCGGGACGGGCGCCGCGAACGGCTCGCCGCTCCTGGTCAGCGCACCGGTCCGCGCGTCCACCGAGAACACCGTCACCGAGCCCGACCTCTGGTTGGCCGCGAACAGCAGCCGGCCGTCCGGGGAGAACGCGAGGTGCCGGGGGAAGTCACCGCCCACCGGGACGGTGGCCAGCAGTCGCAGCCGCGCCCCGCGCGCCTCCACCGCGTAACGGGTGAGGCTGTTGTGGCCCCGGTTGGCGAGATACGCGAAGCGGCCGTCCCGCGTGACCAGGAATTGCGCCGGATAGCTGGTGCCGGGGCCGGTGCCGGTCCCGGTGGACTGCGGCTCGCCGGGCGTCAGCCGTCCGCTGCGGGGGTGGTAACCGCAGACGACCACGGTGTTGTCGACCTCGTTCGCCAGATAGGCGAAGGCGCCCGAAGGGTGGAAGGTCAGATGCCGGGGCCCGGCGCCGGGCCGCAGTGCCGCCCGCGAGACCTCCGTCAGCTTTCCGGCGGTCGTCTCCAGCCGGTAGGTGTAGACGGTGTCGTTGCCGAGGTCCACGGCGAGGACGTGGCGGCCGTCCGGGGCGGTCAGGATCTGATGGGCGTGCGGCCCGTCCTGACCGGGGCCGGGCGGCGGCGCGTCATGGACCACCAGGTCCGTACGCGCGCCCAACGCGCCGTGCCGCCCGATCGGGTGCACGGCCACGCTGCCGGAGAGGTAGTTGGCGCTCAGCAGCCACCGCCCGCCGGGATGCACCGACAGATGGCACGGCCCGGCGCCGCCGGTGGGCCGGCTGCCCAGCACCCGTGGAGCGCCCGGCCCGAGGGCGAGGGCCGTCACCGCGCCCCGCTCCCGCTCGTCGACCGCGTAGAGCGTCCGGCCGGAGGGGGCGAGCGCCAGATAGGAGGGATCGGCGACGCCCGACACGACTCCGGTGGCGGTGATCCGGCCGGTCGCCGGGTCGTAGGTGCCCAGTCCCACGCCGTCGCCGCCGCCCTCGGCGGAGGTGTAGGTCCCCAGGAACAGCGGCCGGTCCCGTTGCGGGAGGCGGCCGTGGTCCCGGCGTTCCTGCTGGTGTCCGCGGTCTCCGGCCGGCGGGGGAGCCGCGTCCCTGGTGGCCAGCAGTGCGGCGCCGGCCGTCCCGGCGAGCCCGACGGTGACCGCCCCGAGCAGCCGCCGCCGGCCCAGCCTCCGATCCGGCCCGGGCCGGGTGCCGTCCGGCGTCGTCGTCCCGGGCCGTCGCCCGTTCCGTTCCGCGCTCATGCACACCTCCGAGGTCGGTGCTCCGCGAGCAGGGGCCGCCTGCCGTGCGCCACCGTACGCGCGCGCTGAACGCCCGTCAGGACCAGGGATCGGCCGCCGGGCGTTTTCCCAGGTCACCTGCGGTGCGCCGGGGAAGCCGACCCTGAGACGGCCGTACGTCCCGGTGATGACCGGCGTCCCGTCCGTAGCACTCCAGGCGTACGGCACAACCCATACGCGGACGGATTCGCCGACCCCCTTCCGGCTCGTAGTTTCTTGATCAAGGCAGGGATATGACCGAGAGGCCACGAATATATGTACGGCAAGGCATTCGCCCCGGAATACCAGGGCGAACTGGGCGCGGCGCTGAGCGTGAACTCCTCCTACGAGGACGTACTGGCAACGGCCGACCGGGCCCGCTCCCGTGCGGGCACCGCGCTGGAACGGGCGCGCGCCGCACTCGCGGTCGCCGAGGCAAACCGGCGGCTGGGCCGGGCCGAGGAGGCCGGGGCGGCCTGGCGGGAGAGTTACCGCGCGGCACGGACCGCGGGCGAGGCCGGCGCCATGGCCTGGGCGCTGTGGAGCGGCGGCACCCTCGCCCGCCAGTGCGGGACGCTGCCGCTCGCCCGCCGCCTGCTCACCCACGCCGTGGCGCTGGCCGACCGCGGCGGCGACCGCCTCGCCCACGGCTACGCCCTGGCCGGTCTCGCCGAGACCGGCCGCATACAGGGCGACTACGCCGCGGTCGCCGACCTCCACGAGGAGCTGCTCGCCCAGGCCCGGGCGCACGGCGAGGCCCGGCACATGGTCTGGGCGATGTCCGGGATCGCCCAGATGCACCGCAACACCGGCGGCTACGCCAAGGCGCTGGAGCTGTTCGAGGAGTCCGCCCGGATAGCCGCCGAGGCCGACGACGCGCGGGGGCGGGCCTGGTCGCTGCGGGGGATAGCCGACGTCCTCTCCGTCCAGGGGGAGCCGGACCGGGCGCTCGCGCTGCTGTCCGAGGCGGCGGAGATCTGCCGCGCGATGGACCTGGCCGGCGCGCTCGCCTACAACCACAAGATGCGCGGCAACGTCCTCTACCGGGCCGGCCGCCACACGGACGCGTGCACCGCCTACCGCGTGGCGCTGGACGAGTTCCGCGCCATGCGGGAGCCGCGCGGCATCGCCCTGTCCAAGCTGGGGCTGGCCAAGGCCCGCGCCCGCCTGGGCCGCGACCGGGACGAGACGCTCGCCGAACTCGCCGCGCTGGAGCGCGACTTCGAGCGGATCGGGCTGCGGCACGCCCGCGAGACGGTCATCGCGTTCCGCGCGGAGTTGCGAGCGCCATCGGCGGAAGGAAGGACCGCACCTCTTCGCGATGCCACCACGCGCCGGTCTCCCGCAGTTCCCGCCAGGTCGTGAAGCGGTAGCGGAAGAGGCGGGCGCGCACCCGGGCGGGCGGCGCGTCCGGGAAGGGGTTGACGCGCAGCAGCCGCAGCGTGTCGCGGTCGTTGTCCAGCAGCCGTTCGACGAACGGGCCGAACCACGCCCCCGCGTACGCCGGGGAGAGGGCCGCGAACCACATCAGCCAGTCCAGGCGCAGGTGGTAGGGCGCGAACTGGCGCGGCAGCCGCCGGACGTCACCCGGCTTGCCGTGGAACTCGTACTCCCGCCAGGTCGTGTCCGGCCCCGTCACCGCGTCCGCCGTCCCCTCGATGACGATCTCCCGCCGGACCCGGGTGATGCTGCCGAACGCGCCGTAGGAATTGACCACGTGCAGCGGGTCGTAGGAGGTGTTCATGAGCTGCTGACGCGCCATGAGATTGCGTGCCGGGCGGTAACTGAGCGCGAGGACCACCACGGTGTAAGCGATCACCAGGACCTCGAACCACACCGGGGCGGCGGCGGGCGGCGACGAGGGACGGCCCCACGGCGGGGCGATGAGCGCCATCGCCAGGGTGATGGTCAGCCAGTTCAGCCAGGCGAAGTTGCCGGACAGCACCAGCCACAGTTGGGTGACGGCCATCGCGAACGCCGCCCAGCCCGCCACCGGCTGCGGAGCGAACAGCAGGACGGGCAGCAGGAGTTGGGCGACGTGGTTGGCGGCCACCTCGACGCGGTGCAGCGGTTTGGGCAGATGGTGGAAGAACCAGCTCAGCGGCCCCGGCATCGGCTGGGTCTCGTGGTGGTAGTACAGGCAGGTCAGATCGCGCCAGCAGGCGTCGCCCCGCATCTTGATCAGCCCGGCGCCGAACTCCACCCGGAACAGCAGCCAGCGCACCAGCCACAGCACCAGCACCGGGGGCGCGGTGTCGGCGTTGCCGAGGAACACGGCGAGCAGGCCGGACTCCAGCAGGAGGGATTCCCATCCGAAGCTGTACCAGGTCTGCCCCACATTGACGATCGACAGGTACATCACCCACAGCACGGCCCACATCGCCATCGCCGCGCCCAGCGGGACGGCGTCCCCGGCCCCCGCCGCGACGGCCGCCGCCAGCAGCGCCCCGCACCACGACCACAGTGCGAAGAAGCGGTCGGAGTAGTGCGCGTGGAAGGCCGACGGCGCGGCCCGGAACGGCACCCGCGCCAGGTACTGGGGGATCGGCAGCATGCCGTCGGCGCCCATGAGCGCCCGGAACTGCCGGGCCGCGGCGACGAACGCGACCACGTAGAGGACCGCCAGCATCCGCTGGAAGACGAGCCGGCCGAGCCAGTAGCCGGGATCCGAGAACCATTCCACCCGCCCATGGGTAGCACCGCGGCCGCGCACCGGGGGAAAGGCGCGCGGCCGCGGAGGTGGATCCGCCGTGCGGGGCGGAGGGTGGTGCGGGTCAGTAGGGGATGCAAGCGTCCTGCGTGGTGGCGGTGATCGCTCGCTCGGGTTCCGTCGCGTCGGCGGAGAGGGGAAGGAACAAACCGCTGACGACGGCCGTGGCCGTCAGTATCGACGCGAGGAATCCGACGTTCTTGGGCACGTGGGGCCCCTTTCTCGGCACAGGGGGGTAACGACGAGCTTCAGGAACGCGACGTGGGGGAAGACCGCTGAACGATCTTGCCGCGGGCGGCTGAATCTAGTCGTTTGATCCTGTGCGGGGACCCTCTCGCAGGAAAAATTTTCGATCTTCGGGCGATTACTCTAGGCACCCTTGTCGATCTGTTCGCTTTCGATCAAAGTGAGCTCAAAATTGCCCTTCTCCGTTCGTTCGCCGTCGGGTTGTGAGGCTTCTGGGGACTGTGGGGCAGAGGAGTCCAGCGAACGCCGCACCGCGGCGGCTTCCCGGCGCAGGACGTCCGCGTCCTCGCTCTCCCCTTCCGCCTCCCGCGACTCCGCCAGCGCCTCCAGCGCCCGGGCCACCTCACCCGGCGCCTGAATGCGCCGGGCCACCGCCAGCGCCGCCTCCAGATGCCGCCCGGCCCGCCCGGCCCGCCCCGTACGCAGCTCCGTACGGCCCAGTTCGCACAGCGCCCGGGTCTCCTCGAAGGCGGTGCCGATCCGGCGCGCCAGTGCCACCGCCGCCTCGTGGTGGGCCAGCGCCTCCTCGTCCCGGCCCGCCGCCCGCAGCGTCCTGCCCAGCGTGTTCAGCGCGATCGCCTCGTTGTGCCGGTCACCGATCTCGCGCAGCGCCGCCAGCGCCTCCCGGTGCAGGGCGAGCGCCTCCGCCAGCTCGCCCGACGTGGTCAGCACCCCGGCCAGATTCATCCGGACCGTCGCCTGGTCGGCCCGGTCGCCCGCCGACAGGGCGAGGGCCAGGGCCTGCCGGAAGGCGTGCCCCGCCCGCTCCGGCACGCCCAGCGCAAGCTGGACCTCGCCCAGGTTGTTGAGTGTGAGGTACTGCCCGCGCCGGTCGCCGACCTCCCGGAAGCGGGCCAACGCGTCCTGGAAGCAGCCGAGCGCCTCCGCGTGGCTGCCCAGATGCAGCAGCGTGATCCCCATGTTGTTCAGGCTGCGGGCCTGCTGGCGCCGGTCCGCGCCCCGCATCCGCAGCATCAGGGCCTGACGCTGGAGCGGCAGCGCCTCGCCGTTGCGGGCGGTGCGCCACAGCGGGACCGCGAGCTGGTGCAGCGCCTCGGCCTCCGCCGCGGCATCCCGGCCCCGCCGGGCGAGGGCGAGCGCCCGGTGGGCGCCGGCCATGGCCCGCTCGAAGTCCCCACCACGCGCCAGCACCGTGGTCAGGTCGAGCAGCGCCCGCGCCTCGGCGGCGGTGTCCGCGCACTCCCGCCAGTGGCCGACGGCCTCCTCGTGCAGCTCCCGGGCCAGCGCCCAGTGGCCCTCGGCCACCAGATACTCGCCCAGCACGTGCGCGAGCAGCGCCGCCCGCCGCGCGTCGCCCCGCGAACGGGCGTATTCGGCGACGGCCAGCAGATTGGGCTTCTCGGTGTGCAGCCACTCCTGCGCACCGGCCGGATCCGGCCACTGCGGCAGCCCGGCCGGCGGCTCGGCGGGTGCCAGGGTGATCCGCGTCCGGTGCGGATGGAGCATCCGGTCGGCCCGGTCGGCGGTGTGCAGATAGAAGTCGGTCAGCCGTCCGACCGCCGCCTCGTCCTCCCCGGCGTCCGCCGCCTCGCCGGGCAGACCGCCCGCGTAGGAGCGCAGCAGATCGTGCAGCCGGAAGCGGTGCGGGGACGGTTCCATCACCAGGTGCAGATTGAGGAGTTCCTCCAGGACGCGTTCGATGTCGTCCACCGGCCGGCCGGTCAGCGCCGCGGCGGCGGGCACCCCGAACTCCGAGCCGATGTGCCGTCCCAGGAGCCGGAAGGCACGGCGCTGGCGCGGCGAGAGACCGCGGCAGGAGAAGTCGAAGGTCCGGGTGATGTCGCCGGTGGCGTCCCGGATCTCGCCCAGTCGGCCCGGCTCGCGCACCAGCCGGTCCCTGAGGTCGGCCGCCGACCACGCCGTACGGGACTTCAGGCGGCTGGCCACCATGTCCACGGCCAGCGGGAGATGCCCGCAGAACCGGACGATCTCCGCGGCCGCCGTCTCGCTCACCGGGCGCCCGCCGCCCAGCCGCCCGCGCAGCAGGGCGATCGCGTCCTCGGTGGTCAGCGCGCCCAGCGAGATCGGGCAGACGTCCGCCAGCCCGGTCATCCGGACCCGGCTGGTGATGATGACCAGGGACGGCGAGTCGCCGGGCAGCAGCGGCCGGACCTGGTCGGGGCCGGTGGCGTCGTCGAGGATGATCACGGCCCGCCGGTCGGCGAGCAACGCCCGCCACTGGGCGACGAGTTCCTCCAGCTCGTGGGCGATCCGGGCGGGCGGCATCCCGAAGCGGCGCAGGAGCGTTCCGAGCGCCGCCGCCGGCTCCAGCGGCGGCTCGAAGGGCGCGTGCGCCCGCAGGTCCAGATGCACCCGGCCGCCCGGGAAGCGGTGCCGCAGCAGATGCGCGGCGTGGACGGCGAGCGAGGTCTTGCCGACGCCGCCCATCCCGTCGATGGCTTCCAGCGCGACCACCCGGCCCGGCGCGCCGGCGGCCGTGTCCGGCGCCGTGGTCAGCCGGCGCAGCTCCTCGCTCCGGCCCACCCACGGCACATCGCGCGGAAGGTTGTCGGGCACCAGGGGCGCCGGGGCCGGCGCGGCACCGGGCGCGGCGGACGCGGCGGAGCCGGTGGCGGGCGGCGCCAGCAGGTCGTCCGCCGGTACGCCCTTGAGGATGCCCTCCTGGACGCTCCGCAGGCGGGAGCCGGGGTCGGCGCCGAAAGCGCGGCGCAGCCGGCCGCCGGTCCTGCGCAGCACCTCGGTGGCCTCCCCGGTCCGGCCGCAGCCGTACAGGGCCACCGCGAGGTGCGCGGTCAGCGACTCGTCGGCCGGATGCCGGTCGAGCAGGGCCGTCAGATCGGGGACCGCGTCGGCGAACCGCCCCAGAGCCAGCTCGATGCCGGAGCGGGTGAGGGCCGCGGCCAGCCGGCGGGCCGCGACGGTGGCGCGGACGTGCTCGGCCCACGACCCGGTCAGCCCGGACAGCGGCTCACCGCGCCACAGCGCCGCCGCCCGGTCCAGCAGGTTCAGGGCGCCGGGCGCGTCCCCGCCGTCGGCCAGCACCCGGGCCCGCGCCAGCAGATGCAGATAGCGGCGCAGATCGACCGTCTCCGGGTCCGCCTCCAGCGTGTACGTGCGGGCCCGGACGGCCACCACCGGCGCCCCCTCCCCGCCGATCTCCGCGATGGCCCGGCGGACCCGCGAGACATAGGTGTAGAGGTTGGGGCGCGCGCGCCGGGGCGGGGCGTCGTCCCACAGGCGGTGCGCCAGGGTGTCGATGCTGACCGGCTTGCCGACGTCGTGTGCGAGCGCGGCCAGCACGATGCGTTCCTTGCCCGAGCGCAGCCCGCTGCCGCACCGGCCGGACCGTAGTTCGACGGTGCCCAGTAATCGGAATTCCACCAGCGTCCCCTCTCGCCGGTACCACCCCGCAGCCTTCGAGGATGACACAGCGTCATGCTCAGGTGCCAGACGGCGACTTCCGGCCACCGCGCAGCGGCCGATATCCGCTTGCCGGTGACCGGCCGGTGGGTAGCCCCAGGTGAAGTGCCCGCGTGCTGGGTAGATCTCGGGCCAACGGTTGTGGATATGCCAAATGGCCGGGACAGTGTGGGAAACGGGGGAGCGGCATGAGCGGAACGGGCGAAGACGCGGGCGGGGCGCGCGGCGGACACAACGAAATCGCCGGCTCGGCGCAGATCTGGGGTGCCAGCGTGCAGGCCGCCGAGATCCGCGGCGGCGTCCACGTCCACCAGGCCGCCCCGCCCCGGCCACCCGTTCCCCGCCAACTCCTGTCCGTACCCGCCCACTTCACCAACCGCGGCGCCGACCTCGCCGCCCTGGAGGAGTTACGCCAGGCCCGCCGGACCTCCGCGCCCCAACTCGTGGTGGTGAGCGGCCCGGCGGGCATCGGCAAAACCGCCCTGGTCTCCCGCTGGCTGCGCGGCATCGCCGACGAGTACCCCGACGGACAGCTCTACGCCGACCTCACCGGACACGGCCCGGACCGCCCGCTGCGCCCCGGCGAGGTCCTCGACTCCTTCCTCCGCGCGCTCGGGACGAGCGCCGTGCCCGCCGCCCTCGCCGAACAGGCCGCCCTGTGGCGCTCGGTGACCGCCGGTCTGCGCCTCGCCGTAATGATCGACAACGCGCTCAGCGCCGCCCAGGTCAGACCCCTCCTCAACGGCGCACCCGGCAGCCTCTTCGTCGTCAGCAGCCGCCGCCGGCTGACCGGACTGATCACCGACGGCGCCGGATTCCACCAGGTCGACGCCCTCGACCCGAACGCCGCCCTGGAACTCCTCGCCCGCGGAGGCGGCGGCCACCGCGTCGCGCAGGACCCCGACGCCGCCCGCCAGGTCGTCTCCCAGTGCGCCTTCCTCCCGCTCGCCGTCTGCCTGGCCGCCGCCCGGCTGGCCGCCCGCCCCCGGCAGCCGGTCGCCGCTATGGCCGCCGCGCTCGCCCGCGGCCGCGGCCCGCTCGAACTCCTGCGGGTCGAAGGGGAATCCGCCGTGCACACCGCGCTCGACGAGTCCTACGCGATGCTCCCCGCGGACGCCGCCGACGCCTACCGCCGGCTCGGCCCGCTGCCCGTGACCCACTACGACCCGCATCTGGTCGCCGCCGTGTGCGACACCACCACCGACGAGGCGGACCGCCTCCTCGACGTCCTCATGGACGGCAACCTCCTGCAGGACGTCGGCCCCGACACCTACCGCTTCCACGACCTGGTGCGGCTGCACGCCGCCCGGCGCGGCGAGGACGAACCCGCGCCCGTCCGGCGGGACACCGAACGCCGCTTCCTCGACTGGTGCCTGGCCACCGCCACCGAAGCCGAGACCCTCCTCACCCCCAGCCACCGCACCCTGGCCCGCGACTACGGCGGGCGCACCGTCCGCGCCACGCCGCTGCCCGACGTGGCGGCGGCCCTCGGCTGGCTCGACACCCGCCGCCACGACCTGATGGCCGCCGTCCGGCTGAGCGCCGCCACCGGACAGGACGACGCCACCGCCTGGCAGCTCGTCGACGCCATGTGGCCGCTGTTCCTGCGGCTGCGCCCGTACGACCTGTGGACCGAGGCACACACCCTGGGACTCGACGCCGCCCGCCGGGCGGGGGACCGCGCGGGCGAGGGCAGGATGCTGACCTCCGGCGGCAACGGCCTGTGCCACGCCGGGCACTACGAAGAGGCCGTGGAATGGTTCGGCCGGGCGCTGCGCCTCGCCGAGGAGGACGACGACGTCCGCCAGCAGGCCCAGGCCCTCAACGGCCTGGGCAAGGCCCACCGAGGCGCCGGCGACCTGCGCCGCGCCGAGGACTACCACCACCGCGCCCTCACCCACCGCGAGTCGATCGGCCACACCCGCGGCGCCGCCCTCTCCCGCTACGCGCTGGGGGAGCTGGCCCTGGAACGCGGCGCCTGGCGGACCGCCGCCGACCTCCTGGCCCGCGCGCACACCGCCCTCGAAGCGGAGAGCGACCCCTACGACGCGGCCCGCGCCCTCGCCCACCTCGGCCGCGCCACCGCCCGCGCCGGCGACCCCGGGGCCGGAGCGCGCCAACTGACCGACGCCCTGGCGGCGTTCGAGAAGCTCGGATCGGTGCACTGGCAGGCGCGCACCTGGGAACTGATAGGCCAGTGCGCGCAGGACGGCGCGGACGAGGCGGCGGCACGACTGGCCTACGAGCGGGCGCTCGGCCTGTACGAGCCCGTCAGCCCGTCCGACGCCCGACGCCTGACGGGCCGCCTCCGACGCCTGGACGCCGGAGCCGGCCCTTTATAGGACGGGGCTTTTCCTGAGGCGGGGCCCTTCCTGAAACGGGGCCCTATCCGAGGCGGAGCTCTATGTCCGTATCCGCGCCGCCGCTCGCCCGCCCGCCGTGCCGCAGGCGTACGGGCAGCGGCGCCGCACCCGCCGCGGGACCGGGCGCACCGCCCGGTACGCCGCTCGGCACATCCCCCGGCACACCGCTCGGCGCGCCGAGGACCACGCCGCGCACCGCCGACAGCGGCTCACCGGCCACCAGCCAGCCGTGCGCGAAGGACGCCAGCGCCGCCCGGCGCCGCGCGCACAGCCGCCGCCCGCCGCCGGGGAGAGCCAGCAGCGTCCGACCGCCTCGGACCCCCAGCACGCAGCCGCCCCCGCTGTGGGGCACCGACGCGAGCAGGGCGCCGGGATGCCGCGCGAGGAGCCGGGCGACGCCGGCCGACGGGTACGCGGCTGCCGCCTCCTCCTCCGGCCCGGCGAGCAGCACATCGGCGCACTCGGCCCACCACGGCGCGTCCAACGCCACGCCGCCCACGCTCAGGTGCCTATCGGTACCGGGCGCTCCCTCCGCCCACGGAGCGACCGTGGCGCCGGCCGGCGCCATCCGCACCACGGCGAGGCGCGGTCCGGCGGACGCGCGGACGCCGACCGTCAGGGACCAGCTCCCCGCGGCACCGCCGCCGGATCCGCCGCCCTCGCCGTCGCGCGCCGGGACGTCCGGGGCGCTGCCGAGGTCCACGGAGGCCAGCAGCACGGTCGCGGGCCGCGCCCCGGCGTCCGGCGCGGCCGCCGGGCGGTGGGACGCGGCCGCCGCCCGGGCCCGCGCCCTCACGCCGCGTCCGATCCGGGCAGACCCGCCCAGCGCCGAAGCGGCGGCGGGGTCGGCAGGACCGGCGTCACCGGGGCGTACGCGGGCCGGGCCAGGCCCAGCACGCGGTAGAGGAGTTCGCGCATCCTGCCGTTGAACCGGCCCGGCTCCGAGGAGAGCATCGCCGCGACGCGCGCGTGATCGGCGCGGCGGTACTCGGTCGCCGCGTACCGCAGTTGATCCTCCAGGGGATGCGTCGCGGTCAACGCCGGCGCGGTGCGCGCCAGCGCGGCGGCGGGGGAGCCGGGATGGACCTCCCGGTCGGGGAAACGGGCCAGCAGCACCGGCGCGGACGTCAGCGTGGCGTACGAGGTGACCGAACCGTGGTCGCCGATGACCCAGTCGGCGGCGACCAGGATGCTCCGCCAGTCCGCCTCCGGAGGCACCGCCACCGGGCCGCGCCGCCGGAAACCGGTCAACCAGGCCCGGATCTGCCGGCTGCCGTGCCCGGCCCACACATTGGGGTGGACCAGCACCGCCACCTGGTACCGGTCCTCGGGCAGTTCGGCGGCCAGCCGCGGCAGCAGCGTCTCGAAGCAGCCGAACGCCGAGGAGCGGCCCCAGGTCGAGGCGACGACCACGAGCTGCCGGCGGTTACCCACCCCCAGGGCCCGGCGGTAGCGGTCGCGCAGCGGCAGGCTGGCGGCGATCCGGTCGTGGCAGGGATCGCCGACCACCCGGGCGACCGGCAGCGCCTCCGGGCAGCCGCGGGCCAGCTCCGCCAGATCCCGCTCGTGCGAGAGCGCCACCGCGGCCGGCACCACCCGGCCGTCGTGCAGCAGGTACTCGCGGCTGAGCATGGCGGGCGGCGGCGCGCCGCCGCCCGAGGCGGCCGGGGCCTCCCGGGCCCCCTGGGCCTCCCGGGCCGAGCGCAGCACCTTGATCTGCCCCGCGCCGTGCGACAGCCGCACCAGACGGGCCCGGAGCCGCTCGGTGCCCCGGGAGCCGGCCGCCAGGGCGAGATCGAATTCCCGGCGGACGGCCCGGCCCCACGGGATCACCGGGACACCCAGCGCCGCCAGCGCCTCGTGCACCCCGGCGCCGAACTGGTGCGGCGGAACCGTGCACACCACCTGGAGTCGCGGATCCCGCTCCAGCAGCGAGAACACGGCGCACAACCGTTGCAGATACGTCACCGAATGCGCGACGACCAGGATCTGCTTGCAGTCCGGCACGGTCAGCCACCGGCTGTCACCGGCCGGCGGACGCTCCGAATGCCTGCGGAGAGCAGACATGTCACCCCCATGAGTCCGTTCGGATGTTCCGCGAGCGCGGATGTTCCGTGAGACCCAGGAACTGCCCGGCCGGTCGGACGGAATGCTTGCCCGGACCTCGAAGAAACCTTGCCGTCGCAGGCCAGGGGGCGTCCGGGCGTGATAACAGGCCGTTTCCGGCGTGCGGCGACATGCCGTGATCGCCGGAAAACGCCGCGCGCGCGGCGAGTGACGTCGTTATTCTGGTGGACGACGGACGACCTTTTCTGGGAGACGCCAACACCATTGGCCCGTCGCGGGAACGCCACAAACCCTGGCTCCACTCCCGGTTTGTGAACGAGGCGCCACCGCGTCGGACCAATACCTCGAAGAAGGAGTGCGTGGTGGCATTGCAGAAGGCTCAGTACAAGCAGCCCCGTATGAAGAAGGGCGAGCGGCCAGGCCGGATCAAGGAAGTCCGCAACGTCGAAGTCTGGAGCCGCTACGGCCCGGTGCGCCTCGCCGGCTGCGACGAAGACCCGGCCGAATCGCACATCTTCCGCGGCATCGACTGACCCCCGCCGCCGGCCGTCACCGGCCGGCGGGCGGCGAACCAGGGGAGCGGCTGTCACCGACAGCCGCTCCCTTTTCGGCGCTCACGGCGACCGGCGCGGTGCCCGGTCACCCGATCGGCTCAACGGCGCCGGTGGATTCCCGCCGCCGCCCGCACTCTGACGAGGTGTCAGTCCGGCCGGGGGCGCTCTGGAAAACAAGCGGAGGTGGCTGTTCAATGGGCGCGGCCGCACTCATTGGAGGCACCATGGACGCCGTCGCCCCGCCCGCCGCCAGCGCCACCGAGCCACAGCCCGCCCCCGCCGTCCGCGCGGCAGGCCACGAACGCGGCTACCCGGCCTTATCGGAGCGCGCCGCACGGATCGCCACCGGCCTGCGCGACCTCGGCGTGCTGCCGGGCGACCGAATAGCCCTCGTCATGCGCAACGAGCCCGCCTACCTGGAGATCACCGCCGCGGCCGCCCAGGTGGGCGCCTGCGCGGTGCCCGTCAACTGGCACTTCCGCCACGACGACCTGCGGCACGTCCTCACCGACAGCGGCAGCAAGGCCGTCTTCGCGCACACCGACCTGCTCGGCACGGTGACCGCCGTGCTGCCCCCCGGCGTGCGGCTCATCGAGGCCGCCGTGCCCGCCGGTGTCGCGACCGCCTGCGGCTTCGCCGCGCCGCCGCCCACCGGCGCCCACCCGCTCCTGGACAACTGGCTGGCCGGTTTCGCCCCCCTCGACCGGGCCGTGGCCGAGCGCCCGCCCACCGTCATCTACAGCTCGGGAACCACCGGCCGCCCCAAGGGAGTCCTGCGCGAGGCGGTCGGCGAGGACCAGCTCGCCGAGGGGGTGCGCGCGTTCCTCGAATACTTCGCCGTCGCCCCCGGCGGCCGCACGCTCATCCCCGCCCCGCTCTATCACGCCTCGCCCAGCCAGCACGCGGTCCTCGCGCTCGCCGCCGGCCTGGACATCACGCTGATGCCGCGCTTCGACGCCGAGGAGTTCCTGCGCCTGGTCGAACGCCACCGCGTCGAGCAGGTCCAGATGGTGCCCACGATGTTCGTACGGCTGCTGCGCCTGCCCAAGGACGTGCGCGAGCGGTACGACCTGTCGTCGCTCACCTCGGTCGTGCACGCCGCCGCGCCCTGCCCGCCGCACATCAAACACGCCATGATCGACTGGCTGGGACCGGTGCTGCGGGAGTACTACGGCGGCAGCGAGACCGGCGCCGTGACGTGGTGCGACAGCCGGGAATGGCTGGCCCACCCGGGCACCGTCGGACGGGCCGAGGGCACCTGCGCGGTCGCCGTGCTCGGCCCCGGCGGAGCGCGGCTGCCGGCCGGCGCCACCGGCGACATCTACCTCAAACCCTCCGACACCTGGCCGCGCTTCACCTACCTCGGCGACCCCGCCAAGCGCGCCGCGATGGAAGCGCCGGGTCTGCCCGGCTACGTCAGCATCGGCGACATCGGACATCTCGACGCGGACGGCTACCTCTATCTCAGCGACCGGCGCGACGACATGGTCATCTCCGGCGGCGTCAACATCTACCCCGCGGAGATCGAGGGCTGCCTGCTGTCCCTCGACGGCGTGCAGGACGCGGCGGTGTTCGGCATCCCCGACGAGGAATTCGGCGAGGTGCTCGCCGCGCACGTGCAGACCGAGCCCGGCGTACGCCTCACCGCCGCGGCGGTCCGCGAGCACGTCGCCACCCGGCTGGCCGGCTACAAAGTGCCGCGGGCGGTGGTCTTCGAGCGGTTGCTGCCGCGCGACGAGTCCGGGAAGCTCTTCAAGCGGCGGCTGAAGGACCCCTATTGGGAGGGCTGCCAGGGCCGGATCTGACCCACGCGGACCTACGGCCGCCGCCGGGGACGCGTCCGCGGTGGCCCCGGTCCGTCCGCGCGGGCGGCACGCATCGTGCGCACCCCCGCTCGCCGCCGGGCCGCCCGGCGGCGCCTGACAGGCGCGGGACACCGGCTCGTACGCCGTGCCGCGCGGGTGTGAAACCCTGGGGCGCAGCATCGGGCGAGGTCAGGGAAGGACCGGAGGCAGTGGGCGAGAGTGCGGCCGTCCGGCCCCGCAATCCGCGCGGACAGGGGGACCGGCTCCGCGACGAACTGCTGCGGGCCACCGAACGCCTCCTGGAGCAGGTCGGCAGCGAGGACGCGCTGTCCCTGCGCGCCGTGGCCCGGGAGGCCGGTGTCGCCGCCCCGAGCATCTACCGTCACTTCGCCGACAAGACCGAGCTGGTCTGGGCGACCCTGGAGATCAGTTACGAGCGGCTGGCGCGGGCGATGTCCGAGGCCGCCGCCGAGGCGGACGCCGACGACCCGGTGGCGCGACTGCGCGCCCAACTGCGTGCCTACTGCCGGTACGCCATCGCCCACCCCGCCACCTACCGCCTCCTGTACGAAACCCGGCAGACCCCCGTCGGCCCCGAACGGCTGGCCGGGCACCCGGCCGGGCTGCTGGTGCGGAGCTGGGACGACGCGCTGACCGCCTGCGAGGAAGCCGGCCGGCGGGTGCGCGGCTCACGCGCCGAGGCGCCGTACGTCCTGTGGTCGGCGGTGCACGGCCGGGTCATGCTCTGGCAGGTCATGCCGAGCCGTAAGGACGCCCGCCGGCTGGACCGGTTCGTCGACGAGATCCTCACTCTCCTCCTCGAAGACTGAGGACCGCTCACCCCTCGCTGCCCGACACGCCCCCCGACACATTTAGCTGTGGGATACACATGTAAGTTTACAGGCGTTAGGCGAATGTTCGACTCATGGCGCACGCCCCCTGCCGGCGTGCGCGCGAGGAGCGAGATGAGCGAGATGACACTTCCCACCGCCCCGGCGCCCCTGCCCGTAGAGCCGCCCGCCGGCTGCCCCTTCGACCCGCCGACCGCGTTCGCCGGCCTGCGCACGGCCGAGCCGCTCTCCAAGATCGCCCTGCCGGACGGGAGTTGGGCCTGGCTGGCCACCCGCTACGCCGACATCCGGACCATCCTCGGCGACACCCGCTTCAGCTCCGACACCACCGTCCCCGGCTACCCGCTCAGCGGCATGACCGGCGGCGCCAACACCCACAACCGCGGCTTCATCCGCCGGGACCCGCCCGAGCACACCCGGCTGCGGCGCATGGTCACCCGCGAGTTCATGGTCAAGCGCGTCGAGGCGCTGCGCCCGCGGATCCAGCGCGTCACCGACGAACTGTGCGACGCGATGGAGCGGGCCGAGGGGCGCGAGGACGGCGGCGTCGACCTTGTCGAGGCGCTCGCGCTGCCCGTGCCCTCGCTGGTCATCAGCATGCTGCTGGGCGTCCCGTACGACGACCACGACGTCTTCCAGCGGCTCACCGGCCAACTGCTCTCCCGGGTCGTCCCCGAGGGCGAACGCGAGGCCGCCCGCCGCGAACTCCACGACTACCTCGACCGGTTGGTCACCGCCAAGGAGGCCGACCCCGGCGACGACATCCTCGGCCGGCTCATCGTGGAGCAGCGGCGGACCGGCGAGATCACCCACGACGAGGTGGCCGCCTTCGCCGGCCTCCTGCTCGTCGCCGGGCACGAGACCACGGCCAACATGATCGGGCTCAGCGCCCTCACCCTCATGCGCGACCGGGAATCGGCCGACCGGCTGCGCGCGGAGCCGGCGCTGATGCGCAGCGCCGTCGAGGAACTCCTGCGCTTCCACAGCATCATCCGCAACGGCCCGCGCCGGGTCGCCACCGCCGACATCGAGATCGGCGGACACCTCATCCGGGCCGGCGAGGGCGTCGTGGTGGCCGTCGCGTCCGCCAACCGCGACGAGGACGTCTTCCCCGACGCCGACCGGCTCGACGTGAGCCGCCCCAACGCCCAGCATCACGTCGCCTTCGGCTACGGCATCCACCAGTGCCTCGGCCAGGCGCTGGCCCGCGTCGAACTCCAGGTCGTCCTCGCCACCCTGCTGCGCCGCTTCCCCACCCTGCGGCCCGCCGTACCGATCGAACGGATCCCCTTCCGCGGCGACATGGCCATCTACGGCTGCCACGCCCTGCCCGTCACCTGGTGACGAGGACGGCCCGGCACCGCACGCCCCACGACCACATCCCCCTCAGCCCCACCACCCCCACGGAGCTTTCGCCATGAAGATCACCCTTGACGCCGACAAGTGCTGCGCCGCCGGTCAGTGCGTGCTCATCGCCCCCGAGGTCTTCGACCAGCGCGACGAGGACGGCGTGGTCGTCCTGCTCGACGCGGCCCCGCCCGCCGAACAGCACGACGCGGTCCGCGAAGCCGCCGCCATCTGCCCGGCCGCCGTCATCGAGGTCCACGCGTGACCACCCGCCCGCTCGCCGTCGTCGGCGCCTCGGCGGCCGGGCTCGCCGCCGCCGAGGCGCTGCGCCGCTTCGGCTGGCGCGGCCCGCTCACCCTCATCGGCGACGAACCCCACCTGCCGTACGACCGGCCGCCGCTGTCCAAGCAACTGCTGCACGGCCACTGGGAGCCCGAGCGGCTGCTGCTGCGCACCACTGACCAGCTCGACCCGCTCGGCCTCGACCTGCGGCTCGGTACCCGGGCGACCGGACTCGACGTGGCGACCCGCACCCTGACCCTGGACGGCGGCGAGCGTCTCGCCTGCGCCGGGGTGATCATCGCGACCGGTGTCACGGCCCGCACCCTGCCCGGCGCCGACCCCCTCGACGGGGTGCACACCCTGCGCACCCTCGACGACGCGCTGGCCCTGCGCGCCCGGCTGGCCGGCGGCGCCCGCCACCTGGTCGTCATCGGAAACGGCGTACTGGGCTGCGAGGCCGCCGCGGTGGCCCGCGAACTGGGCCACCGGGTCACGCTCGTCGGCCGCGAGGCGGTACCGATGGCCCGCACGGTCGGCGCCGAGGTCGGCACACTGCTCGCCGCCGCGCACCGCGCCCGCGGCGTCCGGCTGCTGACCGGATCGGTGGCGGGCTTCGACAGCACGGACGGCGCGGACCTCGCGGAGAGTGCGGACGGCACGGACGCCGCGTGCGCCACGAGCGGCCCGGCCGACGCCGCCCCGGGCCCCGCCCGGACCGCGCGGGTCACCGCCGTACGGCTGGCCGACGGCACCCGGCTGCCCGCCGACGCCGTGCTGCTCGCCATCGGCTCCGACCCCGCCGTGGCGTGGCTGGACGACCCGGCCCTGGACACCACCGAGGGGCTGTGCTGCGACGCGTACTGCGCCGCGGCCCCCGGCGTCTACGCCGCGGGCGACGTGGCCCGCTGGGACCACCCCGTCCACGGGCGACCGCTGCGCTTCGAGCACCGGACGAACGCCACCGAACAGGCCATGGCCGCGGCCCGCAACCTGCTGGCCGAACTGGCGGCGGAGGCGGCACCCGGTGACGGACCTCCGCCGGCCGCCACGGACGCCGGGCACCGCACGCCCGACACCCCCGCCCCCGAACGCCGCCCCTTCGCCCCGGTGCCCTACTTCTGGTCCGACCAGTACGACCTCAAGATCCAGGTCTACGGCCTGACCTCGGGCGCCGACCGGGTCGAGACCACGGCCCCGGCCGCGCACCGCACCGTCGCCCTCTACGGCCGCGACGGCACCGCCACCGGCGTCCTGGCCGCCGGCCTGCCACCCCGTCAGGTCCGCGCCCTGCGCGCCGTCATCGCCACCCCCACCCCCTGGGAGGAGGCACGCGAGCGCGTCCGGGCCGCCACGGCCACCGGCTGAGGGCGCCCCGAGCACGGAGGACTGTGACCGATCACGGGAAGGCGGCCGCCACGGCGGCCGCCACGGCGGCCGCCGCAGCCCTACCGCGCCGTCTCCGGCCCCGCACAGGGCCCAGCCGGGCGGGTCCTGACAGTCGGTTAATCTACGCAGGTCACATCACCGTGCGGTAGCGCAGCAAGACGAAGGGGGCATCTCTCGTGGCAGACATCGAGAAGGCCAGGGCGGAGTTCGACCGGTTCGACGCGGACAAGGACGGCCTGGTCACGCCGGACGAGTTCAAGCGGGCGATGGCCGAGATGGGCGATCCGTTCGTCACCGGCCCGATAGCCGAGGCGGTCATCAAGGCCAAGGACACCGACAGCGACGGCCGGATGTCCTTCGACGAGTTCTGGCAGGCGCTCCAGGACTGACCGCATCCCGGCTGGCCGTGTCCGGCGTCAGGCTCGGTAGGGTCGCCCCGTGCCCCCGTCACCCCGCGCGGATGCCCCGCCCCGCCGCCTCCCCGCCGCGTTCATCCGGTATGCCGTGGCCCTGGAGGCGGCCGAGCTGGCGTGGGGACGGCTGGCCGGCCGGCTGACCCCCGAGGACGCCGTGGAGCTGGCGTTCCTCCGGCGCTGCGACCTGGGAGCGGCCGGCGAGACATTCGCCCGGCTGCACGAGGCCGGGCCGGATCCGCGGCGGCTCGACGCCCGGTGCCGAGAACTCCTCGGGGGCGACGCGGACCCCGCGCATCCGGCCGCGCGCGTCTGGGGCCACCTCGCGCCGGCTTACCTCCACGCCCATCCCGAAGCCGGCGTGCCGCGGCCGGATCCCGGGCGACTGGCCGCCGGGCGCGCGGAGTTCCTGCTCGCCCGGGCCGCGTCCGGCCGGGGCATGAACTGGCGGGACTCCTCCGCCCTGCTGGGTACCGACCGGCCCGAAGAAGTGGACGCGGCCTTCGAGCGGAGCGCGGAGCTGGTGGGCGTCGCCGTCATCGGGCTCGCGCTGACCCACCCGGACGCCGCGGCGATCCTGCCCCGTGTGGCCCGCGCCCTGGAGACGGCCCGGGAAACCACCGACCCGGGGCTGCGCCATCAGGGCATCGTCGCCCTCGCGCACACCGCCCGGCTGCACCGGACCGTCGACCGCCGCTGCCTGGACCTGCTCCGCGACTGCCCGCGCGGCAACGAGGCGGACGACGACCTGTGGGCCTTCGTGGCCCACCGCCGGCTGCCCCTGTGGCTGTGGCGGCACCGGCTCGGTGCGCGCCTGCGGTGGCTGCTGCAGGAGAGGTGGCGCGGGTAGCGGAACCGCTCGCCGCCGGACGGGTGCCGGCCGCGGTCGCGGAATCCGGCGCCGGGAAAGTCATGCGGTGTCGTTCTTGCCCTGGTCCGGGGTGCGTGCCTCAATGGGCAGCGACCAGGCCGCTGACTGTCCGTCAGTTACGGGAGTGGGCGGCCGCACCCCCCCACCAGAAGGCGGTATCCATGAGACCCATCCAACGCCGGACCGGCACCGTAGTCGGTGTCACGGCCGCTCTCGGGGCCACCCTCGCGATGGCCCCGGCCCCGGCCCCGGTGACGGTGACACCGGAGAAGGCCACCGTCACGTTCGACTGCGGTGCGTACGGCGCGGGCAAGGCCACGCTCATCGCCACGCGGAAAGGGAAGACCGCGACCATCAACGTGTCCAGCTCCGCCTTCAGGACGCCGGTGCGGGTGGCGGCGCGCTCCGCCACGTCGACGCTCACCCTCATCAAGAACGGCTCGCGGACCACGAAGTTCACCGGCCGCGCCAATCCGGAGATCACGGTCGGCGGCGGCATCTCCACCGGTCCGCTGCGCGGCCGGGCCGCCGCCGGTGACCGTCTCGAAGCCAGCTCGCTGAAGATGGTGGTGCTGGGTGTCACCGTGGTCTGCGAGGTCGTCTCCACCCAGTCGCCCGGACCGTTCCTGTTCTGACGACCGCCCAGGCCGGCCGGCGACGCCGAACCGCGGGGGCGTCAGGGCCCCGACGCCCCCGCGTGCTCACCGCCGCGGCGCGGCGGCCACCTGGTTCAGCGGTCCTCGCGGTCCGGCCCACCGGCGCCCGGGAGGTCCGTCCTGGCCAGCTCCGACCGCTTGTAGGAGTACGTGAAATAGATGACCAGGCCGATCAGGAACCACACGACGAACCGCACCCAGGTCTGCCACGCCAGGAACGTGATCAGCCAGATCGAGAAGCACACGCCGATCGCCGGGACCACCGGCATGCCCGGCGTGCGGAACGTCCGCGGCAGTTCCGGGCGCTTGTAGCGCAGCACGATCACCGCGAGGCAGACCACCACGAACGCCAGCAGGATGCCGATGTTCGTCAGCTCCGCCGCCTCGCCGATCGGCAGGAAGCCCGCGATGACGGCGGAGGCCACGCCGACGATCCACGTCACCCGCGTCGGTACCCGGTGTTTGACGCTGGTCTTGGCGAACCACTTGGGCAGCAGACCGTCCCGGCTCATCGAGAACCACACCCGGGTCACGCCCAGCATGAAGGTGAACATCACCGTCAGGATGCCGATGATCGCGCCGACCGCGATGACATCCGCCAGCGCGTCCAGGCCCACCGACTTGAACGCCGTCGAGAAGCCGCTCTCGGGATCGATCTCCTTGTAGTTCTGCATCCCCGTCAGCACCAGGCAGGCCAGCACGTACAGCACCATCGAGATGGCCAGCGAATACATGATGGCCTTGGGCATGTGGCGCTGCGCGTCCTTGGACTCCTCGGCCGCGGTGCTCATCGCGTCGTAGCCGAAGACCGCGAAGAAGACCGTCGCGGCGCCGGTGAACGCGCCGCCCACGCCGAACGGGAAGAACGGCTGGTAGTTCCCGGACTCGACGTGGAAGAAGCCGACCACGATCACCAGCACGACCACCAGGACCTTCAGGCCCACCACGATCGTCTCGAACCGCGCGGCGTTCTTGATGCCAAGCGTCAGCAGATACGCGATCAGCAGGCACAGCACCGCCGCGAACAGGTCCACCTGGTGGCCCTCGCCGGTCCCCGGCGCGCCCAGCATCCACGCGGGCAGCTCGATGCCCGCCTCGCCCAGCAGGAAGCTGAAGTAGCCGGAGATGCCGATCGCGACCACCGCCACGATCGCGGTGTACTCCAGCAGCAGGTCCCAGCCGATGAACCAGCCCGCCAGCTCGCCGAGCACCGCGTAGCCGTAGGTGTAGGCCGAGCCCGCCTTGGGGATCAGCCCCGCGAACTCGGCGTAGGAGAAGGCGGCCGCGGCGCTCGCCACGCCCGCGACGACGAAGGAGATCAGGACCGCGGGTCCGGCCTTCCCGTTCGCGACCGTGCCGGCCAGGGTGAAGATGCCGGCGCCGATGATGCCGCCGATGCCGATGGCCGTCAGTTGCCACAGGCCCAGCACCCGGGTGAGCTGTGGGCCCGCGCCGCCTTCCGTCTCCTCGATGTGTTCGATCGGTTTACGGCGCAGTACGCCCTGTCCCGCGCGCAGCCCCATGAGTGATCCCTCCGTACGCTCCGTCGTGGTCCGACGGCGGATCATCATGGCCCCTGAACGGCGTCTGAGGAAGGCGACTCCCTAAAGGTTGGGCCACTTCCCGGCAGACGTACACGACAGGGGTGTCAATCGGCGTCCTCCAGCCGGAATCCCACCTTCAGACCGACCTGGTAGTGGTCGATCTCGCCGTTCGCGAGATGCCCGCGCACCTGGGTGATCTCGAACCAGTCCAGATTGCGCAGGGTGTCCGAAGCGCGCTTGATGCCGTTGCGGATCGCGGCGTCCACACTCTCCTGGGACGTGCCCACGATCTCGGTCACGCGATAGGTCCGGTCGGTCACGGTGGTCTCCCTCGCCGGGGCGGCGCTCCGCCCGTCCACCCTCCACCGTGCCCCAGGCCCGTCGACCTCACCAGCGGAGGCCACCCGAAAGGCAGTCCCGGGGACAGGTCCGCTAGGGGACCACGGTGACCGGCCAGCGCCCGGCCTTGACCAGGCGGACCGCGACCGAGCCCATGATGCGGTGCCCGGCCGACTCCGAGGCGCCGACCACCACCGCGTCGGCCCTGAGCTCATCCGCCATCCGCACCATGCCGTTGTACGGGTCGCCGCGCAGCGTGTGGAACTCCCAGCGCAGGTCGTATATGCCGCGCAGCCGCTCCGTCGCCTCACGGATCGCGGCCATCAGCTCCTGGGCCACCTCGTCGGTCGCGTCCACCACCGGAGCACCCATCGCCGCACCGGCCGGCATCACCGGCCGGACGTACACCAGGACGAGCTTCGAGCCCTGCCGCCGGGCCAGTCCGGCGGCGTAGGCGGCGGCACGCCACGACGAGTCGGAGCCGTCGAGGCCGACAACGATGACCTTCGGGCCGTCCGTGCCGCGCTCGAAGGGCGCGGGTGTCTTCTCCTCCACACCAGGGAGGTTATCCGCCGACGCGTCCCGCCCCCGCCGGGGGTTCAGGCGGGCGCCGGCGGCCAACTGTCCGCGGCCAGCACGCCCAGGACGTACGCCCGGGCGACCAGCGCGGTCCGGCCCCGCACCCGCCAGCGACGGGCCAGCCGGGCCAGGTGGTAGTTCACCCCGTCCACCGTCAGACCCAGCGCCGTACCGATCGACGCCGTCGTCGCGCCGCCGGCGGCCAGCGCCAGGATCCGGGCCTCCACCGGGCTGGCCGTACCGCGCGGCGCGGGCGGCACCGCACTGTCCTCGGCCACCCGCAGCAGCGCCAGCAGGGCGGGCGGCCGTACCGAAGGGTCGCCGACCGGATCGATCGTCAGTTGCCCCTCCCGCTCGGTGCCGTCGGCCGCGTCCTGCCAGCGCACCTCCACCGGATAGCGCGAGCGGTGACCCAGCCGCAGCGCCTGGGCGAGCCGTTCGAGCTGCGCCTTCGCCTGCGGCCTGAACAGGTCCAGCAGATTGCGGCCCCGCAACCGCCCGGGCGCCACGCCCCACTGCGCGGCCATCGCCGGATTGGCGATCAGCACCTCACCGTCGGCCCGGCACACCGCGATCGGGGTGGGGATGCGGTCGAGCAGGATCAGGAAATAGTTGCGCCACGGACCGGCCGCGTACGGCCCGGCCGGATCGGGCGCCTCGGCCGGTTCCGCCGGACCGGCCGGCCGGCTCGCGCGCGGCGGCTCGCCACCGCCCGGTGTGTCCGCGTCCGGCATCGCGCCGGCAGTCCCCTCGTCCATTGACCCTTCTCCGGTCCGCCCGCAAGAGCCGGCAGCGAAAAACCACTGCACAATCATGCAGTTGCCCGGTCGGGACCCGCACACCGGGCCGGTCACGCTGGAGACATGACCGACACCATCGCGCTCCACACCGGCGAACGCGTCGCCGACGACCGCGTGCCGGTCGCCGACCTCACGGCGACGGGCCTCACCGCGACCCCCATCCAGCAGGCCATGGACCTGGCCCGACTGCACGGCCCGGCCTTCCGGCGCAAGCTGGGCGACCGCGAGACGCTGTTCGTCTCCTCGCTGGACCTGGTCACCGAGCTCGCCGACGAGAGCCGCTTCGCCAAGGGCGTGTCGGCCGTCCTGGAGAACGTCAGAGAGTTCGCCGGTGACGGTCTGTTCACCGCCTACAACGAGGAACCCAACTGGGCGAAGGCGCACGAGGTCCTGATGCCGGCGTTCGCCCTCGGCTCGATGCGCACCTACCACCCGGCGATGCTGAAGGTCGCCCGCCGGGTGATGACCGCCTGGGACCAGCGGGTCGCCGACGGCACGCCCGTCGACGTCCCCGAGGACATGACCCGGATGACGCTGGACACCATCGGGCTGGCCGGTTTCGGCTTCGACTTCGAGTCGTTCGCCCGCGACACCCCGCACCCCTTCGTGGAGGCGATGGTGCGCTGCCTGCGCTGGAGCATGGCCAAGTTCGCCCGCGAGCCCGGCGTCGACCACTCCGCGGACGACGCGGCGTTCCGCGCCGACGCGGACTACCTCGCGTCCGTCGTCGACGAGGTCATCACCGCCCGCCGGGCGAGCGGCGACGGCGGCGAGGACGACCTGCTGGGACTGATGCTCGCCGCCGGCGGGTCCGGCGGGTCCGGCGGGGACGGCGGGGACGGCGCGCCGGACCGCGGCCCCGCCCTCGACCTCGCCAACATCCGCAACCAGGTCATCACCTTCCTGATCGCCGGCCACGAAACCACCTCGGGCGCGCTCTCCTTCGCCCTGCACCACCTCCTGAAGGACCCGGTGGCCCTGCGCCTGGCCCAGCGCGAGGCCGACGAACTGTGGGGCGACGCGACCGATCCCGACCCGTCCTTCGAGGACATCGGCCGCCTGCCGTA
The DNA here is from genome assembly GCF_055570395.1 of Streptomyces sp. NPDC031210. NCBI lineage: Bacteria > Bacillati > Actinomycetota > Actinomycetes > Kitasatosporales > Streptomycetaceae > Streptomyces > Streptomyces sp. NPDC031210. The sequence continues at coordinate 450,998 of NZ_JBVIHH010000001.1, forward strand.
CACCCGCCAGATCCTGGGCGAAGCGCTGCGGCTGTGGCCGACCGCCGCCGCCTTCAGCCGCCAGGCCCGTACGGACACCCTCCTCGGCGGCCGCTACCCGGTGCGGGCCGGCGAACTCGTCACCGTGCTCACCCCGATGCTGCACCGCGACCCGGCCTGGGGCGACAACCCCGAGCTGTTCGACCCCTCCCGCTTCACCCCCGAAGCCGAGGCGGCCCGCTCACCGCACGCCTACAAGCCGTTCGGCACCGGCGAACGCGCCTGCATCGGGCGGCAGTTCGCGCTCCACGAGGCCACCATGCTGCTCGCCCTCCTGGTGCACCGCTACCGCCTCATCGACCACACCGACTACCGGCTGCGCATCAAGGAGACGCTGACCCTCAAGCCCGACGGGTTCACCCTCACCCTGGCCGCCCGCACCCCCGCGGACCGGGCCGCGGTCCGCGCCGCGCTCGCCGTCCTGCCCGGCGCCGCCCCCACCGGCACGGCCGGCCCGGCGGTCGACGACGGCCTGCCCGCCCGCGTGCCGCAGGACACCGGCCTGCTGCTCCTGCACGGCAGCAACTACGGCACCTGCCGCGAGTTCGCCGAGCGGCTCGCCGACGAGACCACCGGCCTGGGCTTCGCGCCCCACGTGGCGCCGCTGGACGCCTACGCGGCCGGCCTGCCCGCCGACCGGCCCGTCGTCATCGTCGCCGCCTCCTACAACGGGCAGCCCACCGACGACGCGGCCGCCTTCGTCCGGTGGCTGGCCACCGCGCCCGACGGCGCCGCCGCGCACGTACCGTACGCCGTCCTCGGCGTCGGCGACCGCAACTGGGCCGCGACCTACCAGCACGTGCCGACGCTCATCGACGACCGGCTCGACGCGCTCGGCGCCGAGCGCCTGCTGCCGCGCGGCGAAGCCGACGCCTCCGGCGATCTCAACGGCACCGTCAAGGAGTTCACCGCGGCCCTGCGCGGCCGGCTGCTGGCCCGCTACGGCGATCCGGCGACCCTCGGCGCGAGCGCCCCGGCCGCCCGCCCCGCCGACGAGAGCGCCTACACCGTCACCGAGCTCACCGGCGGGCCGCTGGACGCCCTCGCCGCCCGGCACGGCGTCGTCCCCATGACCGTCACCGAGGCCCACGACCTGACCGCACCGCACTGGCCGCGGCCCAAGCGCTACCTGCGCCTCGCGCTGCCCGACGGCGTGACCTACCGCACCGCCGACCATCTCGCCGTGCTGCCGGTCAACTCCCCGGCCGCGGCCGAGCGGGCGGCCCGCGCCCTCGGCGCCGACCCCGACACCGTCCTCGCGCTGCGTGCCGGACGCCCCGGCCGCGACACCCTGCCCGTCGACCGGCCCCTGACCGTACGCGAACTCCTCACCCGCCACCTGGAGTTGGGTGCCCGGCCGACACCCGCGCAGGTCGCCGTGCTGGCCGCCCACAACCCCTGCCCGCCCGAGCGCCTCGCCCTGGAAGCCGTGACCGAGGACGACCCGCGGACCCTGATCGACCTGATCGAGGAACACCCGGCGCTGCGCGGCCGACTGCCCTGGCCGGCCGTCCTGGACCTGCTGCCGCCGCTGCGCACCCGGCACTACTCCCTGTCGTCCGCACCCGCCACCGACCCCCGCCACGCCGATCTGATGGTCTCGCTGCTGCCCGGCGGCACCGGCTCGGGGTATCTGCACACCCTGCGGCCCGGCGACACGGTCCTGGCCCGCGTCCAGCCCTGCCGCGAGGCGTTCCGCATCGACCCGGACGACCCGACGCCCGTCATCCTGGTCGCGGCCGGCACCGGACTGGCGCCCTTCCGCGGTGCCGTCGCCGACCGGGTCGCCGCGGGCCGGACCACGCCCGCGCTGCTCTACTTCGGCTGCGACGACCCCGACACCGACTTCCTGCACGCCGCGGAGTTCGCCGCCGCCGAGAAAGCCGGCGCGGTCCGCGTCCGCCCCGTCTTCAGCGCCCGGCCCGAACACGGCCACCGCTTCGTCCAGCACCGCATCGCCGCGGAGGCCGACGAGATAGGGGAACTGCTGCGGGCCGGCGCGCGGGTCTACGTCTGCGGCGACGGCAGCCGCATGGCACCCGGAGTGCGGGCCGCCTTCCGGGAGGTGCACGCCGCCCGCACCGGCGCCTCGGCACAGGAGTCCGAGGCATGGCTGCGCGAACTGACCGCCGCCGGCCGCTACATCGAGGACGTCTACGCGGCGGGCTGAGCCGGCCGCCCGGCGGCCACGCGGTCTGGATCCCGCGGCCCGCCGGGGTCCAAGGTGGGGTGGTGCGGCCGACACGGCCGCGCCACCTGACGGTCGTGCGACAGGACCCGAACCAACCCAGGGGGAACACAGAACCAACAAAAACCCCCCCCCCCGGTGGGG
>NZ_JBVIHH010000001.1:453378-696601 GCF_055570395.1 Streptomyces sp. NPDC031210
TTGGTCGTGCTGCCCACCCTCTCACCCCCGTCTCTGCCCCCCCTCCCCCCCCGTCCCCCCCCACCGCCCCTTCCCCCCCCCCCCCCCCCCCCCCTTCCCCCCCCTCCCCCCCCCCCCCCACGACCCGGGGGGACCCACGGCATGACCAAAGCTCTCATCATCGGCGGCGGCATCGCGGGCGCCGTCACCGCGATGGCCCTGCAGCGGGCCGGAATCGACGCCGAGATCTTCGAGGCATACCCCGGCGGCGCGGACGAGGCGGGCGCGTTCCTCCTCGTCTTCGCCAACGGCCTGGAAGCCCTCAAGGTGATCGACGCGCACGGCCCCGTCCTGGACCACTCCTTCCCCGCCCACCGCGTGGCGTTCCTCGGCGACCGCGGCGAACGGCTGGGCGAGCGGCCCCTCGCGGGCGCCGGGCGCGACGCCGGCCTCGGCCCGCGCACCCTGCGCCGGGCCACGCTCCACCAGGTGCTGAACGCCGAGGCCGCGCGCCGCGGGGTGACCGTACGGCACGGCAAACGCCTGGTCGGAGCCGAACGGGTGCCCACCGCGGGCGGGGCGAAGGTGGTGGCGGTCTTCGCCGACGGCACCCGCGCCGAAGGGGACCTGCTCATCGGCGCGGACGGCCTGCACTCCGTCACCCGCACCCTGATCGACCCGGCCGCGCCCCGCCCCCGCCCCACCGGCCAGACCACCGTCTGCGGCTACACCCCCAGCGCCGCGGCGGCGCCCGAGCCGGACACCTACACCATGATCTTCGGCAGCCGGGCCTTCTTCGGCTGCACCCGCGCCCCCGACGGCGAGGTCTGGTGGTTCGCCAACGTCCCCGGTACCGCCCCGGACGGCGCCGGCGCGGCCACCCCCGACGCGTGGCGCGACCGGGTCGCGGCACACTTCGACCAGGACGCCACCCCGGCCGCCGCCCTCGTCCGCGCCACCGGCGACCGCGTCATCGCCTCCCACGCCCACGACCTCGCCACCCTCCCGGCCTGGCACACCGACACCATGGTCGTCCTCGGTGACGCCGCGCACGCCGCCGCGCCCAACGCCGCCCAGGGCGCCTCCATGGCCATCGAGGACGGCATCGTCCTGGCCAGGTGCCTGCGGGACGAGCCGGATCCACCGAGCGCCTTCGCCGCGTACGAGGCGCTGCGCCGGGAGCGGGTGGAGAAGGTCGTCGCGGCCAGCGCCGGCATGGCCGGCCGCATCGCGCCGGCCCCGGCGGGCGGTCAGGATCCCCCCGAACGCGGCAGCGCGGGCGCCGCCGACTGGCTGACGGACTACCGCATCGACTGGTGACCGCCGCTCAGGCACCCTCCGTTGCTCCTTTACCCCCGTCTCCTCACCCCCACCCCTGACAACTCCCGTACGCTGCTGCCCACTCGACCGGATGACCACCGGATGAGCGGCCGGACGGCCGAGGACCCAAGGGGAAAGCGGGCACATGAACAGGACGCGGTGCGTGGGGACGGTGGCCGTCGCGGCGGCGGCGGTGATCGCGGTGACGGGGCCGGCGGGTGCCGAACCGGCCGCCACGACATACGACACCAGTACCTCCGTGGGCGTGCACAACGCCTACGAGAAGGACAAGTACCCCTACTTCGCCGACGCGCTGGACTCCGGCTCCGCGCTCCTCGAACTCGACGTCTGGGCCAACGGCTTCGGCAGGTCCTGGCGGGTCTCCCACAGCAACCCGCTCGGCAACAACAACAACTGCGTCGACGCCACCACCGCCGACGAGCTGCGCGCCAAGAGCCGTAACCAGGACTTCGGCGGCTGCCTGTCCGATATGCGGGCCTGGCACGACGCCCACCCCGGCCACCGTCCCATATGGGTCAAGGTCGAAATGAAGGACGGCTTCAACGCCAAGGGCGGCCGTGGCCCCGCCGAGTTCGACACGCTGGTCCGCCGGGAGCTGGGCGACGCGGTCTACGGCCCCGGCGACCTGACCGGCGCGCACGCCACCCCGGACGAGGCGGTGCGGGCCGGCGGCTGGCCGGCGCGCTCGGCCCTCGCGGGGAAGTTCCTGATCGAGCTGATTCCCGGCACCGTCGAGGAGGACAACCCGCTCGACAAGCTGTGGACGGACGTGGAGTACGCCACCCACCTCAAGAACCTGGCCGCCGGCGGCCGCCTGGCGCAGTCGACGGCCTTCCCCGCCGTGCACGGCGCCGCCGCGGGGGACCCCCGCGAGCGCTACACCGACCCGGCCCTGCGCCCCTGGTTCGTGGCCTTCGACGGCGACGCCGCGACCTATCTCAACGGCCGTATCGACACCGCCTGGTACGACCGGCGCCACTACCTCCTGGTGATGACCGACGCGCACAAGGTGGCACCGCAGATCGACGGCACCAAGCCGACCGAGGCCGAGGCGCTCGCCCGGGTCCGCCAACTGGCCGCCGCCCACGCCAGTTTCGCGACCGCCGACTGGTACCCGCTGCCGTCCGTGCTCCAGAAGGTCCTGCCGCGCGGCGCCGCGACGGACGCCTCCTAGGAGGTCGCCCGCCGGTAGAGCGCGGCGACGTCCGCGCCGAACCGGCTGCTGTAGGACGTCTCGTCGTCACCGCCCTCGTCCAGCCCGCCGATCACCCCGATCAGCGCACCGGTACCGGTGGCCGGATCGAGGTCGGTCAGCAGCGGGCCGCCGCTCGTCCCGTTCGGGAAACCCGGGCAGGGAAACCGGAGTTGGGAGGGGCCCTGGGCGTAGGCGGTGTGCCGGCAGCCGACCGGCCGGTCCTGGTCGTCGGGATAGCCGGTCAGTTGCGCCGGACGCCCGGCCGGCGCGTCGAAGCGGATGCGTTCGGCGCCGGTGACGTCCTCGATCCGGTCGTCCGTCCGCCCGGACCGGCGCACCCGGACGAACGCCACGTCGTGGTCGGGGTCCCGGTCGCTGATCCAGCGCGGATCGACATCGATCCGGGTGGGCACCCACAGCCCGTACGGCACGACCCCGTCGTGCAGCCCCGGCGCGAACACCAGCCGGGCGCGGAAGCCGCCGTCGTGCACGCAGTGCGCCGCGGTGACGAGGAGGTCCCGGGCGGGGGAATGGACCACGCTCGCGGTGCAGTGGTGGACCGGGTCCTCGTCGTCGCCGGGGGAGAACAGCGCGCCCACCGGCGGCGCCGGGGCCGCCGGGGCCGCCACCCTCGGCCGGGAGGCCGCCATCCGCGCCGGTGTGCCGCCGCCGCGGGCTGCCACCGGCGGGCCCGGCCGTTCGGTGTACGGCCCGGCGAGCACCGCCGCGGCGGCCGCGTCACCGGCCGCCCGGTCCGGTGCGTACGTCCCTCTGGTGGCGTCTCCGGTGGCCAGGTACGGATCGGCCGGTGCGGCCCGCAACGCCAGCGCCGTGCCGGCCACGACCAGGACGAACAGCACGAGCGCCGGACGCGCGCGGAGCGTGGCGACGGCGCGGCGCGGCCCGCCCCGGCGCCGCCGTGGCGCCGGGGCCCGGTCCGTGCCGCCCGCGTCCCCCGCCGGGGCCGGTCCGCGTTCGCTCGTCTTCACCAGACTGCCGCCTCGTCGCATCGGCCGGTGCCCTGCCGTCGGACGGCCGGACGGACACCGGAACAGACATTTCGCACCAGTCTGCTGTACGCGGGCGGGGTCGGCATCCGATGCCGCTGCCGAGAGGCGCCCTACGCCACCGGGTTGTGCCGGATCAGCGTCCGGGTCAGCCCGGATTCCTGGGGAAAGTCCATCGGCACGATGCCAAGGCCCCGCCAGCCGCTCCCTTCCGACCCCTCCAGCAGGCTCTTGACCCGCGGATTGAGCCGGTCGGCGCTCGAGCGGGGCGGCAGCAGGGCGGCGGTGCTGACGTAGTTGACGAACAGTTCGCCCGGTGCGGCGGCGGCCTCGCGGAACTGCGCCTCGATCTTCGGATACTTCGCGAACGGCTCCGCCACGTAGTCGTCCTGGATGTCGAACAGCGCCGGATCGGCGTACCGGACCCCCGGCAGACCGCCGGAGTCCGCCAGCAGCACCACCTTGCCGCGGGCCTCGCCCAGCGACGGCAGGCCGCCGTCGAGCCGGAACAGCGACCGGTAGCCCTTGTCGTCCAGGTAGATGTCGAAGATCCGGCGGAACTCCTGGTCGGAGACCTCCGAATACTCCTGCTTGAGCCGCATCAGCACCGTCTCCGACGGGTGCGCCGCCAAAAACGCCCGGCACGCGTTGAGCACGTCGCCGAACATCAGGTTCTGGTAGACGGCGCCGTGGTGGAGGGCGAAGACGCCGTCGACGGCGCGGCAGCGGATGTCCAGGAAGCGGATGCCGCCGAGGAGTTGGGCGTCGATCGCGGTGTTCTGGCAGGCGACCCAGGGGCCGCCGACGCGGGCGGCGGAATCATGCGTGCCCGGGATCGTCAGCCGTCGCAGGGCGGTGCCGTCGCCGAGCCCCGCCATCCAGTCCTCGGTGGGCAGCGGCGCCGGCCGGCGCTCGGCCGCGCCGGCCGGGAACCGCCCGCTCCCGGCGCCCGCCAGCACCCCGGCGCCCGCCATCGCGGCCGCACTCCTGAGGAAACCCCGCCGGTCCAGCTCCATGCCGCCCCACCCCTGCCCGTCGCGTCGGTGTCCGCGTCCGGTGCCCCGCCGGTGTTCTGACAGGGCGCCCGGGACCGCGGCATCGAATCACACGAACGGCGGACGCGGCACCCGGCCGGCGGACGCGGACGAGATCCGCCGGCCGGCAGGGCGAACCGGACGCCCAGGAGCCGGCGCCGGTCAGCCGCGGACGGCCAGCGACAGCGCGAACCGGTCCGCGCTGTCCGTCCACCACTGACTCAACTCAAAGCCCGAGTCGGCCAGTTCGGCGCGCACCCCCTCCTTGCGGAACTTCGCGGAGATCTCGGTGCGCACCTCCTCGCCCGCCGCGAAGGACACCGCCAGATCCACCGCCGGGATCTTCACGGTCAGCTCCTTGCGGGCCCGCAACCGCATCTCGATCCACTCGCGTTCCTCGTCCCACAGCGCGACATGCGCGAAGTCCTCGGGGTCGAAGTCGCCGCCCAGCTCGCGGTTGATGACGTGGAGCACGTTCTTGTTGAACCGGGCCGTCACGCCCCGGGCGTCGTCGTACGCGGCGACGAGGGTCGCCTCGTCCTTGACCAGGTCGGTGCCCAGCAGCAGCGCGTCGCCCGGCGACAGCATCGCCCGCACCGAGCGCAGGAACGCGGACCGCTCCCCGGGCAGCAGATTGCCGATGGTGCCGCCGAGGAAGGCCAGCAGCCGGGGGCCGGGCGAGGCGGGCAGGGTCAGGCCGCGCTGGAAGTCGGCGACCAGGGCGTGCACCGTCAGGTCGGGATGGTCGGCGAGGAGCCCCTCGCCCGCCGCGGCGAGCGCCGATTCGCTGACGTCGACCGGCACATAGGTCTCCAGGCCGGTCAGCGCCCCGATGAGATGACGGGTCTTCTCCGAGGAGCCCGACCCCAGTTCGATGAGGGTCCGGGCCCGGGTGGCCGCGGCGATCTCGTCGGCGCGGGTGAGCAGGATCTCCCGCTCGGCGCGGGTGGGGTAGTACTCGGCCAGTGAGGTGATCTCCTCGAACAGTTCGCTGCCGCGGGCGTCGTAGAACCACTTGGGCGGCAGTTGCTTGGGGCTGCGGGTCAGGCCCTGGGTGACGTCGGCGCGCAGCGCGGCCGCGGTGGCGTCGGCGGGGAGGGTGCGGGTGATGCTGAGGGGGCTCACGCGGCGGGCTCCTTGAGCGGGGAGAGATGGACGTCGGTGCGGGTGGCGCGCAGCAGCGTGCCGTTGGGGACCTCGGTCCAGTGGGGGGAATCGTCGTAGGGTTCGGAGGCGACCACCATGCCGTCTCCCGGCAGGGCCAGGTGGAAGAGCGTGTCGCCCCAGGTGGTCGCGGCGATGGTGGTGCCGTCGGTCAGGAGGAAGTTGAGCCGGGAGCCGGGCGCCGCCTCGGCGACGGCCGTGACGGTGCCGGCCAGCGCGTCGCCCGGATCGTCGCCGTCCGCCAGCCGGTGCTGCACCAGCGCCCACAGGAACGCCGCGTCGCAGCGGGCCTGCAACCGCAGCAGCTCCTGCGCCGGCAGCGCGGCGGCCAGCGGGGAGACCGAGCCGGGCCAGCCGGTCACGGCGCCGTTGTGGCTGAACAGATACCGGCCGGCGGCGAACGGCGCGGCGGCGGCCTCGGCGTCCGCCCCCGCTTCGGTGGCATCGCGCACGGCGGCCAGCAGCGCGCCGGTGCGCACCACCCGCGCCAGGTCCGGCAGCAGGTCGTCGGCCCAGATCGGCCCGGCCTTGCGGTAGCGGGCGGGCACCGGGTCCCCCGGTGCGTACCACCCCACCCCGAAACCGTCCGCGTTGACCGTGCCGTACACCTGGCGGCGCGGCGCCCAGGACTGCCGGTACAGGCCCTCCGGCGGACGGAGGACGACGTCGCCGAACGGCACTTCCGGCCCCAGGTAGGCGATATGACGGCACATCAGGCGAGTCCGTCGGCGTCTCGGGCGGTGCGGAACCCGGAGAAGATCTGCCGCCGGACCGGCAGGTCCCAGTTGCGGAACGTCCCCCGGCAGGCGACCGGGTCGACGGCGAAGGACCCGCCGCGCAGCACCTTGTACGGGCCGCCGAAGAACACCTCCGAATACTCCCGGTAGGGGAACGCGGCGAAGCCGGGGTACGGCAGGAAGTCGCTCGCCGTCCACTCCCACACGTCGCCGATCAACTGCCGTACGCCCAGAGGCGATTCGCCGTCCGGATAGCTGCCGACGGGAGCCGGCCGCAGATGCCGCTGGCCCAGATTGGCGTGCGCCGGCGTCGGGTCCTGGTCGCCCCACGGATAGCGCAGCGCCCGCCCGCCGGCCGGATCGTGCCGGGCGGCCTTCTCCCACTCGGCCTCCGTCGGCAGCCGCCGGCCCGCCCAGCGTGCGTAGGCGTCGGCCTCGTACCAGCTCACGTGCAGCACCGGCTCGTCGGCGGGCACCGGCTCCACCACGCCGAACCGCCGGCGCAGCCACTGACCGCCCTCGCGCCGCCAGAACAGGGGGGCGCGCAGTTGGTGCTCGCGGACCTGGGCGAAGCCCTCGTCGGCCCACCAGCGGGGGTCGTCGTAGCCGCCGTCGTCGATGAACCGCTGGTAGGCGCCGTTGCTCACCGGCGTCGTGTCGATCATGAAGGACGGCACCAGCCGGCGGTGCGCGGGCCGCTCGTTGTCCAGCGCCCACGGCTCGGTGGAGGTGCCCATCGTGAACGGCCCGCCGGGCACCAGGACCTCGGCCGGCAGGATGCCGTCGGAGGTGACCGGCGGCTCGGGCGCGGTGAGCGCCGCGGGGCCGCGGCGTAGCTGGTGGGTGATGAGCATGGTCTCGTCGTGCTGCTGCTCGTGCTGCGCGATCATGCCGAACGCGAAGCCGGAATCCAGCAGCGGACCGCCGCGCAGCGGGGTGTGCTCCAGGATGTCCAGCACCCGGGCGCGGACGTCGGCGGCGTAGCCGTGCGCCTCGGCGGGGGCCAGCAGCGGCAGCGAGGGGCGGGCGGCGCGCGGGTGCTCGAAGGCGTCGTAGACGGAGTCGATGTCGGGGCGCAGCGCGTCACGGCCGCCGACGGCGCGCAGCAGCCACTGCTCCTCCTGGTTGCCGATGTGCGCCAGGTCCCACACGAGCGGCGACATCAGCGGGGAGTGCTGGGCGAGGAGTTCGGGTTCGTCGACGCAGGTGGTGAGCAGACGGGTACGGTCGCGGGCGGTGAGCAGCGCCGAGGCCGCGCGCTCCCGGAGCGACTCGGGGTCGGGGGTCACTGGCTGTCCTTCCGGGGGGTGGACGCGCCGCCGGCGGTGTCGGGCGGGTCGCCGGGGCGGGCCGGGTCCGCGGCGGCGGCCGGGTCCGCGGCGTACAGGGCGTCGAGGTGGTCGTCGGCGGGGCAGCGGCCGCGGGCCACGTAGCGCTCGGTGAAATCCGCGACGGCGGCGAGGACGCCGAGGGAGGCGCCGAGCCGGGGCAGGGCCTCCCGCGCGGCGGCGAAGCAGGCCACCGCCGCGGCGTGCAGCTCCGGGTCGGTCAGCCCCGCGCGGGCGGCGCGCCGCCACAGCGGGTTGCGGGGCGGGGGCCGGTCGCCGGCCGTCTCCGCGAGGGGCTTGACGACGCGGTAGGCCAGCTCCGCCGCCTCCGGGTCGTCGAAGAGCGCGGCGGTGACGGCCAGCGGCACGATCCAGCCGGAATCGCCCGGCTGGGCGTCGATCATCCGCAGTTCCAGATGGCCGCGCGGCCGGACCGGCGGGAAGAGGGTGGTGACGTGGTAGTCGAGATCCTCGCGCGTGGGCGGTCTGGGTGCGCCGGTGCGGATCCACTCGCGGAAGGTGAGGCCCTCGGGGGCGTCCCAGGGCCCGTCCTGGGCGCGGAGGCACATCACCGGCGCGTCGAGGACGTAGCGGGCCCACTCGGCGCGGGGGTCGGGGCCCTGCGGCGGGGCGAGGGTGCGGTCCGGGTCGAGCTGGGACCACAGGACCTGGCGGGTGGTGCGGTAGCCCGTCGGGCAGCCCTCGCTGGTCGGCGAATTGGCGAACGCCGCGGACAGTACGGCGCCCAGCAGATGGGCCAGCAGCCAGCGACGGCCCAGCCCCAGGGGACCGGGCTCCTCATGGCCCGCGTCCACGCACACCTGCACGGAGGCGGTGGCGCACATCATGGACCGGCCGGCGGCGCCCCAGCGGTCGAAGTACGCCTCCATGGCGTCGTAGCGCGGATCCAGCAGCACGCGGCGCGGTGGATGCCAGGGGTTGTGGCCGTGCCCGGCCATCCCCAGCCCCATGTCCAGCATGGCGGGGCGGACGAGTGCGAGGTCGGCCGCCACGGAGTCGACGCAGGCGGTGAGGGAGGTGGCGGGCAGCGAGCTGAGCTCTAGCTGGCCGCCGGGTTCGAAGGTCAGAAGCGAGGTGAGGGGCAGCGTGCGCAGGGTGGCGGCCGCGGCGTGCAGCCGGGACGGTTCGACCGGACATCGGGGGTTGCGCGCGTCGTGGACGAGCCATTCGATCTCGACCCCGATGCGGCGGGGCGGGCCGGTCTTGAAGCAGATTCCGCGCAGGTGAGCCTCTAGTTCCGCTTCCGTGACCGCGGGCCGTACGGGCATGTTTTCCCTCTCCTCTCCGGGTGCGGCAGGAGTGCCGCCTTCCACCTAAGCGGCTGCGGGCGCCCGTCTCAAGGGCGCCTCGTCGGTCATGACGGCGCCGTGCGGGCCGCCCGGCGGGCGAGCGGGCGGGCCGGGGTGGGGGGCCGGGGGACGGTGCCGCGACGCCCGTCCGGCGGCCGGACGGCCTTCCCGCGCGTCTCCCGCCGCCGCCGGCCGGTCCGGCGGCGGGCGGCGGCGGCGCCCGAGCGGTGCGCCCGTCCGGGTGAGGGCCGCCACGGGAGACGTCCCATGGGGGGTACGGCGCCGGGGGCCCGGGGCCGCGCACCGCCGTCGCGTACGATCACCTCGCCCCGGGCCCGGCGGCCGGCCGGCCCGGTCGCGAGGAAGCCCGGCGCAGACGCACACCCGGCAGAGACGAATCGAGGACGGCACCAGCATGACCACGCGCCCCCTGGCGGTCTTCGACCTGGACGGCACGCTCTCCGACGCCCGTCACCGCCAGCATCTGCTGGAGCGCGCCCCGCGCGACTGGGACGCGTTCTTCGCGGCGGCGCCCGACGACCCGCCGCTCGCCGAAGGCGTGGCCCTGGTTCTGGAGAGCGCCGAGGAGTGCGAGGTCGTCTACCTCACCGGCCGCCCCGAACGCTGCCGCCGCGACACCCTCGCCTGGCTCGCCCGGCACGGCCTGCCCGAGGGCCGCCTGTGGATGCGCCCGAACGACGACCGCCGCCCCGCCCGCCGGACCAAGCTGGAGATCCTGCGGCGCCTCGCCCGCGGCCGCGAGGTGCGCCGGGTGGTCGATGACGACGAACTCGTCTGCGACGCCTGCGAACAGGCCGGCTTTCCCGTCCTGCGCGCCCGGTGGGCCGTCCCGTCGGAGGCCATGAGGGACGCCCAGGAGCGGGCCGGGCGCACCTAGAAACGGTCACCGCGAGCCTGGCCTGACGCATCGTCAGCTCGCGTCACTCTTACGGCCCAACGGCCCCGCCCCGGGCGCCGCACGGGCCTGCCTCCGTTCGGCGCAGTCGGCCGGGCGCGCCGGTCGGCGACGGGCCAGGCTCGGGGAATGGACCACGCATCGATATCCCGGATCCGGTCCGGGCTCGCGTTGTTGGCCGCCCTGGCGCTCGCCGCCTCCGTGACGCCGGCGGCCACCGCGGTCACCGCACCCGGTGCCGTCGCCGCGTCCGCCCCGGCCCCCGGTGACCGTGCCGACGTCGGCGGGGACGGCACCGTCTCCGCCTGGCTGCCGTACTGGGGCGACACCGAAGCCGCCTACCAGGACGCGCTGGACCACGCCGACCAGCTCCACACCGTCAGCCCCTTCTGGTACGAGGCGTCGGCCACCACCGTCAAGGGGCACGAGGGGGCGGGCGGGCGCCGCGTCATCGACGGCCTGCACGACGCGGGCGTCAACGTCGTGCCCACCGTGACCGAGACCCTCGCCGCCGACGAGATGGCCGCGCTGATGCACGACCCCGGTCGCCGGGCCGCGCACGTGGACGCGCTGATCAGGACGGTCGGGAGCCGGCCGTACGACGGCCTCGACCTGGACTACGAGCGCATGGCCGTGACCGGCGACCGGGCCGCCCGCGCCCGCGTCAGGACCGGCTACAACGCCCTCACCAGCGACCTGTGCGAGCGGCTGCACGGCCTGCGCAAGCAGTGCGTGGTCACGGTGATGGCGCACGCCCGCGGATCGGGCGACGCGTTCGACTACGCGCACCTGGGCAAGGTCGCCGACCGCGTCCGGATCATGGGCTACGACCTGCACTGGGCGGGCGGCAAGGCCGGACCGCTGTCCGCGAAGGACTGGTACGAGGAGTTCCTGGGCTACGCCACCGCCACCGTCCCGAAGAAGAAGATCGAGGTGGCGTTCCCCGGCTACGGCTGGGACTGGACGAAGGGCAGCAAGGCCCGCGCCGGCCATCTGACATGGAAGGAGGCCGAGGCGCTGCGCGAGCGGAAGGGCGCCGCCTACCGCTTCGACACCGTCTCGGGCACCCCGCACTTCACCTACCGCGAGGCGGGCCGGGACCACGAGGTGTGGTACCAGGACGCGCGCGGGGTCCGCGAACACCTGCCCCTGCTGCGGAAGTACGGGGTGCGGGGCACCGGGCTGTGGGCGCTCGGATTCGAGGACCCGGAGTTCTGGTCCGCGCTCCGCGGCGAGTAGCCGCGGGGCCGCCGGGGCGGGCGATCCCACCGCGGTATGCCGGAGACTGTTCCCACAGAGGATACCGACCGCTTAGTATGCCGGAGGCGAGGGAGCCGCCGCGGTCGGCCGTGCTCCCCGCGCCACCCGCGTATCCGAGGTCTGTGGAGGCACCAGGTGAAGGCATGGCGCGTACACGCGAACGGCGAGCCGCGTGAGGTGATGCGGCTGGAAGAGGTGCCCGACCCCCAGGCGGGACCGGGGCAACTGCTGCTGCGGGTACGGGCCGCCGACATCAACTTCCCGGACGCGCTGCTGTGCCGCGGCCGGTACCAGGTGCGCCCGCCGCTGCCGTTCACACCGGGCGTCGAGATCTGCGGGGAGATCCTCGCCGTGGGGGAGGGCGCGGCCGGCGAGGTCGGCGCGCGCGTCCTCGCGCAGCCGCCGCTGCCCCACGGGGGCTTCGCCGAACTCGCGGTCGCCGACGCGGCCACCGTGCGCCCGGCCCCCGAGGCACTCGACGACGCCGAGGCCGCCGCCCTGCACATCGGCTACCAGACGGGCTGGTTCGGGCTGCACCGCCGGGCCCGCCTCCAGCCCGGGGAAACCCTGCTGGTGCACGCCGCGGCCGGCGGCGTCGGCAGCGCCGCCGTCCAGCTCGGCAAGGCCGCCGGCGCCCGCGTCATCGGCGTGGCCGGCGGCGCGGACAAGGCCCGCGTCGCCCGCGAACTGGGCTGCGACGTGGTCCTCGACCGGCGCACCGACGACATCATCGCCGGCGTCAAGGAGGCCACCGGCGGCCGCGGCGCGGACGTCGTCTACGACCCGGTGGGCGGCGACGCGTACACCCAGTCCGCCAAATGCGTCGCCTTCGAAGGCCGGATCGTCGTCGTCGGCTTCGCCGGCGGCACCATCCCCACCCCCGCCCTCAACCACGCCCTGGTGAAGAACTACGCCATCCTGGGCCTGCATTGGGGCCTGTACAACACCAAGGACCCGGCCGCCGTGGACGCCTGCCACGACGAACTCACCAAACTCGCCGCACAGGGCGCCATCGCACCGCTGATCGGCGGCCGGGTGCCTCTGGAGGAGGCCGCCGAGGCCGTACAGCGCGTCGCCGACGGCGCCTCCACCGGCCGACTCGTCGTCCTTCCCGGGATGGAGGCGGCACGATGACCGAAGCCCCCGCGCCCGACGCACGCGACCTGCGCCGGCGCACCGCCGAACTGCTCGCCGCCCACCCCCCGGCCACCACCGCGCGGCTGGACTTCCTGCGCGCCCGCTTCGACGCGGGACTGGCCTGGGTCCACTTCCCCGCCGGACTCGGCGGCCTGGACGCCCCGCGCGCCCTCCAGGCCGTCGTGGACGCCGAACTGGAGGCCGCCGGCGCGCCCGGCAACGACCCCGGACGCATCGGCATCGGCCTCGGCATGGCCGCCCCCACCGTCCTGCGTTACGGCACCGACGAGCAGAAACAGCGCTTTCTGCGCCCCCTGTGGACCGGCGAGGAGGTGTGGTGCCAGCTCTTCAGCGAACCCGGCGCCGGCTCCGACCTCGCCGCCCTCGCGACCCGCGCGGTACGCGACGGCGAGGGGACATGGGTCGTCGACGGTCAGAAGGTCTGGACCTCCAGCGCCCACCAGGCCCGCTGGGCCATCCTCATCGCCCGCACCGACCCCGGCCTGCCCAAACACCGCGGCATCAGCTACTTCGTCTGCGACATGACCGACCCCGGCGTCGACGTCCGTCCGCTGCGGCAGATCACCGGCGAGGCCGAGTTCAACGAGGTCTTCCTGACCGGCGTGCGCATTCCCGACACCCACCGCCTCGGCGAGGTCGGCGAGGGCTGGCGGGTCGCGCAGACCACCTTGATGAACGAGC
Organism: Streptomyces sp. NPDC031210; assembly: GCF_055570395.1. Classification (NCBI taxonomy): domain Bacteria; kingdom Bacillati; phylum Actinomycetota; class Actinomycetes; order Kitasatosporales; family Streptomycetaceae; genus Streptomyces; species Streptomyces sp. NPDC031210. The sequence goes on from NZ_JBVIHH010000001.1 coordinate 466,489, forward strand.
GGGTCGCCATCGGCGGCGCCCGCATCCCGCGCGAGGGCGGCATGATCGGCGTAGCCGCCGCCGACTGGCGCGAGCGCCCCGACCTGCGCACCCACGACCTGCACCAGCGGCTGCTGAAGCTGTGGGTGGAGGCCGAGGTCGCCCGGCTCACCGGGGAGCGGCTGCGCCAGCAGCTCACCAAGGGCCAGCCGGGACCGGAGGGTTCGGGCATGAAGCTGGCCTTCGCCCGCCTCGCCCAGGAGATCAGCGGCTGGGAGGTGGAGTTCCTCGCCGAGGACGGGCTGCGCTACGACGACTGGACGCTGCGCCGCCCCGAAGGCGTCGACTTCACCGGGCGGCAGGCCGGCTACCGCTATCTGCGCGCCAAGGGGAACTCCATCGAAGGAGGCACCTCGGAAGTGCTGCTCAACATCGTCGCCGAACGCGTGCTGGGGCTGCCGTCCGAGCCGCGCACCGACAAGGACGTCGCGTGGAAGGACCTCCCCCGATGACCGCCCCGACCCCCGCGCCCGACCCGGACCTCCTCTACTCCGAGGACGAGGACGCGCTGCGCGCCGCCGTACGCGCGCTGCTCACCGACCGCGCCGCGCCCGCCACCGTGATCGCCGCCCTGGACTCCGGCACCCCCTACGACCCCGGCCTGTGGCGCGCGCTCGCCACCGACATCGGCACGGCGGGCCTGCTGGTGCCCGAGAAGCTCGGCGGGCAGGGCGCGAGCGCCCGCGAGGCCGCCGTCGTCCTGGAGGAACTGGGCCGCTCGGTCGCCCCCGTCCCCTACCTGACCAGTGCCGTCCTCGCGGTGACGGCCCTGCTCGGCTGCGACCCGGATCAGGCGGCGGTCGCCACGCTGCTCGCCGCGCTCGCCGACGGCTCGGCCGTGGGCGTCCTGGCCCTGCCGCTGCCCACCGCGCCCGGCGGGGCGGCGCACGCCTCTGTACGGGCCGCGGCCGACGGCACCCTGACCGGCCGGGTCACCTCCGTCGCCGACGCCGCGGCGGCGCACACCTTCCTCGTGCCGGCCCAGGGTCCCGACGGCCCGGCGCTGTACGCGCTCCAGGCCGCGGCCGACGGGGTGCGCACCGAGCCGGTCACCTCGCTCGACCTCACCCGGCCCCTCGGCCACGTCACCCTCGACGGCGCCCGCGGCAGCCTCCTGGCCACCGGCGAGCGGGCCCGGGCGGCGGTCGAACGCGCGCTGCTGACCGGCGCCGGACTGCTCGCCTCCGAACAGCTCGGCGTCGCCGAGTGGTGCCTGACCGAAACCGTCCGCTACACCGCCGAGCGCACCCAGTTCGGCCGGCCGGTGGGCTCCTTCCAGGCACTCAAGCACCGGATGGCCGCCCTCTGGCTGGAAGTCGCCTCGGCGCGCGCGGCCGCCCGCAACGCCGCCGACGCGCTGGCCACCGACAGCCCGGACACGGCGGTCGCGGTGGCCGTCGCCCAGGCGTACTGCGCGCCCGTCGCGGTCCACGCCGCCGAGGAGTGCGTACAACTGCACGGCGGCCTCGGCATGACCTGGGAACACCCCGCCCATCTGTTCCTCAAGCGCGCCAAGACCACCGCGACCGCTCTCGGCACCCCGGGGCGGCACCGGGCGGCACTGGCGGGCCTGGTGGGGCTGGAGGCGCCGTAGCCCTTCCGGGCCCAAGGGAGGCCGGTCCACTGCTCGGCGGTCGGCCGCTCAACCGCTCACCAGCTCGGCGTCGACCGCTCAGCCGGTCACGCCGAAGGTGGTGGAGTAGGCGTTCGGGTAGCCGTCCGCCGTGGTGACCTCCAGCTTGTAGCCGGGGCCGGACGGCACCCGGGGGAGCCTGACCAGGGCCTCGCCGTCCGGCCGGCTGCCCGCGCGCGGCGCGACCAGCGCGAGCCGCTGCGGATGGGTGGTGTCCGCGCCCGCGATCAGCCACACGTTCACGTTCTCGCCCGTCGAGTTCCGCCAGGCCACCGGGAAACTGCCGTTCACCCGGAAGGTGAGACCCGGCGGGGGAGTCGTCACCTCGATCCGGCCCTCGCGGGCCGGCACGGGCGCGGGCCTGTCGCCGGCACCGGCGACGGGTGGCGCCCCCGCGCCGAGGGCGGCACCGGCCGCCCGGGCGGCGTGGCCCGGAGGCCCCGGCTGACCGGCGGTGGCGGCGAAGGCCCCGGCGGCCGGCGGGCCGGTCTGCGGGGCGCCGCCGTGCGAGGGGGCGATCAGGAGCACCACCATGCAACCGATGGAGACACTGGCGGCGGCGATGGCCACCGAGGTGACCTTCGAAACGGCCCTGCGCATCGGGTCCTCGTTTCCTGGGGGATGGAAGGATTCCGGAACATCCCCGGTCACCATGATCATCAAAAATGACGCGCGGCCCGATCACCTGGATGGACAGCGCCCGCGTGACAACCTCCCGGCGAACTGGTCCTGCGCCCGGTGATGTCCTGAAAGTCCGGGTTCCGGTAGCGTCGTACGTATGACAACCGCAACGCGTCGCGTGCTGTTCGGCCCGGTGCTGCTCATGGTGGCCGCCCTGCTGGTGGTGGTCACCGCGCTGGCGCCCGGCGCCCGTGCGGTCGGCGGACTCGACGAGGCCGCGGCCGCCCTGAAGGCGGGACCCGTCTACGTCGATCCGCGCGCCTCGGACAAGTTCTCCGCCGCGGACGCGGACGCGCTCGCCGAGAAGATCAAGGACGCCGGCAAGCCGGTCTTCGTCGCGGTGCTGCCGCAGGCCGCCGAGTACCCGCCCAAGACCGTGCTGCGGGACCTGCGCGCCAAGGTCGGCATCAGCGGTGTCTACGCCGTCGAGCTGGGCGACGGCTTCAACGCCGGCGCCGACTCCCGGGTGATGTCCCAGAACGCCGTGCGGAATCTCGTCGGAGCGGTCGAACGCTCCCATTACCCCACGGTCGGCGAACGCCTGAACAGCTTCGTCGACACGGCCGCCGCGCAGGCCGACGGGCACGCCCCCGCCGCCTGGGGCGGCTCGGGCGAGGTGGGCATCAGCACCGGTGCCGCGATCGGTCTCGGCGCGCTGGTCGTCGTGGGCGGCGGCGGCGTCTACGCCATCGCCCGCCGCAACCGCCGCAGGCGGGCCGAGGAGGAGCGCGCCGCGCTGGAGGACCTGCGGGTCGTCGTCGACGAGGACATCACCGCCTTCGGCGAGGAGCTGGACCGCCTCGACTTCGACCCCGGCGAGCCGGGCGCGGACGAGGCGATGCGCGCCGACTACGCCCACGCGCTGGACGCCTACGAGAACGCCAAGTCGGTGATGGCGACGGCCGAGCACCCCGGCGACGTACGGGCCGTGACCGAGGCGCTGGAGGACGGCCGGTTCTCGCTCGCCACGCTGGCCGCGCGGCGCGAGGGCCGGCCGGTGCCCGAACGCCGCAAGCCCTGCTTCTTCGACCCGCGGCACGGCCCGTCCGTCGCGGACGCGCAGTGGGCGCCGGCCGGCGGCGCCGAGCGCACCGTACCGGTCTGCGCCGCGGACAAGACCCGCCTCGAAGAGGGCCTGGAGCCGATGGCCCGCACGGTCCGGACCCCCTACGGTGACCGCCCCTACTGGGAGGCGGGCCCCGCCTACGGCCCCTGGGCCGGCGGCTACTTCGGCGGCGGCATGCTCCCCGGCCTCCTGGTGGGCACCATGCTCGGCAACATGATGCTGTCCTCCCACGCCTACGCCTCCGACATGGGCGGCCCCACCGGCGCCGAGGGCGGCGACTACTCCGGTTCCGACTTCAACTCCGACGACTTCGGCGGCGGCTTCGGTGACGGCGGCGGCTTCGGAGACGGTGGCGGCTTCGGAGACGGTGGCGGTTTCGGCGGTGACGGCGGCGGCTTCTGAGGCCGCGCGGGAATCCCGCCCGGACGGCGGTTTCGCCTAGAGGGCCGTCCCCGGGGCGCCGTCCGCGTCCCTGACCCGCTTGGCGCCCAGGAAACGCGCGTAACGGGGGCGGGCCGCGAAGTCGGCGTACCGCCACAGTGCCGGGCGGCCCGCCTCCCGGCACAGGTGCAGCACCGTGTCCGGGCCCACGTGGACGCCGACGTGCGCGCCGTACCCGGGCGGGCGCCCGGTGACCGGCCCGCCGTCGAACAGCACCAGGTCCAGCGGCCGCGGCTCTCCGGCGCGCCGCGTGGCGAGGGTGTCCGCCCACAGCTCGGCCGAGCGCAACGGCGGTACCCGCAGGCCGAAATGGGCCAGCACGGCGTAGGCGTAGAGCTGGCAGTTCGCGCCCGCGCGGAGGTCGCCGACGGCGTGGGCACCGGTGTCCCGCGGCGCCCCGTCGGGTGACGGGCATTCAGGTGCGCCCGCTCCCGGATGGCGGGCGCCTGAGTAGGGGACGTCGCGCAGGGCCGGAGGCAGATGCCCGAGCGGGTCCGGGCCGTGGCCGAGGGGGAGTTGGGGGTCGGGGGCGGGGCTCATCAGGCCATGATGCGGGAGATCTCCGCCGAGCCGTACGCGGCGGGGTCGAGCAGGCTCGACACGCCGGATCCGACGTGCACTCGACCCCGCGAGGAGATCCCCCGATGCGACGCCGCACCCGTAAGGCCGCTCTCTGGGGCGTGACCGTGACCGCCGTCCTGGCGGCCGTCATCCCGCTCAGCCCGGCGCAGGCCGCGCCGCGGCCCGACGATCCGGCGCCCCAGCCCTCGCCGCGCGGCATGCTCGACGCGATGCGCCGCGACCTGCGGCTGACGCCGGGCCAGGCGCGCGTCCGCCTCGCGCAGGAGGCCGAGGCGCAGCGTACGGCCGTCGCGGTGCGCCGGGCGCTCAGCGCGCCGCCCGCCGGAATGTGGTTCGACAAGGCGACCGGCAAGCTCGTCGTCGCGGTGACCGGCGCCGGCGACGCGGAGCGCGTACGACGGGCCGGCGCGCTGCCCAGAACGGTTCCGCACAGACGGGCCGAGCTCACCGCACTGGTGCGGCAGATCGCGGAGCGGGCCGGTGACGGCGTGCCGGGAGTGACCGGCTGGGGCGTGGACGAGCGGACCAACGGCGTGGTGATCCGCGTCGACCGGACGGCCCGGACCGCTCGCACCGATGCCTTCGAGCGGACCGCGGCGGGTCTGGCGGCGCGCGCCGGCATCCCCCTGCGGGTGGAGCGCGGGAAGGGCTCGCCGCGCCAGCAGGGCGGGGAGATCGTGGGCGGCGAGAAGTGGATGCCGGGCCGGGACGGCATCTGCTCCATCGGCTTCTCGGTGACCGGCGCCGCCGGCTACCAGGGCTTCCTGACGGCCGGCCACTGCACCCACACGCCCGACCAGGCCGCGTTCGGCAAGGACGGCAGCCGGGTCGGCACCTCCAACGAGGGCGGTCGGCACAGCGTCAACGGCGCCGAGGGCGACTTCGGCCTGGTCGGCGTCGACCAGCCGGGCTGGACGCTGAGCCCGAACGTGGCGGGCCGGGGCGGTGCGCCCGTCGCCGTCACGGGGTTCACGGAGGGCGTGGTGGGCATGTCCGTGTGCCGCTCCGGGCAGAGCAGCGGCTGGCACTGCGGCGAGATCACCCGGACCGACCAGACCGTCGACTACGGCAGCACGGTCGTCGAGGGCCTGTCCTACACCGACGCCTGCTCCGCGCCCGGCGATTCGGGCGGCTCCTACGTCACGCAGCCCGGCACGCCCAAGGCGGTCGGGCTGCACTCCGGCGGAGGCACCACCACCTGCGACGACGCCGACGACGACGAGACCCTCACCATCTTCCAGCCGGTCGGCGAGGCCCTGGCGAAGTGGGATCTGACGCTGCGCACGAACGCCGCCTGACCGGCCCGCCACCAGGGGCCGGGCGGGACCTCGCAGCCGGGCCCCCGCCCGCCGCCGCTCAGCCGCGGCCGGGCACCACCATCACCTCGGTGCCGCCCGCCCGCACCGCCCGGACCTGCTCCGCCGCCAGCCCGTCGTCGACGATCAAGAGGTCGAAGGCGGTCAGCGGCGCCAGCGCGTACAGCCCGTCCTTGGTGAACTTGGTGTGGTCGGCGACCAGCACACTGCGCGCCGCGCTCTCCATCATCGCCCGCTTGACCTGCACCGTCTCCGGCGAGGTGTGGTAGCAGCGGCCGTTGGTGACGGCCGTGGTGGAAAGGAACAGCACATCGGCGCGAAAGGCCCGCACCGCGTCCGCGGTGTGCAGGCCCATGAAGGCGTCGTAGGCGGGGAAGTAGGCGCCGCCCAGGGTGATCAGGGAGATCCCGGGCTCCTTGGCCAGGGTGGTGATCGCCGGGAGCGAGTTGGTGATCACCGTCAGCGGGGTGTGCTCGGCGACCTGGTGCGCCAGCAGCAGACACGTGGTGCTGTCGTCGAGCAGCACCGTCTGCCCGGGGACGAGCAGCGTCGCGGCGGCCCGCGCGAGCAACTGCTTGGTCTGCGCCATGGTCGTCATGCGTTCGGCGACGCTGCCGTGGAACTGCGCCGAGGGCAGCCCCGTCGCCCCGCCCCGCACCTTGCGCAGCCAGCCCTGCGCCTGGAGCGCGTCCAGATCGCGGTGCGCGGTCATCAGACTGACGTCGAATTCCGCGGCGAGGTCCGCGGTGCGCACGAACCCGCGGGCGATGACGGCGTCGCGCATGTTCCGCCGCCGTTCCTCCTGGGCCTCTACCCGGTCCATGGCACCGCTCCCTCGGACATCCTGCCGCGTCGGGCACGCGGCGCGGCGTGAACAGCCGCGTTATGTTCGCACGGAATTAACGTACCGCGAGCGGCGGGAGCGACGTCCGCGCCCGGCTCCGTCGCGACGCAACACGGCAGGTCGCCGCCCCGATGCGAAGAATACGACCGCCATTGACTGCCCTTTCGGCCCAGGGATTCCATCACCTCGTCCATCCCACCGGGCCGCCCCCCAGAAAGGGGAGCTTCGATGACGAACACTCCTCCGCGTTCGCTGATCACACGACTGGGCATACCGCCGACCCTCGCCTGGGGATACCTCGGGCTCCTCCTGTTCATGATCGGAGATGGGGTCGAATCCGGCTACCTCTCGCCGTACCTCGGCGACCAGGGCCTCTCCGAGCCCCGGGTCGCCCTGCTGTTCACCGTCTACGGAATCGCGGCCGGCGTCGCCGCCTGGCTCTCCGGCGTCCTGTCCGACCTGTGGGGCCCGCGCCGCGTCATGTGGGCCGGCCTGGGCATCTGGGGGGTCTTCCAGCTTCTCTTCCTGGTCGTGGCCCTCCCCACGACCAGCTACCCGCTGATGATGACGGCCTACGGACTGCGCGGCCTGGGCTATCCGCTGTTCGCCTACGGATTCCTGGTCTGGATCGCCGGCGTCGCCCCCCGCGCCCGGCTCGGCACGGCCATGGGATGGTTCTGGTTCGCCTTCACCGGCGGCCTGCCCACGCTCGGCTCCCTCGTCGCCAGCGGCCTCATCCCGCGGATCGGTTCCTACGCCACCCTGTGGGCGGCGCTGGCCCTGGTGGCCGCGGGCGGCCTGATCGCCCTGCTGCTCGTACGGGACGAGCGGGGCGCCAAGCGGGCGGTGCCCGACGGCGAGGGCCCGCTCGCCACACTCGTCGGCAGCCTCACCATCTTGTGGCGCAATCCGCGGGTGGGCGTCGGCTCCGCCGTCCGGGTCATCAACACCGCCTCGCAGTTCGGCTTCTTCGTGATCATGCCGCTGCACTTCACCAGAACCGTCGGCTTCAGCCTCACGCAGTGGCTGCACCTGCTCAGCGCGATGTTCGCCACCAACATCTTCGCCAACCTGCTGTTCGGCGTGATCGGCGACCGGTTCGGCTGGCGGCGCACCATCGCCTGGTTCGGCGGCGCCGGCTGCACCCTGAGCACCCTCCTGCTGTACTACGTCCCCACCGCCGCGGGCGCCGACTTCCCGCTCGCCCTGGTGGTCGCCGCCTTCTACGGAGCTACGCTGGCGGGGTATGTACCGCTTTCGGCCCTGGTGCCTTCCCTGGAGCCGCGGCACAAGGGTCAGGCGCTGGCCGCGCTCAACCTCGGCGCGGGCGCCAGCACCTTCGTCGGTCCCGCCGTCGTCGCCGCCTTCGTCGGGCCGCTCGGCGTCGAAGGGGTCGTCTGGATCTTCGCCGGGATGTACGCGGTGAGCACCGTGCTCGCCTTCTTCCTGAAGCTGCCCGACGAGCGGGAGACGCCGGCGGACGCGGACGGCGCCGGCGCGCGGCGCGGCGAGGCCCCCGAGGACAACGCGCCCACCGCGGCCCCGGCCCCGGCGTGAAAGGACCCCACTGATGTCCGTACTGACCATCGACGTCGGCACCACGGTGATCAAGTCGGTCGTCTTCGACGACCAGGGCACCGAGATCGCCGTGTCCCGGCAGGCCACCGAGGTCCATCGGCCGCACCCCGGCTGGGCGGAGCAGGACATGGAGGCGGTCTGGAACGCCGTCGTCTTCACCGTCCGCAGCGTCCTGACCGAGCTGACCGACCCCGTCTGGCTGGTGTCCTTCACCGCCCAGGGCGACGGCGCCTGGCTCGTCGACGACCGCGGCCGCCCCACCGGCCCCGCCCTCTTGTGGTCCGACGGGCGGGCCGGGGAACTGCTCACCGCCTGGCAGCGCGAGGGCATTCTCGAAGCCGCCTTCCGCCGCAACGGCTCCCTCACCTGCGCCGGCATGCCCAACGCCCTCTTCGCCTGGCTCGCCGCCCACGACCCGGACCGCCTGGCCCGCTCCACCACCTGCCTCACCGCCGCCGGCTGGCTCTTCCTGCGCCTGACCGGAGTGCGCGCCACCGACGAATCCGACGCCTCCGCGCCCTTCCTCGACCACGCCACCGGCGACTACGACCCGTACATCCTCGACCTGTTCGGCCTCGGCGCGTACGCCCGGCTGCTGCCGACCGTGCTGGGGGAGTCGGAGCGGATCGCCGAGATCACCGGGGAGGCCGCCGGGCAACTGGGCCTGCCCGCCGGACTGCCCGTCGTGATGGCCCCGTACGACATCGCCTCCACCGCCCGCGGTGTCGGCGTGGTCAACCCCGGCCAGGCGTGCGCCATCCTCGGCACCACCCTGTGCACCGAAATCGTCCGGACCGAGATCGACACCGGCGGCGAACCGGCCGGCGTCAACATCGCCTATCGCGGCCGCGAACGGGTGCTGCGCGCCTTCCCCACCCTCAACGGGGCCGAGGTGCTCTGCTGGGCGGCGCGCACCCTGGACGTGGCCGGCCCCCCGGAGCTGGCGGAGCTGGCCTTCCGGTCGGAGCCGGGCGCCCACGGCCTGCTGTTCCTGCCCTACCTCTCCCCGGCGGGCGAGCGCGCGCCGTTCCTCGACCCGGCCGCCCGCGGCTCCTTCTGGGGCCTGTCCCTGGAGCACTCGCGCGCCGACATGGCCCGCGCCGTCTTCGACGGGCTCTCCCTCGTCCTGCGGGACTCACTCGCCGCCGCCCGCACGGACATCACCGAACTGCGGCTGTGCGGCGGCGGCGCGAACAGCGACGCGTGGTGCGCGCTGATCGCCGACGCGACAGGCGTGCCGACCGCCCGCTCCGGCGACACCGAACTGGGCGCCAAGGGCGCCTTCCTCACCGGCCTGGTCCGCTCCGGCGCCGAGACCAGCATGCACACCGCGGCCGCCAAGTACGTCCGGATGCAGCGCAGTTGGGATCCCGACCCGGAACGCGCCCAGTTCTACACCGCGCTCTACGACGACTTCCTCGGCCGGCGGGCCCTCGCCCGCGAGGCCGGCTGGCGGGGCGGCGCCGTCTGGCGGGGGAGCGGCACGGCGGGGCCGGCCGGGGCGCCCGCGGAGCCGGAAGCGGGCGACCCGCGGACGCCCGAATCCGCCGCCCACCTCTGCGCGACCCCCGCCACCCCCGCCGCCGGAGGCCACCGTGTCTGACGCCCGCGACACCGCCACCACCCTCGACGGCATCTGGCTCGGCCTCGACCTCGGCACCCAGAGCGCCCGCTGCGTCGCCGTCGACGGCACCGGCCAGGTCCTGGCCACCGCCGCCCGCCCGCTGACCAGCCGGCGCGACGGCAAACGCCATGAACAGGACCCCGAACAGTGGTGGACCGCCCTGTCCGCCGCCTGCCGGGAAGCCCTGGCCGGACTCGACCCCCGCCGCGTCCGCGGACTGGCGGTGGACGGCACCTCCGGGACCATCCTGCTCGCCGACGCCGAAGGCACCCCGCTCACCCCGGGCCTGATGTACGACGACGGGCGCGCCGCCGGCCAGGCCGCGGCCGTCAACGAGGCCGGGGGAGCCGTCTGGCGGGAGCTGGGCTACCGCAGCATGCAGCCGTCCTGGGCACTGCCCAAACTCCGCTGGCTCCTGGACCACGCGGCCAACGACGGCCCGCCGGCCGGGGCGCGGCTGCTGCACCAGGTCGACCTGATCACCTGGCGGCTGACCGGGCACCAGGTACCCAGCGACGCCAGCCACGCCCTCAAGACCGGCTACCACCTCGTGGAGGAACGCTGGCCGCGCGAGGTGATGGCCGAACTGGGCGTTCCCGACAGGCTGTTGCCCGACGTCGTACGGCCCGGCAGCGTGCTCGGCACCGTCTGCGCGGGCGCCGCCGACGCCACCGGCATCCCCCGGGGCACCACCGTCGTCGCCGGCATGACCGACGGCTGCGCCGCCCAGATCGGCGCCGGCGCCCTCGCCCCGGGCGCCTGGAACTCCGTACTCGGCACCACGCTCGTCCTCAAGGGCAGCAGCCCCCACCTGGTCCGCGACCCGGCCGGCGTCGTCTACTGCCACCGCGGACCGGACGGCGACTGGCTGCCGGGCGGCGCGTCCGGCAGCGGCGCGGGCGCCCTCGCCCGGCACTTCCCCGGCGAGGACCTCGACGCCCTCACCCGCCAGGCCGCCGCCCTCGACGCGGACGCCGTCGCCTACCCCCTGGTCTCCACCGGCGGCGAACGCTTCCCCTTCCGCGCCCCCGACGCCGAGCCCTTCCTCCTGGGCCACGCCCCCACCCGCGCCGCCGAGTTCCACGCCTACCTGCTCGGCGTGGCCTGCCTGGAGCGGCTCTGCCTCGACTACCTCGACCATCTCGGCGCCCCCGTCGACGGGCCGCTCACCCTCACCGGCGGCGGCGCCCGCAACGCCTACTGGTGCCAACTGCGCGCCGACGTCCTCGGCCGCCCGGTACGCCTGCCCGAACAGGCCGAGGGCGCCCTCGGCATGGCCGTCCTCGCCGCGACCTCCTCCGGTACCGGCCTCCAGCAGGCCGCCGCCGCGATGGTCCGCGTCCGCGAGGAGATCCGGCCCGCACCGGAGCGCACCGCCCGCTACACCCCCGCCTACCTCCGCTTCACCGACGAACTCACCCGCCGCGGCTGGCTCGACCAGGCCGTCGCCGACCACGCCCGCAGGAGGGCCGCGCAGTGACCGACTTCATCCTCGTACGCCACGGCGAGACCGTCTGGCACGCGGAGAACCGCTACGCCGGGCGCACCGACGTGGCGCTGACCGAGCGCGGCCGCGAGCAGGCCGGGGCGCTCGCCGCCTGGGCCGCCACCGCCGGCCTCACCGCCGTCTGGAGCTCCCCGCTCTCGCGCGCCCACCTCACCGCCGTGCCCGCCGCCGACGCCTGCGGCCTCATCCCCCGCATCGACGACCGCCTCTACGAGCTCGACTTCGGCCAGGGCGAGGGCCTGACCCGCGACGAGATGCGCCAGCGCTTTCCCGGCCGGCTGGCCGACTTCCTCGCCGACCCGGTCGCCGGCCACCTGCCCGACGGCGAGCACCCCCGGCAGGCCGCCGAACGCGCCGCCGCCTGCCTGGCCGACATCGCCCGCGACCAGCCCGACGGCCGCGTGCTCGTCGTCGCCCACTCCACCCTTCTGCGGGTCCTGCTCTGCCACCTGCTGGGCATCCCGCTCGCCGACTACCGCCGGGTCTTCCCCCAGTTGCACAACGGCGCGCTCAACGAGATCCGGGTGGAGCACGGCCGGACCGCCCTGATGAGCTTCAACGCCCCGGCGGTGGCCGCCGCCACCGCCCTGCGCTGACCCCGCGACACCCGCCCCCACGCCCGCCCCGCACCACCACTCGCTGGAGAGACACATGACCGTCGCCGTCCTCGCCGCCGGCAACCACTTCATCCGCCCGGGCCTGTTCACCGAGGCCGTGCGCCGGGCCGCCGGGGACACCCCACTTGAGGTGCGCGAGCTCCAATACCCATGGCCCCACACGCCGTTCGGCCCGGTCGCCGAGGTCATCGAGGCATCCGGCAGCGAGGAGGAGATGATCGAGGCGCTCCGCGGCGTCGAGATCTGCCTCACCGAGCACGGCCCGCTCACCGAACGCGTCCTCGCCCACTGCCCCGACCTCAAGCTGTTCTGCACCAGCCGCGGCGGCCCGGTCAACGTCAACCTCGAAGCCGCCACGCGGCACGGCGTCGCCGTCTGCCACGCCCCCGGCCGCAACGCCACCGCCACCGCCGAACACACCCTCACCCTGATGCTCGCCGCCGCCCGCGGCGTCGGCGACACCCACACCGACCTGCGCAGGGGGGTCTGGCGCGGCGACTACTACGACTACGACAACTGCGGCATCGAGATCGCCGGCGCCACCGTCGGCCTGATCGGCTTCGGCGCCATCGGCAGCCGCGTCGCCAAGGTCCTGAACGCCATGGGCGCCACCGTCCTCGTGCACGACCCATACGTACGGCCCGAGGCCCTGGCCGGCGTCGCCGAGCAGGTCGGCCTGGACGAGCTCCTGCGCCGCTCGCGTGTCGTCTCGCTGCACGCCCGGGTCACCGAGGAGACCAAGGGCATGATCGGCCGCGCGCAGATCGCCGCGATGCCGCGCGGCTCCGTCCTGGTCAACTGCGCCCGCGGCGCCCTGCTCGACTACGACGCCGCCTGCGACGCGCTGGAGTCCGGGCAGCTCGCCGGCGCCGGCTTCGACGTCTTCCCCGAGGAGCCGCTGCCCGCCGGCTCCCGGCTGCTGACCGCCCCCGGTGTCGTCCTCACCCCGCACATCGCGGGCGGCAGCCAGGAGGTCGCGCACAAGGCGGCCCGCATCGTCGCCGAGGAGGCCGGCCGCTACCTGCGCGGCGAGCCGTTGGCGCACTGCGCCAACCCCGAGGTCCTCGAAGGCGTCGCGGCCGGCCGCGGCTGACCCGGGCCACCACGGCGGAAAGTCCGGGAAAGACCGGAAAGGCCGGAAGGGGATGCCCCTTCCGGCCTTTGCCGTACGTGCGCGTCCACCGCCCCTAGCGCCGCCGCACCAGCGGGAACGGCAGCGTCTCGCGGATCGACAGGCCGGTGAGGAACATGACCAGCCGGTCCACGCCGATGCCCAGACCACCCGTCGGCGGCATCGCGTACTCCAGGGCCTGGAGGAAGTCCTCGTCCAGCTCCATCGCCTCCACGTCACCGCCGGCCGCCAGCAGCGACTGCGCCGTCAGTCGCCGGCGCTGCTCCACCGGATCGGTCAACTCCGAATAGGCGGTGCCCAGTTCGGTGCCGAACGCGACCAGGTCCCAGCGCTCGGCGAGCCGCGGATCGCGGCGGTGCTGACGGGTCAGCGGCGAGACGTCGGTGGGGAAGTCCTTGTAGAAGGTCGGCAGCGTGGTCTTCTCCTCCACCAGCCGCTCGTACATCTCCAGCACGATGTCCCCGCGGCCCATCTCCGGCTTCACCGGCACCGACGAGGCGTGGCACAGCCGCCGCAGCACGTCCGGGCCGGTGTCCGCGTCGACCTCCTCGCCCAGCGCCTCCGAAATGGCGCCGTAGACGGTCTTGACCGGCCACAGGCCCGAGATGTCGTGCTCGACCAGCCGCCCGTTCGCGTCCGCCTTGCGGGCGGTGGCGCTGCCGAACGCGGCGACCGCCGCGCCCTGGATCAGCTCCCGGGTCAGATCGAGCATCACGTCGTAGTCGGCGAACGCCTGGTACGCCTCCAGCATCGTGAACTCGGGGTTGTGCTTGTAGGAGATGCCCTCGTTGCGGAACGTCCGCCCCATCTCGAAGACCTTCTCCATACCGCCGACGCACAGCCGCTTGAGATACAGCTCCGGCGCGATCCGCAGATACAGGTCGAGGTCGTAGGCGTTGATGTGGGTGTGGAACGGGCGGGCGTTGGCGCCACCGTGGATCTGCTGGAGCATCGGCGTCTCGACCTCCAGGTAACCGCGGTCGATCAGGCCCTGGCGCAGCGCCTGCACGGCCGTGCTGCGGGCCCGTACGGTCTCCCGCGCGTCCGGCGAGACGACCAGGTCCACATAGCGCTGGCGGACCTTGGCCTCCGGGTCGGACAGGCCGCGCCGCTTGTCCGGGAGGGGACGCAGGCACTTGGCCGTCAGCCGCCAACCGGTCACGAACACTGTCAGCTCGCCGCGGTCGCTCGCGCCGACCTCGCCCTCGGCCTCCACATGGTCACCAAGGTCGATGTCCGCGCCGAAGCGTTCCAGGAGTTCGGTGCCGCTGCCGTCGCGGGTCAGCGCGATCTGCAGATCGCCGGACCAGTCCCGCAGCACCGCGAAGAGCACACCGCCGTGGTCACGGGTGAGCAGCACCCGCCCGGCGACGCTCACGGTCTTGCCGGTACGGGCCCCCGGCGCGAGGTCGGGCTGCTCGCCGCGCACCTCGCCGAGGGTGTGCGTACGCCGCACGCCCACCGGGTACGGGTCGACGCCGTCCTCCCGCAGCCGCTCCAGCTTGCGGTGGCGCACCCGTACCTGCTCGGGCAGCGCGGCCAGCTCCCGCTCGTGCCGCTCCTCCTCGGTGGCCGGCGTCCCCACCAGGCCCAGTTCGTGCAGCGAGGGCAGACCCGCGGTGCTCGCCGGCGCCAGCACCCGCTTCTTGTGCCCCTTGCCCCACAGCTTGCCCAGGCTCGGCACGGCCACGAAGCCCTCGGCGATACCGGACGCCAGGCCGATGCGGGCCAGCGCGCCGGCGTCCGCGTAGCACAGGAACCGCGGATACCACTCGGGGTTGTACTTGGCGTTGGAGCGGTAGAGGGCCTCCAGTTGCCACCACTTGGAGAAGAACAGCAGCAGTCGGCGCCAGAACTTCAGCACCGGGCCCGCGCCGATCCGCGCGCCCTCTTCGAAGGCGGACCGGAAGACCGCGAAGTTCAGCGAGATGCGGCGCACTCCGAGCTGACCGGCCTGCGCGCACAGTTGGGCGACCATGAACTCCATGACGCCGTTGGGCGCGCTGCGGTCGCGGCGCATCACATCCAGCGAGATGCCGTCGTTGCCCCACGGCACGAACGACAGCAGCGCGATCATCTTGCCGTCGCCGTCGAACGCCTCCGCCAGCAGGCAGTCCCCGTCCTCGGGGTCGCCCAGCCGGTCCAGCGCCATCGAGAAGCCGCGCTCGGTCTCGGTGTCGCGCCAGGCGTCCGCGCGGTGGATGACCTCCTGCATCTCCTCGTCGGACAGCGCGGAGTGCCGGCGCACGCGGAAGGTGGCGCCGGTGCGCTGCACACGGTTGACGGCCTGCCGGGTCACCCGCATCTCGCGGCCGTCCAGGTCGAAGCCCGCCACGTGCAGGATCGCCTCGTCGCCGAGTTGCAGCGCGCCCAGCCCGCAGCGGGCGAACGCCTTGGCGCCGTCCTCGCTCGCGCCCATGACGGCGGGCTGCCAGCCGTAGCGCCCGGCGACCTCCAGCCACGCCTCGATGGCCGGCGTCCACGCCTCGCGGTCGCCGACCGGGTCGCCGCTGGCCAGGCAGACGCCGGCCTCGACGCGGTAGGTGACGGCCGCCTTGCCGCTGGGGGAGAAGACCACGGCCTTGTCGCGGCGGGTGGCGAAGTAGCCGAGCGAGTCCTGGCTGCCGTAACGGGCCAGCAGCGCCCGGATACGGGCCTCCTCGTCACCGTGCAGCGCGGCCTCCATGCGCTGCGAACGGAACAGCGTGGCGGCGGCGTTCAGCAGCGCCAGCGCGCCGAGCAGACCCAGGACGGTGATGATCCAGTGCGGCGGATGCCCCTCGACCAGACGGCCGCCGACCAGGCCGCCGCAGACACGATTGGCGGCCCACAGCAGGCGGTTGGCGCCGCCGGCCTCCAGCGAGCCGGGGGCGAGCGCGACCAGTCCCCAGCCGATCAGGACCGCGACGACGAGTCCGGCGGCCAGCACCAGCGCGGCCCGCAGGAACGCACCGCGCCGGGTGATGGCGTAGAACTCGCGGTGCGAGACGACCAGCAGCACCAGTGCCCCGGTGCACAGCACCAGGGAGGCGGCGAACTCCCAGTAGCCCTCGGCGAGGAACAGCGCGTCGGCCAGCGTGACCAGGAGCATGTAAACTACAACGAACCACAGGGCGACGCGTTTGCGCGCCGTCATGGCCGCGGCCAGCAGGAAAAGGAACGCCGCGTAGGCGAAGTTCGGTGCCACGGGGATGGTAAGGGTGTCCAGCCAGTAGATCACCGGATGGAGCCAGCGCCGCAACGGCCCGAACAGCGCCGTCAGGGCGCAGAACAGCCCCAGCGCGCTGAAGATGATGGCGAAGCCATTGGGGACACGCCGCCGGAAGCGCTGCCACCCGGTGAGTTGATCCTGGTCCTGCACGGTGCTCATTCCGTCACATTAGGCTCTGAAGGTCGTCAGTTGCTCGATGGAAGGGCGCTCTTCGTCGCCACCCGGTCCGGTCGACCATCCGGTCTCCGATCCCGTCGGCTTCGTCGGCATTCCCTCTCACGGAGGAACCGGTGACCTCGAACGGGTCACCCACCGGGACTTTGCCATACAGTCAGCCCGCGTCCGCATCGGTCGTCCCGCCCCGACCCCCGCCGTCGCCGATCCGTCCCACCTTGTCCCGGACGGCGCCCCGCGCTCCGGAGTGGAACCGAAGCTCGTCGATCGTCCCCGCCTTCGCTGTGGTCACCGACTCCTTGGCCTCGCCGGTCGTCCCCCGTGCGTTCCTCGTCCGCGCCAGCACGCTGTATCTGGTGTCCGGTCCGGCCCTCGCACGCGAGGTCCAGACCGTGCCGCCCTTCCCGAGCCGGCCGGCCAGGCGCCGGCCCCTGGGGTCGGTGACCGTCACCTCGGTCAGCACGCCGTCGGCGGCCGACACCCTGAGCCGGTCGCCCGCCCGCACGGTCCCGGCGCCGTTCGCCGCCCCCAGCTCGACCGCCACCGGGCCGCCCCTGGGCGCCGACGCCGCGCTGCCGCCGCACCCGGACAGCGCGCCGATGCCGGCCAGCGCGACCAGCGCGAGGGCGGCGCGCGGCGACCGGACGGGGCCCGGGTGGCGGGCGAGGGAGGACTGGCTCATCTGCGGGCTTTCGGTCGGCGGTGCGGATGCGGGGGCGGGACCGGCCGCCGGGGCCGGGCGGCGTGGGTGCCGGCCGCTAAGACGGCCAATCCCCCGGCGCCGTTGCGGGGAGCAAAGTGATCCACGTCACCACCCCGCCGCCGGCCGGCCCGGTGACCCGCAGTGATCACCTGATCGGAGCACCCCGACTCCCACCGGACATACCCCGAAATGCGCCAAACTGGCCGCCCATTGCCGTCCGTTCGGGCGGCGGTCGAGGAGGTCCCCCATGGCTATTTCCATCTCGGTCGTCCTACTGCTCCTGATTTTGACCGTGATCTTCCTGCGCAGCGGAAAGCTCAAGTTCTCGCACGCCCTGGTATGCGCGCTGCTCGGCTTCTACCTCGCCGGCAGCAGCCTCGCCCCCGATATCCACAACGGCCTCGCCGGCGCCGCCGACGTCGTGAGCAGCGTGCGCCCGTGACACCCACGGCCGGGTGGTGGCGCGGGCCCGCTCACAGGTCGGAGAAGACCCCGAGAGCGTTGGGCACCGGCCGTTCCGCGCCGCCCGACGGATGGTTGCGCACGGTGACCTCCTCGTCGTAGGGATCACCGGTGACGAGCGTCGAGGAGCCGCCACCGTCGAGATCCACCGCGTCCGTCACCCCCAGATCCGCCATCACCTCGGCCAGTTCGCGCACCGTCAGACCGGCCTGCCCGGCCGCACCGTCCAGCGCCATCAGATACAGCGACCGGCCGTCCGCGTCGGTCCCCGCCGCCGTACGCACCGCCGCGGTGACCGTGTCCAGGCCGTCGACCGGCCGGGCGTCCCGCACGAGGGGAAAGCCGCCGACCGCGCACAGCGGCGGCACGGAAGCACCGCTCACCAGGCGCGCCCGGACACTCACCGGCTCGCCGATCCGCAGCCCGCGCAGGTGCCGCGCCCCCTCCTCCCGGCCCACCAGCACCACGCTGCCCGCCGCGACCGAGCCGCCGCCCGGCCGCTGGGCGAGCGCCGTCACCCGGCCGTGCCGGACCGTGACCTCGGCGGTCTCCGCGCTGCACGGCGCCGCCCGGTCGGTGTCCGTACCGCAGGTCGCCCGCACCCGTGAGACCGGGCCCCATTCCTTGGTGTAAGCCCCGATGCCGTCGACCGGCAGCGCGTACTGATTGAGCCCGCGCAGCGGCAGCGGTCCCGCCGCCGTCCGCACCGTGCCGCGCAGCGTGAGCCGGTCGAGCCGGGCCCGGCGGTCGTGTCCCACCGTGAGGACGTCCTCGGTGCTCGCGCCGGGCGGCATCGCCGGACCGAACCGCTGCCCGTCCGGCACCGCGCCCTTCAGCCGCCGCCCCGAGGCGATCGCCGGGCCGACGGGGGCGCCGGTCGGCTCGACACCCGGGTGCTGGGTCTCGGTGATGTTGAAGAAATCGCCGTTGACGGCGCCCACCGCCCCCCGGGCGGCGGCCAGTTGGGACACCGGTGACCGCGCGCCGACCGCCCCGGGATACAGCAGGTCCACCGAAACGCGAGGATCGGCCAGATCGGCGGTCAGCAGATGCCCGTGCGCGACGCCGCGCGCCACCGGCACCCAGAACTCCTCGTACGCCACACCGGGTGCCACCGGCACGGCTTGCGTGCGGAGGACCGACGCTTCCGCGGCCGTGGCCGGAGCCCCGCTCGCCACTCCCGCGCCGACCAGCACACTCCATGCCACCAGCGCGGTCAGGACCGCGCGCACCCGCCCGAATCGCCGCCTCACGATCCCCCCTGACCTCCCGTCCACTGTTCCAGGTGCCGAGGGCGCCCACTATGGCCCGGCGGTGTCATGAATCCGTACACGCGCCGAACGCTCGTCGTGTCCCGGTGTGACGCGTCATCAGGTCGGCGGCCGGTGGGGCTGGAGGGCCATGCCCTGCCCGGGTGTTCGGCACGGCCGAGGGGATGTTCGCGGCCCTTGAGGAGGGTCGTGGCGGTCGCAGGGGGCGGCGGCCGGTGCCGAGCGGCACCTGTTCGGCCGTCACCCGGCTGCCGCCCGACGGCCCTGGACCCCAGGCCGGCGGACGGCACCCGGGCGGTGGGCACCTCGGCTCAGTGGCCGATTTCCACGTCCTCCAGGACGCCCAGCGCGTCCGGCACCAGCACGGCCGCCGAATAGTAGGCGCTCACCAGGTAGTTGATGACGGCCTGGTCGTTGATGCCCATGAAACGCACCGAGAGGCCCGGCTGGTATTCGTCCGGAATACCGGTCTGATGCAGGCCGACCACGCCCTGGTTCTCCTCGCCGACCCGCATCGCCAGGATCGAGCTGGTCTGGTCCGGATTCACCGGGATCTTGTTGCACGGCAGCAGCGGAATGCCGCGCCAGGCGCGCACCGGCGTACCGTCGACCTCCGCCCCGGTCGGATAGATCCCGCGCGCGTTCCATTCCCGCCCGATCGCCGCGATCGTGCGCGGATGCGCCAGCAGGAACTGCGTCTTACGGCGCCGCGAGATCAGGTCGTCGAGGTCGTCCGGGGTCGGCGGGCCGCTACGGGTGTGCAGGCGCTGCTTGAGGTCGGCGTTGTGCAGCAGCCCGAACTCGCGGTTGTTGATCATTTCGTGTTCCTGGCGCTCGCGCAGCGCCTCCACGGTCAACCGGAGCTGCTGGTCCAACTGGTTCATCGGGTCGTTGTAAAGGTCCGCGACCCGCGAGTGGATCTTCAACACGGTCTGCGCGACGCTCAGTTCGTACTCCCGGGGCGCGCGTTCGTAGTCCACGAACGTGCCCGGCAGCTCCGGCTCGCCGACATGGCCGGAGGCGAGGTCGATGGCCGCCTCACCGTGCTTGTTCTGCGGCGGCACCAGCGCGGAGCGGAAACTCTCGATGTGCTCGCGCAGTGCCTCGGAGCGGCCGAGCACCTCCTCGTACGCGTCGCGCGCCAGTGTCAGGGCCGTGCCCCGGGTCACCGCCCGGACGGAGTGCTCCCACTGCGCGTCCTGTCCCAGCAGCGCCGCCTCGCCGAGCGCGTCACCGTCGGCGAGCACCCCCAGCACCGCCTCGTCGCCGTACTTGCCGGTGCCGAGCCGGTCCAGCTTGCCGTGCGCGATCAGGATGACCCGGTCCGCGGGCTGCCCCTGCTCGGCCAGGACGTCACCGGGGGCGAACTCGACCTGTTCGAACCGGTCGGCCAGGGCCTCCAGCGCCGGACCGTCCTCCAGGCCGCGCAGCGGCGCCATCTCCCGCAACTCCGCCGGGATCACCCGCACTTCCGCGCCCGTCGTGACGAACTCCACCCGCCCGTCGCCGAGCGTGTGCGTGAGCCGGCGGTTGACGCGGTAGGTGCCGCCGGAGACCTGTGTCCAGGGCAGGATCCGCAGCAGCCAGCGGGAGGAGATCCCCTGCATCTGCGGCACGGTCTTGGTGGTGGTCGCGAGCTTGCGCGCCGCCGATGTGTCCAGACTCGAACGGTCCTGCTGGATCTCGGAGGTCTGCGGGCCGGACGTCGGGTCCACCGATGTGGTCATGGAGAAAGCTCACCTGTTCTTGTCGGTGCTGGTGCTCGGACGTGCTGTGTGGCTGGGTGGTGCTTCAGTGCCGGAGCGCGGCATCCGGCCGTGCCGGACGAAGCGCCCCTCCCCGCGGCTTTTTCAGAGACCGATTTCCACGTCTTCCAGGACACCCAGCGCGTCCGGTACGAGAATCGCCGCCGAATAGTAGGCACTCACCAGATATTTGAGGACGGCCCGTTCGTCGATTCCCATATAACGGACCGAGAGGCTCGGCTCGTATTCGTCGGGAATTCCGCTGCGGTGCAGCCCGACCACACCCTGCTTTTCCTCGCCGGTGCGCAGCAGCAGAATGGAACTCGTCCGCTCCTTCGTCACCGGGATCTTGTTGCAGGGGAAAATCGGCACGCCGCGCCATGACGGCAGCGAATGCCCCATGAAGTCGACCGCCGTCGGATACAGCCCGCGCGCGCTGCACTCCCGCCCGATCGCGGCGATCGTCTTGGGATGGGCGAGCAGGAAGCCCGGGTCTTTCCAGACCGTCGCGAGCAGCTCGTCGAGGTCGTCGGGTGTGGGCGGGCCGCTGCGGGTGCGGATGCGCTGCTTGAGGTCGGCGTTGGGCAGCAGCCCGAACTCCCGATTGTTGATCATCTCGTGTTCCTGGCGCTCACGCAGCGCCTGGACGGTCAGCTTGAGCTGCTCCTCGACCTGGTTCATCGGGTCGTTGTAGAGGTCGCCGACCCTGGTGTGCGTACGCAGCACCGTCTGCGCCACGCTGAGTTCGTACTCGCGCGGCGACAGGTCGTAGTCCACGAACGTGCCGGGCAGGGACGGTTCGCCGTGGTGTCCGGCGGCGACCGCGACCGCCGATTCGCCGCTGGCGTTCGTCGGACGCGCCGGGCCCTGCCCGTCCGCCGAGAGGTGTGCGCGCAGCTCCGGCGAACGGTCGATGACCTCCTGCGCCGCCTGCCGGGGGAGCGTCATGACGGTCACCCGCGTCACCGCGCGGTAGCTGCACGGCCAGGTCCCGTCGGGTGAGGTGAGCGGCGCGTCGCCGAGGTGGTCGCCGCCGGCCAGCGCTTCGAGCACCGTCGCGTCGCCGTACTTGCCGGTCCCGACGCGGTCCACCCGGCCGTGTGCGATCAGCACCAGCCGGTCGACGGGGTGGCCGGCCTCGGCGATCAGCTCGCCGGGGGCGTATTCGGCTTGCGTGAACCGCTCGGCGAGCGCCCCGAGCACGTCGAGCCCGTCGAACTCCCGCAGCGCGGGGAGCTCGCGCAGCTCCTCGGGGATGATCGCCACCTCGGTGCCGGAGATGTCGAAATCGATCCGCCCGTCACCGACGGTGTGGACCAGCCGGCGGTTGACGCGGTACGTGCCGCCGGAAACCTGGACCCAGGGCAGCAGTCGGAGCAGCCATCGGGAGGTGATGCCCTGCATCTGCGGAGCGGTTTTGGTGGTGGTCGCCAAATTCCGCGCGGTGGCCGTGCTCAGGCTGGACCGCTGTCCCTCTTCAGCGCTTGCAGTTAACGTTTCTTCGGCAATCGTCACAAGCTCCGCCTATCTCGTCGTACGGTGCGGAAGCAAACGCCCGACCGCACCTTTGAGCACGTCCGGCGGCAGCCCGCGGTAGCGACGATAGTGGTGCGCTTTTTATCGGCACAATCACACGATAGAGTGGCATGGAAATCCCTTTCCGTGGAAAGGTTTAGTGGAATCTAGAGCGGGGGAGAGTGTGCCGGGATGCCGGCATTCAACGGGTCCTCCAAGACCGTGGCGAGCGCGGCGTGCGCGGCCCCCAGGAGCGGCCCGTCCGCGCCCAGCCCGGACACCCGCACCGACGGACCGGGCCGCCCGCCCGCCGCCCCGACGGCCGTACGCCGCGTCAGTTCCCGCTCCAGGGAAGGCATGACCCACGGCGCCAGCCCGGCCAGCGCCCCGCCGAGGACCACCGCCCGGGGATCGAGCAGATTCACCGCCCCGGCCAGCGCGATACCCAAAGCCGCGCCCGCCTCCTCCAGCGCGCGGACGGTGGCCGGGTCGCCGGCGGCGGCCCGGTGGGCGAGCAGCGCGATCCGGGCGCCGGGCCCCGGATGTTCGGCGGCCGCCCGCCCGGGCGTGAGCCCGGCGGCGCGCAGCACGGCCTCCTCGCCCGCGTACCCCTCCAGGCAGCCGCGCGCGCCGCAACCGCACACCCGGCCGTCCGGATGGACCGGTACGTGCCCCAACTCGCCCGCGAAACCCCTTACGCCTCGCAGCAGTTGACCGTCCACGACGATCGCGGCACCGATCCCGGCCTCCGCCGACACATGGAGGAAGTCCGGCGGCGGGGCGGACCCGTCCGCGCCACCGCCCAGTCGCAGCTCCGCCAGCGCGCCCAGATGCGCCTCGTTCTCGACGGTGAGGGGGAGGGGGCGGGGGAGCGGATCACCGAGGGCGGTGGCCAGGCCCGGGGCCAGATCCGCGTCCCGCCAGCCCAGATTGGGCGCGTGCACCACGGTCGCCGAACCACGGGCCACCAGGCCCGGAACCGCCACCGCCAGCCCGGCCGGCCACAGTCCGTCGGCCGCGATCTCCGCCGTCACCCGCGCGAGCAGCGCGGACAGCCGCCGCAGCACCGGGCCCGGAGCGCTGTGCCGGTTGGAGGTGTCGAGGGCGGCCCGTGCCCGGACCCGGCCGCGCAGGTCCACCGCGCACACGGCCAGATGATCGACGCCTATCTCCGCGCCGATCCCGGCCGGCCCCCGGTCGCTGACCGTCAGTTCGCTGCCCGGCCGGCCCCGGCCGCTGGGCGCCGCCCTCCCGGCCTCCACCAGCAGCCCGGCCCGCAGCAGCTCCTCGACGAGCGGAGCCACCCCGGCCCTGGTCAGCCCGATCAGCGCCGCGACGCCCGCCCGCGAGAGAGGACCGCGCGCGGCCACGGTGCGCAGCACCCTGGCCAGGTTGCGCCGTCGTATGCCGTGCTGGGTGTCGCCGCCGGACGCGGGCATGGTGGTCTCCTCGGGGCGGATGGCGGGGGTGGGGGTGGGGGTGGGCGTCGGGTATCGGTGTCGGCGTCGGGTTCCGGGTGTCGGATGTCGGCAGAAGTACGCGGCCGGGGCGGCCAAGGCGGCTTCGGGCGGACGGCCGCGGGCCGCGTCACCTCCGTAGCAGCGCCTGCCCGTCGGTCAGCGTCGCGGTCAGCCGCTCCCAGGCGGCGCCGTCCCGCTCCACCGCTTCGTACGTCTCGCCCCGCGCCGTCCCCCAGCGACGCGCCACCCCCGCCGGATCCGCACCCAGCAGCAGCCCGGCCGCCTGCGCCGCCGCGCCCAGCGCGACCAGCTCCCCGGCCCGCGGCACCACGACCGGTCGCCCCGACAGCCGGCGCACGGTGTCGCGCCAGGCCCCGCCGCGCGCGCCGCCGCCGATCAGCAGCAGCGGCGCATCGGGCCCGGCGTCCCGGTCCAGCACCCGCTCCAGGGCCCGCAACAGGGTGAACACCGCCCCGTCGTAGGCCGCCTGGAGCAGTTGGCCGGCCGTGGTGTCGTGCCGCAGCCCGTGCACCAGGCCGGAGGCGCCGGGCAGGTTCGGGGTGCGCTCGCCGTCCAGGAACGGCAGCAGCACCGCGCCGCCACCGGGCTCGACGGCCTCCCGGTCGCGCCCCAGCAGCGCCGCGATCCGGTCCACGGCGAGGGTGCAGTTCAGGGTGCAGGCGAGCGGCAGCCAGTCGCCGCGCGCGTCGGCGAACCCCGCGACGGTGCCGGTCGGGTCGGCGGGCCGGCGAGTGGAGACCGCGTAGGCCGTCCCCGAGGTGCCCAGGCTCAGCACCGGCTGTCCGGGGCGCAGGCCCAGGCCGAGCGCCGCCGCCATGTTGTCGCCGGTGCCGGCGGCGACCAGCGCGCCGCGCGGCACCGGCAGATCGCCGGACCGTACGGTGCCGGCCGCCTCGCCCGGCAGCGCGACCCGTGGCAGCGCCTCGGGGGCGAGGCCCACGTGCTCCAGGATCCGGCTGTCGTAGGACTCGGTGGACGACGCCCACCAGCCCGTCCCCGACGCGTCACCGCGGTCGGTGACGCCCTCGCCGGTCAACCGCTGGGTGAGATAGTCGTGCGGCAGGCGCACCGCGGTCGTCGCGGCGGCCGCCGCCGGCTCGTTCTCCCGCAGCCAGGCCCACTTGGCCACCGTGAACGCCGGCCCCGGCACACTCCCGACCTGCTCCGCCCAGACCCGCGCCCCGCCCAACTCCCCGATCAGCCGCTCGCTCTGGGCAGCGGGCCGTACGTCGTTCCACAGCAGCGCCGGGCGCACCGGCGCGCCGGCCGCGTCGAGCGTCACCAGGCCGTGCTGCTGGCCGGCCACGGACAGCGCGGTGGCCTGCCGGGCGGCGTCACCGCACTGGTGCAGCGCCTCGCCCAGCGCCCGCCACCACTGCGCGGGGTCGCTCTCCTTGCCCGCCCCGCCGCTGACGGTGTGCGGCGCCTGCCCGCGCGCCACGACCACGCCGGTTTCCGCGTCCACCACGAGCGTCTTGGTGGACTGGGTGGAGCTGTCCACCCCGACGACGAGCGGTCCCGCTGACTGTGCGCCCATCGTGCGCTCTCCTTCGGCGGCCGGTGTTGCGCTCCTGGTCCAGGGGGTTCCCCGGTGTGCTGCCGCATATTAGTTTGGCCGCGACGTGATTTGTAAGGCGCGTTGACGAAATCACCGAGGGAGTCGCGATGAGTCATCAGCCCGTGCGCGAGGACAAGTTCAGCTTCGGCCTGTGGACGGTCGGCTGGCAGGGCCGCGACCCGTTCGGGGACGCCACCCGCCGGGCGCTGGACCCCGTCGAGTCGGTCCGGCGGCTCGCCGACCTCGGCGCCCACGGCGTCACCTTCCACGACGACGACCTCGTTCCGCCCGGCTCCGGCGACCTCGCGCGCGAGGTCGCCGTCAAACGCTTCCGGCAGGCGCTCGACGCCACCGGCATGGTCGTCCCGATGGCCACCACCAACCTCTTCACCCACCCCGTCTTCAAGGACGGCGCGTTCACCGCCAACGACCGCGACATCCGCCGCTACGCCCTGCGCAAGACGCTCCGTAACATCGACCTCGCCGCGGAACTGGGCGCCGGCGTCTACGTCGCCTGGGGCGGGCGTGAGGGCGCGGAGTCCGGCGCCGCCAAGGACGTGCGGGCCGCCCTGGACCGGCTGAAGGAGGCGTTCGACCTCCTCGGGCAGTATGTCGTCGAGCAGGGCTACGACCTGAGGTTCGCCCTCGAACCCAAGCCCAACGAACCACGCGGCGACCTGCTGCTGCCCACCGTCGGCCACGCCCTGGCGTTCATCGAACGGCTGGAGCGGCCCGCGCTCTACGGCGTCAACCCCGAGGTGGGGCACGAGCAGATGGCCGGGCTCGACGTCGCACACGGCGTCGCCCAGGCGCTGTGGTCGGGCAAGCTCTTCCACATCGACCTCAACGGCCAGAGCGGCGTCAAGTACGACCAGGACCTGCGCTTCGGTGCGGGCGACCTGCGGTCCGCGTTCTGGCTGGTGGACCTGCTGGAGACGGGCGGTTACGAAGGGCCGCGGCACTTCGACTTCAAACCGCCGCGCACCGAGGACCTGGACGGCGTCTGGGCCTCGGCGGCCGGCTGCATGCGCACCTACCTCCTGCTCAAGGAGCGCGCCGCCGCCTTCCGCGCCGACCCGGCCGTCCAGGAGGCCCTGCGCGCCGCCCGCCTGCCCGAACTGGCCCGCCCCACCGCCGAGGACGGCCTGGCCGGCCTGCTCGCGGACGCCACCGCCTTCGAGTCCTTCGACGCCGGGGCGGCCGGCGCGCGCGGCATGGCGTTCGAGCGGCTGGACCAGCTCGCTGTGGACCATCTGCTGGGGGCCGCCTGAGCCGGGGTCGGGGGACCGGTCCCGGGGTGCCGCACGCCGGGCGCGGCGCGTCCGGGGGAGGGCGGTGCACGCGGAAAACTCCCGGCCCGTAGGGTGGCTTGCTGACTGTCGCCAACCGTCCCCGTGTGACGCGTCGTTCAGACGGCGAATGTTCCAGGTTGGTCACCGTGTCCGCCACAACCCCGTAAAGAAGCGATCATCTCTGCCATGAGCTTTCCTCCGCCCCCGCCGCCGAACCAACCGCCCCACGACAATCAGGGCGGCTACGGCCCGCCCGCCGGTGGCTACGGCCAGGGCGGCCAGGGCCAGGGTGGCTACGGTCAGGGCGGCTTCGGCCTGCCGGCCGCCAACCAGCCGCCCGGCGGCTACCCGCCGGCGGGCGGCGGCTTCGGCCCCGGAGGACCCGGCGGCCCGGCCGGCCCGGGAGGACCCGGCGGCTGGCAGCAGCCGGCCGGCCCGCCCGGCGGTGGCGGCAACGGCAAGACGATCGCGGCGATCATCGGCGGTGGTGTCATAGCCGTGGCCGCCGTCATCGTCGCCGTGGTCATCGGCAACAGCGGGGACGACGACAACCGCCACCGCGCGCAGCCCAGCGCTTCCGGCACCAGCGCCACGCCGTCCGAGAGCGCCTCCCCGACGCCCTCCGACACCCCCTCGCCGTCCGCGACACCGACCGGCACCGACATGGAGAGCCTGATGCCGTCGCCCACCGACGGCAAGATCCCCTTCTTCCAGCTCAAGGTGGGCGACTGCTACAACCTCCCGGCCTCCGGCAGCGGCAACAACGAGTCCGCGTCCTGCAACGGCCCGCACGACGCGGAGGTCGTCACCACCCACCGCCTCGACTCCGGCTTCACGACCAGCTCCGCCATCAAGAGCAAGGCGGCGTCGCTGTGCAAGAACGAGCTGGAGAGCAAGGCGGCCCGCCAGCCCTCCGGAACCGCCGAGGGCACCTACGTCCAGTTCCCCAACATCAGCGGTTACCGGCTCGGCATCAAAACCGTCAGCTGCAGCCTGATGGGCAACCGGACCGGCACCAAGAAGCTCACCAGGCCGCTGTCCTGAAGCCGGGCGGCCGCGCCGTCGCCATGACGCCGCGGCCACCGGCGGGCCCGCCGGTCAGCGGTCGACGCGCTTGACGACCGGACCGGTGTCCGCCACCTCGCCCACCTCGGCCGCCGCCGGGTCCAGCACCCGCGCCAGGAACGTCCTGGTCCGCTCGTGCTGGGGATCGCCCACCACCCGGTCCGGCGTGCCCTCCTCGACGATCACTCCGCCGTCCATGAAGACCACCCGGTCGGCGACCTCCCGCGCGAAGCTCATCTCGTGCGTGACCACCAGCATCGTCATGCCCTCCCGCGCCAGCGACCGCATCACCGCCAGCACGTCGCCGACCAGCTCCGGGTCCAGTGCCGAGGTCGGCTCGTCGAAGAGCATCAGCTCCGGGTCCATGGACAGCGCGCGGGCGATCGCCACCCGCTGTTGCTGGCCGCCCGACAACTGCGCCGGATAGGCCCCTTCCTTGTCGCTCAGGCCGACCCGTTCGAGATTGGCGCGCCCGATCCGCTCCGCCTCCGCCCGGTCGCGCCGCAGCACCCGGCGCTGGGCGATCGTCAGGTTCTCCAGCGCCGTCAGGTGCGGGAAGAGGTTGAAGGACTGGAAGACCATGCCGATCCGGCGCCGTACCCGGTCGATGTCCACATCCGGGTCGGTGACCTCGGTGCCGGCCACGGTGACCTGCCCGGCGCTGGGCTCTTCGAGGAGGTTGACGCAGCGCAGCAGCGTCGACTTGCCCGAGCCGGAGGGCCCGATGACGCACACCACCTCGCCGCGCGCCACCGAGAAGTCGATCCCCCGCAGCACCTCCAGCTCGCCGAACGCCTTGTGCAGTCCCCGTACGTCGATGGCCTTCTCGCCGCCGGAGCCCTGTGGAGTCTTGTCCCGCCGCATACCGGTCACCTGGCCTTCGCCGTACGGGCCTCGAGCCGCCGGACCAATTGGCCGAGCGGGAGGGTGATCACGAGATAGAGCAGACCGGCGACGAGGATCGGCGTCAGGCTCTTGTGTTCGTTGAGCGCGTCCCGGCCGAAGTTGGCCAGCTCGAACTGGGTGAGGGAAAGGCCGAGCAGATACACCAGCGACGAGTCCTTGGTCAGCAGGATCAACTCGTTGGTGAGCGGCGGCAGCACGATCCGGAACGCCTGCGGAATGACGATCGAGACCATGGCCCGCCCGTGCGACATCCCCAGCGAACGAGCCGCTTCCGTCTGCCCCTTGGGCACGGCCTGGATTCCCGCCCGGATGGTCTCCGCCATATACGCGGCGCCCACCAGCCCGAGGGACAGCATGACGGTGATGTTCATATCGAGGGCCACTTCGAACGCCAGCGGCACACCGAAACCGAGCGCGATGAACACCAGCAGCGCCGGAATCCCGCGGAAGAACTCGATATAGGTGATGGCGAGCCAGCGGTAGGGCGGCACCGACGAGAGCCGCATCAGCGCCAGCACCAGCCCCAGCGCGAGCCCGAAACCGAAGCCGAGCAGCGTGTAGAGGATGGTGTTGACCAGTGCGGTGACGATGATGTCGGGGAACATGGCCTTGGCGACTTCGATGTCGAAGAACGCCACCCGGAGCTGGTGCCAGTCGGCGACCAGCGCGAAGACCACCACGGCGGCTATCAGGACGCCGTACTGCGCGCCGCGGATGATCCGCGCGCGCCGTCGTTTGGACAGGGGCATGAGGGCCGACCTACTCCGTTCGTTACGCCAGGGGTCGCGCGGCCGGGTCAGCTCTTGGGGGCGGTGCCGAACCACTTCTTGTAGATCCGGTCGTAGCTGCCGTCGGACTTCGCCTTCTTCAGGACCGCGTTGACCTTCTCGCGCAGCGCGTCGTTTCCGGTGCGCAGTCCGATGCCGTAGTGCTCGCCGGTGTTGAATTCCGCGGTCACCTCGGTGTCCGGGTTCGACTTCACGTAGTCGAAGAGCACACCGTTGTCATTGATGCCGGCATCGACCTGGCCGGACTTCACGGCCGTCAGCAGCAGCCCGAGGTCCTCGAACTCCACCAGTTCGACGCCCTTGCCGTGCTCCTTGGCGAAGATTCCGCCGGTCGTGGCCTTCTGGTAGCCGAGCTTCTTGCCCTTGAGGTCCTCGACCTTCTTGAAGGACTTGCCCTGCTTTGTCAGCAGCGCCTGGGTGGCGTTGAAATAAGGGTCGGAGAAATCCATGACCTTGTCCCGCGCGGGCGTGATGGTCATGCCCGCGGCGGCCAGGTCGCATTTGCGGATGGAGAAGTCCTGGCCGGTCTCGATGCCCTCGAACGGCGTGTTGACGATCTCCTGCTTGACCTTGAGTTCCTTGGCCACCAGGTCCACCAGGTCCACGTCGAATCCGACGACCTTGCCGTCCTTCTTGACCTGGAACGGCGCGTACGGCAGGTGGGTGCAGGTCTTGAGCGTCCCGGAGGAGACCAGCTCCAGGCCGGACGTCTTCTTCCCGTCCGACTTGGTGCTGGTGCACCCCGCCAGGACGGCGACGGCCGCCGCGACGGCTATCACGGGCAACGAGGAGCGAGCGGACACGGGTCCTCCAGAGCGGATGTGAAGCGAACAAGCCGTGCGTGCTGAGAGTTGGCCTGCATACTGCCATCGGCCGCGGTGCCTGTCGCGGCTATGAGGGTTGCGTCTGGGTAACGCCTTCGACCCCGTAACCCGACCGCCGCGATCTTCGGGCCGCTCGGCCACCGGACGGGAAGCGTCCGCCCCGGTACGTCACGGACGGTGCCGACCGCCCACGCGCGGTGACCGCACCGGCCGCCCGGGCCGCCTGGCGGCCGTCCCCGCCCGCCGGGCGCGGGGTCCTGTCGAGGAGGGGCCGCTCACGAGATATCTTGATGTCGAGCAATGTTGCAGACGTGGAGCGGAGCACCGGTGACTGACTCGACCATCATCTATACGCACACCGACGAGGCCCCGGCCTTGGCGACGTACTCGTTCCTGCCTGTGGTCGAGGCGTATGCCTCGACGGCCGGGGTCACTGTGGAGAGCCGTGACATCTCTCTGGCCGGGCGGATCATCGCCAGCTTCCCTGAGCACCTCAAGGAAGACCAGCGCATCGAGGACGCCCTCGCCGAGCTCGGCGAGCTTGCCAAGACTCCCGGCGCGAACATCATCAAGCTGCCGAACATCTCGGCTTCCATCCCCCAGCTCAAGGCGGCCGTCGCCGAGCTCCAGGAGCAGGGCTACGCGCTGCCGGACTACCCGGACGACCCCAAGACCGACGAGGAGCGGGAGATCCGCGCCCGTTACGACAAGGTCAAGGGCAGCGCCGTCAACCCGGTCCTGCGCGAGGGCAACTCCGACCGCCGCGCGCCGGCGTCGGTGAAGAACTACGCCAAGGCGCACCCGCACCGCATGGGCGCGTGGACGGCCGACTCGAAGACCAACGTCGCGCACATGGACACCGACGACTTCCGCTCCACCGAGAAGTCCGCCGTCATCGCCGAGCCCGGCACGCTGCGCATCGAACTGGTGGGGGACGACGGCAGCACCACCGTCCTGCGCGAGTCGGTGCCCGTGCTCGCGGGCGAGGTCGTGGACGCGTCGGTCATGCGGGTGGCGGCCCTGCGGGAGTTCTTCACCGCGCAGGTCGCCCGCGCCAAGGCCGAGGGCGTGCTGTTCTCGGTGCACCTGAAGGCCACGATGATGAAGGTCTCGGACCCGATCATCTTCGGCCACGTCGTGCGGGCCTTCTTCCCCAAGACGTTCGCCGCGCACGGCGAGACGCTGGCCGCGGCCGGCCTCAGCCCCAACGACGGTCTCGGCGGCATCCTCAAGGGCCTGGAGTCGCTGCCCGAGGGCCCGCGGATCAAGGCGTCCTTCGAGGCCGAGCTCGCCGAGGGCCCCGAGCTGGCGATGGTCGACTCCGACCGCGGCATCACCAACCTGCACGTACCGAGCGACGTCATCGTCGACGCTTCCATGCCGGCCATGATCCGCACCTCCGGCCACATGTGGGGCCCGGACGGCCAGGAGGCCGACACCCTCGCGGTCCTCCCGGACAGCAGCTACGCCGGCATCTACCAGGTCGTCATCGACGACTGCCGCGCGAACGGCGCCTTCGACCCGGCGACGATGGGCTCGGTGCCCAACGTCGGCCTGATGGCGCAGAAGGCCGAGGAGTACGGCAGCCACGACAAGACCTTCGAGATCCCCACCACGGGCACCGTCCGCGTCCTCGACGCGGCCGGCAACGCGGTGCTGGAGCAGGTGGTCGGCGCCGGCGACATCTTCCGCATGTGCCAGACCAAGGACCTGCCGATCCGCGACTGGGTCAAGCTCGCCGTCACCCGCGCCCGCGCGACCGGCAACCCCGCGGTGTTCTGGCTCGACGAGACCCGCGCGCACGACGCAAAGCTGATCGAGAAGGTCCGGACCTACCTCGCCGAGCACGACACCGAGGGCCTCCAGATCGAGATCATGTCGCCGGTCGAGGCGACCGCGTTCTCCCTGGAGCGCATCCGCCTCGGCGAGGACACCATCTCGGTCACCGGCAACGTGCTGCGTGACTACCTGACCGACCTGTTCCCCATCCTGGAGCTCGGCACGAGCGCCAAGATGCTGTCGGTCGTCCCGCTCATGAATGGCGGCGGCCTCTTCGAGACCGGCGCCGGCGGCTCCGCGCCCAAGCACGTCCAGCAGCTCGTCAAGGAGAACTACCTGCGCTGGGACAGCCTGGGTGAGTTCCTCGCGCTCGCGGTCAGCTTCGAGCACCTCGCACAGACGACGGGCAACGCGCGCGCCCAGGTGCTCGCCGACACCCTCGACCGCGCGACGGCCACGTTCCTCAACGAGGACAAGTCGCCCAGCCGCCGCCTCGGTGGCATCGACAACCGTGGCAGCCACTTCTACCTGGCGCTGTACTGGGCCCAGGAGCTGGCGAAGCAGACCGAGGACACCAAGCTCGCCGAGGCGTTCGCGGCTCTCGCCAAGACGCTCGCCGAGCAGGAGCGCACGATCGTCGACGAGCTGATCGCGGTCCAGGGCTCGCCGGCCGACATCGGCGGCTACTACCGTCCCGACGCGGCCAAGGCCGCGTCCGTCATGCGTCCGTCGGTGACCTTCAACCAGGCCATCGCGACGCTCGGCTGACCCGCCGGCCGCCTGCGGCACATGGCAGCCTTCCGCCCCGGCCGGTGTCGGCCGGGGCGGTTGCGCGTGCCCCTTCTCGCGGGCACGGCCGTTCGGACGCGGCCCCGGGCTCAGCGCCCGAGGCAGGCCGCCAGCTCGGCGATGGCGTCCGGGCCCACCCGGCAGCAGCCGCCGATCAGGCGCGCTCCCGAATCGGCCCACCCCGCCACCCGCTCCGCGCTGAACGACCCGCTGCCACGCCACGCCCGCGCCCCGGCGTCCCAGCTCTCCCCGCTGTTGGGGTAGACCACCACCGGCTTGCCGGTGACCCGCGCCGCCGCCTCGACGGCACGGTCCGCGTCGTCGGGCGTGCAGCAGTTCACCCCGACCGCGATCACCTCCCGCGCGTCCGCCGCCAGGGCGAACGCCTCCTCCAGCGGCTGCCCGGCCCGGGTACGGCCGTCCGCGACGCTGTACGACAGGTACGCCGGCACGCCCAGACCGCGCACCGCCCGCAACAGCGCCCGGGCCTCGTCCGCGTCCGGCACCGTCTCCAGCGCCAGCACATCGGGCCGCGCGGCGGCCAGCACCTCCAGACGCGGCCGGTGGAAACGCTCCAGCGCGTCCACCGACAGACCGTAACGACCGCGGTACTCCGAGCCGTCCGCCAGCATCGCGCCGTACGGACCCGCCGACGCGGCGACGTACAGCGGCCGCCGCACACCGCCCGCCCGCGCCCGCCCGGCCGCCTCACGCGCCAGCTCCACACTGCGGCCGAGCAGCTCCGCCGCCCGCGCCGCGTCGATGCCACGCCGCGCGAACCCCTCGAACGTCGCCTGGTAACTGGAGGTGATCGCGACCTGCGCGCCCGCCTCGTAATAAGCCAGGTGCGCCCGCACCAGGGCCTCGGGATCCTCGGCGAGCAGCCGCGCCGACCACAGCGAGTCGGTCAGGTCGTGGCCCGCCGATTCGAGCTGGTTGGACAACCCACCGTCGAGGACGACCGGCCCCACGGCAAGGGCTTCGGCGAGCGGCGGGGTCGTGCTGGGCATGATGCGGCACCTCTCGTTGCTGCCGGCCGGCCTGGATCTCCGGCCCGGCCCGATCCTTCGGATCGTAACGCCGGTGGCGGGGCGGCCGTGTGGGGAACGGTGTGGGGGGAACCGGCCCCTCGCCCGGGCCGTCGGGCAGGAGGGATCAGGAGGGATCAGGAGCGATCAGGAGCGATCAGGAGCGATCTGGCGGCGGGCGGCGCGTAGCCGGCACGGCCCCTGCCCCGCCGCCGATACCCTCCGCTCACCCCTCCGCGGACAGTCCCGCGAGCGCCGCCGCCGGGTCGTCCGTGGGCGGCCCCGCGGGCACCCACCGGCCTCCCTCCTCACGGAAGGGCCACCAGCGGCCGTCCCTCCCGTAGCGCAGTTGGGCGTCGCCGCCGACCACGGTCCAGCGGTTGCCGGTGGCCCGCAGCCGTGGCCGGATCTCGCCGTCCTCCCACGCGGCGGCGAGGGAGGCGGTGGCACGCGCCACCGCCTCCCGGTCCGGTTCCCAGTCCTCCTCCAGGACCGCGAGCCCGGCCGTCCCGCCCAGCCGCCAGGCACGCACCGCCGGCGCCAACTCCCGTGAATCGCGCCCCGTACCGGCCGCCAGCCGACCCGCCATGGCGGGTCCCGGGCCGACCGCGGCCAGCCGTACCGCGTCCTGGGACAGGGTGAGGGCGGCCGGCGGCGGATCGTCGGGATGCCACGCCGACAGCGCGTCGGCCAGCAGTCGCTGGGCGCGCGCCGCCGCGTCGCCGATCAGGAACTCCAGCGCGGCCACGTCCACCCCGGGCGCGGGCGGGGCGCCGCCGCCCAGCACCGGCGGAGCGCCCGCCACGTCGACGGGCGGTGGCGCGGCGGGCAGCGGCGGCACGATGTCGCGCGCCGCGTACACCTCCGCGGCCGGCACCCCCGCGACAGGCCGCGGCTCCGCCGGCGCGCCCGTCACCCCGGTGGGCCCCGCCGCCCCCTCGGCCCGGGACGCGCTGCGCGCCTGCAACTCCGCCAGCAGCTCCCGCTCCCCGCGCCCGCGCAACAGCAGCAGGACGAACGGATCCTCGTCCAGCAGCCGCGCCAACTGGTAGCACAGGGCCGCCGAATGCGCACAGTGGTCCCACGCCTCGCAGGTGCACTCCGGCTCCAGATCGCCTATCCCCGGCAGGAGTTCGATCCCGGCCGCCGCCGCGTCCTCGACCAGGACCGGCGGCATGTCCCGGTCCAGCAGCGCCGCGATGTGCCCGGCCCGGTCCGCGACCAGGTCCAGAAGGCGGTCCCAGTCGGCCGCGCCGAGCTGCTGCACCAGGACGTCGGAGCGGTGCCGCGTGTGGTCACGGTCCTGGACGACCGCGGTGATCCGGCCCGGACGCACCGACACCGCGCCGACCGCCCCGGCGCGCGCGTGGCGCCGGCCGAGCTTGAGCTGCTCGCCGTCCAGCGCCGTGTCCTCCAGTGCCTTGAGCCATGCCTGCCCCCACCAGGTGCGCGCGAAGGCCCGGCCCCGGGCGGCCGGCAGCGCGGCGAACGTGCGCTCCGGCCCGGGCGCACCGGTGCCCGCACGGTGCGCGTCGTCCCCGTGCGCGCTCCCCTCACCCGCGTATCCGTATACGTCGTTCACGTCGTCGTCCCCGGGCGTGTTCATCGCTCGCTCCCTCGCAGTGCGACCAGATCCGCCAGTTCGGCGTCGGTGAGTTCGGTCAGCGCGGCCTCGCCGGAGCCCAGCACCGCGTCGGCCAGCCGCTGTTTCCGGCCGAGCATCTCGGCGATCCGGTCCTCGATCGTGCCCTCGGTGATCATGCGGTGGACCTGCACCGGCTGGGTCTGTCCGATGCGGTACGCACGGTCGGTGGCCTGCGCCTCGACGGCCGGATTCCACCAGCGGTCGAAATGCACGACATGCGAGGCCCGGGTGAGGTTCAAACCCGTGCCCGCCGCCTTCAGCGACAGCAGGAACACCGGCACCGCGCCCTCCTGGAAGCGCCGCACCATCTCCTCACGACGCGCCACCGGCGTCCCGCCGTGCAGGAACGCGGTGGGCACCCCACGCGCCGCCAGGTGCCGCTCCAGCAGCCGCGCCATCTGCACGTACTGCGTGAACACCAGCACACTCGCCTCCTCGGCCAGGAGGGTGTCCAACAGCTCGTCCAGCAGCTCGACCTTCCCCGAACGGCCCGCGATGCGCGGCGCGTTGTCCCCGGTGCCGGACTCCTTGAGGTACTGCGCGGGGTGGTTGCAGATCTGCTTGAGGGAGGTGAGCAGCTTGACGACCAGACCCCGGCGGGCGAACCCGTCCGTCCCGGCGATCTCACTCAGCCCCTCGCGCACCACCGCCTCGTACAGCCCGGCCTGTTCCGTGGTGAGCGCCACCGCGCGGTCGGTCTCCGTCTTGGGCGGCAGCTCCGGCGCGATCCCCGGATCGGACTTGCGGCGGCGCAGCAGGAACGGCCGCACCAGCCGGGCCAGCCGCTCGGCGGCCTCCGCGGCCTCGGCCGATCCCGCGCCGCCCTCGATGACCTGGGCGTAGCGCTTACGGAAGCGGCCCAGCGGCCCCAGCAGCCCGGGCGTCGTCCAGTCCAGGATCGCCCACAGCTCCGACAGGTTGTTCTCCACCGGCGTGCCGGTCAGCGCCACCCGCGCCTTGGCCGGAATCGCGCGCAACGCCTTGGCCGTGGCGGAGAAAGGATTCTTGACGTGCTGCGCCTCGTCGGCGACGACCAGTCCCCAGCCGGCTTCGGCCAGCCTGGCCGCGTCGAGCCGCATCGTGCCGTAGGTGGTGAGCACGAACTCGCCGTCGGCAAGGTCCGCCAGGCTGCGCCGGCCGGCGTGGAAGCGGCGGACGGGGGTGCCCGGCGCGAACTTCTCGATCTCCCGCTGCCAGTTGCCCATGAGGGACGTGGGACAGACGACGAGCGTGGGGCCGGCCGAGTCGGGATCGCTCTGGCGGTGCAGATGCAGCGAGATGAGGGTGATGGTCTTGCCCAGGCCCATGTCGTCGGCGAGACAGCCGCCCAGGCCGAGCGAGGTCATCCGGTGCAGCCAGCCGAGTCCGCGGAGCTGGTAGTCGCGCAGCGTCGCGGTGAGCGCGGCGGGCTGCTCGACGGGAGCCGCGTCCCCGGCCTCCGGGTCGGCGAGACGGTCACGCAGCCGCGCCGGCCAGCCGGTGGCCGCCACCTCCACCCGCCGCCCGTCGCCGTCCTCGACGCTGCCGGTGAGGGCCGCGCCGAGCGCGTCCAGCGGCGTGATCTTGCGATCCTGGCGTTCCCGGGCGGCCCGCAGCTCCTCCGGGTCGACCAGCACCCACCGGTCGCGCAGCCGCACCAGCGGCCGACCGGCCTCGGCGAGCCGCTCCAGCTCCGCCCGGTCCACCTCCTGGCCGCCCACCGCGAACCGCCAGGTGAAGGAGAGCAGGGCCTGGGCGGACAGCATCGACGGGAGCGCGGACCCGGTGCCGGGCGCTCCGTCCCCCACGTCTCCCGGGGCCGTCCGGTCCGTCCGGTCCGTCGGGTTCTCCGGATCGGACGGCCCCACCACGGCCCGGGTGCTCAGCCCGCGCGCCAGCTCTTCGGGCCAGTGGACCCGCACACCTGCGGCGGCCAGCGCGCGGGAGGCCGGCCCGAGCAGTTCGGCGATCTCCTCATCGGCCAGTTCGAGCGCCCCGGGCACCGCGGCCGACAGCAAGGGGGCGAGCGGCGCCCACACGGCAGCGGCCCGCCGGAGCGCGAGCAGCGTGTCCATCCGCGCCCGCGGACCGAACCCCTGCCCGGCCGGCGACGTCCCGGCCCACACCTCGGCGGCGTCCGCGACCAGCGTCGGATCGGTGAGGCTGTGGAGTTGGAGGACGGCGGTGAAGGAGACGCCGGTGGTGGCGGTGGGAATGTCGGTGGTGGCGCTGGGATCGCTGGTGGGGGTGCTGGGACTGCTGGTGGCGGCGGGACCGTCGGCTCCGCCTTGGCCGCCGACACCGCCGGCACCGCCGGCACCGTCCGCACCCGTGGTCGCATCGAAGGACCGCCCCGCCCCGAGGGCGCCGCGCATCTCCACGCGCAGGGAGATCCGTACGCCCGCGTCGTGCCCCGCGGCCACGTCGGCGGCCCACGCGCGCTGCTCGGGGATGCGCTGCGGGGCCGTCGCGGCGAAGGCCGGGCCGCCGGCGGCCAGGGCCGCGGCGGGGGAGCGGGGCAGGCCGTCGGCCACCGCGTCGAGGAAGGCCCGCAGATGACGCTCGGGTTCGGGCAGTTCGACCGGATCGGTGCCCGGCAGGGGAGTGGC
Source organism: Streptomyces sp. NPDC031210 (assembly GCF_055570395.1). Taxonomy (NCBI): domain Bacteria; kingdom Bacillati; phylum Actinomycetota; class Actinomycetes; order Kitasatosporales; family Streptomycetaceae; genus Streptomyces; species Streptomyces sp. NPDC031210. The sequence continues at coordinate 504,373 of NZ_JBVIHH010000001.1, forward strand.
GTGCGCGTACGGCGGCATGGCGGCCGCGAGGTCGCGCAGCCGCTCGACGTCCCCCTGGTCGAACGGGCCGAGCCGCCAGGCGTCATGGTCGGCGGGGCTCAGGCCGGGCAGCAGCCGTCCCCGGGCGGCGAGCTGAAGCGCCAGCAGACACGCCGCTCCCCAGAAGGCGGCGGCCGGATCCGCCCCACGGGCGGCCCGGGCCCGGGTCAGGACGGGCACCGCCGCAGCGACGGGCAGGACGACGGCCGGGACGCCGAACACCTCGATCCCGCCGTCCTCGTCCGGCAGCGCGACCAGCACCTCCTCCTCGACCTCCGCCTCGCTCGGCGGCCGCGCGGGTGTCCGTGGCGGGGAGCCCGCGTCGCCGGCCGTGACGGGCTCGCCGTCGGGCCGCCAGAAGGCGATCCGCCCGGCGCGCGGGGGATCGGACGGCAGGAACACCGCCGCACAGCGGGCGAGATCGGTGAGCCGGTCGGGGATGACCGTGGGGAGTGATGCCACTGGGCCGATAGCTCCTCAAGTTTGACTACTGACGGCAGGAGCGCCCGAGGGTACAGGATCATCAGGCCGCGCAGGGAACCCGCGGCGAGAAAACGGCGTTCAATGGGTTACACCGAGCGCGGCACGAGCCGCGGAAGGGACGTGAGGGATGTCCACACAGGCGAAGGTCGCGATCGGCGGCGTGGCGGTAGGAGTGGTCCTGCTGTGGCTGCTGCCGTTCTGGGCGGCGGTTCTGGTCATGGTCGGGGTCCCCGCCCTGGCCTATCTGACGCTCGACTCCTCGCAGCGCCGCCGGCTGCGCCGCGTCGGCCGCAAGCAGATCGGCCGCTGAGCCCTCGGGCCCCCGCCCGCGGCACCGGGGGTCCCGGGCCCGCGCCGGACCCGTCAGACGGGCCGTGCCGCCAGCGCGTCCAACGCCGAGAGGAGACCGGGAAGTTCGGGCCCCCGGCCCACGGGATGCACCTCGCCGGGCTCGTCGTCCAGCAACACGAACGCGATGTCGTCGGTGCGCGCCACCATGCTCCACCCCGGCCCGTCGACGCGCAGCGTGCGCGCCTCGCCCGCCGCGAACGACGACCGCACCCTGCCGGGCGGCGGCGGCTCCGCCAGATAGCCGCGCGCCTCCTCAAGGACCCGCCGCACTCCCTTGTGGGTCTCCACGCCCGGGTCGGCGAAGGCGGCCTCTCCGTCCACCTGCTCGCGCCACGCCGCCCACTGCAAGGCGATCTCGTCCGCTCCCAGCCGCCGTTGCGCCGGCCCCCAGGCGTCGGCCTCCGGGGGCGCCAAGGGGGCCGGATCCCCCTCCTGCGGTGGCGGGTCGTGCGGCGCCGGGACCCCGGGCGCCGACACGGCCAGGGGGAGCGGCCAGCCGGGCAGCGCCGCCACGATGCTGTTCTCGTCCGGCGAGAGGTCGTACTCCATCCCGCAGTCCCAGGCCGCGATCGCGCAGGCCACCAGCGACACGTCCTCGGTCGCCACGGTCCATCGCGCGCCCTCGCCGTCCTGCCCGAGGACCAGGCCGTAGCCCTCCGCGTACGGTTCGAGCCCGAGGTCCGCGCATACCTGCGGATAGTCGTCGCCGAGCACGCTCGGGAACTGGGCGGGCGTCAGCAGCACCGCCGTCAGCACGAACAACTGATCGTTGTCGGCGCTCTCCGTCGTGGGCACGCGGGCCTCCCCATCCGATCCGTCCGGAGTACGTCGGCGCACCTTAATTTGCTTGGTAGCGGCTTGTCACCAGCCCTACCCTGCGCTCATGTGTTTCTACAGCCGCCGCGGGCACCACGTGTGCCCGGCTTGCCGGGTCGCCTTCAAGAAGACCCCGGAGGCCCAGGCGCCGGGCGGCAGCCCCTGCCCACGGTGCCGCGGCGTGCTGATCGACGCGGGTGCCCACCTGGCCGTTCCCAAGCGGCGGGACGACGCGGGCTGGCGCGCCCTGGAAGCCGTCCTGCGTGCCGGGCTCACCTTCCACGGCGGCTGCTGCGGCACGGGACCGGGCTACCGTCCCCGTACGCCACGCGAGGTCCGCGACCGGCTGGCACTCGCCGACCGCACCGGCATGCCCGTCTCCCAGGCACTGGCGACGGCGGACCCGACCGTGACCGACCGCTACGGCACCGCCGCCGCCCGGGCCGCCCGGCGACCGGCCCCCGCGCGCCGACGGGCCCCCGCGCGCCGACGCGGCTGAGAGCGGGCAGCACCTGGGCGCCTCGCGGGTCTTCGCCGACCCCTTCAGCATTTCGCGCGCCGCCGATGCCGACAGGGAGATCACGCGCCGCCGGGCCGACCAGAACCTTGCGCGGCGCCGGGCTGACCACGAAGTGGCCCGGCCCGGCTGTGGCGAGGCGGCCCGGCCTGTATCGGACGCCCGCTGGCCCACCCCGTGGCGGTACGGCCCGCTGGCCCACTCCGTGGCGGTATGGCCCGTCGGCATCGGTGATGTGCCGCACTACGCCCGCCGGAGCCCCGGGCACCACGGGCTCCCCGGACGGCTTCCAGACCCGGCCCGGGCATGCCCGCCTCACCGCCCGCCCGGCCCGCCCCTGGAGGCCCCGGCGGCCTCCCTGAGGCCCTGCTCGACGGACCCCTCGGCAGCCCCGGATGCTCACCCCGGGCGGGCGCCGAGCCGGGCCGCCCCTCAACCCCCGCGGACGGCCAGCGCCAGGTAGCGGGCGTCCGCGTCCACGTAGCGGATGAGCTCCCAACCGCACTCGGCCAGCAGCGGCCGCAGGTTCGGCTCCGCCCGGAGGTCGTCGGGGGTCAGGGCGCGGCCCTTGCGGGCGGCGAGCGCCGCCCGGCCGATGGGGTGGAAGAGTGCCAGCCGGCCACCGGGGCGCACGGTCCTGGCCAGTTCGGTCAGTCCGCTCGCGGGGTCCGGCAAGTGGGAGAGGAGCCCTGCGGCGAAGACGGCGTCCAACGAGGCGTCGCGCAGGGGAAGTTGGCTCACATCCGCCACCACCAGCCCCGCACTGCGGGCGCGTCCGGCCCGTGCGGCGGCGTCCAGCATCTCCGGCGTGAGATCCGCGCCGAGCACCGTCCCGCGCGCGCCCACGGCCTGCCGTAGCGCCGGCAGGGCGCGCCCGGTACCGCACCCGGCGTCCAGCACCCGGTCGCCGTCGCGCAGCCCCAGTTCGGCGACGCCCGCGGCGTAGGCGGGGCCGTCGTCGGGGAAGCGGTCGTCCCAGCCGGCGGCGCGGGCGGCGAAGAACGCGCGGACGTCGTGGGCGCGGTCGGCGTGGTCGTCGGTCATCGGGCTCCGTAAGTTGTTAGGCGGCCCGGAAGGGCCGGGTGTGGCTGATCAGGCTCTGCCATCAGTGGCTTCGAAGGAGTGGCCGCCCGGCTCTTCGGGGCGCCCTGGCTGCTGATTGAGATGTGCGCTCAAGTCGCTTTTACGGAGATGACAGCGGGGTGTTCCTCGGGCCGACGGCATGCTGTTCGGAGCGAGGAGGGGCGAGTGCATGAGCGACGGGCCCGGGCCTGGGTCGGCATCGACGCGGGTAAGGGGCATCACTGGGCGGCGGTGGTCGATGAGACTGGTGCAACCCTGTGGTCGAAGAAGATCGACAACGACGAGTCGGCGATCCTGACCGCGCTCGGGGAAATCCTCGACCTGGCCGACGAGGTCCACTGGGCAGTGGATATCTCCGGCACCTCGTCTGCATTGCTGCTCGCGTTGCTGGCCGCTCACGGCCAGCAGGCCGTCTACGTCCCCGGCCGAACTGTCAACCGGATGTCCGGGGCCTACCGGGGCGATGCCAAGACCGACGCCCGTGACGCCTACGTCATCGCCGAGACGGCTCGTCACCGGCGGGACTTCGCAGCGATCGAGGTACCTGCCCAGCTTGCTGCGGATCTCGCCTTGCTGACGTCGCACCGCTCCGATCTGGTCGCCGACCGGGTGCGGATGATCAACCGGCTGAGGGACGTTCTGACCGGTGTCTTCCCCGCGCTGGAGCGGGCCTTCGACTACTCGTCCCACAAGGCCGCACTGGTCCTGCTGACCGGTTATCAGACCCCGGACGCGATCCGCCGCCGTGGGCAGGCGAGGCTGACGGCATGGCTGGCCAACCGCAGCGTGCGCGGCGCCGACGCCGTAGCGGCAACGGCGCTTGAGGCCGCGCAGGCCCAGCAGACCGCGCTGCCTGGTGAGGACGTCGCGGCGCAGATCGTGGCCGACTTGGCCGCCCAGATCCTGGCCCTGGACGACCGGCTGAAGCGAATTGACAAGCAGATCCGCGAGACCTTCCGCAGCCATCCGCAGGCGGAGATCATCGAGTCCCTGCCAGGTATGGGACCCATACTCGGCGCGGAGTTTGTGGTCGCCGCGGGTGACCTGACGGCCTATGCGGACGCCGGCCACCTCGCTTCCGCAGCCGGCCTGGTGCCCGTCCCGCGCGACTCCGGACGGCGGACCGGCAACATGCATCGGCCCAAGCGCTACAGCCGCCACCTGCGCCGGGTGTTCTACATGTCCGCACAGACCAGCATGATGCGCGAGGGCCCGAACCGGGACTTCTACCTCAAGAAGCGTGGCGAAGGACTCAAGCATGTCCAAGCCGTGATCGCCCTGGCCCGTCGTCGGGCCAGCGTCCTGTGGGCACTTCTGCGAGATCAACGGGTCTTCACCCCTGCCCCTCCGATCGCCCTGACAGCTTGACTTCCGTCATTGAGACTCCTTCGGGGACGGAACGGTCGGCCAGAGAGGCGGTGACGGCGTAGAGCGCGCCGGCCAGGAGGAGGGCCACCACCACGCCCAGGTTCATGGCGCCCAGCGTGCCGTGGGCGGCGCTGTCGGTGAGCAGGAAGCCCACCACCTTGGCCATGTGCGGATCGGCGGAGGTGATCAGGCCGAGCCCGACCCCGGTGGCGGCCGCGAGGGAGACCACCGCGGGCCAGCCCACGGCCCGTTCGGCCGCCAGGTCGCGGTCCGCGTGGCGCCTGCGCCACCGCTCCACCAGGAAGACAGCCGTCCACGCGGCCATCGCCACCCCGATGACGGACAGGAACGCCTGGAAGGTGGCGAAGAAACTGGGCGAGACGAACAGGACATACCAGCCGCCGAGGGCCATGAGCACGCCGTCCACCAGCACCGCCAAGTGACGGCGGACCGGGACACCAAGGGCCAGCATCGACATGCCCGAACTGTAGATGTCCATGATCGCCCCGGACGCGAAGCCCCCGATGGCGGTCAGCAGATACGGCACCAGGAACCAGGTCGGCAGCTCGGCGGCCAGGGCCCCTACGGGGTCGGCGGCCGCCGCGTCGGCGAGTCGGGGGTCACCGGCGTTCAGCAGGACGCCGAAGACCAGCAGCACCACAGGGGCCAGCACCCCGCCCAGCGTCGTCCACCCGGTGATGGCCCGGCCGCCGCTTCCGCGCGGCAGGTAGCGGCTGTAGTCGGCACCGCAGTTGACCCAGCCCAGGCCCAGCAGCGTCATCGCGAACACGATGCCGCCGACGAGGGTGCCGAGGTCGCCCGACGCACCGCGACCGAGGGCGGAAGGGTCGATGCGATCGGCCATCAACACCATGTAGGCGACGGTCATCACGGTGATCGCCGCGGTCAGGTACTTCTGCACCTTCATGATCAACGCATGCCCGAAGATCCCGACGACCACCACCGACACGGCCGTCACGGCGAAACACAGGGCCTGCGCGGCGGTGGTGGGCGTCTTCCCGTCGGCGTGGGCGAAGGCACCCGGGGCGACGCGCGCCAGGATGGCCGCTCCGCCCAGCGAGGAGAGCGCGACCAGTACGGTCTCCCAGCCGACGTTCGAGACGTAACTGAACAGCGTGGGCAGCTTGTTGCCGTGCCACCCGAAGGGGCCACGGCCGATGGCCATGGTGGGCATTCCCGTACGCGCCCCCGCGACCGAGACCAGACCGACCAGGACGAAGGACAGCACGTAACCGATCGCCCCGGTGAGGAGGGCCTGCCAGGCGCTGAGACCGAGCCCCATGAGATAGACGCCGTACGCGACGCACAGCAGGGACAGCCCCGATGCGGCCCACGGCCAGAACAGGGACCGCGGCGTGCCGTGCCGTTCGGAGTCCGGCACCGGGTTGACGCCGTTGCGTTCGACGGCGCCCGCCGAGGTGTTGGCATCGGAGCGTGGACCGCGCTCCCGGAGCGACTGCTGCTGCGTCATGTGCTCATGTTCCCCCACCGGCGGTAAGCGCGAGGAACAGACGTACGGCGTAGGGCGAACATGTTCGTTCACGACACGATCGGTCGATGCCGTCACCTGGTCTCCTTCTGGTCCCCTTCCGCCCTCTCCCCTCACCTTTCTGTCCGTTGTGTCGATGCGGGCCCCGCGGCGGCCGTGGTCGCGAACCATGAGCACACAGGTGAGGGCACCCATGAGGACACGCCCATGGGGGAGGGGACGGGGGCGTCCGAGTATGCGGCGGGACAGTCGTTGGTATGACGCGGAGGCCGGGCCGGTGGTGCGCCCCTACGCGGTCACGGTCGGGTACACGGGCGGGGAACCGGCGGCGGTCCGCCTGGACGTCATCGCGCTGATCTCGGCGGACCCGGAACCACCGGGCGGAACGACCGCGGAGGAGACCGGACTCGGCCCGGAACACCGCACCTTGCTCGACTTGTGCCGTGGCCGTACCCGTTCGGTGGCCGAACTCGCGGCGATCGCGGAGCTACCGGTCGCCGTCGTGCGGGTCCTCCTCGGAGACCTGCTGTGCCGCGACCACGTACGGGCCAGGCTCCCGATGGCGCCCGTCCAGTTGGCTGATGAAAGGTTCCTGCGCGAGGTGATCGAGGGCCTGCGGGGCCTGTGACCGGAGGGCGGGTGATCCCCTAGATGACGGCGGCGAGAGGCCGGTCGGTTCGCCAACGGCCAGGGTTTCGCGGCTTTGGCGAATTCGAGGACACCACGATCGGTCGGCGGTACGGTCCTCGCCATGGATTCCGGACGGCCGCTGCCGCCGGAGGCTCCCTTCGCCGAGCCATGGATCGAGAACTCCCGCGCACAGCGCGGTACCCCGCACCCTGAAGGAGACGGCCGATGACTGCCGCACAAGGGGCCCCGGAGGGCGTATCCCCGGATTCGGACCCCGAGTTGGCCCTGAAGATCTTAGTGGCGGGCGGCTTCGGCGTCGGCAAGACCACCCTGGTGGGATCGGTCAGCGAGATCCGCCCGCTGCGCACCGAGGAACGCCTCAGCGAAGTGGGCGAGACGGTCGACGACACGGGGGGCGTGGCCGGCAAGTCCACCACCACGGTGGCGATGGACTTCGGCCGCATCACCATCAGGGACGGGCTGTCCCTCTACCTCTTCGGAACCCCGGGGCAGGACCGCTTCTGGTTCCTGTGGGACGACCTCTCGGAAGGCGCGCTCGGCGCCGTGGTCCTGGCAGACACCCGGCGACTCCAGGACTCCTTCCCCGCGGTGGACTACTTCGAGCGCCGTGCGATCCCCTTCCTGGTGGCCGTCAACTGCTTCGCGGAGTCGCGGTCCTACGGGGCGGACGACGTGGCGCGTGCCCTGGACCTGGATCGCGGGACTCCCGTGGTGCTGTGCGACGCGCGGGACCGCGACTCGGGCAAGGAAGTGCTGATCCGCCTGGTCGAGCATGCCGGACGCCGGTACTCCGCCCGGCCGTTGGACTCGGTCGGGTAACCCGGACGGGGCCCACGAGCCGTCCCTGTCAGGCGCTCGGCACGTCGCTGCGGGCGCCGCGGGGCGGGCACGCCGGTCCGCATCGCCGCTTGCCGAGACGCCGGACGTGGGACAGGCTGGCACGGGCAGTCGTCGAGCGACTGCGGACCGCGCCCGGCCGAGGGCGGTTACGGGGACACGGGGAGGAAGTGGCATGGCATTGAGCAGCGGACTGGACTGGCTGCTGGACGACTTGACCAAGCGGGTGCAGAAGGTGCGGCACGCGTTGGTGCTCTCCAACGACGGGCTGGTCACCGGCGCCAGTCAGGGGCTGGAACGGGAGGACGCCGAGCATCTGGCGGCGGTCGCCTCCGGCCTGCACAGCCTCGCGAAAGGCTCCGGACTGCACTTCCGGGTGGGGCGGGTGCGTCAGACCATGGTGGAGTTCGACGACGGCATGCTGTTCGTGACGGCGGCGGGCGACGGCAGTTGTCTGTGCGTCCTGGCCGGCGCCGAGGCCGACATGGGGCAGATCGCCTACGAAATGACGCTGTTGGTCAACCGTGTCGGGGAGCATCTGGGCGTCGCGGCCCGCCAGCCGGAAAGTTATCCACAGGTCTGAGGCGGGGGTTGACGCGCTGTCATCGCCTGCGGCTATGGTCGTCACTGTCAGTGATCGATCGAGTTCCGGGGGAACAGACATGACAGTGATGTGTGACGGGCGGCAAGCACTCGCGATGGGGCGAGCGGCCCACGAACTGGAGCTGCGGACCGGCGAGTTCGAACTCGCCACCCAGCTCGGAGAAGTACGCACGATCCCGGCCGGCTCCGACCGCCGGCCGGGAGCCCCGCGGTCGCCCGGCCGGCGCCTGGTTCCCGCGGAGGAGGTCGCCCGGCTGCGGGCCGAGCCGGGCTTTCCCGACACGCTGCGCGAACGGATCCGCACGGTCGGCACCACCGAGGCCGCCGAGCTGATGGGCATCGGCCCCGGCCGCTTCCTGCGGCTGACCCGCGCCGGCTGCTTCGGCCCGGTCAGGTTCTACGTCAACCGCTACGGCGTCGTGGTGTGGCTCTATCTCGCGGCCGAGCTGGCCGAGTTCGCCGACCGGGAACCGGAGTTGATGCGGGGCAACACCCCTGCCGCGATGCGCGTCATGCTCGACGGCGGACAGGACTGGCGGGCCCGGCAGTGGCGCAGCCGCCGGGTCGCCCAGCTCATGAGGCAGACCGACGACTGCTGGGAGTCGGCCGCCGTGATCGCCGCGATCCTGCCGCCCGAGGAACTGGCCTCGGTCGTCGACAACCCCCTGGAGCGCTCCCTGCTCCGCCGGCTCAAGCCCCCGCTGGCTTCCGTCATCACGGCCACGGCCGCCGCCCGCGAAGCCTACGAACGCGTGCTGAAGGCCGAGGAGTTCGACGAAGTGATGTGGTACCGCGTCAACCTCTCCCGGTCCCTCGACACGGCCCGCCGCGACGACCCGGGACGCCCGCGCACCCCGGCGGCCGCGCCGCCCGCCGCCCGCCGGCGTCAGCCGCCGAGCTTCCTGAACAACCCCTCCTGGACCACCGAGACCAGCAGCCTGCCCTCGCGATCGTAGATCCGCCCCCGGGCCAGGCCCCGGCCGCCGGTGGCGATCGGGGACTCCTGGTCGTAGAGGAACCACTCGTCCGCGCGGAACGGCCGGTGGAACCACATCGCGTGGTCCAGCGAGGCCATGTCGAAGCCCCGCGGCCCCCACAGCGGCTCGATCGGGATGCGGACCGCGTCCAGCAGCGTCATATCGCTGGCGTAGGTCAGGGCGCAGGTGTGCACGAGCGGGTCGTCGCCCAGCGGCCCGACCGCGCGCATCCACACCGCGCTGCGCGGCTCCGCCCCCTCGATCTCATCCGGCGACCAGCGCAGCCGGTCGACGTACCGAATGTCGAACGGCTGCCGGCGAGCCATCCGCTCCAGCCCCTCGGGCAGCTCGCCCAGGTGCTCGCGGACCTCGTCCACGACCTTGGGCAGATCCTCCGGGTCGGGCACCGCCCGGCGCATCGGCAACTGATGATCGAAGCCGGCTTCCGGCTTGTGAAAGGAGGCGGTCAGATTGAAGATCGTGCGTCCCTGCTGGACGGCGACCACCCGGCGCGTGGTGAAGGACCGGCCGTCGCGCACCCGCTCGACCTGGTACACGATCGGCACGCCCGGCCGGCCGGGCCGCAGGAAGTACGCGTGGAGCGAATGGACCGGGCGGTCACCTTCCGTCGTCCGCCCGGCCGCCACCAGCGCCTGGCCCGCGACCTGCCCGCCGAAGACCCTCTGCAGGGACTCCTGCGGACTGCGGCCGCGGAAGATGTTCACCTCGATCTGCTCCAGGTCCAGCAGATCGACCAGCTTCTCGGCCGGATTCGTCATGACCGGTGGCCCTCCGTCACATCCCGCGACGGCCTCGGTCGAAGCCGCCTGCTTACAACTGACCCACATCGGTGACGCGCACGACCGCGCGCCCCTCCTCGTCGGAGGCGGCCAGGTCCACCTCCGCCGAGATGCCCCAGTCGTGATCACCACGAGGATCGGCGAAAGTCTGCCGCACCTTCCACAGTCCGTGCTCGGCATCTTCCTCGATGCTCAGGAGTTTCGGGCCGCGCGCGTCCGGCCCCGTGCCCAGCTCGTCGTATTCGTCCCAGTAGGCGTCCATCGCGTCGCCCCAGGCGTCGACGTCCCAGCCGGAGTCGGCGTCCATCTCGCCGAGCTCCTCGACCTTGTCCAGCGCTGCCAGCTCCACCCGCCGGAACATCGCGTTGCGCACCAGCACCCGGAACGCCCGCGCGTTGGACGTCACCGGCCGCACCTGGTCCGCCCGTTCGGCGGCTTCCTCGGCCGTCTCCACCTCCGGATTGGCGAGCTGCTCCCACTCGTCCAGCAGGCTGGAGTCCACCTGCCGCACCATCTCACCCAGCCACTCGACGATGTCCTGGAAGTCCTCGGACTTCAGATCGTCCGGCACCGTGTGGTCGAGCGCCTTGAACGCACTCGCCAGGTAGCGCAGCACGATGCCCTCGGTGCGCGCCAGCTCGTAGAAGGAGGTGAACTCCGTGAAGGTCATCGCCCGCTCGTACATATCGCGGATGACCGACTTGGGCGACAGGGGGTGATCGCCGACCCACGGGTGACTCTTGCGGTAGAGGTTGTAGGCGTGCGAGAGCAGTTCGTCCAGCGGCTTGGGGTACTCGACGTCCATGAGCCGCTCCATGCGGTCCTCGTACTCCACGCCGTCGGCCTTCATCTGGGCGACCGCCTCGCCCCGCGCCTTGTTCTGCTGGGCGGCCAGGATCTGCCGCGGATCGTCCAGCGTCGACTCCACGACCGAGACCATGTCCAGCGCGTAGGACGGCGACTCCGGGTCGAGCAGGTCGAAGGCGGCCAGCGCGAAGGTGGACAGCGGCTGGTTGAGCGCGAAGTCCTGCTGGAGATCGACGGTCAGGCGGATGGTGCGGCCCTCCGCGTCGGGCTCGTCCAGCCGCTCCACGACCCCGCCGTCCACCAGCGACCGGAAGATCGCGAGCGCACGCCGGATGTGCTTCAACTGGTTCTTGCGCGGCTCGTGATTGTCCTCCAGAAGATGACGCATCGCCTTGAACGCGTCGCCCGGCCGGGCGATCACCGACAGCAGCATCGCGTGCGTCACCCGGAAGCGGGACGTCAACGGCTCCGGATCGGAGGCGATGAGCTTCTCGAAGGTGTTCTCACCCCAGTTGACGAAGCCCTCCGGCGCCTTCTTGCGGACCACCTTCCGGCGCTTCTTGGGATCGTCACCCGCCTTCGCCAACGCCTTCTCGTTCTCCACGACATGCTCGGGCGCCTGCGCGACCACGAACCCCGCCGTGTCGAAGCCCGCCCGCCCGGCCCGTCCCGCGATCTGGTGGAACTCCCGCGCCCGCAGCGTGCGCACCCGGGTGCCGTCGTACTTCGTCAGCGCCGTGAACAGCACCGTCCGGATCGGGACGTTGACGCCAACGCCCAGGGTGTCCGTTCCGCAGATGACCTTCAGCAGGCCCGCCTGGGCCAGCTTCTCCACCAGCCGGCGGTACTTCGGCAGCATGCCGGCGTGATGCACACCGATGCCGTGACGGACGTACCGCGACAGGTTCCGGCCGAACTTGGTGGTGAACCGGAAGTTCCCGATGAGCTTGGCGATCTCGTCCTTCTCGGCCCGCGTGCACATATTGATGCTCATCAGCGCCTGCGCCCGCTCCACGGCGGCTGCCTGGGTGAAGTGCACGATGTAGACCGGCGACTGGTGGGTCTCCAGCAGCTCGGTGAGCGTCTCCGTCATCGGCGTCGTGCGGTATTCGTACGACAGCGGCACGGGCCGGGTCGCGGACCGCACCACGGACGTGGGCTTGCCGGTCCGCCGGGTCAGGTCCTCCTCGAAGCGGGACATGTCGCCGAGCGTCGCCGACATCAGGATGAACTGCGCCTGGGGCAGTTCCAGCAGCGGAATCTGCCAGGCCCAGCCACGGTCCGGCTCGGCGTAGAAATGGAACTCGTCCATCACGACCTGGCCGACGTCGGCGTGCTTGCCGTCGCGCAGCGCTATCGACGCGAGCACCTCCGCCGTGCAGCAGATGACCGGGGCGTCGGCGTTGACGGACGCGTCTCCGGTCAGCATGCCGACGTTCTCGGTGCCGAACAGCTTGCACAGGTCGAAGAACTTCTCCGACACCAGCGCCTTGATGGGCGCGGTGTAGAAGGTCACCTGGTCATTGGCGAGAGCGGTGAAGTGCGCACCGGCCGCCACCAGGCTCTTTCCCGAGCCGGTGGGGGTGGACAGGATGACGTTCGCCCCCGAGACCACCTCGATCAGCGCCTCCTCCTGGGCAGGGTAGAGCGCGATGCCCTGCTGCTCGGCCCAGCCCGAAAAGGCTTCGAAGAGGGCATCGGGGTCGGCGTCTTTCGGCAACTGATCGATGAGGGTCACGCCCCCATACTGCCTGCCTTTCCCCCGTATCAGAGAACCGGCGACCCATCCGAAGATCAATTACCCCCGCATCCCCCTGACCTCTACGGACACGAGGCCCCAGACCCCACCTCGCTCAGACGCCACCCACGCCCGTGCGCCGGCCCCATCCCCCCACCTGACCTGCGAAGACGCGCCGCACCAGACGTGGCGGAGATCACCGCGGCCTTGGACGCCCCGGACGCCCCGCCGGCCGGCCCCGGCCGCTCCCGAAGCGGAGGAGGGCGGCAGGAGACGGCCGCTGTCGATCAAACACCCCACCGCGCGCGGCTCCCCGGCCGTCCGCTGCTGTCCGCTGCCGTCATCGGTCCGCGGTCGCCGCCGGCAGGTTCATTCCGGAGCGCTCGTCCAGTTCGACGGTGATCTCTATCGGCGATGTGCGGGGGGGGGAGACCCGGGCCGTGCGCCTGCGCATCTCCGCCGCGCGGGCGCCCAGCGAGGTTCGTGGCCGAGGCGGCTCGCGCGGACGGGGCGGGGGACGGCATCCCGCACCGCTGGGCGCCCGCCGTCGCCCCGCCCCGCCGCCCGAACCAGATCACTTTCGGGTCCCCGGCGGCGACCGCCCTCAGCGCCGTCGTACGTCCCTCCCGCACTCGCCGGCACCCGTCCCACCCGTCGGCACCCGTCCTACCCGTCGGCGCCCGCCCCACTCGCCGACACCCGTCCGCACCCGCCGGCACTCGTCCCCACTCGCCGGCGCCCGTCCCCCCCGCCGAGGGCGAGCTGGCCGGCCACCGGGTTCGCCGTACAGCCGCACCAACGTCTCCGGGGGCACCAGGCGGAGCCGTGGCAGCAACTGGACGGCGCGCGGCGGACGCTGGCCGGACTCGCGACCGTCCGCCCTTCCAACGTCGCGGCCGTGCGGGCCTGTTGGCCCAAACCGCCGCAACCACGCCAACAGGAGCCCACGACCCCTCGACAGCAGTGCGACCACCCCAACAGCAGCGCGATCACTCCACACCAGCATGCCCTCCTCGGGCAGCAGTGCGATCACCCCGGCAGCAGCACGTCCTCTCCGACAGCAGTCCGATCACCCGGACAGCAGAGGAGGCCAGGGAGAGGGCCCGTCCGGCAGGGCGGGCCCGGGGACCGTCCGCCTGAGGGGGGACCGTTCACAGGCACGTGGGAGTGTGCGAGTTCGCCGCTTCCCACTGGCTGAGGATGCCGTCCCAGTCGTGCTGGGGCGGTAGCGGCGTGCCTCCCCAGGTGTTGTGGACGGCGGGCGGCTGTTCCCACGACTGCTGCGGGTCGGGTTCGTGCCACTGGGCGGCCGGAGGCTCGGGCGGCGGCGGTGCCTGCCCGTCGTTCATACGGCGATGGCGGCCGGTGCGGTCCGGTGCCGGGGGCGGGGTGAGGCGGCCTTCGGCGGAGAGTTGCTGAGCCCGTGCCGCGAGTTGATGGATGTCGAGGCTGAACTCGGTGGCGAGCGCGGTCAGACTCACTCCGGCGTGCCAGGCGCCGATCAGGAGCGCGTCCAGCGCCGATGACCCGGAGGGTTCGCCGGCGTGGCCGGTGGTACGCGGGTACTCGACCTGGCGCGGCGGGCTCTCGTGCACCTCGGCCGGAGGTTCCTCCTCGGTGGGGAAGGAGGACGCGGCGGGCGGCCGACCGGTGGCCGCGTCCGGTACGTCATCCGATGGATGGACTGGGCGCCGGCCACGGGTTTGGGACAGGAGCGCCTTGGCAACCATATGGGCGTCGTCCTTTCCCACCGTGCGGCGTGCCACGCGTACTTCCCGTTCGTGCAGCCCGAGTAGCTCGGCCACCGCGCCGTCGCTGCCCACCGTCACGGCGAAGGCGGCCAACGTACGCGAACGGCCGGCCTGCGCCTCGTCGAGGACTCCCTGCGCGCGGCGCACCTCCTCGTCGCTGCTGCAAAACGCCTGCGCCAGCACCGCGTGGCGCTCCCACAACTCCCTCGGTTCCATAACTGCGACAACGTTTCTTCACACGATGTGAAGCGGCGCAACGGTATTGATCACCTCAAGAGGTGACATCCCATCTTTTCATAACTGTTTTCTTCCTCATGCGGTCGAGGGGTAAGAGCGGGCGTGCGAAGTGACCCCTTGGGGGGCGGAATCGTTTCGAAGGCTATGGACACCCCATCCTCCGGCACCGTCATCGGACAGGGACAGACCGCCTTCGACGGAGACGCCACGGCGGCTCCGCCGCTCCGTGAGGGCTGGGCCTCGCCGCATGCATGGCTGATTTCCGAGGCGGCCCGTCAGACGCCCGTCTACGCCGGTCTGCTGAGGCTCTGGGCGGAACGCGACGCCACCGTGCCGGGCGTGGCCGATCCGGAGTGGCAGCGGCTGGTCTCCTACCGGGCGCTGATGGAAGAGACCGAATCCGCCCTCACCGACCTCCGCCCGCACCGGGCACCGGCCGTGCTGCGCCCCAGGCACCCGTCCGCCTCGGCTGGCTAGAGCCGCCGGCCGACCACTGGGCCTCTCGCCGAGCGCTGCGGGTGAGAGTTGCCGCCGCGAGGGACCGGCCGCCCCGCCGCTCGGAGGATCGAACAACGGCTGCCTCACGGCCGATCCACGGCTGCCTCGGGGTCGGTTCCCCGCCGCTTCCCGGTCGCGGGGCGGGTGTCGGACTGCGCCGGACGGGTGGCGTACTGGTGTCGTACGGGTGTGTCGTGCCGGGTCGAGGTGATCGGTGAGGGAACGATGGCGGGCGCGGGCGGTTGGGCCCCGTAGGCCGGTGTGATGACCGGATCAGCTCCCCTCGCCGGTCATCACACCGCTTCGGGCCGGGGGCGCGGGGCCGGCATCGCCACCGGGCCGTCGGATCGGCCGACTCCGTGGACAGATCGCCTGTGGAGGCGCGCGGGCGCGCGGCGACCCGAGAGCGCCGAGAGCGCCGAGAGCGCCAAGTGCGGGAGGGCGAACAGGAACCCGCGCGGCGTATGGAGATCATCTGACGCTACGCTGTGTCGCCGACCGGGCGTCAGGAGCGCGGGAGCCGAAGCAAGGGGTGGGGAACGACCATGATGGGACCGGCGCACTCGCTGTCCGGGGCCGCGGCCTGGCTGGGGGTGGGCGCGGCGGCCGACGCCATGGGACATCCGATGCCCTGGCCGGTGCTCGTCTGCGGAGCACTGATCTGTGCGGGCGCGGCGCTCGCGCCGGATCTCGACCACAAGTCCGCCACCATTTCCCGCGCCTTCGGACCGCTTTCGCGCGGCGTGTGCGAGGTGGTCGACCGCCTGTCCCACGCGGTCTACAAGGCGACCAAGATGCGCGGTGACTCCCACCGTTCCGGAGGGCACCGGACACTGACGCATACGTGGCTATGGGCCGTGCTGATCGGTGGCGGGATGTCGCTGTTGGCGACGCAGGGCGGTCGCTGGGCGGTTCTGGCCATTCTCTTCGTCCACATGGTGCTGGCCATCGAGGGCCTGTTGTGGCGGGCCGCGCGGGTCTCCAGCGACGTGCTGGTGTGGCTGCTGGGCGCGGCGTCGGCGTGGATTCTGGCCGGCATCCTCGACCAGCCGGGCAACGGTGCGAACTGGCTCTTCCCCGACGCCGGACAGCCCTACCTGTGGCTGGGGTTGCCGGTGGTGCTGGGCGCGCTGGTGCACGACATCGGCGACGCCCTGACGGTCTCCGGCTGTCCCGTGCTGTGGCCCATCCCGATAGGACGCAAGCGGTGGTATCCGCTGGGCCCGCCCAAGGGCATGCGGTTCAAGGCCGGGAGCTGGGTCGAGCTGAAGGTGCTGATGCCGGTCTTCATGCTCCTGGGCGGAATCGGCGGGCTGGGCGCCCTCGGCTACATCTGACGCCTTCGCCGCGAAGGCGCGCCTGTGGTGCGTGCTGGTGCGCTGTCGTCGTGAAGGGTCGCCTGCGGTGCGTACTGCCGGGCGGTCGTCGTGAAGGCTCTGCCCGTGATGCGTACCGCCAGTTGTCGCGGCAAGGGCTGCCCGGCCCTCGCCGTGAAGGGGCGCCCGTGATGCGTACCGCTAGTTGTCGCCGCGAAGGCCCACCCGTGGGGCGTACCACTGAGCTGTCGCCACGCATGCTTGCTCGTGGTGCGTACCGTTGAGCTGCCCCCTGCGAACGGCCGCCTGTAATGCATATCGTTGAGTTGTCCCCGGCGCGGGCCCGCCCGTAACGCGTACCGCTGAACTGAGTTCTTGCCGTGAAGGCCCGGCCCGCCCGTGGTTGTCCGGCCGGCGTCGTCGTCGCGAGTGGCGGCCGGGGCGTCGCCCGTTTCCGGTGTCGGGTGGCGACGGCACCCCGGCGGGAGCGTGCGTGCCGGGGTGCCATACGGGAACAGGCCGGGTGTCAGCCGTGCCAGGAGCGCCACAGGGCGGCGTAGGCGCCTTGCGCGGCGACGAGTTCGTCGTGGCTGCCCAGTTCGCTGATGCGGCCCTCCTCGACCACCGCGATCACATCGGCGTCATGCGCGGTGTGCAGCCGGTGCGCGATGGCCACGACCGTGCGGCCCTCCAGCACCTTGCCCAGCGAACGTTCCAGGTGACGGGCCGCTCGCGGGTCGAGCAGGGACGTCGCCTCGTCCAGCACCAGCGTGTGCGGGTCGGCGAGCACCAGCCGGGCCAGCGCGATCTGCTGGGCCTGCGCCGGGGTGAGAGCGTTTCCTCCCGAGCCGACCTCGGTGTCCAGCCCGTCGTCCAGCGCCCGCGCCCAGTCCTGCGCGTCGACCGCGCCGAGCGCCGCCCACAGTTCGGCGTCGGCGGCTTCCGTGCGCGCCAGCAGCAGATTGTCGCGCAGCGAGCCCACGAAGACGTGATGTTCCTGGTTGACCAGGGCCACGTGTGAGCGGACCCGTTCGGCCGGCATCGCGGACAGCTCGGCGCCGCCCAGCGTGACCGCGCCCGCGCGGGGGCCGTAGATGCCGGCCAGCAGCCGTCCCAGCGTCGACTTGCCCGCGCCGGACGGTCCGACCAGGGCGAGCCTGCTGCCCTGGCGGATGTCCAGCGAGACCTTGTGCAGGACATCGACGCCCGGGTGGTAGCCGAAGCGCACCTTTTCGGCCCGCACGTCCCGGCCGTCCGGTGCGAGGTGTTCGTCGGCGGCCTCCGGCTCGATTTCCCGTACGCCGACCAGACGCGCCAGGGACACCTGGGCCACCTGCAACTCGTCGTACCAGCGGAGGATGAGGCCGATGGGTTCGGTCATCATCTGGGCCAGCAGCGCGCCGGTCGTCAGTTCGCCGGGAGTGAGCCAGCCACGCAGGACGAACACGCCGCCGAGTATCAGCACCGCGCCGAGGATCAGGACGTGCGTGACGTTGATGACGGGGAAGAGCACCGAGCGCAGGTAGAGGGTGTACCGCTCCCACTGCGTCCATTCCACGATGCGGCGTTCGGACTGCGCGATCCGGCGGGCGCCCAGCCGATGGGCCTCGATGGTGCGTCCCGCGTCGACGGTCT
Source organism: Streptomyces sp. NPDC031210 (assembly GCF_055570395.1). NCBI lineage: Bacteria > Bacillati > Actinomycetota > Actinomycetes > Kitasatosporales > Streptomycetaceae > Streptomyces > Streptomyces sp. NPDC031210. Next base: position 522,390 of record NZ_JBVIHH010000001.1, read on the forward strand.
CGGTGAGCGCGGCGGACACCGCGGCGTAACCGGCGGCCTCCGAACGGTAGGCGCTCGGCGCCCGTTTGAAATACCAGCGGCAGCCGACGATCAGCAGTGGCAGGGCGAGCAGGACGGACAGGGCGAGCGGCGGCGCGGTGACGGCGAGCCCGCCGAGCAGCAGCGCCACCCAGACCACCCCGATGGACAGTTGCGGCACGGCCTCGCGCATGGCGCTGGACAGCCGGTCGACGTCCGTGGTGATCCGCGACAGCAGATCGCCGGTGCCGGCCCGCTCCAGGACACCCGGCGGCAGTGCCACGGACCGTACGAGGAAGTCCTCGCGCAGATCCGCCAGCATCCGTTCGCCGAGCATCGCCCCGCGCAGCCGGACCAGCCCGACGAACACCGTCTGCGCGGCCAGCGCCACCGCGAACAGCGCGAGGGTCCGCCCCAGATGGAGGTCGCGGGCGCCGGCGGACAGGTCCTCGACCAGGCCGCCGAGCAGGTAGGGGCCGACCATGGAGGCGATGACCGCGGCGGCGTTCACGCCGACCAGCAGGATGAACGCCCGGCGGTGCCGGCGGGCCAGCGCGCCGACGTAGGAGCGGACGGTCGCCGGTGAGCCGACGGGCAGCGTCGTGGTGGTCTGCGGGGTGTCCGGATCGTGCTCCGGCGGCGCCAGGCCGATCATGCGGTCTCCTCGATCTGGGTCAGGTGGCGGGTGGCGCCGGCGACGACCTCCGGGGTCGGCGGGCGCCGTCCCACATCGCCCGCCGGGGCGGCGGGCCCGGACGAAGACGCGCCCGCCGACGCGTCGTCGGGCTCGGTCTCGCGGGTGACGACGGCGCGGTAGCCGGGGTGGGTGCGCAGCAGTTCGCGGTGGGTGGCCTCGGCGGTGACCTTGCCCTCCTGGACGAAGACGACGTGTTCGGCGCGGTCCAGGAGCAGCGGGCTGGAAGTCAGCACGACCGTGGTGCGGCCCTGCCTGAGGTCGCGCAGCCCGTCGGCGATGCGGGCCTCGGTGTGGGAGTCGACCGCGCTGGTCGGTTCGTCCAGCACCAGCACCTCCGGGTCGGTGACCAGCGAGCGGGCCAGAGCCAGGCGCTGTCGCTGACCGCCGGAGAGGGACCGGCCGCGTTCGGTGATGCGGGTGCGCATCGGGTCGCCGGAGTCGTCCACGGAGGCTTCCGCGAGCGCGGTGAGCACATCGCCGCACTGCGCCGCAGCCAGCGCGTCCGCCGCGCGCACCCGCCCGGAGGCCGGTACGTCGAGGAGTTCGCCCAGGGTGCCGGAGAGCAGCACCGGGTCCTTGTCCTGGACGAGTACGGCGGCGCGGGCGGCGTCGCGCGGTACGGCGTCCAGCGGGGTGCCGCCGAGCAGGACGGACGACGCGGCGCCTTCCGGGCCCGCGGCCTCGTCGCCGTCATCGTCCACCCGGTGGCCGCCGAGGTGTTCGGCGAGCCGGCCCGCGGCGTCGGGGTCGCCGCAGACCACGGCGGTGAGCCGGCCGGCGGCGGCGGTCAGGCCGCTGACCGGGTCGTACAGATCGCCCGTGAGAGTGCCGTGGTCCGGGAGCCGGCCGCCGGCCGGCCGGCGCAGCGCCAGCACCCGGGCGGCGCGCTTGGCCGACGGTCGGGAGAAGGAGTACGCCATGGCGATCTCCTCGAAGTGCCGCAGCGGGTGGAGGAGGAACGCCACCGCGCTGTAGACGGTGACGAGTTCACCGACGGCGATCTCGCCGGCCAAGGCGAGCCGGGCGCCGTACCAGACCACCGCGAGGAACAGCAGACCGGTCAGCAGCACCTGCGCGGCCGAGATCAGCGACCACATGCCGGCGCTGCGGACGGCCGCCCTGCGCACTTCCTGGGAGGCGCTGCGGTACCGGCTGAGGAACAGCTCCTCGCCGCCGATACCGCGCAGGACGCGCAGGCCGGCGACGGTGTCGGAGGCCAGCTCGGTGGCCCGGCCGGCCTTCTCGCGCTGGGCGTCGGCGCGCCGGGTGGCGGGCGGCAGCAGCGGAAGGACGGCCAGTGCCAGCACCGGGACGCCGGCGGCCACGACGACGCCGAGGGCGGGTTGGTAGACCACCAGGACCACGCAGACGCCGACCGAGGTGACGGCGGCGGCGCCGAACCGGGAGACCGCCTCGACGAACCAGCCGATCTTCTCCAGGTCGCCGGTGCTGACGGCGACGATTTCCCCGGCCGCCACCCGTCGCGTCATGGCCGAGCCCAGCTCGGTGGTCTTGCGGGCGAGCAACTGCTGCACGCGGGCCACGGAGGTGATCCAGTTGGTGACGGCCGCGCGGTGCAGCATGGTGTCGCCGAGCGCGACCAGGACGCCCAGGACCGCCATCAGGCCGCCGGCCAGCGCGAGTCGCGAACCGGAGCGGTCCACCACGGCCTGGACGGCGAAGCCGACGGGGAGGGGGAACGCGGCCACGGATCCGGTGTGCACCAGTCCCCAGAAGAGCGCCTTGGTCTGCCCGCCGAGTTGGCGTCGGTAAAGCCACAGGAGGAACCTGCCGCCCGTGCGGACGTCGGGGACGCCGGGGTCGGGGTAGGGAAGGTCGCGAATGCGCATGATGTCCAAAGGCGTTGTGGGGCGGGCGGGGAGTGGATCGCCGGGCGGGTGGTCGGTGCGTCCGGCGGTCGATGCGTCCGGGGGGCTGTACGTCCGGGGTGGTGCGTCCGGCGCACGTCGGCCCCGGTCTCGGCTTCGGCGCGGGTCATGGAAGGTTGGCGCGTCGGGCGGGCTGATTTCAAAGGGTTTTCCGCCGAGGCCGCCTGAATCGGGCCATTCGTACGGCCCGGAAAACGCCGGGGGCGGCTGCCCGACGGGCGCAGATCCGCCGGTGCGACCATGGGGGCCATGAGAAGAGCGGGCACGGCGAGGCGAACGGCGACGGCGGCCGCGGCGGGGTTGGTCCTCCTGGCGGGCTGCGGGGACGGCGCGGACAGCGGTGCGGCGGGCGCGCGGGACGGGAAGCGCCCCGGAGAGGGGGCGCCGGGCGCGCCCGCCCCCACCACCCACCTGAAGAACATCCCGCAGATCGGTGGCGCGCTGCGGTCCCGCATCCCGGCCGGCTCCCGCCAGGTCGTCGCGGTCTACGGCAAGGGCGCCGACTCCCCGGAATCAACCGTCGTCCTGTACGAGAAGGGCGCCAAGGGCTGGGACCAGAAGGGGAGATGGGCCGCCCACAACGGCCGGCGCGGCTGGACGCCTGACCATCACGAGGGTGACAAGCGCAGTCCCGTCGGCGTGTTCACGCTGAGCGACGCCGGAGGCGTCCTCGCCGACCCCGGCGCGAAACTGCCCTACACCCACTCGGCGGCCTTCACCCCGCCCGCGTACTGGTCGAAGAACACCCGCCATGACTTCGATTACGTCGTCGCGGTCGACTACAACCGCGTCAAGGGGACGTCCCCGCTGGACCCGACGCGCCCCCAGGGCCAGTCCAAGGGTGGCGGGATCTGGCTGCATCTGGACCACGGCAGCGGGACCTCGGGCTGTGTGAGCCTCCCGAAGGCCGCGATGGCGGCCTTGCTGCGCGCTCTCGATCCGGCGCGCCACCCGGTCGTGGTCATGGGGGACACGGCGCGCCTCTCCTCCTGAGACCGCTTGACGGAGACCGTCGAAGGGGACCGCCGCACGCGCCGTCGCGGAGCCCGCCGGCCAGGTGACCGCCGGGCCCCTCGACGGCGCCTCGCGTCACTCGGCCGGCTTGGCCGAATCCATACCCGGCCGCGCCTTCTTCCACAGTCCCCGGGTGAAGTCCGGGATCTCCTGCGGGGCGCCCTTCGCCTTGATCGACAGGTCGCTCAGCGGCACCGGCGCCGTCCAGGTCGCCGCGTCATAGACGTCGAAGTCGGGTACGAGGCCCAGCCGCATGCACTGCATCAGCCGGAAGACCAGCATGTAGTCCATGCCGCCGTGTCCGCCGGGCGGGTTGGCGTGCTCCTTCCACAGCCAGTGGTCCCACTCGGCGTACTTGCCGAAGTCCCCCCACTGGTCGTTGCTCTGGGCGGGCTCCAGGTAGATCCGCGCGGGGTAGTCCTCGAAGACGCCCTTGGTGCCGCCGAGGCTGTTGATCCGGCTGTAGGGGTGCGGGGTGGAGACGTCGTGCTCCAGCCGGATCACCCGGCCCTTGGCGGTCTGGACGAGGCTGATGGTGCGGTCGCTCTCGATGTAGGACTCCTTCCAACTCGGGTCGCCGGCCGGCATGTGCTCCTTGCGGTAGGCGGCGAGGCCGAGCGCGGGGGTGCCGAAGCTGGAGATGCGGACCGCCCGGTCGCCGCGGTTGAGGTCCATGTAGTTGGCGACCGGTCCGAAGCCGTGGTTGGGGTAGAGGTCGCCACGCAGCCGGGTGTGCCACAGCCGGCGCCAGGGGCCCTCGTAGTAGTCCGGGTCGAACATCAGGCCGCGCAGATCGTGGTTGTAGGCGCCGGCGCCGTGCAGCAGATCGCCGAACAGGCCGGCGTGCGCCATCCGCAGCACCCGCATCTCGTTCCTGCCGTAACAGCAGTTCTCCAACTGCATGCAGTGTCTGCGGGTGCGCTCGGAGAGGTCGACGAGTTGCCACAACTGGTCCAGCCGCAGGGCGAGCGGGCACTCCACGCCGACGTGTTTGCCGTTGGTCATCGCGGCCTTGGCCATCTCGAAGTGCCAGTCCCAGGGCGTGGCCACGTACACGAAGTCGATGTCGCCGCGCTCGCACAGCTTCTCGTAGTCGTGGTCGCCGTTGGTGTAGACGGCGGGCGCCGGCTGCCCCGCGGCGGTGACCTTCCCGGCCGCCTTCGCCGTCTTCTCCGTCACCGGGTCGCACAGGGCGACGACGCGTACGCCCGGCACCGCCAGGAAGAGGTCGATCATGCTGCCGCCCCGGTTGCCGAGGCCGATGAGGGCGACGCGTACGGTGCCGCGCCTCTCGAAGGGCACCCCGATCATCGTCTTGCCCTTGGCCGGGTATGCCGCCGCGGCGTCCGCCGCCGAGTGCGCCGTGCCGGGTGCGGCGGCCGCGGCACCGCCGGCCGTCGGCTGGCCGAGTCCCAGCCCGACGCCCGCCGCACCGGCGGTCCACAGGAGGGAGCGGCGGCTCGGGCCCGTCTCGAAGTGGTCGTGGTTCCGGGGATGTGCCTCGTTCATCGGTCCTCCAGGGGAGCGGATGGTGCGCGGGGCAGACATGAACCTCGGTCAGGACCTTGGCGGTTGGTCGGCCTGAGGCACAAGAGGGCCGGTTGGACTCTTGGTGCGGGGCGTTGGACTCTTGGCCGGGCGAACCGAGCATGACGCACCGGCCGCGAGGGAACGCCGAGGCCCGCCGGGCCGCCGGCCCGGAGTCGGACCGTCGCCGCCCGGGGGCCGAACGGTCGCCGCCCCGGAGCCCGTCGCGGTCCCCCCGCTGCCCAGCGACTTTCGCAAGGGAGTGAAAAGTCTTGCGAAAGTCTTGACGTGTACAGGAGATGAACGGCAGGCTCCTGCGGAATCCCCCCATGGCGGCCTGGCGCGTGGCTGCTCTCATGGGCGCGGTGTGCTCCGCCGCGCCCGATGACGAAGGAGCCGCAAGATGCAGCATCGTTCCCGTGTGCTCGGCGGGGCGCTGGCCGGAGTGCTGGCCGCCACCGGCCTCGCCACCTTCGCGCCCTGGTCCTCGCAGGCCACCCCACCCGGCGAAAAGACCGTCACCGCCACGCTGTTCGAGCGGAAGTACGCGGACGTCGCCAAGGCGTGCACCGACCAACTGGGCCCGGCCGGCTACGGCTATGTCGAGGTCTCACCCGCCGCCGAGCACATCCAGGGCGCCCAGTGGTGGACCTCCTACCAGCCCGTCAGCTACAAGATCGCCGGACGTCTCGGTGACCGGAAGGCTTTCACCGCGATGGTGAAGTCCTGTCACAAAGCGGGCGTCAAGGTCGTCGCCGATGTCGTCGTCAACCACATGGCGTCCGGCACCGGAACCGGCACCGGCGGGACGCGGTACGGCAAATACGACTACCCCGGCACTTACCAGGACCGGGACTTCCACGGCTGCCGCAAGGACATCTCCGACTACGGCGACCGGGACGACGTCCAGAACTGCGAACTGGTGGGCCTGGCCGACCTCGACACCGGCAGCGACGCGGTCCGCACCACCCTCGCCAACCACCTCGATGACCTGCGCTCCCTCGGCGTCGACGGCTTCCGGGTGGACGCCGCCAAACACGTCTCCGCCACCGACCTCGCCGCCGTCAAGGCCAAGATGAGCGACCCCGGCTACTGGGTGCAGGAGGTCATCCACGGCGGCGGCGAGGCGGTCCGGCCCGAGGAGTACACCGGCATCGGCGACGTGGACGAGTTCCGCTACGGCGGGCACCTCAAGAGCGCCTTCCAGAGCGGCGATCTCGCCCAGCTCAAGTCCGTCGCGGACGGCAAGCTGGCCGGCGACAAGGCCCGTACCTTCGTCGACAACTGGGACACCGAGCGCAACGGATCGACGCTCACCTACAAGGACGGCGCGACCTACACCCTCGCCAACATCTTCCTGCTCGCCTCGCCCTACGGCTCGCCCAACGTCTTCTCCGGCTACGAGTGGACCGACAAGGACGCCGGGCCGCCCGCCGGCCAACAGGGCTGGACCGACACGCACGCCAAGCGCGAGATCACCGGCCTGGTCGGCTTCCGCAACGCGGTCGGCCGCGCGGAGCTGATCCACTGGTGGGACGACGGCGCCGGCGCCCTCGCCTTCGGCCGCGGCAAGGCGGGCTTCGTCGCCCTCAACAACGGCGACGGCGAACTGTCCCGCACGTTCGCCACATCCCTGCCCGCCGGCACCTACTGCGATGTGGTCAAGGCCGCACCACACGCCTGCGCGGGCCACACCGTCACCGTCGGCGACGACGGCACGGCGAAGCTGACCGTCCCCGCCAAGGGCGCCGTCGCTCTCCACATCGGCGCCAAGGGCTGACCCCGGCCCGAACCGGACGTACGGAGGCCGCACTTCTGGCAAGATCGCCTCCATGTCGAACATCTCATCGATTACCTACATGCGCGTAGGCGCGGTCCTGCACGACATCGGCATGGTGTCCAAGGAGAAGATGCACAGCGTCCTCGAACGCTTCGCGGACTACGCGGACGACGAGCTGGACCACTACGAGGCCGCCGGCGCCCTCGAAGACTTCGGCGTGGCGGTCTCGGTCCACGCCGACGACATCGACTCCATCCATTACGACTACGACAGCCTGCTGGACCGCGCCGCCGAGGTCGCCGGCGGCAAGGTCGCCATCACCGACGTGCGGATCGTCGAGGGTGAAGGCGAGATGGCGGACGGCCGCTTCGATCGTCTGGAGTTCGAGCGGAACGGCAAGCTGGTCTCCCTCTGCGCCGAGCACTTCTCGGAGGAGTACTACGACCAGCAGGCGGCCTGTGAGGCCATCGCCGAGACCGCCCATGAGGACGACCCCCGCTCCTGGCACTTCGTCGACTTCGCGCGCAAGCCGGGCGCCGGCTACGACAGCATCATGGTCCTGGCCGCGCCCGATCAGGTGGAAGCGCTGCGCGAGCACCTGGGATTCACCTTCCCCTGGCAGGGCGAGTGACCGGCTCCACGGAGTAGGCGTGTGGCCGCCTGGCCGAGTGCGGTGCGGGCGGGCCCGCGCCGTCGCCGCCCCGGCCGCGTAAGCCGGCCGGCCGCGGGTCAGTGGTGGTTTCCCGGCTGGTCGACCAGGGTGGACAGCAGATCGCCGAGCACCGCGCGCTGTTCGGCGGTCAGCGGTGCCAGGATGTCCTCCGCGGCGGCCCGGCGCGCGCTGCGCAACGCCCGCAGGGTGGAACGGCCGGTCTCGGTGAGTTCGATGCGCACCACCCGGCGGTTCGCCGGATCGGGCACCCGGCGTACCGCGCCGTTCGCCTCCAGCGCGTCCACCAGCGTCGTCACCGCTCGCGGCACGACTTCGAGGCGCTCGGCGAGATCGGCCATCCGGGGCGGGGCGTCCCGGCAGTGGTCCACGATCCGCAGCAGGCGGGACTGGGCGGGGGTGAAGGCGATGTCCAGATGGTCGAGGTGGCGCTTTTGGGCGCGCTGCACCCGGCGGGTCAGGCGGACAAGCTGCTCGGCGAGGTGGGAAGTGCTGACCGTCGGCTCGGGGGAGGACATGCCGAGAGGATACAGGACCAAGTTCATTGTGAGCCTAGGTAACAATAAGCTAAGCTCCCTGAAGCCCGCGGCGTCTCCCGCACCTGGCCCCGCCCCCCCCGCAGCCCCTCGAAGGAGCCCATGCGCAGCGACGAACCACAGTGGACACCACCGCCCAAGGACCCGGAACAGCCGGTCCAGCTACGGCGGATCCTCGGCCTCTTCCGCCCCTACCGCGCCCGGCTGGCCGTCGTCGGCCTCCTGGTCGGCGCCTCCTCCCTCGTCTCGGTCGCCTCGCCGTTCCTGCTGCGCGAGATCCTCGACGTGGCGATCCCCGACCGCCGCACCGGACTGCTGACGCTCCTGGCCCTCGGCATGATCCTCACCGCCGTCACCACCAGCGTCTTCGGCGTCCTGCAGACCCTGCTGTCCACCACCGTCGGCCAGCGCGTCATGCACGACCTGCGCACCGCCGTCTACGCCAAGCTCCAGCGGATGCCCCTGGCCTTCTTCACCCGCACCCGCACCGGCGAGGTCCAGTCCCGCATCGCCAACGACATCGGCGGCATGCAGGCGACGGTCACCTCCACCGCGACCTCCCTGGTCTCCAACCTGACCTCCGTCGTCGCCACGATCGTCGCGATGGTCGCCCTGGACTGGCGGCTGACCGTCGTCTCGCTGCTGCTGCTCCCGCTCTTCGTGTGGATCAGCCGCCGGGTCGGCAACGAGCGCAAGCGGATCACCACCCAGCGGCAGAAGCAGATGGCGTCGATGTCCGCGATGGTCACCGAATCGCTGTCGGTCAGCGGCATCCTGCTCGGCCGCACCATGGGCCGCGCCGGGTCCCTCACCGCGAACTTCGCGCGCGAGTCCGAGCGCCTGGTCGACCTGGAGATCCGCGCCAACATGGCCGGACGCTGGCGGATGGCCACCATCGGCATCGTCATGGCCGCCATGCCCGCGCTCATATATTGGGCGGCCGGCCTGGTCCTCCAGTTCGGCGGGCCCGCCTTCTCCCTCGGCACCCTCGTCGCCTTCGTCACCCTCCAGCAGGGCCTGCTGCGGCCCACCGTCTCGCTGCTGTCCACCGGCGTGCAGATGCAGACCTCGCTGGCGCTCTTCCAGCGCATCTTCGAATACCTCGACCTGCCCGTCGCCATCACCGAGCCCGCCCGGCCGGTCCGCCTGGCGGCCGCGCGCGGCGAGGTCCGCTTCGAGGGCGTGACCTTCGCCTACGACCCGCAGGCCGAGCCCACCCTGCGGGGCATCGACCTGACCATCCCGGCGGGCGGCAGCCTCGCCGTCGTCGGCCCGACCGGCAGCGGCAAGAGCACGCTGAGCTATCTCGTCCCACGGCTGTACGACGTGACCGAGGGCCGGGTGACCCTCGACGGCACGGACGTCCGCGACCTGGACTTCGACAGCCTGGCGCGCGCGGTCGGCGTGGTCTCCCAGGAGACGTACCTCTTCCACGCCTCCGTCGCCGACAACCTCCGCTTCGCCAAGCCGGACGCGACCGACGACGAGATCGAACGGGCCGCGAAGGCCGCGCAGATCCACGACCACATCGCGGCCCTCCCCGACGGCTACGACACCCTCGTCGGCGAGCGCGGCTACCGCTTCTCCGGCGGCGAGAAGCAGCGCCTCGCGCTGGCCCGCACCATCCTGCGCGACCCGCCCGTCCTCGTCCTCGACGAGGCCACCAGCGCCCTGGACACCCGCACCGAACACGCGGTGCAGCAGGCCATCGACGCGCTCTCCCGGGGCCGCACCACCCTCACCATCGCGCACCGCCTGTCCACCGTCCGCGACGCCGACCAGATCGTCGTCCTGGACGCCGGCCGGATCGCCGAACGCGGTACGCACGAGGAGCTGCTCGCCGCCGACGGACGCTACGCCGCCCTCGTACGGCGCGACGCGCACCGCCCGCCGTCCGACGGGGACACCCCGGACCTCACCCCCGGCGACGGCGGCACCCCCGGCCCCGCTGACCGTGACGCACGCCTCACCACCGGCGACGGCCAGATGCTGCCCCAATAAGTGACCCGCAGGTAATGTCGGTGGCGCGGCGGCCAGTTCATTGGTCGGGGCGGCCGCCGCACCCAAGCCTTGCCGGGTCGGCTCATCCCGGCACCCGCGACCGACCGATCCGGGAGCTTCGATGGCAGCCAACGACCGTTCCGCCCGTCTGCTGGTCCGCCTCCTCGCGGGCATGGGGGTCGTGCACTTCCTCGCCCCCAAGCCGTTCGACGCGATGGTGCCCCGGCGGCTCCCCGGAAGCGCCCGCACCTGGACGTACGCCAGCGGCGCCGCCGAACTCGCCGTGGCCGCCGCCGTCGCCGCGCCCCGCACCCGCCGAGCCGGCGCCCTCGCCGCCGCGGGCCTGTTCGCCGCCGTCTTCCCCGCGAACATCAAGATGGCCCACGACTGGCGCAACCGCCCCGCACCCTTGAGGGCACTCGCCTACGGACGCCTGCCCGGCCAGCTCCCCCTGATCGCGTGGGCGCTGCACACCGCCCGCACCGCGGGCGAGCCCGGCGCGCGGCGTCCCTAGCGCCCCGGCCTCCCCGGACCCGCCGCGACTCCCTCGGCGGGTGAGAGCCGATAGCCGTAGGCATACGTCCGGTTCGCGTGCAGCAGGTACTTCTCCAGTGGCGGCGCGCCCCACGAGTCGTTGCCGCCGACACCCATCTGCCGGTGGTTGACGCCCAACTGGATCTCCGCACGCCGCGTCAGCTCGTAGGGGTGCCGGGGCCCGTCGAGGTCCGTCGGCGCGTAGGGCAGCGCGCTCAGCTCCAGCAGCGGGGCGTCCTCGCCCGGTTCGGCGCGCACCCGCAGGCCGGCGCCGTCGCAGTCGGTGAGCCAGGCGGCCCGCACGTCGGTGACGTTGCCGGTCTGCTGCGGGCGGACGTACGGGCCGTACTGCGCGTCCACCGTGGTGCGGTAGCGGCCCACGAAGGCCGCGGTGTGCCGGTCCCAGTAGTTCTCCTGCGGCCCGCGCCCGTACCAGTCGAAGGTGTCCAGCCCGGCCGGGACGGTGAGCAGCGCGCCGACCATCGGCAGATCGGGCAGCGCGAGCCCCGGCCGGAGGGTGTGCCGGACGCGTACCTCGCCGTCACCGCGCACCGTGAACACGGTGTCCCAGCGGGAGGGGGAGGGGAAGGTGGGGAGGGTGGCGGTGACCTCGATGGTGACTTCGGAAGGGGCGGGCTGGGCGGCCTTCACGCCGGTCACGGTCCGGTGGGCGCCCGCGTCGCGCCAGGTGCGCAGCGACTTCTGCGCGCCCCGGCCGATGTCGTTGTCGGTGGGCCCGCGCCAGAAGTTCGGCACCGGGCCGCCCGTGAGCAGCGGCCGGCCTCGGTAGCGGTAGGAGGCCAGGGTGCCGGTGGCCTTGTCCAGGACGAGTTCCATGGCACGGCCGCTGACGCGCACGCCGCCGGCGGTCTCGGTGAGCGTCAGCGGCGGCAGGGTGGACGGCGCCGGGTCGGCGGGCGCCGGTGTGTGCCAGGGCAGGGCGAACTGCTCGGCGGCGACGCTGTGCCCGGCATCCGCCCACGTCGTGGCCTGGCGCAGCACGAAGGAGAGGTTGAGCCAGTACGCGGCGCCGGGCTCGGGGCGCGGCGGCCGGCGCAGTGGCAGGGTGACCGTCGCCCGCGCGCCGGGCGCGGCCTTCGGCGCGGGCAGTGTGCCGTGCTGGATCCGCTCGCCGTCGCGGGTGACCTCCCAGCGCAGCTCATAGGCGTCCAGGTCGACGAAGAGCTGCCGGTTGGTGACCTCGATCGCGCTGATGGCGGGATCGGCGGCCGCCATCCGCACGGCCTGGTAGACCTTCTTGACCTCGTGGAGGGCGGGGTGCGGGGTCCGGTCGGCGGAGACGATGCCGTTGCAGCAGAAGTTGCCGTCGGTGGGGTAGCCGGGTTTCCAGTCACCGCCGTACGACAGATAGGTGCGCCGGGGGTCGCCGGGCACCGGGCGGCGGATCGCCTGGTCGACGAAGTCCCAGATGAAGCCGCCGTGCAGATTCGGGTAGCGCTCGAAGACGTCCCAGTACTCCTGGAGGTTGCCGGTGCTGTTGCCCATCGAGTGGGCGTATTCGCACAGCAGGAACGGTTTGGGGTTGCCGGATTTTCCGTACTTCTCGACCTCGGCCGGCTTTGAGTACATCTCGCTGTGCAGGTCCGCGACGGCGTTCATGCCTTCGTAGTGGACCGGCCGGGACGGATCGCGGCGGTGCGTCCAGTCCGCCATCGCCCGGAAGTTCTCGCCCCGCCCGGCTTCGTTGCCGAGCGACCACACCACCACGCTCGGATGGTTCTTGTCCCGCTCGACCATCGACCGCATCCGGTCCAGGCAGGCGTCGGTCCACTCCGGCAGGCTCGCCGGGAGCCGGTCGCGGATGCCGTGGGATTCCAGGTTGGCCTCGCCGATGACGTACAGGCCGTACTCGTCGCACAGGTCCAGCCAGTGCGGATGGCCGGGGTAGTGCGAGGTGCGCACCGCGTTGATGTTGTGCCGCTTCATGAGGCGGATGTCCTGAAGCATCCGCTCCTCGGTGACGGCCTGTCCGTGGTCCGGGTCGGTCTCGTGCCGGTTGACGCCGCGGAGCACGATCGGCTCGCCGTTGACGGTGAAGGTGCCCGGCCCGTAGGCGATGCTCCGGAAACCGACGCGGGTGCGCTGGACGTCGACGGTCCGGCCGGCGGGATCGGTGAGGGTGACCACGAGCGTGTAGAGGTGCGGGGCCTCGGCCGACCACAGGCGGGGCGCCGTCACGGTGGTCTTCGGCGCGGCGGTCACGTCCTCGCCGGGGCCGGGTGTGAGGGCCGCGGTGAGGGGGTGGGGCAGCACCGGCTCGCCGTCGGCGTCGTACAGCGTGGCGGTCAGCCGGTGCTCGCCGGTCCGGGCCGCGCCGGCTCCGCCCCGGTCGCGGACGGTCGCGGTCACGGTCAGCTCCGCGTCCCGCCGCGCGTCGTCCAGAGCGGTCCGCACGTGCAGGTCCTGGAGGTGGACGCGGGACAGGGAGTAGAGGTAGACGTCGCGGAAGATGCCGGACAGGTCGATCATGTCCTGGTCCTCCAGCCAACTGCCGTCCGACCAGCGGTAGACCTCGACCGCCAGGGTGTTCCGGCCCGGCCGGAGGCGGTCGGTGATGTCGAACTCGGCCGGTGTGTAGCTGTCCTCGCTGTAGCCGACCCGCTCGCCGTTGACCCAGACGAAGAACGCCGACTTCACGCCCTGGAAGGAGAGCAGGGTGCGGCGGGAGGCCCAGGAGCCGGGGATGGTGAAGGTGCGGCGGTAGGACCCGACGGGGTTGAAGCCGGCCGGGACCTGGGGTGGTTCGGGCGTCTCGTATCCGACCCACGGGTACTTGACGTTGAGGTAGATCGGCTCGGGATATCCCTCGATCTCCCAGTTGGACGGCACCGGAATCCGGTCCCATCCGCTGTCGTCGAAACCGCTCCGGTAGAAGTCCACCGGACGCTCGTCCGGGTTCTTCGACCAGTGAAAGCGCCAACTGCCGTTCAATGAACGGTAGTAGGGCGATTCGGTGATCTTTTTCGTGAGCGCCGCCCCGGTGTCGGGGAACGGGACGAGGCGGGCTCTGGCCGCCTCGCGGCCCACCTGGAAGACGCGCGGCCGGGCGTTCCACTCCCCGTCCGCGGCGGCCGTCGCCCCGGCCGTCGCCGCGAACGACCGTTTCTGCGCGCAGAAGGCGGCCCAGCCCGCCAGGGCGGCGCTGGTGGCGAGGAACGACCGGCGGCTCACACGGCGTACGTTCATGCGACAGCTCCGAACGTAAGGCGACAGGAAGCACCAGGATCGAACACGGCTCGGCGGCAGGACAAGGCCCGCGCAGGCCACTTCGCCGGGCCGGCCACCGCTCAGCCCGCCGCTCAACCCGCCGTGCCGCCCGCCGCACCGCGCGGCTCCCCGCTCACTCGGCCAGCAAAATCACCTCCAGTCGACGCGGTCCGTGCACCCCCTCGACCCGGTCGAGTTCGATGTCACTGGTCGCGGACGGGCCGGAGATCCAGGTCAGCGGGCGGTCGGGCGCCAGGCGGGGGAGTGCCTCGGGCACCGAGCCGACGACCTGGCCCGGGACGCGGACGACGCAGACATGATGGTCCGGCACCAGCGTGATCCGGCGCCTGCCCTGGTCCGGACTCCCGTCCAGGACGATCGTGCCGGTCTCCGCGATGGCGACCGCGCACCCCGTCACCACACTGTCCACCGCGTCCAGTTCGCGGGCCGTGGCGTCTTCCCGGTCCGCCACCCGTCCGACGTCCGCCGCGGCCGTCCACCACGGCTCCAGGCCCGGCGGTACCACCACCGTCCGGGCACCGCGCTCCGCCAGCAGCCGGCCGATCAGCGCCGGCAGACCGCCGGCGTCACAGCGGTGCACCAGCGCCCGGTAGTCCGCCAGGTTCTCGGCGAGCAGGTCGACGGTCTCCCGCGTCGTGCGGGCGCCGTGCACCCGGTGATAGTCCCGCGCCACCGGCGGATCGTGCGGCCCCTCACCGCGCGGCACATCCGCCAGCGCCCGCCGCACCCGCCCCAACACCACCTCTCGGCCGCTCACTTGCCGCTCCCTCGCCGCTCGGACGCCCCCCGGGTGCGCTGCCACCAGTCGCGGAAGGACTCGGCCGGCACCGGCGGCAGGGCGCGGGTGTCGGACCAGGCGCGCCCCGGCCCCGGCAGCCGCCGGGGATGCAATCGCCGGGTACGCGCCGCCAGCCGCATCCCGGCGCGCAGCATCCCCGGATGGTCGAACGCCCAGCCCGCCGCGCGCATCGCGGCCCGCTCCGCCGCGTGCCCCTTGGCCGGCCGCAGCACCGTACGCACCCCCTCCCGGGTCACCGGGCCGCCCTCCACCACCCGCTCCCGCAGGTGCACCAGCACCTCGGGAATGTCGATGGCCACCGGGCACACGTCGTAGCAGGCCCCGCACAGCGACGACGCGTACGGCAGGGAAGCCTCCAACGCCCCTTCCATGCCCCGCAGTTGTGGAGTGAGGATGGCGCCGATCGGGCCGGGATAGGGCGAGCCGTAGGCATGGCCGCCGGCCCGCTCGTAGACCGGGCAGACGTTCAGACACGCCGAACAGCGGATGCAGCGCAGCGCCTGCCGTCCCACGGTGTCGGCGAGGGTGTCCGTCCGTCCGTTGTCGAGCAGCACCAGATGGAACGTCCGCGGCCCGTCGCCGTCCGTCGTCCCCGTCCAGGTGGAGGTGTAGGGGTTCATCCGCTCGGCCGTGGAGGAGCGGGGCAGGAGCTGGAGGAAGACCTCCAGGTCCTGCCAGGTGGGCACGACCTTCTCGATGCCGACGACGGAGATCAGCGTCTCGGGCAGGGTCAGGCACATCCGGCCGTTGCCCTCGGACTCCACGACGACCAGCGTGCCGGTCTCGGCCACCATGAAGTTGGCCCCCGAGATCCCCACCTTCGCGCTCAGGAACTTCTCCCGCAGATGCAGGCGGGCCGCCTCGGCCAGCTCGGCGGGCGAGTCGGTCAGCCCCTCGGGCGCGGGACGGCCCCACGCGCCCATCTCCCGGACGAAGATGTCACGGATCTCGGAGCGGTTGCGGTGGATCGCCGGGACCAGGAGGTGGGACGGCAGATCGTCGCCGAGCTGCACGATCAGCTCGGCGAGATCCGTCTCGTACGCGCGGATGCCGGCCTCGGCCAGCGCCTCGTTCAGGCCGATCTCCTGCGTCGCCATCGACTTGACCTTGACGACCTCCCGCTCGCCGGTCTCCCGCACCAGCCGGGTGACGATCCGGTTCGCCGCACCGGCGTCCGCCGCCCAGTGGACCCGGCCGCCCGCCTCCTCGACGGCCCGCTCCAACTGCTCCAGATAGTGGTCGAGATGGCGCAGCGTACGGTCCTTGAGGGCGGCACCCGCCGCCCGCAACCGCGCCCAGTCGTCCAGCTCGGCGACGGCCCGGGCCCGTTTGCCGCGGATGGTGCGGGTGGCGTGCGTGAGGTTGGCGCGCATCCGGCCGTCCTGGGTGGAGACGGCCGCGGCCTCGGGGAACGCCGGCATGCCCAGATAGGTGCCGCTCACCGCACGTCCCCTTCCGTGGCGGCCAGGATCTCGGCGATGTGGACCGGGCGGACCGGCGCGCCCTGCCGGGTGAGGAGGCCGCCGAGGTGCAGCAGACAGGAGTTGTCGACCGTGCACACCGCCTCGGCGCCCGTCGCGCGGACGTTGCGGACCTTGTCGGCGCCCATCGCCGCGGAGACCGCCGGATTCTTCACCGCGAACGTGCCCCCGAAACCGCAGCACTCCTCAGCGCCCGGCAGCTCCCGCAGGTCCAGCCCCTTGACGTGGGCCAGGAGCCGCCGCGGCCGGTCTCCCAGGCCCAGCGCCCGCAGGCCGTGACAGGTCGGGTGATAGGTGACGGTGTGCGGATAACAGGCCCCGACATCGGTCACCTTCAGCACATCCACCAGGAACTCCGTCAGCTCGTACGTCTTGGCCACCGCGGCCGCCGCGGCGTCCGCGAGCTCCCGGCCGCGCCCCTCGGCGGCCGCCTTCGCCCCGATCCGCGGATAGTTCTCCCGCACCATCGCCGCGCACGAACCCGACGGGGTCACCACGTGGTCGTAGCCCCGGAACGCCCGGTCGAAGCGGCGCACCAGCGGCTCGGTCGCGTGCCGGTAGCCGGTGTTGAACTGGGGCTGGCCGCAGCACGTCTGGGCGGCGGGGAAGTCGACCTCCACCCCCAGCCGCTCCAGCAGCTCCACCACCGCCTGTCCCGTCCGTGGCCGGAGCGCGTCGTTGATGCAGGTGACGAACAGTGCTACGCGCACGTTGCCAACTCCTTTCGGCCGCCGCGGACCCTGGCGGCCGCCCGCCTCGCCGGTACATGATCGTCCGACGGATCATCCTGCCCCAGCGGCGGACCGACGAGAAGGACCGGGAGCGGAACCATGCCGAGCGCGGAACACCTGGCCAAGGAGCGGGCGCCCGGCGCCGCGCGTCCCCCGTCACCGCTGCGGCAGTTGGCCGCCGCCTCCGTCGGCAACGCCGTCGAGTGGTACGACTGGTACGCGTACTCCTTCCTGGCCGTCTACTTCGCGGAGCAGGTCTTCCCCAAGGAGGCCGGCAACTCCCTGGTGCCGCTGCTGTCCTCCTTCGCGGTCTTCGCCGTCGGGTTCTTCATGCGGCCGGTCGGCGGCCTGCTGATGGGCGCGGTCGCCGACCGGCGGGGCCGCCGCACCGCGCTGACCGTCACGATCCTGCTGATGGGCGGCGGCAGCCTGCTCGTCGCCCTCACCCCCACCTACGCGACCACCGGAGTGCTGGCCCCCCTCGTGCTGGTCCTGGCGAGGCTGGTGCAGGGCCTGTCGGTGGGCGGCGAATTCGCGGCCTCCACGACCTTCCTCGTCGAATCGGCGGGACCGGGCCGCCGCGGCCTGTTCTCCAGCTTCCAGTACGTCTCGACCACCATCGGACAACTGCTGGCCTCCGGGACCGCGGCGCTGCTCGCGGCCCTGCTCAGCGAGGAGCAGATGGGGCGCTGGGGCTGGCGGGTGGCCTTCCTCATCGGTGCGCTGCTGAGCCTGCTCGGGCTGTGGATCCGGCGCGGGGCCCGCGAGACCCGCAGCGCCGCGCAACGGGAAGCGGCCCGCCCCGGCGTCTTCGAAGCGCTGCGACGCCATCCCCGCCAGTCCCTGCTGATCTGCGGCATCACCGCCGGCGGCACCCTGGCCTACTACACGTGGACCACCTATCTGCCCACCTACGCGCAGGTCGACGCGGGCCTCGACAAGGGCGACGCGCTCACCGCCGGCACCCTCGCGCTGGCCTTCTTCGCGCTGCTGCAACCGCTCGGCGGGCTGCTCTCGGACCGGATCGGCCGCAAGCCGCTGCTGCTCGGCTTCTCCCTGGGCTTCGCCGTGCTGGCCGTGCCGCTGCTGAGCCTGGTCTCCGACTCGTTCGTGTCGCTGCTGCTGGTGCAGTGCGCGGGCATGGTGCTGCTGACCGGCTACACCGCCGTCGCGGCGGCCGTGAACGCCGAGGTCTTCCCCGCGCGGGTCCGGGCCGCCGGCATCGGCTTCCCGTACTCCCTCACCGTCGCGCTCTTCGGCGGCACCGCCCCGTACGTGGGGACGTGGTTCGAGCAGGCCGGTCACGCCGACTTCTTCCCCTGGTACGTGGCCGGGCTGTGCCTGGTGTCGTTCTGCGTCTATCTGACGCTGCCCGAGACCGCGCGGCAGCCGCTGGAGAAGTGATCCAGCGTCAGCTCTTGGGAGCGGTCGCGAGGACACGCGCACGAAGGGCGCCGCACCTCCCGGGACGGGGAGGTACGGCGCCCGCGCCGCGAGATCCGTCAGACGAGCCAACCCACGAAGTGGACGACGCCGGCCAGCAGGTTGGTGAGGAAGTTCATCCGGTTTTTCTCCTTGAAACGTTCATGCGATGGGGACCAACTCTCCGGCCGGAAAGGGATGTCGGCCGGAGGCGCCGTAACGGTCTGCAGCCCGTCGCTCGCGCCCCGTAAGCATCACCTGGCGAGGCGGGGGTGCGGAACCCCTACCGACTTCGATCACACTTTCCAGCGAACATTCGATCCAGCGTTCGTGTGTTCCCGTGCGCCGACCCCGTCCCAGGAAGCCGGGGAGCCGACCAACTCCCCTTCCCCCTCCGCGAGTCGGGGACGGCCGGCCAGCAGGCGCCGGACGTCGCGGACCGCGGCGCGGCCCGCGCGGTTGGCGCCGATGGTGCTCGCCGACGGCCCGTAACCGACCAGATGCACCCGCGGGTCGCGCAGCGCCCGGGTGCCCGCCATCCGGATGCCGCCGCCCGGCTCGCGCAGCCGCAGCGGGGAGAGATGGTCGAGGGCGGCGCGGAAGCCGGTCGCGTACAGGAGCGTGTCCGCCTCGACCGCGCGCCCGTCCGCCCAGGTCACGCCGGTGGGCGTGATCCGGTCGAACAGCGGCAGCCGCTCCAGGACCCCGCTCGCGCGAGCGCGCCGGACCGCCTCCGTCATCGGCAGCCCGGTCACGCTCACCACGCTCCGCGGCGGCAGCCCCCGCCGGACGCGCTCCTCCACCAGGGCGACCGCCTGCCGGCCGGCCTCCTCGCCGAACGGGCCCTCGCGGAAGATCGGCGGCCGGCGGGTCACCCAGGTCGTGGCGGCGGCGACGGGCGCGATCTCCAGCAACTGCTGGACGGCCGACGTCCCCCCGCCCACCACGACGACCCGCGACCCGCGAAAGGCGTCCGGCCCGGGATAGCGGGAGCTGTGCAGCCGACGCCCCCGGAACGTCTCCTGCCCGGGAAAGCGCGGCCAGAAGGGCCGGTCCCAGGTCCCGGTCGCGTTGATCAGCGCCCGGGTGGCATAGCCGCCCTCCGAGGTCTCCACCAGCAGCCGTCCGCCCGCGCCCTCGCGCACCGCCGTCACGTGCACCGGCCGGTGCACGCGCAGCCCGAAGACCTCCTCGTACCGGGCGAAGTACCCGCCGATCACCTCCGCGGACGGGCGGGCCGGATCGGCGCCGGTCAGTTCCATGCCCGGCAGGGCGTGCATGCCGTGCACCTTGTCGTAGGTGAGCGTCGGCCAGCGGAACTGCCAGGCGCCGCCGGGGCGCGGCGAATGATCGAGTACGACGGTGTCCCGGTCGGGTACGTATCCCGCCCGCCGCAGGTGAAAGGCGGCGGCCAGGCCCGCCTGACCGGCCCCGATCACGACGACCTCGACCTCGCGCACCCCGCCGGGGACCTCGGCCTCGCGCACCTCGCCGATGGCCTCGGCCTCACGCACCCCGCTGTAGTTCATGTTTCTACCAACGTGGGGGGCGGCGCGTGTCTTCCCGGGCCGGGCGTGCCCACCGCCGCCCCGCCCCGGCACCCGCCCACCCCCACGCCTCCTCTAGCGCCCGCCCGCGACCAGCAGTGGGGCGCCGCCGGGAGCGGAGGCCGGCCGGCCGTTGGCGGCCGGTACGCCGGCCAGGGCGGACGGAACGGCGTCCAGCAGACCGCGGGCCGCCAGCTCCGGCCGCACGCCCTCGCCGAACCAGTAGACCTCCTCCAGATGCGGATAACCCGAGAGCACGAAGTGCTCGATGCCCAGTGCGTGGTACTCCTCGATCCGGTCGGCCACCTCCGCATGGCTGCCGACGAGCGCGGTCCCCGCGCCACCGCGCACCAGCCCGATCCCCGCCCACAGATTGGGCGAGATCTCCAGCTTGTCGCGCGACCCGCCGTGCAGCGCGAGCATCCGCCGCTGACCCACCGACTCGCTCTTGCCCAGCGCCTGTTGGGCGGCCGCGACGGTGTCCGGGTCGAGGTCGTCGAGCAGGCGGTCGGCGGTCGCCCACGCCTCCTTCGAGGAGTCCCGCGAGAGGGTGTGCAGCCGGATGCCGAAGCGGACCGTACGGCCCTCCCGCTCGGCCAGCCCGCGAATCCACTCGATCTTCTGCCTGACCTGCTCGGGCGGCTCGCCCCAGGTGAGGTAGACATCCACGTTCCGCGCCGCGACCGGCCCGGCCGCCGCCGACGAACCCCCGAAGAAGATCTGCGGCAGCGGATCCGGCGGCAGTGCGGTCAGACCCCCCTCGACCTGATAGTGCTCGCCCTGGAAGTCAAACGGCGTTCCGCTCCACACACCCCGTACGACCTGCAAGAACTCATCCGTACGGGCATAGCGCCGGTCATGGTCGAGGTGATCACCGAACCGCCTCTGCTCGGTCGAGTCGCCGCCCGTGACCACATTCAGCAGGAGCCGCCCGCGCGAGATCCGCTGATAGGTCGAGGCCATCTGCGCCGCCAGCACCGGCGAGATCAGGCCCGGCCGGAACGCCACCAGGAACTTCAGCCGCTCGGTGACCTGCGTCAGCGCCACCGTCGTCAGCCACGCGTCTTCGCACCAGGTACCCGTGGGCGTGAGCACCGCCTCGAACCCCAACTGCTCCGCCGCCTTGGCGATCTGCGCCAGATAGGCGATGTCCGGAGCCCGGACCCCGCTGACGGGGGTGATGCGGTCGCGCCGGACACCGCCGTCGGTATAGGCGTGCCGGTCGACGAGGGTCCGCCCGTCGCCGCCGGTCGGCAGGAACCAGTGCAGGTGTACGGACATGTCAGTGGCCCTTTCCGTAGGTGCGCGGCGCCGTGCTCGAAGGCGGCAGGCCACCGTTGAAGCGGGGATCGACGTACGACGCGAAGTCGAACGAGCGGGGAATGAGGCCGAGCGCCGTGAAGGTGTCGACGATCCGCTGCTCGGAGGCGATGGCGGCCTTGTCGACGGCCACCGCCACCGCGGTGCCCCGGGTCCGCTCGACCGCGTCCCGCGCCACCTTCCGCGGCAACCCGGTCTCCTCGGACCAGACCTTCGCCCAGGCGTCCGGGTGCTTGTGGACCCAGTTCTGGGCACGCCGCAGCCGGTCGGTGTAGTCCTTGAGCGCGGCGGCCTTCTTCTTGTCGGCCAGCGCGGCGGGCGCGGCGACCTGGAAACTCAGCCCGTTGACCACCCCCTGCCCGGTGGTCAGCACGCGGGCACCGGCCTGGTCCAGCGCCTGCGAGGTGTAGGGGTCCCACACCGCCCAGGCGTCCACCTTGCCGCGGGTGAACGCGGCGAGCGCGTCGGCCGGCTGAAGATAGTTGATCGTGACGTCCTTGGGGGACAGTCCGGCCTTCTTGAGGGAGGCGATGAGCTGGTAGTGCGCGGAACTGCCCTGCGCCACCGCGATCGACTTGCCCTTCAGCTCGCCCGGCCGCTTCAGCGGGGAGTCCTTCTTCACCAGGATCGCCTCGCCGTCGGACCTGCTGTGTGCGCCGGCGACGATCTTGATCTTCGAGTGTGCGGCGGCCGCGAACACCGGCGGGGTGTTCCCGACCCCGCCGATGTCGACGGCACCGGCGTTGACGGCCTCCAGCAGCGGCGGCCCGGAGGTGAACGTCGACCACTTGATCGTGTACGGGAGGTCGTCCAGCTCGCCGGCGGCCCGCAGCACCGCCTCCGAACCACCCTTCTGATCACCGACGTTGAGCGTCAGCGCTCCCTTGCCGTCGGTGCCGACGGCCGTCCCGCCCGAGGCGCCCCCGGTTCGCGACGAGCCACCGCAGGCGGCCAGCAGCAAGGTGAGCGGGAGCAGCAGGGCCGGGGCGAGGTGCCGTGGTCTCATGGGTTTCGGTTCCGTTCCTGTGGGTGTGCGTGTCCCGAGGCTTTTGTCGTCCGGGCGGTTATGCATGGGTGCTGGTGCTGGTGCTGGTGCTGGTGCTGGTGGCGGGCCCGGGCCCCGGGGCGGTGGCGTCCGGCGGCCCCTCCACTCCGAGCCGGTCGAGCAGGCGGGCGCGCAGCGCGGCGAAGCGGGGATCCCCGATGTCGCGCGGCCGCGGCAGATCGACGGCCGTCTCGTACGCGATCGCGCCGTCCTCCATCACCAGCGCGCGATCGGCGAGCAGCAGCGCCTCCTCGACGTCGTGGGTGACCAGCAGCACCGCGCACCCGCGCTCCCGCCACAACTCGGCCACCAGCCGCTGCGCCGTGAGCCGGGTCAGCGCGTCGAGCGCGCCATGGGGGCACCTCCCATGCCCGTTCAGGGCTATGGGGGAGGCTCGTCCAGCAGCAGCAGATCGGGCTCGCGCACCAGCGCCCGGGCGAGCGAGGCGCGCTGGGCCTCCCCGCCGGAGAGCGTCTTGGGCCAGGCGTCGGCGCGATGACCGAGACCCACTTCCGCCAACGCCCGCAGCGCGTCGTCCCGTTCGGCCCGCCCCGGCAACCCCAGCAGGACATTGCGCCAGACCCGCTTCCAGGGCATCAGCCGCGGCGCCTGGAAGGCCACGGCCTTACGGCGCGGCACCAGCACCTCGCCCTCGATCTCCCGGTCGAGCCCGGCCAGCACCCGCAGCAGAGTCGACTTCCCGCAACCACTGCGGCCGAGCAGCGCCACGAATTCGCCCGGTGCGAGGGTGAGGTCGAGCCCGTCGATGACCTCGCGGCCCTCAAAGGCCCGCACCAGCCCACTGACCCGGACGGCCGCCGCGTCGGGCTCACCTCCGCCGATGCCGGTCACCGGCCGGTGAATGTCGGTCGCCATTGCAGCAGCAGCCTTTCGAGAGTACGGACGAGGAGGTCGGCCAGGAGCCCGAGGAGCGCGTAGACCACCAGGCACACCACGATCACGTCGGTGCGGAAGAACTCCCGGGCCTGGTTCATCAGGAAGCCGAGGCCGTCGTCGGCGTTGACCTGCTCTCCGAAGACCAGCGCCAGCCAGGCGGTGGCGAGTGAGTAGCGCAGTCCGGTCATGGCACCCGGCAGCGCGCCGGGCAGGACGACATGCCGGACCAGTCCCCAGCGGCCCAGCCCCAGCGACGTCCCGGCCTCGACCAACTGGGCGTCCACGCCCCGGATCCCGGCGTACACGTTGAGATACAGGTGGAAGGCCACCCCGAGCGCGATCAACGCGATCTTGGGGGTCTCGCCGATGCCCAGCCAGATGATGAACAGCGGGATCACCCCCACCCAGGGGATGGAGCGCAGCATCTGCACGGTCGCGTCGACCAGGTCCTCACCCCGTTGGGACAACCCCGAGACGAGCGCCAGCGCGATGCCGACGACACCTCCCGCCAACAGCCCCACCGCGACCCGCCGCAGGGAGACCAGCATCGCCGACGGCAGCGTCGCCTCCCCGATGAGGTCACCCGCGGTCGCCGCGATCGTGCCCGGCGAGGCCAGCACATCCGCCCGCAGCACACCCGTCGCACTGAACACCTGCCACAACACCAACAACGCGACGGGCCCCGCCGTACGCCGCACCCACCGGGGCACCGCCCGACGCCGCCGGGAGACGGGAACGACCCGGGAGAGCTCCGGGGCGTCCCGTGCGCCGACCGGGGTTTCCCGTGCTTCCGAAGTCTCCGAGGTCTGTGACACCTCGCCCTCACGGGACGTTTCGGGCGAAGTTCGGCGGCGGCCGGGCAGGGCCTGGTCGAGGGTCATAGGGGCTCCACGGGCAGGGCAGGGCACGCCGAAGCCGCGCGGCGGCAGGGCGTACGAGGACGGCACCGCGAAGGCAGCGCCGCGCAGGGCGACGACGGCGTAAGGAAACGAAGGCGTGAGGAAAGGAGGCCGGCTGAACCGGCAGCGACGATTACGGGCTCAGGACCTGTCGGGGCTCTGCGGGCGGCGCTCTACGCGCTACCGCTCAAGGGGAGAGGACCCGGAAAAGGTTAGAGAGCGTCAGCGGCCGCGGCGACAGGCGGCGGAGGCCACCCGCAGCAGGTCGATATGACCGCGCGTGGTGAGCAGGGCTGACGTAGACATGCCGCCGACGGTAGCGGCGCCACTCCGGGAGGGTCAATCGTCGTCTCGGCTGCTGGACCTTTGTTGCGGCGGCGTTGCGGCGGCCCGCCCCACCCGGTTGCGGGACCGCGCCGGCGGCCCGTACGAAGATGGGGACATGAACACCGCCTTCACCACCCGCACCCTCGACATCACCACCGGCTCCACGGAGACCGTCGCCGACCTGACCGCCGACTGCGCGGCCTTCCTCGCTGAAGTGGCGGACGGCCGCGACGGCCTGCTCAACATCTTCGTTCCGCACGCCACCGCCGGCATCGCCGTACTGGAGACCGGCGCGGGCAGCGACCACGACCTCCTCGCCGCGCTCCACGACCTCCTTCCGGCCGACGACCGCTGGCGCCACCGCCACGGCACCCCCGGCCACGGCCGCGACCACGTCCTGCCCGCCCTGGTCCCGCCCCACGCGACGCTCCCCGTCACGGAAGGCCGCCTGGCCCTCGGCACCTGGCAGTCCGTCTGCCTGGTCGACACCAACGTCGACAATCCCCACCGCCAGGTGCGCCTGTCGTTTCTCGGATAGCTGCGGGACTCCTGACCCGGTCTGTCCTGGGCCGAGCTCCGCACGACGGACGCGGCCGCGGCGAAGCAGTTCCCCGCCGGTGCGGACTTCGTGGTGCTCAAGCCCGTGAAAAGCCCTGCTCAAAAGCGGAAATACCGGAGCGAAGCCGCTACTTCCTGGCCCGCGATCTCCGCAGGTCCGGTGCCGGATCGTCATGGGATCGGCGCCGGATCGCTACGGGACGGGGCGCCGGATCGTGCTGCGCCGCACGCCGATCGTCGCGCATCGTCCCGGAGGTCCCGCGGTCGTATCCGCTCCGGTCCCGGATTGAGTCCGTCCTACCCCTCCCCACCAGGGGGTACCCGGCGGTAATGTCACCGCTCTCCTAAGAGGAGGCGGCGCTTCCGGGCCGCGGGTATCGATCTCGACAGTGCGAGGGGCCTTGTGGCAGCGAACACTCATCCCACGCGTTCCCGTGGGTCGTACGGCGGCTCCGAGGAACGCTGGCAGCGGATGTGGAGCCAGCGCGAGCAGTTGCTGAAGGTGGCTCGCCGGAGGTCCATGAGCGTCGAGGACGCCGAGGACGCGGTGCACGAGGCCATGCTGCGCGCGGTGGAGAACCCCCATGTCGACGAGGAGCGGCTCGGGGCGTGGCTGACGACCGTGACGATGCGGCTGTGCGCCGACCGGTACCGGCAGGTCAATCGCGAGGCGCAGGTCGGCAGTCGGTCGACGTTCGCCGTCCCCCCGCCCCCGCCCGTCGAGGAAGAGGTGTGCGACCGCGCGGAGGCCAAGTGGCTGGCGAGCCGGAGCGGTGAGCTGCCCGCGCGGCAGGCCGAGGCGCTCTGGCTGAAGGCGGAGGACCTGGACGTCGGTCAGGTCGCCGGGAAGATGGGGCTGAGCTACCGCACGGTCGAGTCGCTGCTGGCGAGGGCGCGGCGGACGCTGCGCAACTCGCTCGCCGCGACGCTCGGGGCCGCCCTGTGGCTGGGCGGGCAGGTGCGGCACCGAGCGGGCGGCGGAGGCGCGCAGGCCGCGACCCTGGTGTCCACGGCGGCGACGCTGGCCGTCCTGGGATTCGCCGCGCCCCACTACCCGTACGCGCCGGACGAGACCCACCCCGGACCGGCCTCCCCGGAGGAGACGGAGGAGTGGCCCACGGCCTCGTACGACAGCGACGCGCCGCCGTCGTCCTGGGGTGCCACCTCCACGCCAGGCCGTGCGGGTGGGCAGCTCGGTATCGATCTGACCGCGGAAGTGCGGTCGATGCTGCCCGGGGCGGTGACGCTCCCTGGGCTGGCGATTCCGACCGTCCCCTCGGTCCCGTCCGTCCCGCCCGTGCCGTCGCTTCCCGACATCCCGGATGTTCCCGATACTCCGGATGTTCCCGGCGCCCCGTCGGTCGGTGACGTTCCGTCGGCCCCCTCCGCCGACTCGGCTCGGTCGCAGACCTCGCACTTGTCGGATCTGTCCGGACTTTCCGGTCCGTCCGGCCCCTCCGCTTCGAGCTCCCCCTCGGGCGTCGACCCGTCGGCCGGCCTGGGCGGCAGCGCCACCGAGCCGCCCGCCCACTCGCTGCCCACGGGCTCCTTGCACACCGACGTCCGGCCCTGATCAAAGCGCGATTGCGAGCTTGTAAAAAAATTCCGATTCCTCGCGACGGACGAGCCGCCCGCCACCGTAGAGCAGATGACAGAGCTGCTCCCGGGGCTGAAGGGCGGACCGAATGGGTGTCGAGATCTGTGTGGAAGGGTTGACGAAATCCTTCGGACACCAGGTCATCTGGCAGGACGTGTCTCTCACGCTGCCCGCAGGGGAGATCTCCGTCCTGCTGGGCCCGTCCGGCACGGGTAAGTCCGTCTTCCTCAAAACGCTCGTCGGCCTGCTCAAGCCCGACAGGGGCTCCATACGGATCGACGGGAAGGACATCACCCGGCTCCGCGAGCACGACCTCTACGAGGTGCGGAAGCTGTTCGGCGTCCTCTTCCAGGACGGCGCGCTGTTCGGCTCGATGGATCTCTACGACAACATCGCCTTCCCGCTGCGCGAGCACACCCGCAAGTCCGAGCGCGAGATCCGGCAGATCGTCCTCGAGAAGATGGACATGGTCGGTCTGCTCGGAGCCGAGGGGAAGCTGCCCGGTGAGATATCCGGGGGCATGCGCAAGCGGGCCGGTCTCGCGCGGGCCCTGGTGCTCGATCCGGAGATCATCCTGTTCGACGAGCCCGACTCCGGCCTCGACCCGGTGCGCGTGGCCTATCTGAACCAACTGATCGTCGACCTGAACGCGCAGATCGACGCGACGTTCCTGATCGTCACGCACGACATCGCCTCGGCCCGCCTGGTGCCGGACAACATCGGGCTGCTGTTCCGGCGCGAGCTGGTGATGTTCGGGCCCAGGCAAGATCTGCTGTCCAGTGACGAGCCGGTGGTCGGCCAGTTCCTCAACGGGCGCATGCAGGGCCCTATCGGGATGGCCGAGGAGAAGGACGCCGCCCAGGTCGAACAGGAACTGGCCGAGCTCGATGCCGGAAACCACCGCGGACCCAAGGGCGGCAAGGGCGCGTCCGGCGCGGGCATCACCCCCCGCCTGCTGCCCAGCGAGGGCATCGTCCGCCCGCCCCGCTGGAAGGAGATCGCCGAACACGAGGAGAAGATGCAGCGCCTGCGCGACCTGCGCGCCGCCACGGAGAGCGCCATCAGCCTGGACGGCCGGGGGGTGACCGGCATATGAGCCTGTCGCCCACCAACGCGCTGAAACATTCCGGCAGTCTGTTCGCGCTGTTCATGGACGTCCTGCGGACCCTTCCGCGACGTCCGCTCCAGATACGCGAGTTCATCCAGCAGTCCTGGTTCATCGCGAGCGTCACGATTCTGCCCACCGCGCTGGTCTCCATCCCCTTCGGAGCCGTGATCGCGCTCCAGATCGGCAGTCTGACCCGGCAACTGGGGGCGCAGTCGTTCTCCGGCGCCGCCTCGGTCCTCACGGTGCTGCGCGAGGCGTCGCCGATCGTGACCGCGCTGCTCATCGCGGGCGCCGGCGGCTCCGCGATCTGCGCGGACCTCGGGGCGCGCAAGATCCGCGAGGAGATCGACGCCATGGAGGTGCTCGGGATCGACCCGATCCACCGACTGGTCGTCCCACGGGTGGTGGCCTCCATGGCCGTCGCGGTGCTGCTCAACGGACTGGTCTCGGTGGTCGGCGTGGCCGGCGGCTACTTCTTCAACGTGGTCCTGCAGAACGGGACCCCAGGCGCCTATCTGGCCTCCTTCACCACCCTCGCGCAGTTGCCCGACCTGTACTGGGCCGAGCTGAAGGCGCTGCTCTTCGGCGCCATCGCCGCGATCGTCGCCTCGTACAAGGGCCTGACGGCCAAGGGCGGACCCAAGGGTGTCGGCGACGCGGTGAACCAGTCGGTCGTCATCACCTTCATGTTGCTGTTCGTCGCCAACTTCGTGATGACGGCGATCTACTTCCAAGTCGTTCCGCAGAGGGGTTAGTCGATGACGCTGTCGGAACGATTCCTCTCAGGCCCCCTCCGCTCCCTCGAGGAGCTCGGCGGCCAGCTCTCCTTCTACGGCCGCTCGCTCGGCTGGACCGCCCGCACGCTGCGCCGCTACAAGAAGGAAGTCCTGCGCCTGCTGGCCGAGGTGAGCTTCGGCCGCGGGGCGCTGGCGGTCATCGGCGGCACCGTCGGGGTCATCGCCTTCCTCACCTTCTTCACCGGAACCGAGGTCGGCCTCCAGGGGTACGCCGCGCTCAACCAGCTCGGCACGTCGAACTTCGTGGCGTTCATCTCCGCCTACTTCAACACCCGGGAGATCGCGCCGCTGATCTCGGGGCTCGCCCTCTCCGCGACGGTCGGCGCCGGATTCACCGCCCAGCTCGGCGCGATGCGGATCAGCGAAGAGGTCGACGCGCTGGAGGTGATGGGCGTCCCCTCGCTGCCCTTCCTGGTCACCACGAGGATGATCGCCGGTTTCGCCGCGGTGATCCCGCTGTACGTGGTCGGGCTGCTCTCCTCGTACTTCGCCGCCCGCACGATCACCACCGGCTACTACGGGCAGTCGGCGGGCACGTACGACCACTACTTCCAGCAGTACCTGCCGCCCGTCGACGTGTTGTGGTCCTTCGGCAAGGTGATCGTCTTCGCCGTCGTCATCATTCTCGTCCACTGCTACTACGGCTACTACGCGAAGGGCGGCCCGGCCGGCGTCGGCATCGCGGTGGGCCGGGCGGTGCGGACCTCCATCGTCGCCATCAACATCATGGACTTCTTTCTCAGCCTGGCGATCTGGGGAGCCACCACGACTGTACGGATCGCGGGGTAGCGGACAGATGCCGATACTGACACCGAAACAGACCCAGACGCCGGCGCCGGACCCGGCCCCGGCGAAGGCCCGGACGCCCGCCACCAAGCTGCGGCTCTACGGCATCGTCTTCCTCGTCGTCCTCGGGCTGCTGCTGACGCTGGCGGTCGCCCTCTACCAGAAGGCGTTCACCCCCTCCGTCCCGATCACCCTGCGGGCGACCACGACCGGCAACCAGCTCGATCCGGGCGCCGACGTGAAGCTGCGCGGCCTGATCGTCGGCGAGGTCCGGGACGTACGGGCCGACGGCGAGAAGGCGACGCTCGACCTCGCGCTCAAGCCCGAGAGCGCGTCCCACATCCCGGCCGACGTCCGGGCCCGGCTGCTGCCCAAGACGCTCTTCGGCGAGAAGTACGTCGACCTGGTCGTCCCCGACCACTCCCCGCAGCGGCCCATCCGGGCCGGAGACGTCATCACCCAGGACCGCACCAAGGCCGGCATCGAACTCCAGAAGCTGATGGACGACCTGCTGCCGCTGCTGCGCGCGGTCCAGCCGGGCAAGCTGAACGCCACGCTGTCCGCGTTCGCCGACGCGCTCGAGGGACGCGGCGAAAAGGTCGGCGACAACCTCGTCCGGGTGGAGCGCTATTTCCACGAACTCAACCCGCACATGCCCGCCCTACAGGCGGACATCGCGAAGTTCGCGGACGTGGCCGAGATCTACGCGGACGCCGCTCCCGACCTGGCGAGGATCCTGCGCAACTCGATCACCACCGGCAAGACGCTGGTGGAGAAGAAGCAGACGTTCGCCTCGGCCCTGACCGCGACCACCACCGCCGCGGGCACCGCGGAGAACGTGATCGACGACAACTCCGAGCGGCTCATCGGCCTGGCCCGGATCTCCCGGCCCACCCTGGCGCTGCTCGCCCGCTACTCGCCCGAATACCCCTGTCTGCTGCGCGGCCTGGTGAAGTCGGAGCCGCTGTCCGAGCAGGTCTTCGAGGGCGGAAAGATGCACATCACTTTGGAGGTCGCCCTGCCCCGCTCGCCCTACCGCCCCGGCGAGGAGCCGCGCTACGCCGATCGCTCGGGACCGAGCTGCCGGGGCCTGCCCGGTCCGCGGAAGCCGTTTCCAGGAGCCAAGTTGAACGACGGCACCAAGGGCTCCGGCTCCGCTTCCCCTGCCACGCCCGGCCCGCTCGGCGGCATCACCGGTACGGCGGCGGAGCAGCAGGTCGTCGGTTCGCTCGTGGCCCCGGTCATGGGCGTGCCCGCCGATGAGGTGCCCGGCGTGGCGACCCTGCTCTTCGGCCCGATGGCCCGCGGAACGGCGGTGAGCGTCGCATGAAGGCACGGGAAACGGCCGCACCGCTGATCAAGTTCAGCCTCTTCGCCGTGGTGACCGTCCTGGCGACGGCGCTGCTCGCGGCCACCATCGTCAACATCCGATTCACCGACGAGGACACCTACCAGGCGGTGTTCAGCGACGTCACAAGCCTGGAGGAGGGTGACGACATCCGGGTGGCCGGGGTCAGGGTCGGCGAGGTCCAGGACATCCGCATCAAGGACCGGACGCTGGCCGAGGTCGAGTTCACCGCCTCCAGCGACCGGCCGCTGCTCGCCTCCTCGGGCGCTGTCATCCGCTACCGCAATCTCGTCGGACAGCGGTACATCGCGCTGACCGAGGGCGCGGGGAAGAGCAGCGAGCGACTGCGGCCCGGAGCCACGATCCCGCTCTCCAGGACCCAGCCCGCTCTCGACCTCAACGCGCTGCTCAACGGCTTCAAGCCGCTGTTCGCCGCGCTGAGTCCCAAGGACACCAACCAGCTCGCCACGGAGATCATCAAGACCCTCCAGGGCGAGGGCGGCACGATCAACAGCCTGCTCGCGCACACCGCGTCGCTCACCACGACCC
The DNA here is from genome assembly GCF_055570395.1 of Streptomyces sp. NPDC031210. Lineage (NCBI taxonomy): Bacteria > Bacillati > Actinomycetota > Actinomycetes > Kitasatosporales > Streptomycetaceae > Streptomyces > Streptomyces sp. NPDC031210. The sequence goes on from NZ_JBVIHH010000001.1 coordinate 553,516, forward strand.
TCGCCGACCGCGACGAGGTGATCGGCTCGGTGATCGACAACCTCAACCAGGTGCTCGGCACGCTGGACCAGCGCAGTGCGCGCTTCTCCGGCCTGCTCAAGCAGCTCCAGCGGGTGGTGTCCGGACTGTCCGCCGACCGTAAGGCGATCGGCGACTCGCTGGGAGGCATCAGCGACCTGGCCCGCGCCACCTCGGGCCTGCTCGAAGACGGACGTCCGGCGCTGAAGGCCGACATCGCCGAGCTGTCCCGGCTCACCGGAACACTCAACAAGAACGAGAAGACCGTGGAGGGTGTCCTGAAGAGGCTCCCGCGCAAGCTCAACAAGCTGACCGCCACCGGCTCGTACGGCTCCTGGTTCAACTTCTACCTGTGCGACTTCGACGGCCGTGTCGTGCTGCCGAACACCGCGCGGGCCCTCACGCCGCGGCTCCACGTCGACCAGGCGAGGTGTGGTCGATGATCCCCTTCCGCGAACGCAACCCCGTGACGATCGGGGCGGCCGGCCTCACCACCATCGCGCTGCTGATCGCCGCGGCGTTCAACGTGGACAGCCTTCCGCTGATCGGCAGCGGCGATCGCTACAGCGCCGCCTTCTCCGAGGCGGGCGGGCTGAAGGGCGGTGACGAGGTCCGGATCGCCGGGGTCAAGGTCGGCAAGGTCGACGACGTAGAGCTGGACGGTGACCACGTCAAGGTCACCTTCCGGGTCAAGGGCGAGCCGCGGTTCGGGACCAGGACCGGCGCCGCCATCCGGGTCAAGACGATCCTCGGCGCCAAGTACCTGTCCCTGGAACCCAAGGGGACCGGGCAGTTGGAGCCCGGCAGCGAGATCCCGATCAAGCGGACCGTCTCGGCGTACGACGTGGTGCAGGCGTTCAGCGACCTCGCCACGACCAGCGAGAAGGTCGACACCGAGCAGGTGGCCAAGGCGATGGACACGATCTCGGCGACGTTCAAGGACTCGCCCCCCGAGATCAGGGCGTCGCTCAACGGCCTGTCCCGGCTGTCCAAGACCGTGGCCTCGCGCGACAAGGCGCTGGGCGATCTGCTCAAGCGCGCCAACGGCGTCACCGGGGTGCTCTCCGACCGCTCGGACGAGCTCATCTCCATGATGAAGGACGGCAACGCGCTGTTCGCGGAGATCAGCAAGCGGCGCCAGGTCATCCACACCCTGCTGGTCAACGCCACGACGCTCGGGGTGCAGCTCTCCGGGCTCGTCGAGGACAACCGGAAGCAGATCGGTCCGGCGCTGGCCCGGCTGAACACGGTCGTCCAGATGCTGCAGCGCAACGAGAAGAGCCTGAACCGCAGCATCAAGCTGATGGCGCCGTTCTCCCGGGCCTTCACCAACACCCTCGGCAACGGCCGCTGGTTCGACACCTACATCCAGAACATGGTCGCGGCTCAACCCGCCTCGCCACGCGGCGGCGGATCCGCGCAGACATCCCCGGGAGGGTCGCAATGAGGGACGCCTTCTGGAGGAACAGAACGAAAACGTGGCGCACACCGCAGCGCCGTATCGCGATCGCCGTCGCGCTGGCGCTCGTCACCGGACTCACCATCGCGCTGTGGCCGCGGACGGACAACGTGCGGGTCACGGCGTACTTCCCGCGTACCGTCGGCATCTACCCCGGCTCCGACGTCCGCGTGCTGGGCATCCGGATCGGCGAGGTCAAGAAGATCACGCCGCAGGGTTCCCGGGTGCGGGTGGAGCTGGAGTACGAGGCGGACAAGAAGGTGCCCACGGGCGCCAAGGCCGCCATCATCAACTCCTCCGTGGTCAGCGACCGTTACGTCCAACTGCTGCCGGTGTACCGCGGCGGCCCGGAGATGCGGAGCGGCGACGTCATCCCGGAGAACCGCACGGCCGTCCCGGTCGAGCTGGACCGGATCAACGACAGCCTGCACACCACGGCCGAGGCGCTCGGCCCGCGCGGCGCCAACAAGGACGGCGCGCTGAACCGGCTGCTCGGGGTCAGCGCGGACAACCTGAAGGGGCAGGGCGGGAAGATGAACCAGACGGTGAAGGAACTCTCGCTGGCCGTCTCCACCCTTTCGGGCAGCCGCGAGAACATGTTCGGGACGGTCCGCAACCTCCAGGTGTTCACGTCCGCGATGGCGGCGGACGACAAGAGCGTGCGGACCTTCAACGACAGCCTGGCCGGCGTGGCGGGCCAACTCTCCGGTGAGCGCAAGGAACTGGGGGCGGCGCTCAGGCAACTGTCGATCGCCCTCAAGGACGTGGCCGGATTCGTCAAGGGCAACAAGAAGTCGCTGACCTCCGATGTGAAGGGTCTCAGCGAGGTGACGCGTGTGCTGGTCAAGCAGCGCGCCGCGCTGGAGGAGCTGATGGACGTCGCGCCCGCCGGTCTCGGCAACCTCAACAACGCGTACAACCCGGAGTCCGGCACGCTGGACACCCGCAACAACAGCGAGCAATCGCATGACCCGGGCAGCGCGCTGTGCTCGATCCTCAAGACAACGGGAGACAGGTCCGACTGCGCGGAGCTGCGGAAGCTCTTCGACTCGCTCCCCGAGCTGCCGAAGGGCGACCCCTTCACCGGAGCGCCCCGGCAGGCAGCCGCGGGGACCGCCACAACGGACAAGACGCTCGGCGGGATTCTGGGGGCGAGCGCATGACCGCCCCGAACGCGGCCGCCCGCCCCGCACGGCGGCACGAGACCGGCTTCGCGCGGAACGCCCGGCGCACGGCCGCCCTGTGGGTGGCCGCCGGTTCGGTGCTGCTGTCCGGCTGCGAGTTCAACGGCCTGTACGACGTCCAACTGCCGGGCGGCGCCGCCGCGAACGACGACGCGTACCACGTCACCGTCGAGTTCCGGGACGTTCTCGACCTGGTGCCGCAGTCGGCGGTGAAGGTCAACAACGTCACCGTGGGCGCCGTCGAGAAGGTGGAGCTCAAGGGCTGGCACGCCAACGTCCGCCTGCGCATCGAGGACCACGTGAAGCTGCCGGAGAACGCGGTCGCCGAAATGCGTATGACCAGCGTGCTCGGCGAGAAGTACGTGTCGCTGGCCAAGCCGGCGGGCGTCCGGCCGGTCGGGAAGCTCAAGGACGGCGCGCGCGTCCCGATGTCGCGCAGCAGCCGCACACCGGAGATCGAGGAGGTGCTCTCCGCCCTCTCCGCGCTGCTCAACGGCGGCGGCGTGGCGCACCTTCACACGATCACCAAAGAGCTGAACAGCACGCTGGGAGGCCGCGAGGAGCGGATCAAGAACCTGCTCACGGAGCTGGACACGTTCGTCGGCGGGCTCGACCGGCAGCGCTCCCACATCGTCCGCGCGCTGAACGGCATCGACCGGCTCTCCGAGCGGCTCCGGAAGGAGAAGACCGCGATCGGCGAGGCCGTCGACGCCATGCCGCCCGCGCTGAAGGTGCTGGCCGACCAGCGCCGGAACCTCACGCGGATGCTGCGGTCCCTCTCCAGCCTCGGCAAGGTCTCGACGAAGGTGATCAACGCGTCCAAGGACGACGCCATCGCCGACCTGCGGAACCTGCAGCCGATCCTCACCAAGCTCAACCAGGCGGGCAACGACCTGCCGAACGCGCTGGAGCTGCTGACCACCTATCCGTTCCCGCGCAACGCCCCGGACGCCATCAAGGGCGACTACACCAACCTGCACATCACCGCCGACCTCGACCTGAAGAGCATCTACGGCAACGTCACCGACGGGCCGAAGAAGCCGGGCGGGGGCAAGAAGGACGACGGCGGGAAGCCCGGCGTGCCGGACGCACCGCGGGTGCCGAAGCCGCCGGACGTGCCGGAGGTCCCCGATCTCCTCAAGCCCACCTCGCTGCCGCAACCGGACGGTGACGGGGGCCAGGACTCGGGCGGTGGCGACACGCCGTGCCTGCCGCTGTGCACCGGAACCCTGGCCTCCTACAGCGCCTACTCCGGCGCCGGCGGCCCGGTCCGTCCCAGCGATTTCGACCTGGCTCTCGCGAGGCTCATGACGAAGGGGATGCTGTCGTGATCACCCGTACGGTCAAGGCGCAGCTCATCGCCTTCTCCGCCATCACCGCCGTAGGCGTGTCCTACGTCGGCGCGGAGTACGCCGGCCTCGGCGACCGGATCCTGGACCGCGGCTACACCGTGCGGGCGAACTTCGCCGACTCCGGAGGCATCTACTCGAACGCCGAGGTGACCTACCGGGGGATGCCGGTGGGCCGCGTGGGCGACCTGCGCCTCGGCTCCGGCAGCTCCGCCGGTGTATCGGTGGACCTGCACATCCAGGACGGCTCGCGCATTCCCTCCGACACCCTCGCCGTGGTGGCCAACCGCTCGGCGGTGGGCGAGCAGTACGTCGATCTGCAGCCGCGCGCCAGGAGCGGCCCGTATCTGCGCGAGGGCTCCGTGATCGCCCAGAAGGACACCCGTACCCCGCTGCGGACGACGCAACTGATCAAGGGCCTCGACCGGTTCGTCGCGTCCGTCGACAAGAAGAACCTGAAGATCACGGTCGATGAGCTGGGCAAGGCGTTCGCCGGCACCGGGCCGCACCTGTCCCGGATGGTCGACTCGGGCAACGCGCTCGTGAAGGAGGCGAGCGCCTCGCTCCCCCAGACGATCAAGTTGATCGAGGACTCCCAGGGTGTGCTGCAGACCCAGATCGACAAGGGCTCGTCCATCAAGTCCTTCTCCCGCGATCTGGCGGATCTCACCGAGCAGCTCAAGAACAGCGACGGCGACATCCGCGGGCTGATGGACGGCCAGACGTCGGCCGCGCACGAGATGGACTCGCTGCTGAAGGCCAACCAGCGGGCGCTGCCGGTGCTGCTGGGCAACCTCATCAGCGGAGGCCAGGTCAGCGCGGCACGGCTGCCGGGCATGGAGCAGACCCTGGTGACCTTCCCGGCCGTCGTCGCCGGCAGCTTCACGGTGCTCCCGGGGGACGGCACCAGCCACTTCGGGCTGGTCCTCAACTCCGACGAGCCGCCGTCCTGCCGGCAGGGATACGGCGGCACCCGGCGCCGCTCCCCCCAGGACACCAGCGAGCGGCAGGCGAACACCTCGGTCCGCTGCACGGAGCCCCGCGGCAGCAAGACCTCGGTGCGCGGTGCGCAGAACGTCCCGCGGCCGGGCGGCTCCCGGAGCCAGGCCGACCTGGCGTCGTACGTCGCGCCCTACGATCCCGCGTCCGGCCTCCTCCAGGGACCGGGCGGAGGGGCCGTACAGATCGGCTCGACCGGGGGAGAACAGAACGTGTTCGGAAAGGACTCATGGCAATGGATGCTCGTTGGACCGATGGCGTGAAGGTCATGAATGTCCGGCAACTGGCCGCCCGCGCCGGCGGGCCGCCGCTCCGCCTCCTCGCCAAGGGGGTGCGCTCGGCCCGCCGCAGCAGGGCGCTCCCGGTGGGGCTGGCCGTCGCAGCCGTCCTGCTGGTGGCCCTCTCCGGCTACCTCGGCGTGCGGAAGTATCAACACCACCAGGTGGACCAGCGGGAACAGCAGGCGCTGGCCGCGGCCCGGCAGTCGGTGCTCAACTTCACCTCGCTCGACTACCGGCACTACGGCCGGGACAGCAAGAACGTCCTGGACGGCGCCACCGGTGACTTCAAGAAGCAGTTCGCCGAGCAGAACAAGCAGCTCACCAAGCTGGTGGCCGCCAACAAGTCCGTCTCGCAGGGGCAGGTGCTGGAGGCGGGCATCGTCCGGGCCGACGAGAAGTCCGCGCGGGTCCTGGTCGTGGGTGACAGCAAGGTCACCAACGTCGCCGCCCCGAAGGGGCAGGCCCGCAACTACCGGCTGCAGCTCGACCTCGTGCACGAGGGCGGGCGATGGCTGACGTCCAACGTCGAATTCGTCGGCTGACCGGCCGGTAAGGAGAAAGACCATGGCGAAGCTGTCCGTTCGAGGGAGCGCCGGCAGCGGCACGACCCGGCCCCGTTCCTCCTTCGCCGCGGCCGCCCGTGCCGCGGCGAAGCGAGCCGAGAAGGCGCACGGCTCAGCCGCGGCGGAGCCCGCCGGGGAGCCGCGGCGCAGGGGCCCGATCGACGCGCTGAAGGCGGACACCTCCGCCGACAAGGCGGCCGCCGAGCCGAAGCCCAAGGCGAAGTCCGAGCCGGAGGAGGTGGCGGAGCCGAAGCGCAGCCTGTCCGGCCTGCTCGGCTCCCGCCTGCTCGGCGCCGGACTCGCGCTCCTCGTCGCGGCGGGTCTCGCCGCCACGACGGTGCTCGGGCTCGACCACCGGGACGCGGAGAATACCAGCGAGGCCCGTACGGAGGCGCTCGCCGCCGCGCAGAAGGCGGCCCCGGCGATCCTGTCCTACGACTACCGGCACCTCGACAAGGACTTCGCCGCGGCGCGCGGCCACCTCACGGGCGACTTCGGGGACAAGTACCGCAAGACCACGACGACGGTGGTCGCGCCCACCGCGAAGCGGTACCACGGGGTGGTCAAGGCCACGGTGGCGAAACCGGCGTCCGGCGACCCGGCGGCATCGGTGGTCTCCGCGTCGCCGGACAAGGTCGTCGTCCTGCTCTTCATGAACCAGGTCACCAACAGCACCCAGGTGTCGGCCCCGCGCCTCGACCTCAACCGGGTGCGGATGACCTTGCAACGGACCTCCGATGGCTGGAAGGTCAGCGCGGTCGACGCGCTGTAGCCCCCGTACGAGACGTGGCGTGGGTGGTCAGGCGCACCGGCGACGCCGACGAAGAAGACCGCTTCGGCGTCGAAGTGCTCGATTGATCGGGCTTCGGGGCGATGGGGCAGGGCCCGGCGGCGGTGTGGATCTTCGGTGGTTGGCGGCCGCGGAGACGGTGTCGTCACCGAAGCGCCACGACCGTGCGGTGAGGTGCCGCCGCCGGGCCGGGGTGGATCTGGATCTGTGGGTCAGACGGACGGTCGGGCCGGAGGTCGCTGTGTCGAGGGCGTGGTCGTCGGGTCCGGTTGCTTGGCGGTGCAGGCGCCGTTCGCGCAGGCGGTGAGCCAGGAGTCGAAGTCGGCGTCGTAGCGCGTGCCGATATCGGTGTTGTAGACGGCGTAGCCGCCGGCGTAGTCGCCGGTCCGGAAGTGTCCGAGCATGGTGGCGATGTCCTCGGGGTGCTTCTCGAACATGTAGCGGACCGCGAGGTAGCCCCAGGGGTAGGTGCGGGTCACGTCGCTGTTGTCGTAGGTGCTCTGGAACAGCGTGCTCAGCTTGTAGGTGTGCTTGCCGGCCTCGGTGACCGCCTCCTCGTCGGTGATCTTGCGGTAGCTGTACGAGACGTACTCGGCGAGGCCCTCGATCCACCAGATGTCCGGGACCGACGTCTGCTGGCCGAAGTCGCCCTTCATGTCGTCCCGGGCGTCGAGGTAGTGCGTGTACTCGTGGTTGAGGTTCCAGATCCGGGCCGGGAAGCCGTTGTCGGAGTCCTTCTGGTACATGAGGGACAGCGGCTGGTTGTCGGGTCGGGTCGGGTCCCCGATCATGGTGATGCCGCCGTTGTCGGTGTCGACGCCGAAGATCGCCCCGGCGTAGGTCCGGTAGTCGTCGCGACTGCCGAACACGACGAGTTCGATGGTCGATTCGTACTGGTCGGGGATCGGGCCGTCGTCCTTCACCAGCCCGTGGACGTACGGGCCCTGGTCCAGGAGGCTGGCGCAGGTGAGATCGAGGTCCTTCGACGTCAGCGCCTGCGCCTTGATGGTGTGCGTCGCGTCGCAGGCGTGCGTGACCGGCAGCGCCGCCTTGGTCAGTTGGTCGGACAGGTCGCAGACGCCGAAGTAGGAGCAGTTGGCCTTGTCGTAGGCGTCGGCCTGGGAGGCGACGGTGACCCACAGGGGCGCGGTCGGACCGGTGATCTTCGAGGCGTCCAGCAGGCCCTTCATGAGCGGCCGGACCTTGTCCTGGAGGGCCGGGTGCTCGACGTAGCGCGCGACGTTCATCCCGGCGTTGGAGTCGAGATAGGAGTTGTCGGTGCCCAGCATGTCCAGGTGGTCGAGCGCGAAGGCGTTGAGGGTGTCGATGATGCTCGGATCGGCCGTGACCGCCTTGACGTAGTCGGGGTTCCAGTTGCCGCGCCAGAGAGGCGTGTAGACGTCGTTGACGGCGGCCAGCATGCTGCGGATGTCGTCGTAGGAGCTGTTGTAGCCGCTGAGCACCTGCTTGTAGGTGTTCAGGTAGCGGGCCTGCTCGTTGGCGCTGTCCGTGAGGATGATGACCTCGCCCAGGACGTCTCCGTTGCCCGAAGTGACATCTCTGGAGTGCGAGTTGGCGAAGAAGGCGTCCAGGCCGCCTTGGGTGGCCGCCGCCAGGGTCGGGCCGTAGTCGCCGACATCGTCCGGATGGTTGGACTGCACGTAATAGCCGGCGCGCAGGAACAGCACGAGCTGCCACACGTTGGCCGAGTTGTCACCGGGATACGTCGTCGCCCCGCTCCGGAAAGCGTTGGCCATGGTGACCATCTGGTCCTCGCGAAAGACGTCGTACGCGTCTTTGCCGGTGACGCTGAACAGGGTGTTGACGCAGTCCGTGGTCGAGGCTTCGACGAACGCGACCAGTTCGGATCCGGTCCGACTGCCGAAGTCGGACGGGCTGCACGCGGCCGCCGCAGTCGAAGAAGTGGGGGGATTCTTCGCGCTGAGCGGGGGGAGTTGGGCGAGGCCGAGCGAGCGGCCGCGCAGCACGGGCCTCTCGTTCGGGCCGACTGCCGGGCCGGTGGGTGGTGGTACGGAGTGGGGGGCGGTCCGGGACGCGGTGACGGCCCGGGCGTCGGGCGGCGAGTGCGGCGTCGCCAGTGCCGGCGCGGCCAGCAGACCGGCGGTGGCGACGCAGGCGGCCAGTCCGCCGGCCACATACCTGGGCAGGGGGAAGCGGTAGCGCATCCATGCTCCTTCGTGGACAGATGCGCCTCGGGATCGAGCTGAGGCGTGCGTGGCACCTTCTCAGCGGACGCCGACAGCGACAATAAGGTGTGACATAGCACATGGGTCGAAGTCGCCATAACATCCCGCGGACTGCCGCGAGACCCTGACGCTGTACCCGCGGCCGGCCGGCACCGGCGGCCCGCTGCGCATCGTCTTCGCCGAGGGCCCGGGGCGGTACGTCCCGGGAGGCTGGGCTCCGGGGATGTGGGGTACGTCCGGGGCGGCTCCCTCAACCTGCACGAACCAGGCGCCGTCCGGGCTCTGCTCGACGCGGCTTCGGTTCACGGGTGGCAGCCCGGGGAGAGGTGGGCGGTGGAGGTCGACGGCTGGCCCCCGCTGGAGGCGGTGGTCGCCGCGCGAGCCGGGGCCACCGGCCCCACGGGGCCGTAGTCACAAGCCCTACGGCCTGGCCACGCTCCAGGTTCGGGAGGCCCACGTCCGGAAGTGCGGAGACTGCGCGATGAGAGCGCGGTATGCCGCGGCGGCGGAGCCGAAGAGGGTGTCCGCCACCTCGTCGGCGAGGCTCTCGCGGCGCCAGGCCAGCACATAGCGGCACCACAGCGGTGTGCCCACCAGCGGTTTGACGAGGACGTCGGGGACCGGGCGGAGCGTGGCCTGCACGATGGAGACGCCGATGCCTTCGGCGATCATGTTCTGCAACTGCTGCTGGTCGCCCAGGAATTCGTGGACCGCCGCCGGGGCGAATCCGGCCGTTCGACAGGCCCCGTAGAACACTCCCGGCCAGCCGGCCCCGTCGTCCGGGGTCAGAAACCACGCGTCGTCGGACAGGTCGGCGAGCGCCACCTCCCGGCAGTGCCGGAGCCGGTGCCCGGCCGGCAGGGCGACGAACGACGGCTCGGTGACGATCCCGCGGTGCGCCACGGCGGCCGAGTGCCGCAGTTCACGTCCGGGGTAGTCCGCGGCGATGGCGGCGTCCACCTCACCGTGCTCCAGGAGTTCGACGATCTCCGAGGACGGATACACACTGCTCACCGTGAGCGCGAGATCGGGCAGTCGGCTCCGGAGCCGGATGAGCATGCCGGCCAGGACCGGCGAGTTGGTCGCGGCCAGGCGGAGGGGGTGGCGCCTTCCCGTCCCGCCCGCCGCCGGTCCGCGCCCGATCGCGGCCGCGCGGGCCAGCACGTCACGGGCCTGGGCCAGGACCTCCGTACCGTAACGGGTCAGCTCCACACCCGAGGCGTTCCGCTCGAACAGCGGGTGGCCGAAGTACTGCTCGATCCGCCGGAGTTGGGTGCTCATGGCCGGCTGCGAATATCCCAGGTCCGAGGCGGCCCGGCCCACGCTCCCGGCGTCGGCGATCGCACACAGCACTCTCAGGTGCCGAAGCTCCAACTTCATGCCCGCACTCCTCCCGTCCGCCCTGCTCCTGTCCGAACCGTCCAGTGCCACCGCGGGACGGTGCCGGGCACGCGGCCCTCGTGCGACGGTTCGGTGTGGAAGCCCACCTCATCGTTCTCCGCCCGCGAGCGCCAGAGCCGGGTGCGCCGTCCCGTAGACGTCCGGGGCGTCGAAGTGGTCGCAGGAGCGCCGTCGGTGGATCTCAGGTTGGGGCGCGGACGTGCCGAGGGGCGGCCCGCGCCTGCGAGCCGCCCCCTTGGAAGGAGCCTTCAGTCCGCGGTGAGGGGCCGGGCGGCCTCGACCAGGAGCTTCCGGCCGTCCTGACCGGTCATCACGACGCGTGAGAGCCAGGGCCCCTTGCGGTCGTAGGCGTGGGCGACGGCGGCCTCGCTCGTCTCCTGCTGCGTACCGTCGCCGAAGTACCAGTGGTAGCGGTAACCGTCGGCGGGCGGCTTTCCGTCCACCGTCACCGACATGCGCACCTCACTGCCGACGGGCGCGGTCTTCGGGATGGTCAGCCGCGCCCGGGGTCCCTGCCGGGGGAGGTGGAACCACTCGCGCACCCGCGGATTGAGGACGAACGCGTCGGCGTACTGCCGGGCACCCTCGATATCGGGGTGGCCGACGGCCGCGCTCAGACACTGTGCCGGAGTGGCGCTCAGCTCGGGGCACGCCCGTGTGCGCAACGGGAACGCCGGGTCGGTCACCGGAGTGTTCCAGACCTTGGAGTCCCGGCTGAGGACGGCGTTGTCCACGGTGAACAGTCCGTCGGCCGCGACCGCGTACGGACCGTCGGTGGACGCCTTGTTGGCGGCGGCCGCCGCCTGATGGTAGGCGGCGTTGGCCAGTTGGGTGTACTGCTCGTAGCGCTCGGCCACGCTGCCGAGGGCTCCCTTACAGGAGGTCAGCCGCGTCCCACTGACTCCCGGGGTCGAACAGCGCCGCACCGGGATCGGAGAACTGCTGCGGCTCAGCGCGTAGTAGAAGTCGGCCACGATCACCTTCGGCCGCCCCGGCAGGGAGTGGGCCTTCTCGATCGCCGCCCGCATCCCGCGTCCGCCGTACCCGACCTTCGCGCCGCTGAAGTAGGGCACGTCCTTGGCCGGGTTCTCCGCTGCCGCGCCGATGCCGGAGCACTCGCGCTTCACCGCCTCGGGCAGGTTCTCCGAGCCGGGGGTGATGCCGACGCCGATGCCGAAGAAGGGATCGAGATCGTTGATGCACCCGTTGATCACGACCAGGTCGAGACCGTAGCCGCCCGCTCGCGCCTGCGCGCCCGCCTTCTCCAACTGGCAGAACACGTCCGGCATTTGCTGGGTGACCTCGCCGAACTCCATCTCCCCGTCGCCGTCCGGGTCCTGTTTCTCCGTCCTGTGCAGACACGCCGCGTCATCGTTGCCCGTGGGCAGGTCGGGCGCGTCGAGCACGGCGCCGGAGATCGAGTAGTCCAGGTGCTGATGGCCCCGGCCGGTCTCACGACCGAGCAACTGCCCTGTCAGATAAGGGAACTTCTGGTCATGGTCCAGGCCCTGTCCCCAGATCACGGAGTCGCCGACGGACGCCACCCGCACCGGGTCGCACCCCCGGCGTACGGTGTCCCGCCAGACCTTGCCGTAGCGGCCGGGATCATGGCCTCCGGGCGAGGCGGCGACGCGGGCGTCGACCTGCAAGGCGGTCTCGGCGGCGGGCACCCGGTCGTAGGGGATCTTGAACCCCGCCGTGCCGACGTTGGCGGCCATGGCGAGGCGTCCGCCGGCCAGTTGCTTCTCACCGGTGCGTACGCGCCACTCCACGGTGGCTCCGGCCTCCGCCGCGGCGGGGTCGTAGACCTGCACCCGGCCCTGCACGGCTCCGCTGCACACCGGATTCGGCGTCAGGTCCACGTCGAGGACGAGGGGGAACGCCGCTCCCGGTAAGGCGATGGACTGCGCCTCGGCGGGGAGTCCGCCGAGGAGCTGGCCGAGGAGCACGCCGGCCGCCCCGGCCGCCGCGAAACACCTCGCCGCCAACGGGCGACGAGCCGTCCCCGGCCCGCTCGGAACGGAACCCGCGCCGGTGCCCGTCCGCCTCGGCACCACCCACCGCGACCACGCTAACTTCACGCCAACACCCCTGCTCGATCCGTCGTTTCGGTCCGATGCGGGGGTCACCTGCCTCCCGCATCGGTAGGGATCATGGCAGCCGGGAGACGGGCATGGAGTGCGAGCGGCGCCCCGTACCAAGTGAAACTGATCACTTACCTACAGTTACGGCCCCCTGCGTGAGGGAAGGCGGCAGGCCGCGACGCGAGAGTCCGGGACTCAGTCCGTCGCCGTGGTTTCCGCGCGGGACAGGGCGACTTCGAGTACGACCAGCAGTGCGTCCCGGACCGAGCCCGTCGTGCGTGCGTCGAAGACGACCAGCGGTACGTGGTCGGACACGTCCAGCGCCCACCGCACCTCGTCGAGGTTGTGGTGGACCTCGCCGTCGAAGGCGTTGACGGCGACGGCGAACGGTATGGACTTGTGCTCGAAGTAGTCCACGGCGGCGTAGCAGTCGTCCAGGCGGCGGGTGTCCACGATCACCAGACCGCCGAGCGCGCCCTCCACCACGTCGTCCCACATGAACCCGAACCGGTCCTGGCCCGGCGTGCCGAACAGGTAGAGCTTCAGCGTCGGGTCGATGGTGATGCAGCCGAAGTCCATGGCGACCGTGGTGGTGGTCTTGCCGGGGGTGTGCGAGAGATCGTCCACGCCTGCCGCGACCTCCGTGATGGCGGCCTCGGTGGTCAGCGGTCGGATCTCGGAGATCGAGGCCACGGCCGTGGTCTTGCCGACGCCGAAGCCGCCGGCGATGACCAACTTGACCGGTACCGGCGGCTGCTCAACCGCTGTCACGGAGTGTGTCCCGTGAGTCGGGGACGGCACGGAGACCATCGATAACCCTTCGCAGTACGGAGATGTCGTGGGTTGTGCCGGAGTTCGGGACGTGGACCGTCAGATGTCCGGCGGCGCGCAGGTCCTCCGCCAACACCCGGACCACATTCAGGTGGAGGCGCAACCGCGCGGCCAGTTCCGCCACCGACTGCGGCCGTCGGCAGCCGGCGACGATGTCGTGCTGTTCGAAGGCGAGCGAGTCCAGGACGCGGAGTCCGGACGACGTCGCCACGATCTGGGTCTCGACCGGGAGCGGCGGGCCGGCGCCGCCTCCCGCCACCCGGCCGGCGGTCAGCAGAAAGGGCCGGATGGCGGGCGCGCGGCCGACCGGCCCCGACGGGCCCTGGCCGCTGCCCTCCCCCGAGCTCTCGGCTCCTCCCGCACTCTCGGCTTCGCTTGAGCGGGGGGATCCCCACGAACAGGGGAGGTCCCCACCCTCGTTCGGTCCTGGTTCACCGGCGGCCATTTTGCCCTCTTCTCAGCGCCTGCATCCCTGCCTCGCGGTGTGGGACGGGTCAGCGGGCCGGTGCGGCGCCGGCGTTGTTCTTGAGCTCCAGCACGAGCTGGGGCGTGAGCGCGCTGCCGGCCCGGTTGGCGAAGAGGGTCATCTCGTAGGCGATGTTGCCGAGCTTCGCCTCCTTCGAGGTCACCACGCCGAGGACGGCACCGCAGCCGATGGCCGACACCAGCACATGGCCGCCCTCCAGGTCGATGATGACCTTGTTGAGGCCGCCGAGTCCGTAGTTGCCGGACGCGCCGGCGGCCAGACTCGTCACCCCCGACACGATCGCCGCGAGCCGTTCGGAGTCGGCCTGCTCGCGCAGTTGGGAGACGGCGATCAGCAGGCCGTCGGAGGACACCGCGATGGCGTCGACGACGCCGGCGGTCTGGGTGGCGAACCGGTCGAGCAGCCAGGTGAAGTCGGCCGCGGCGGCTGTCAGATCAGCGGGTTCGTCCCGCTCGGAACCGCTCTTACCTGTCGGCGTGGTCACTGCCCGACTCCTTCCGGGGGTGCTGGTGTGGCGATGGAGCTGGATTCTCGGGGGCAGCGGCGCTCTCTTGCTCTGCCCGGTGTACTGCGGCTTCGAATTCGTCGAGTTCCGAACGGACCGCGTCGGCGTCGACAGGCTCGCGCACGGCATGGAGCTCCCGGTCGGCCGTGGGGGTGGTCATGTCGAGCGTCGCCCCCCGTATCCGTCGTCGCAGCGGCCGGACGGACTGTGCCGGCCGCGGTTCGAGCGTGGCGGTGGTCCGCTCCGCGTCCGTGGGGTGCGGCAGGCGCCGGGGGAGCTCGTCCTCCCCTGAGGGGGCGGCCGGCCACTGTTCGGGCGCGGTGGCGGGGGTCCGCACCGGCAGGGGCGTGGCGGCGGCCGGTGCGCGCTCGGACACGGGCGCGCTGGACCCCCGCTCGGGCGGTGCCGGGCGCTCGGACGCGGTCTCCGCCGTGTCCGCCGCCGGGGGCGGTGTGGCGGTGGGGCCGACGGCCAGCAGGAGCGAGGAGGGGAGCCAGACGCTGCCGGTGACGCCGCCGCCCGGCGTACGGCTCAGGGTGACCCGTATGCCCGAGCGCCGGGCGAGGTTTCCGACCACGAACAGGCCGAGGACCTTGGTCGGTACGAGGTCGAGCCGCTCCCGGCGGACCAGCCGCGAGTTCTCCTCGTCGAGGCGTTCCGCGCTCATGCCGAGGCCGTGGTCGATGACCTCGATCAGGGCGCCACCGTCCGAGGTGATGTCGGTGCCGGGCCGGACGACCACTTCGACGGGCGTGTCGGACGGGGAGAACGAGACGGCGTTCTCCAGCAGTTCGGCGAGCATCAGCGTCAGATCGTCGACGATGTCCGGCCCGACGGTGACCTCCGTCTCGGACCGCAGGGACACCCGCTGGTATCCCTCGATCTGACCGAGCCCCGCCCGGATGACGTTGACCAGGGTGGTCGGCCGGGCCTCCATCTCGGGGTCGCGGATTCCGGCGAGCAGCATCAGGCTGTCGGCGTTGCGCTGGAGGCGTACGGCGATGTGGTCGATGCGGTACATCCGCTGCAGGACGTCCGGGTCGGTCTCCTCGCGTTCCACGGCGTCGATCAGCATGAGCTGGCGTGAGGTGAGGTTGCTGACCCGGCGTCCGACGTTGCCGAACATCTCGGCGACGTTGCGGCGGCTGAGCACCTGCCGCTCCAGGAGCGCCGCGGCGGTGACCTGCACCTGGTTGAACGCCTCGGCCAGGTGGCCGATCTCGTCGCGGACCGGGACGGGGATCGGCCGCGGCCGCAGCGGGGTGCCCTCCGCCGATTCGTCGTCCTCGACCCTGGCGAGTTCCTCGCCCGCCACGTCGACGACCTGCTGGGCGGCGCCGGTCAGGGCCGCCAGGGGACGGACGACCGAGCGCCGGACCAGGACGGAGAAGGACAGCCAGGACGCGAAGCCGAGCAGGGCGAGGCCCAGCATCACCAGCGCGTTGTGCAGGGCGCTCCGGGAGAGGCCGTCGGCCCGGGCGGCGATCTGGTCGATCAGCGACCCGGTGATGTCGAGGCGGGCCTCGGCCTGCCGGGTCCCGGCGGCGATCGCCTCGCGCAACTGATCCGGGGTCTGCCCTTGCAGGGAGTCCGGATCGATCTGGAGCTCCGCGAACTGGGCCTCGACGCCGTTCTCCTCGGCGGCTCGCTCGATCGCGCCCAGGCGCAGGACCTGGTCCGGGTCGGCGATCCTGCCGAAACGTATCGTCTGCTCCTCGTAGAGCTTGTGGGCGCCGACCGCACGGGTGTACTCGGTGAGCGCGTTGGCATCCCGGGTCTGGGCCGAGAACACCCCGCTCTCGAAGGCCGCGTGGGCGGCGTCGGCGCGCAGGACGGTGTCGAGAAGGTTGGTGACCGAGGACGACGAGGTCCCGGCGAAGCGGTCGAGGCCGATGCCGTCGATCAGGTAGCCGACCGCGGCGGCGTACGCGGGGTCGATGCCGGCGGCCGGAACCGATCCCCGTTCGACCTTGTCGCGCAGCACGGCAAGGCCCCGGATGTACTCAAGGGCCCGCGCCTCCTGCTTGGGCAGTCCCGGCCCGAACGCGGAGTGCACGGCGGTGACCTGCTCGTCAGTGGTCCGCTGGGTCCGACGGTAGGCGGCGGTCGAGGGCAGGGCGGCGCCGGGCCGGGCCGACTCCTGCTCCACGGACAGCAGGAGCGCCTGGCGGTGTTCGGCCTGTACGTCGTTGATCAGCCTCGTGACCTGCTCGCTGTCGCGCACCAGCTCCGCGCTCCGGCTGGCGTCCCGGGCCCTGGCCACCTGGGAGTTGACGCCGACGCCCAGAAGCACGCCGACGACCGCGACGGGCGCGATGACCAGAACGTTGAGCTTCCGCCGGAACGGCCATCGGTCCAGGAGGGCACCCGCCTGCTGACGGAACCGCGGCCTCGACGACGGACGCCGGGACGGGTCCGGCTCGTGTGGCGGGTCCACTGTGTCCACAGACACCCGGGCCTCCTTACGACCTTACGACGTGCTCCTGAGCGGTGGCCGAGGTGCTGGTGCCGACCGCCGACGATGGTGGGGTGCGTGACGCTTGCGTGGTTCGCCCCGAATGCGAGCGAAAGGATCGCGCCACATCTCCAACCGGCCGCGAACACTACCGCTTGTGCAGGCCCATGCAACACGTGACCAGCAAGAGCTCAGCGGTATTCAACTCTTTGTCACTTTTGGCCGGTTACCCTCTTGCGATGTTCCCGGGCGGCTGATGGGCCGAGGTGCCGGTGTCCGTGGGGGAGTGGGGCGCGGACCGGCTCTTTCCTCACCGGGCCCGACGCCGGAGGCGCCCGCCCGACCTCCCGAAGGCGGCTGCCGCGCGGAGCGTCGACACCCGTACCCTGTCTCCCCCCACCCCCAACCCGTATCCTCATCCTGCCCTGCGAGGAGATCCGTGCACCCCACCCGCAAGGCGGTCGTGACAGCCGCCGCGCTCCTGGTCATGGCCACCGCCGGCTGTGAAACCGGCACCGAAACCACCGCATCCCACAGGAGCTCCTCCAAGCCCGGATGCCCCACCGCCCTCTCCCGGGCCAAGCAAGCCGTCAAGAAGGCCGAGGAGGTCAACGCCCCCTGGAAGGGCCCCGCCACGGGCCCCGAGGCCGTCCACGGCAAGACCGTCGTCTACGTCGCCCAGACCCTGACCAACCCCGGCGTCGCCGGGGTCGCCCAAGGTGTCCAGGAAGCCGCCGAGATCGTCGGATGGCATGCCCGCACCATCAACGGCAAGGGCACGCCGGACGGTATCCGGGCCGCCTTCAAGCAGGCGCTCAGCCTCAAGCCGGACGGCATCGTCGTCGGCGGTTTCGATCCGGCGATGGTCGCGAAGGACGTCAAAAAGGCCCATACGGCGGGAATCCCGCTGATCGGCTGGCACGCCACCGCGACCCCCGGCCCCAGTAAGGAGCCGCGGCTCTTCAGCAACATCACCTCCCGGGTCGAGGACGTCGCGAAGATCAGCGCCGACTGGATCATCGCCCGGTCCAACGGCCGCGCGGGCGTCGTCCTGTTCACCGACGCCTCGATACCCTTCGCCAAGCGCAAGTCCGATCTGATCAAGAAGGAACTCGCCACCTGTTCCGACACCAAGCTGCTGAGCTACACCAACATCCCCATTCCGCAGGCCAACAGCCGCTCCATCAAGGAAGTCCGCTCGCTGCTGTCCCGCTTCGGCCGTAAGTGGACCCATTCCGCCGCCATCAACGACCTGTACTTCCGCCACGCCGCTCCCGCACTGCGCGCGGCGGGCAAGGACGGCGCCGGCGCCCCGCTCAACATCGGTGCCGGAGACGGTGACCCGTCGGCCTTCCAGCGCGTCAACGGCAAGGAGTTCCAGGCCGCCACCGTGCCCGAGCCCCTCTCCGAACAGGGCTGGCAGATCGTCGACGAGTTCAACCGCGCCTTCGCCGGCGCCCCGGACAGCGGGTACGTCGCACCCGTCCACATCGCCACCGCGGCCAACAGCGGTGGCGCACTGTCCTGGGACTCCGAGGGCTACCGCCAGGCTTACCGCAAGATCTGGGGCGATTGACGTGTTTCCCGTGGGCGTGGGGGAGTTCGGCCACCGCCTTCTCGCCGCGGGCGGGTGGCGCACATCACATAGTGACAAATAGGGGCTTGTGTTCCTATGTTGCGTGATCGCCGATTCGGCGGTCGGCCGGAGCGCCCGTCCGTGGCTCCGGCCCCCCACCCCACGGAAAGTGATCGCATGTTACGTGTGCTACCCGTGTTACGCGCCCTCGGCCTGGCCGTCCTCCTGGCGGGCATGTCCCTCACCGCGGCTCCCGCCGCGAGCGCGGATTCGCTCACGCCCGTCGGCGGCGGCACCGGCATCATCTTCCGGATGCAGCCGTCCCCGGAGGCGCCCACGAGCTACTTCATCTGCACCCTCACCGCGGTCGGCCGGGACGCGACCGGCAATCTGGTGGGCCTGACGAACGCCCACTGCTTCATCGACGCGCAGGGCAACAAACTGGTCGGCGAGAAGGTCTACCGGGACGCCTCGCCCGCGGGGACGGCCGCGGCACCGGCTCCGATCCCCGACAGCCGCCCCGACCTGGAAACGGGTGCCATCGGCACGGTGACGTACGTCAGCACGCCCAACAACCTGCTCAGCACCGGCCCCAAGGGCCTGGACTACGCGGTGATCGACCTGGACGAGAACAAGGTCGCTCCCACCGCCACCGTCGGCGGAGTGACCATCACCTCGATCGGAGCCCCGCCCGCCAACGGAACCCGCATGTGCAAGCAGGGCCACCGGACCGGCCTGACCTGCGGCATGAAGCTGGGCACCAGCGGCATCTGGTTCACCCACCTCATCTGGACGAACGGCGGTGACTCCGGCGCCCCCGTCGTCGCCGGTCAGACGCTGGTCGGCAACGCCTGGGGAGCCCAGCACAGTTCACCGATCCTCAGCATCATCGACGAGATGAACGCCCACGGAGGAGTCGGCGCCGGCTTCCGGCTGGCGACCTGAACCACCCCGGCCCGCGCGCGACATGCCTCCCTCGCCAGTCGCGACGTACCCGTGGTGACCGCTCCGCCGTCCGGTGAACCCGCCGGGCCGCGGAGCGTTTCCCACGCGGGCGTTCGCTCAGCCTGCCCGTTCAGACCGAAGCCGGCGCACCGCCTCGGTCATCCGGGCGGCGGCCCGCAGGCGCGCCGCGGCTCACTGCCGGAAGCCGCCGCAACTGCATCAATCAGGTGATACCGGATACGCGCCCCGTCCCGGCGGGTACCACAGGGCGCATGGCCGGTATCCAGCTCACCAGTTCCGCATTCACCGACCGCGCGCTGATCCCGCGGCGCCACGCGAAGGAGGGCGAGAACCTCTCACCGCCGCTGACCTGGTCGGGCGTTCCCGACGAGGCGGCGGAGTTGGCTGTGCTGTGCGAGGACCCCGACGCCCCGTCGGGGACGTTCCTGCACTGGCTGGTGACGGGAATCGATCCGCGCGGCGGAGGTGTGGGCGCGGGCGAAACTCCCCCCGGAGGCCGCGCGCACAAGAACGGTTTCGGGGAGGCGGGTTGGGGCGGTCCGCATCCGCCGGCGGGAGACGAGGCGCACCGGTACTTCTTCCGGCTGTACGCCCTGTCGGGGCCGGTCTCGATTGCCGAGGGCGCGACGGCCGACGAGGCCCGCGGCGCGCTGGAGCGGGAGCGACTGGCCGGCGGCACCCTTGTTGGCCTGTACCAGCGACAAATCAGCCGGTAGTCACCCCCGCTCGGGCACCACGGGGCCGAAGGTGGCCCGGATGCGGTCGTGGCGCCGGACGTCGGTCCACACGTCACGAGGGTGCGGGCGTGAGACGTGCCAAGCCCACAGGCTTGCGCCCAGGCCGGTCAGCAGGGGTATCGCCAGCCAGGTCAGCGGGGTCAGTGCGGCCAGTGAGACCACAAGGTGCTCCCTTCGCTTGGGTGTCGAGGTCAGGATGCCGCCGCGCCGGATGACCGGCGCGGGACGTCGATGGCCCATGGTGGCAGAGGTGGGCCCTGCGGCTGTAGCCCGGCCGCAGGGCCCACCGCTGCGGGTGGTCCGCTCGTGCGTCGTCGCCCGTTGGCGCGTCAGGGCCGCGGTTCCTTGCGGGCACATCCCGCTCGACCTGGAGGAACTTGACAAATCTCGACGCAACTTTCGTTCTCGTTGTCCCCGCATGAGCTTCCGTGTCCGAGACGAGAGCGGCCGCCACGCCGCCCACGGTGCGGCGAATGCCGGGGACGACGGCCCCACGGGGCTATTAATGAGCCCAAGGGTGCCGCCGCCCTCGCTGCGCGGGGCGGCGGTTTCCCCGTGACTCCGCCTGCCGACAGGACTGTGCGTGCAACGGGAGAGCGATGATCGAGCTTGCCCCGCCACTCCGTCGCGAGGGGCCGTCCAGCCGTGGCCCGAATTGCTGGCCTGGCTGACGCACCGGACGACGGGAGACGACAGCTCGACCGCGGACCCGCAGGTGAGGGCCGCCCCGGACGGGCCGACGGGCGGCGCGGACGGCCGGTGACCCCCTCCCGCATCCACAGGCGACGGCTGCCGGCTCCGGGAAGGAGAAGCCATGGCTCGGGTCGTGGTGAAGGGAACGGACGTCGTCGTGCGCCTGACCTGGCGGGAGAAGGCGGCCGCACGCCGCCGCGAGGTGCGGGTGCCCGCCTCGGCGGTGCGGGACGTACACGTGGAGCCCGACTGGTGGCGGGCGCTCCGGGGCACCCGCGGCAAGGGCACCTGGATCCCCGGGCGGCTGTGCGCGGGCGTGCGGCATCTGGGAGACGGGCAGGACTTCGCGGTGATCCGGGCCGCCGGGCCGGTGCTGTGCGTTGAGCTGCGACGCGGCGCACCGTTCCACCGCTTGGCGATCACCGTCCGCGACCCGGAGACGGCGATGCGCGCGCTGCGACAGCTGCTGCCTGAAGACCCGCTCGGCTGAACGCGGCAGCCCCGGCGGCCTGGCTATGCTCGACATCCCCCGAGTTCAGAGGAGCCATGAGCGAGCCCGCACGAAACCTGCCCCAGATGCTCGCCCAGGCCAAGCGCTGGTTCGAAGACGCGCTGCTGGCCGGCATGCAGGCCGCGGGTGAGCGACCGGTGACCGCCGCCCAGGCCGCCGTCTTCGCCACTCTCGACGCCGACGGCACCTCGATCTCCGAGCTCGCCCGCAGGGTCGGAGTGACCCGGCAGACCGCCCACCAGGCGGTGCACAGCCTGATCGGCATGGGGCTGCTGGAGCAGGTGCCCAACCCGGCCTCCGCCCGCAGCAGCCTGGTCCGCGTCACCGCCGAAGGTGCCCGCGCCCATCAGCGGGCCCTCGCCACGATCGACGTCATCGAAGGCGTCCTCGCCGAGCGGATCGGCGACGCCGCCACCGCCGCGCTGCGCGAGGCGCTCGCCGCACCGTGGGGTGAACCGCCCGTCGTCGAGGCGCCCTCGCACCCGGAGGGGCGGCCTTCCGGCCGCTGAAGCCGCGGGGTTGAGGCCGCGCGGTGCGGGCTGCTCCGCGTCGTGCACCGCAGAGGGAATCCCGCCGCGATCGCACGCCGCTCGGACGCGCCCATGGACGGCTCAATGCCGTATGCCGCCACCGCCTATTCGGTAATCAAAGGGTGAAATGCGCGTGCCCACGGCAGGACCTGGTGTGAGTGTGGCTGAGCCCTCACGACGGTGACCGAGTCATCAGGAAATCCGCTGCCGGGTGCCGTGTATTCGGATAGTCCCGTGAAAAGGAAAGGGGGAGGGGTGGCTCATGGTGACACCGGCGGCGCGTCCGGCTCTTGTCCCGGACCGGGAGCCCGGACGCGTCAGGAGAGGCGCGGCGGTGGTGGCGCGGCTGTCATCCCTCACCCCGGACGGCCCGATCCGGTGCTGTGACCTCATGACCGCGATCATCTGCGTGCGCGCGCCCGGCAGGACGATGTCTCGCGTGCCGATCGTCACCTGGAACGCTACGAGCCCGCCCATGGCGGCGCCCTCTCGCCGTATCGGACCGTGGCGGGCACCGAAACCGGGTGTGTCCGGGCCGCATTCCGCAGAGACGGAGAGGGAATGAACCCGGGAGCGCCGAAACCTCACGGACCTCACCGCGAGCACGAGGTGGACGCGGGGATCGCTCAGATCGAGGGGTACCTGCTGTTGCGGGCCGGCAGCGCGCTGGCTCGCGCCGAGGCGGAGGAGTTCGCCGACCGGATGCCGTGGCTCACCACGACGCAACGTGAGGAAGTGGTCCGGCTGTTCGTGCGGGACCGCCTGGCGCTGGAGCGCCGCTATTACGAAAGAGTCCGCGACCGCTGCGGTGAACTCCGGCGGGAATACTCCGCCCGCTACGACGAGCTGCGCCGTCGCCTGCTGTGCCTGGCCCTGGTGACACTGCTGGCGATGTTCGCGCTGCTCGCCTGCGCCCTGAGCCTGACGGTCGGGTGACGGACCGGCCCGCCGCGCCGCATTCCCCGAGGCACTCCCGCGAGAGCAGTGCCTGAGCGTCGGCCGGCCCTCAGCCGCGTGCGGCCTTGGTCTCCGTGCGGCCGGCGACCGGCGCGCCGAGGGGGCGGGCGAGCCCCGAGACTCCTTCGTCGAGGCGCTGGAGGTGGCGCAGCACGCGGAAGGTCACCGTGCCGGAGCGCAGCGGGCCCGATCCGTCGGCCTCCAGCATCGACGCGATGCTGGCACCGGCCTCGACCTCGCCCTCGGCGTCCTCGCTCTGTACGTGCGCGGCGATGACCTCAAGGTTGTGGGCGATGCGCCGGCCGGCCCGGTCCAGACGCGGGTCGGCCGCCACGGTCTTGCTGTACGGCACGAGCTCGGCGGTCGCCGCCAGCGAACGGGCGTGGTAGGCGCAGGTCTCCAGGAGCGCCACCAGGTAGCGCACGCTCCGCCGCCGGCCGCGCAGGGGAGTGATCGGGTGCGTCAGCGGATGGGTGGAGGCGCGTAGGTCGTCCAGCGCCGTGTCCAGGTCCCGCGCCTTGGTCAGCAGGTCGGACGCGGGGCCGCCGCTGAGCTGCTCCACCGCCGCGGAGATGACGTCGCCGAGCCGGTCCAGGACCGTACCGAGAAGCTCGTCGGTCCGGCGGTCGGTGTGCACCGGCAGCACCAGCACGGCCGCGATGATGCCGCAGGCCGCGCCGAGCGCCGTCTCCTCGACGCGCAGCACGAGCACGGAGAAGCTGTAGGTGTTCAGGAGCGTGTAGAGCAGTCCCAGCATCGCGGTGACGAAGAAGGACATCCACGCGTACGACAGCGGGGCGGTGAAGAACATGGCGAAGATGAGGAGCAGGACGAGGGCGAACGCGGTCCAGGTGTGGTGGCCGACCAGCCCCGCGAGCGCCACCCCCGCGACGACGCCGAGGACCGTGCCGAGCAGCCGCCGGTAGCCTTTGACCAGGATCTCGCCGGTGGACGCGGTGTTGAGGAAGACCACCCAGCAGGTCAGTACCGCCCAGTACCAGCGCTGGGTGGACAGGAACTCGCCGCCGACGATGGCGAGGGTGGAGCCGACCGAGACCTGGAACGCGGCCCTCGTGGTGGGACGCCGCAGTCCGGTGTGCTCTTCCTCGGCGGGCTCCTCGGGCGCGGCGAGCGCGACGTCCTCGGCGTCGAACTCCTCGCGGGACCGGGTCGTCGCCGGCGTGTCGTCGGATTCGTCCTGCGGCCCGTCCAGCGCGAGACGCAGGCCCAGGACGGAACGGGCGGCCTCACCGATGCCGCGGAAGACGTCCTGGACGGCGGTCGAGGCGCGCGGCAGGTTGTCCTCGTCGCGGTAGCCGAGCAGCCGGTTGCGGACGTGGGCCACCGCGGTGCCCCCGCCGTCGGCGGTGGGCCGGGCGACCAGCAGGTGCAGGGCGTTCAGGTCGCGGCGCAGCGTGACGGTCGCGTCGTCCCCGGCCCGTATCCGGTTGCCCGTCGCCGGCACCGGCGCGTCCGGCAGATGCAGGGTGAGGGTGTCCGCGCGCTCGGCGCTGCGGGCGTTGAGCAGGAGCATGCCCAGCCGCTCGGTGGCGATCTCGGCGTCCGCGATCCGGCGTTGCAGCAGCGCTGCCGTGGCCGCGTCGCGGGTGCCCTCCGCCAGCCGGTCCTGGATCATCAGCGCCGACTCGTGGAGCCGGGCGGTGCGCCGACGGAGATCGTCGAGGACCTTGTCCATCTGGTCCGGGCGGGCGTCCAGCAGCTCGATCTGGGTGGCCACGACCTGTGCGAGCCGTGCTCTGAAGGCGTCCCGCAGGCGCCGCAGAATGCGCTGGGGGGTCTCCGGTACGACGGCGAAGCGTACGACCGCGCTGCACGCGAAGGCGAGGGCCAGCGTCAGGTACAGGGTGGGCAGAGCGGAGACGGTGGCGCCCACGAACAGCGAGATGAAGTAGATCTGGAAGCCGATCAGGCCCAGCGCGTTGCCCCGGTCGCCGAACCGGCGGCTGTAGACGGCGCCGAAGATCAGAGCGACGAAGAACGCGTCACCCGCGAGGATCCGGGTGTGCAGCAGCGCTCCCAGGGACATCGCGGTGAGAGCGACGGGCAGGCCGAGCGCCAGCGTGACCGCTTGGCCGCGTACCTGCTTCTCCTTGATCGCGAAGGTGGAGACCATCGCCGCCATGGCGCCCGCGACCATGCGCGTGACGTCGGTGTGGAGCAGGGCCAGGACGACGAGCGTGAGCGCGATCGCGGTCACCGTGCGCAGCCCGGCCATCAGCCGCAGCAGACCGGGGTCGGACGCCGCGAAGCGATCCCAGGTGCCGGTCCCGCCCCGCCGTTTCACTGCCCTCACGCTGCCGTGTTCTCCTGCTGCCTGCCTTGATCCGCGGACGCCTCAGCATGGCACGAGGGGTGCGGCCGGGTGACAGCCGGTCGGCGCTGTTCGCTCCAGGACGCAAGGAGTTGGCCGATGAGTCGGCTTACGGGGCGCGCTATGCGGACATGTCGCGAATGCCGGTTCTTTTCCGTTCCTATCCGGGGGGATGGTCACCTGGGAAGGTCTGGCCCGAAGCAACACTCGCCAACCGGTGAGTAATTGACCCGGAGTCCTCCCATTCGGCCCGCCGAGGCACAACTCGCTTTCATATCGTTCTCGCTTGGATTCTTGACGGGGGCGCGGGGGTGACGTTCACTTCAGCCGTTCCGGGCCGGTCAGGGCGGCCCCTTGGGAGGTACCTCAAATGAATGCAATACTGCGTCGCGCGGTCACCGGTGCGATGGCGCTTTCGCTTGCCGTGCCGTTGGCGGCCTGCGGAGAAGAGCACCACGACGCAGGGGTCGGCGAGCTGTCCATCGGGTTGCTCCTTCCGGAGAACAAAGCGGCCCGTTACGAGAATTTCGATCGCCGTATCATTTCGCGTAGGATCGCGTCCCTCTGTCTTGAATGCAAGGTTGACTACCACAATGCGAAGGCCCAAGCGGCCACGCAGAAAAGCCAGTTCGAGGCGCTCGTGGCAAAGGGCGTCAAGGTCATCATCCTGGATCCCGTTGACGCCAAGGCCGCCAGGAGCTGGGTGAACTCGGCCGCCAAGAAGGGCGTCCAGGTCATCGCCTACGACCGGCTCGCCGAGGGCGATGTGGCGGCGTACGTCTCCTACGACAACGAGAAGATCGGCCGGCTCCAGGGCCAGGGCATCGTCGCCGCGCTGGGCTCGCGCGCGGCGACGTCCGACGTCGTGATGATGAACGGCTCGCCGACCGATCCGAACGCCCCCGCTTTCAAGAGGGGCGCGCACGACGTGCTCGACCGCAAGGTCAACAAGATCGTTTTCGAGGAGGACGTTCAGGACTGGTCCGCGGAGCGCGCCAAGAAGAAGATGGCCGAGGTCATCGACGGCCAAGGCGCGGAGGGCTTTGACGCGGTCTACTCGGCGAACGACGGCATGGCGGGCGGAGTGGCCGAAGCGCTTTCGGTCGCGGGCATCAAAAACGTGCCGGTCGGCGGCCAGGACGCCGAACTCCCCGCTCTACAGCGTCTGGTGACCGGTAAGCAGGCTTTCACCATCTACAAGGAGGTCAGGCCGGAAGCCGAAACCGCCGCCGAGATCGCCTTCCGTCTTCTGCGGGGCAAGAGCATCAAGTCGCTCACGCCGACCACCGCGGGCAACGGCACCAAGTCCGGGATCCCGGCCAAGTTGTTCGACGCGAAGATCGTCACCAAGAAGAATCTGAACGACACCGTTATCCGGGACGGCGTGGTCCGCGTGGACTGGCTGTGCACCCCGGAGGTCGCGGCCGCCTGCAAGTCCCTGGGACTGCAGTAATC
This sequence comes from Streptomyces sp. NPDC031210, assembly GCF_055570395.1. Lineage (NCBI taxonomy): Bacteria > Bacillati > Actinomycetota > Actinomycetes > Kitasatosporales > Streptomycetaceae > Streptomyces > Streptomyces sp. NPDC031210. Next base: position 579,886 of record NZ_JBVIHH010000001.1, read on the forward strand.
CGCAAACCGTAACCCCGGGTAACTCATAACCTCGGGTAACGCGTAATTCGCGCCTTTTCGCCGTGCGGGAAGCCGGCCGGCACCCCCGGCCGGCTTCCCGCCACGGCGTAGCCTCTCCCTGGCCGAGCCTTCCCGCTCACCCGAGAGGACAGCCCCGCACCATGTCGCAGCCCACCGCCGTCACCCTTCAGGAATTCCCCGTCGCCGGTCCCGACGAGGGGCCGTACGCGCTCGCCGCCGGCCCCGACGGCGCCCTGTGGTGCACGCTGGTGCACGGCGGCGGAATCGCCCGGGTCACCACGTCGGGACAGGTCACCCGCCACGAGGTGGCCCCCGGCTCCGGGAGCCCCACGATGATCGCCGCGGGCCCCGACGGCGCCCTGTGGTTCACCGACTTCAAGGAGCACCGGATCGGGCGGATCGGCACCGACGGCGACAGCCGCACGTTCGCGCCGCTCACCGAGAAGGCCGGACCGCTCGGTATCGCCGCGGGCTCGGACGGCGCCCTGTGGTTCACCGAGTCCGCCGCCGACCGCATCGGCCGGATCACCGTCGACGGCGCCCTCCGCGAATACTCGCTGCCGACGGCGGGATCCTTCGCCTCGGCGATCGCACCGGGCCCCGACGGCGCCCTGTGGTTCACCGTCAACCAGGCCGGCGGCGCCATCGGCCGGATCACCGTCGACGGCGAGATCGGCCTCCACCCGCTGCCCACCCCGGAGGCCGGGCCGGTCGGTATCGCGCCCGGACCGGACGGCGCGCTGTGGTTCGTCGAGATCGCCGCCGGGCAGATCGGACGCATCGCCACCGACGGCACCCTGACCGAATTCCCGCTCCCCGACCGGCAGTCCCGCCCGCACGCCATCACCGCGGGCCCGGACGGCGCGCTGTGGTTCACCGAGTGGGGCGTCGGCCGGATCGGCCGGATCACCACCGACGGCCGGATCGACAGCTACGCCCTGGCCGACCCCCACTGCGAGCCCCACGGCATCACCCTCGGCCCCGACGGCGCCCTGTGGGCCGCCCTGGAAACCGGCTCACTGGTCCGCGTCGCCGTGCCCCCGGCCGGCGCCTGACGCGGAGTCAATTCCCCCTCGCGGCGCCCTCGTCCGGCCTCCGTCCAGCCAGTCATGGGCGACCCGCGCGCTGAACTCGCGCTGACCGCCCCGGAACAGCAGCCCCGCGCTCGCGAACCCCGGATCACCGGCCGCCTCCGCCAGGTACGGAACCGCGATGCACCGCATGCCCGCCCGGTGCGCCGCCAGCGCGCCGGGCGCCGCGTCCTCCAGCACCACACAGTCGGCGGGCTCGACGCCCAACCGCCGCGCGGCCTCCAGGAACACATCCGGCGCGGGCTTGCCGTGCGGCACCTCCTCCGCCGACACCGCGATGGTCAGCTCGGCGTCCAGCCCCGTCCCCGCGAGCACCGCCTCGATCGCGGCCCGGGACGAGCCCGAGGCGACCGCCATCGGGTGCCCGGCCGCGTGCAGCCGCTCCACGAGCGCCCGCATCTGGGGAAACACCTCGGTGTGCGCCCGGGCCAGCTCCACGTAGGCGCGGGTCTTGCCGGCCAGGAGCTCCTCGACGGGCGCGTCGAGGCCGAACTCCCGCGCGAGGATCTCCAGCGTCTCGCGGGTCCCGATGCCGATGAAGCGGGCGTGCTGGTCCCAGGTGTAGTCCGTCACCCCGTACCGGGCCAGCAGTCGGCGTCCCGCCTCGTAGTGGTTGGGCTCGCTGTCGACGAGCGTGCCGTCGAGGTCGAAGATGACCGGGGTACGCGGGGCGGCCGTGGCCTGGCCGGCGGGGGAGGCGCTCATGCCCTCCAGCATGCCAACCCTCCAGCACGCCAAGGCCCGGGGCGCCCTAGCTCACCGCGGTTTCGCGGTGCCGCCCACCTCCTCGACCAGTGGCAGCATCCGGTGCGGCACCCGCTCGCGCAGCGCCACCTCCGTACGGGTACGGACCACGCCGGGCATGCTGATCAGCCGCTGGATCACGTCCTCCAGGTGCGCCGCGTCCCGCGCCACCACTCGCGTCAGCAGATCCCCGCCACCGGTCGTCGAGAACGCCTCGATGATCTGCGGCACCTCGGCCAGCGCGGCGGCCACCTCCTCCAGGCGTCCCTGCGTCACCTCGATGTGGACGAACGCCAGCACCGGGTGGTCGAGCGCGGCGGGCGACAGGCGGGGGCTGTAGGCGGTGATCACCCCGTCCCGCTCCAGCTTGTCCAACCGGGCCTGCACCGTCCCGCGGGCGATGCCCAGAATCCGGGCGTACTCCCGTACGGACGTACGCGGCTGCTCCAGCAGCAGCCGCAGGATCTTCGCGTCGAGGGCGTCCACAGCCATGGCCGAACGGCCTCCTCCGGTCACTGGATGGTCACCGGGACTGTACCAATGGCCCAGTGAGAGCGAGATGCCCTGGGCCACCGGACCGACAGGGCCTACTCGCCCGCCGGCCCCAGCTCGACGCAGCATTCGCCCGGGCGGGGTGCGAGGACGGCCTGGACGCCGGTGATCTCCAAGCCTTCGAGATAGCCGGCGAGGAAGGCGTGGTTCATGGCGCACACCAGCTCCGGGGCCTTGGCCGCCAGCGGGTGGAAGGGGCAGTTGCGCAACCGCAGATGCTGGGGGGTCTCGCGGGCCGGTTCGAAACCGTGCTGGTCGAGCATGCGCTCGCAGAGGGTGAGGCCGCGCTCGGCGCCCAGGCGGCCGGGGCGGACCCGCTCGCGTTCGGCCGCGCCGAGTTCCTCGCCCCGCCGGCGGGCCGTGCGTACGGCGCTCTGCGCGGCGCTCTCGTCCTCGCCTTCGCTCAGGACGGCCTGAAGGAGCAGATCGGCCAGCAGCTCATGGCGCCGGTCGGGGATGCTGACGCGGATCTCGGCGTCGGTGGGTTCGTAGATCTTGGGCTGGCGGCCGACCTTGCGGACCCCGCCGGGGGAGCCGTAGCGGGCGCGCAGCAGGCCGGCGTCGACGAGTTTGTCGAGGTGGAAGGCGGCGAGCTTGCGCGATATGCCCACGCTCTCGGCCGCCTCGTCCCGGGTCACGGGCCGTCGGGCGCGCCGGATGAAGGCGAACATCCGCCGCCGCGAGTCCTCGCCGAGGACGCTGACGGATTCGATCGCCGCGTCACCGGGAAGCGGGGGCGGGGGCGAGGGCTGGGACTGGTCGGAGGCCACGCCTTCACAGTAACCCCCACAGGAGTGGACGCGGGCTCGGCCGAAGGGACTTGAGCAGGCTCGCTTGACCGGCGACCCAGATAAGACCAAGATTTGTTAGTGAAATCGAGGGTGGCCGCCTGTTCCCACCCCCACCCAAGGAGTTCCTCATGGACATCGCCGCACTGATCACCTGGGTGATCACCGCCCTCGGCGGCTTCTTCATGCTCGGCACGTGGATTTCCCGCGGCGGAATCAGGGGCGGCGGCAGCCGACTGCCCGTGCCCGTCGTCTTCGGACACTTCGCCCTCGCCGCGATCGGCCTGGTCGTCTGGATCGTCTACGTGATCGCCGACAAGGAGGCGCTGGCCTGGACCGCCTTCGCCCTGCTCGTGCCCGTCGCCCTGCTCGGCTTCACGATGCTGGCGCGCTGGCTCCCCGTGTACCGGGCCCGTGCCGCCGCCGCGCCCGCCCCGGCCGCGGGCGAGCGGACCGAACCCGCCGAGCGGTACTTCCCCGTCCCGGTGGTGGCCGGGCACGGCCTGTTCGCCGTCGTCACCGTCGTCCTGGTCCTGCTCACCGCGCTGGGAATCGGCGACGGCTGACGGACACCGGCCCGCGCAAACGGCCGCCGGCGCAAACGGCCACCCGGACCTGATCACCGGCCCGATCACCAAGAAGCCCCTGATAACCAAGAAACCCCGATCACCAGCAGAGGGAGAACCGCGTTCATGGAAATCTGGATCAACCCCGAGTGCTCCAAGTGCCGCTCGGCGCTGTCGTTGCTGGACGCGGAAGAGGCCCGGTACACGGTCCGCCACTACTTGGAGGAGCCGCCGACCGTCGCCGAACTCCAGGAGGTCCTGGGACGGTTGGGGCTGGAGCCGTGGGATATCGCGCGGACCGGCGAACCGGTCGCGGCCGAGTTGGACCTCGCCTCCTGGCCCCGTGAGAGCACGCACCGTTCCCGGTGGACCGAGGCACTCGCCGCGCATCCGGTGCTGATCCAGCGGCCCCTGATCACCGCCGACGACGGAACGGCGGTCGTGGGCCGGTCGCCGGAAGCGGTCCGTTCCGTTCTGCCGTCATCGCGCGGGGACGCCGGGGCGCACGACCGCTGAGGCCGGTCACGCCGCGCCGGGCCGGGCACTTCCCCCGGTGGTGGTCCGTTGGCATCCTCTTGGCCCACGGACAGCGCCCAGTGCTGGGCCAATGGCCCAGCATTTCCGGCTTCCCTTGAGCCAAGGGCCTCCCGGATGGTCTGATGGCTCCGTCGATGGCGCTGCGGATCCCCGCGGCGCTTTTTTCATGCGGGAAGGGCAGGAACGGGAAGTCGTGCTGAAGAGGATGTTCGTGGCTCCGGATCCGGGCCGGCTGCGGCTGCGCAGCGCGGCGCGCGCCGTTCTCGGCGTCGGCGCGGCCGTGACCGTCTCCGGCCTGGTCAGCCACTCGCTCGTCGCGGCCATCGCCGGCGGCCTGGCCGCCCTGCTCGCCCTCTTCACCGTCACCGACGCCACAGTGCGCGGCCAGGCCCTGACCACCGTCCTGCTGCCCGTCGTCGGCTTCCCGGTGCTCGCGCTGGCGGCGGTGCTGCACGCCGTCCCCCTGGGGCGGGACGCGGCCTTCCTCGCCGTCGTGTGCGCCGGGGTGTACGCGCGCCGCTGGGGCCCGCGCGGTCACGCCCTGGGCGTCTTCGCGTTCATGACGTTCTTCATGGCGCAGTTCCTGCACGCGATGCCGGCTCAGCTCCCCGAGCTGTACGGCGCCGTCGTCCTCTCCCTGCTCACCTCCTCGGCCGTCCGCTTCGGCGCCTGGTGCTACGAACGGCGTCTGCCGCCGCCCGTCCTGCCCGCCCCGCCCGGCGGCCGCGGGCTGAGCCGTGCCACCACACGCCAGGCGGTCCAGGCGACCGCCGCCTGCGCCTTCGCGCTCGGCGTCGGCCAGCTCCTGTCCGACGAACGGTGGTACTGGGCCGTCGGCACCGTCTGGTGGGTCTTCGTCAACACCGCCTCGCGCGGTGAGACCCTGGTCCGCGGCTTCCGCCGGGTCCTGGGCACGGTCACCGGCATCGTCTCCGGGCTGCTGATCGCGGTGCCGCTGCACGGCGCCCCCGCGCCGACCGCCGCGCTCGTCGCCGTCTGCGTCTTCGCGATCTTCTACTCGGCGGCCGTCTCGTACACCTGGATGATGATCGCGGTGACGCTGATGGCCGGGCTGCTGTACGGCCTGCTGGGCGTGCTGGACCCGGCGCTGCTCGCGCTGCGCCTGGCCGAGACCGGTGTCGGGGCGCTCGGGGCGGCGCTGGCCGTGGCCCTCGTGCTGCCCATCACCACCCACACCACCACGGATGCCTGGATCCAGCGCGCCCTGCGCTGCGTCCACGCCTGCACCGCCGAGGCCGCCGCGCGCCTGAAGGGCTCCCCGGGCGCGGACCCCGCTCCGCGCGTCGCCGAGCTGGAGCTGCTGCTGGGCCGGGTCCGGCTCTCGCTCGCCCCGCTGGTGCACCCGCTGAGCCCGCTGCGGGCCCGCAAGGCCCGCGCCCGTCACGTGCTCGCGCTGCTCGACGAATGTGCCCGCGAGGTGCGCGGACTGGCGTCCATCGCGGCCGATCCGGACGCCTCCCACGACGCGCGGCTCGCCGCCGCCTGCTGGCGCGTGGAGGCGGCGGTTGAGGCGCTCACCACGCCCGACGCCGCGCGCGAGGTGGCGGCCGCCGCGCCTCACGCGGTGCCGCAGGGCGCCGCCGCCGAGCCGGCACTCGCCCATCTGCACGGTCTGGAGAGGGCGCTCGCCGAACTCGCCGGCCCGCTGCACAGCTCCCCGCGCTCCCCGCTGGTCGGCGCCTGAGAAGCCGCACCCGGCACCCTCACCGACAGGCCACCGACAAGCCCGACCGACCGGCCATCGTCAGGCCCGACCGACCGGCCCCCACCGACGCACCTCACCGACACGCCCGGCCGCCATCTCGTATCAGCCATCGCTCCAAGACCTCCCGCCACGGCTGTTAGCGTCGCCCGCACACCTCAACGGGCAGGCGGACGAAGGGCGGACCAGTGGGGATGACGGACGGCGGCCGGCGCGCGTACATCGGATCGTTCACGACGGCTGGCGGCCACGGCATCACCGCCGCGGCCGTCGATCCGGGCACCGGCACGCTCACCCCCGTGCACTCCACCGACGCCGTCCCCAACCCCTCGTATCTGACGCCGAGCCCCGACGGCCGCTACCTCTATGCGGTGAGCGAGACGTCCGACGGAGCGGCCGGCGCCTTCGCCCTCACCGAGAACGGGCCCGTCCCCCTCGCCCCACCCGTCTCCGTGAACGGCGCCGACCCCACCCACCTCACGCTGACCGCCGGCCACCTGGTCACCGCCAACTACGGCTCCGGCAGCGTCAGTACGCTCCCGCTCCGGGCCGACGGCACGCTCGGCGACCGCGCCACGGTCTTCCCGCACGAGGGCGGCGGGCCGCGGGCCGACCGGCAGGAGGGCCCGCACGCGCACGCCGTCCTTCCCGACCCCACCGGCCGCTGGGTGCTCACCGTCGACCTCGGCACCGACTCGGTCCGCGTCTGTGCCCTGGACCCCGCGAGCGGCGCGCTGAGCGTGCACGACGAGGTCCGGCTGCGGCCCGGCAGCGGCCCGCGCCACCTCGCCTTCCACCCGCGCGGCACGCACGCCTACGTCGTCAACGAACTGGATCCGACGGCCGCGGTCTGCCGCTGGGACGCCGAGCGGGGCGCGCTCACCCCCCTGGGCGAGACCCGGCTGCTGCCGGACGGGACCCCCACGGCCGGCACCTACCCCTCCGAACTCGTCGTCTCCCTGGACGGCCGGTTCGCCTGGGCCGCCAACCGGGGCCACGACAGCGTCTCCGTCCTGGCCCTCGACGCGTCGGGCGACACCCTCACCCTCGTCACGACCGTCCCCTGCGGCGGCCACTGGCCCCGGGACCTGACGCTCCACCCCGGTGGCCGGCACCTCTACGCCGCCAACGAGCGCTCCGGTGACGTCACCTGGTTCACGCTCGACCCGGTGACCGGCGTTCCCACGCGGGCCGGTTCGATCGAGGCGCCGGCGGCCTCCTGCGTCGTCTTCACCTGACGGCTGACCCCCACGGGCCCGTTCACCCCTGCTTCACCCCTGCGGGAACCGCCCGCCGAAGTACACCTGCACCTCGCTGATCCGGCAGCCGCGCACGGTATGGACCTCGACGTTGCGATGACGCTCGCCGGTCTTCAGCTCGTACTCGTACCGGACGAAGACGTCGTCGCCGCCCGTGGGCACGGCATCGAGGATTTCCTGCGAGCGCAGGCGGTCGGCGGTGGGAAAGCAGCGTTCGAGGAATTCGGCCCTGCCGATGTGGTCGTCCTGCGGACTGGTGAAGACGAAATCCTCGGCGAGCAGCCGCTCCATGGCCTCCCGGTCCTGAGCGAGATAGCTCGCGAAACAGGCGCGGACGACGTCGACGTTCATCAAGGCGCTTCCCTCCGTGGCCGGTGGCCGGTGGCTGGTAGCCGGTGATCCGGTAGGTCGAACGTAGACGGTGGCCCGTGCGCGGGCGCCTCGCGCGAGGCGCGTCGCACGGACACTCACGCCAAAGTCCTGACGGGTCCGCTCGCGGCCGCGTGGCCGCCCGGTCGCCGTCACCGCCTCCGCACCGCCCGCAGGGCGTCAGACGGGCGCCTGGCGCCGCTCAGCGCCCACCGGGGCGGCTCGTCGGCCACGCAACGCGAAGGGCCGCCCCCGCGCGGTGCGCGCGAAGACGGCCCTCATGTGTCCTTCGCCCCCGGCTAGCGCACCGGAGCCGGCTGGCCCAGCGGCTGCAGCGCGATGCCCAGCGACGCCGCGTAGTTCGACAGCACCAGGCGGCCCACCGCGCCGTACGCGCCGAGCGCCTCCGCCGACGCGCAGCCCGCCTCCGCCGCGGCCGCCCCCAGAAGGCCGTCGGCGATTTCCGGGCCGATCAGGTACGGCGCCAGCGCGAGCTGCTGCGAGCCCGAGCCGCGCAACTGCTCCGCCGTGCGGGAGATGGCGCCTTCCTCGTCGAGGCCCGCGGCCAGTACCGGCACCGCGAGGCGCGCCGACAACAGCATGCCGGTGATCCCGGCGGCCTGCACGGCCTCCTCGCCGCCCACGGTGGCCAGGATGATGCCGTCCGCGGCCGTCGCGACCGTGAACAGCCGCGCCCGGTCGGCGCGCGCCAGGCCCGCTTCGGAGAGCCGGACGTGCAGCGCCTCGGCGAGCAGCGGGTGCGGGCCGAGGACATCGGTCAGCTCGGCGCCGGAGCCGCTGTTCATCATGGCTTGGCGTATGCGGCGCAGCAGGGCGCTGTCCGGTCCCGCGAGCAGCGGCACGACCACCGCGGCGGGGCCGGGCCGCTCGGGCTCGCCGTCGCGCGCGAACCGGGCACTCTGCTCCGCGGCCGCATGGGTCAGCACGGCCTCCAGCGACGGGTACTCGTCGTCCACACCGTCGACGTAGGCGATCCGGGCGTCGAGGCCGGGCAGCTCGGAACGGGCGATGCTGGAGACCTCCTCCGCCAGGCTGCGCGAGGCGGGGGTGGGAGTGCCGGGTACGGCGAGCACCAGGGCGGGTGCGCCCTCGGGTGCGGCGAGCGGCTCCGGCTTGCGGTGGCGGCCGGACTGCCGCGCACGCGGCATACGTACAGGCAGGCCGGGCGCGGCTCCCGGGCTCGGGGAATCGGCGTCAAAACGGGGCGAGCCAGGTGCGGGCCCAGTGGGGGAACTCATGGCGCCGCATGCTAACGCCTTCGGCCACTCCGGCGCGGCGGGAGGGTTCGGTCACGAGGTATCCGTCCCGATTTATCCCGCGCGTCACGGCGACCTCGTCACCCCGCAGGGCGTGTGATCTGCAACAACTTCACATCGGCGGGCAGGAGCAGCCGGTCCGCCGCCAGTGCCGCGGCGATGCGCAGAGCACCGTCGAGCGGACCGCCCTCGGCCGGTGTCCGGGCGACGTCCGGCAGGCGCTCGGCGAGCGCGGTGCGCAGCGGGGCCAGCAGAGGTTCGCCGACGCGGAACAGGCCGCCGGTGAACGCCACCGTGGCGCGGGCTCCGGAGGGGCGGACGGCGGCCGCGGCGTCGGCGAGGTGGCGGGCCGCGTCCCGCAGGATGCCGGCGGCGATCGCGTCGTCTTCGGTGGCGCAGCGTGCCACCTCGGGGGCGAACGACGCCAGTACGGCGGGCCGGTCCGACCGGGGATACAGCATGCCGGGCAGGTCGGTGACCGGTCCGAAGAACGTCTCGGCGCGGGCCAGCAGGGCGCCGGAGCCGCCCGGCCGCCCGTCGTGGGCGCGCAGCGCGGCCTCCAGCCCGGCGCGGCCGATCCACGCGCCGCTTCCGCAGTCGCCCAGCAGGTGCCCCCAGCCGTCGGCCCGGCGCCAACCGCCCGCCTCCGTAAGGTCCGTGCCCATGGCGATCACGCCGGTGCCCGCGGCGACCACGACGCCCGGGCGCTGGCCCAGCGCGCCGGCGTACGCGGTGATCGCGTCCGCCGCGAGGGCGAGCGGGCATACGCCGAACGCGGCCGCCAGGGCGGCGGGCAGCCGGGCCCGCAGGTCGTCGCCCAGCGTGCCCATTCCGGCGGCGCCCACGCAGACGGCGGCGAATCCGTCTCCACCGGCCTCGCGCCGCAACTCCTCGGCGGCGGGCAGCAGTTGGGAGAGCATCTGGTCCGCGTCGATGCCGGCGGGGCCGGTGCGTACGGGTTCCGGTGAGGCGTGCGTGGCCAGCGGCCGGCACGCGGGGTCGTCGGCCCGGGCGACGGCGATCCGCAGCCCGGATCCGCCGGAGTCGACTCCCAGGACGAGCGGGCCGTGGGCGGCGGGCTCAGCCAAGGCCGCGGGCATCCTGCTTGAGGGCGGTGTCGACGGTCAGCGCCGTCGCCACGACCAGGCTCAACAGCGGGTCGGGTAGCTGCCGGTGGATCTGCAGGACGTAGTTGTCCGCGGTGGTGAACATCGTCTTGGCCAGGCCCTCCCACGTCTTGGTGATGCGGGCGACCTCGGTGTCGGTGTGGTCGACGACCGCGAAGTTCCAGGCGCGCCAGTTCTCCGCCTTGATCGCGCCGATCTGCTGACCGTTGACCATCAGCGCGAAGTTGATCTTGCCGATGGCGTTCTGCTGCACGATCTCACCGACCGGCCCGCCATCCGGCCGCTGCACGATCACCTTCGACTTGAGGATCTTCGCCGGCCGGGTCAGCACCAACTGCGGCCGGCCGTGGGAGTCGCGGATCTCCAGCTTGTGGGTCATGTACTGATCCAGGCTGGAGACCACCCGCAGGACCTTCTTGGCGGTGCTCTGGCCGACCTGTACCACCGTGCCGAGGGTGTTGCCGTGCTGGTCGAAGACGCCGTACTCGTTGGTGACCTCGATGAGCTTGGCCTTCTGGTTCACCACCAGCACCGGCTCGGTGAAGAGGCTCCCGCCACCCATGTGCTGCTGGGGGGCGTGCTGCTGCGAGGGGGGTTGCTGCGCGGCGTTCTGCTGAGGGGCGTGTTGCTGTGGGGCTGCCTGGTGCTGCTGGTGCTGTCGGTCAACGTGGTGCTGCTGCTGGTCCGCCTGGTGCCGCTGCGGTTCCCCGTGGGTGTGCTCGGTCCACCGGGAGCCGTCCCACCAGCGCAGTTGGTGGGGAGTGCCCTGCGGGTCGGCATACCAACCCGCAGGGATGTTCGCGTTCGTCATGCGGGCACACTATCTCCCGGTATCGACGCGAGACCCCCGGTATCTCCGCGGTCTCTCCCGGCGTGGTCCGGCCTCCGGTGTCAGCCCGAGCCGCCGGCTCCGGCGCATGTCGCCGCCCTCAGGGCAGCCGCCAGTCCACGGGCTGTGCGCCCTGCCGCTCCAGCAGGTCGTTCACCCGGCTGAAGGGCCGCGAGCCGAAGAATCCCCGGTCGGCGGACATGGGGGAGGGATGCGCCGACTCGACCGCAGGCAACGGGCCGAGCAGGGGCCGCAGATTGCGCGCGTCGCGCCCCCACAGCACCGAAACCAGGGGACGCCCGCGCGCCACCAGGGCCTGGATCGCCTGCTCGGTGACCTCTTCCCATCCCTTGCCACGGTGCGCGGCGGGCTTACGGGGCGCCGTCGTCAGCGCCCTGTTCAGCAGCAGCACGCCCTGCTTCGTCCACGGCGTGAGGTCACCGTTCGAGGGCCGGGGCAGCCCGAGATCGGAGTGCAGCTCCCGGAAGATGTTCTCCAGACTCCCGGGCAACGGGCGCACGTCCGGCGCCACGGAAAAGCTGAGACCGACCGCGTGGCCCGGTGTGGGGTAGGGATCCTGGCCGACGATGAGCACCCGCACCTCGTCGAAGGGCTGCTGGAACGCGCGCAGCACGTTGTTGCCCGCCGGGAGGTACGTCCGCCCGGCGGCGATCTCCGCCCGCAGGAAGTCGCCCATCGCGGCGATCCGTTCGGCGACGGGCTCAAGTGCCTTGGCCCAGCCGGGTTCGACGATGTCTTCAAGAGGTCGCGCAGCCACGGGATCACCCTACTGGCCTCAGACCGCTCCCCTTCAATCGATGGCCCGGGCTCGTACCCTTCCCCGCCGCCGGTCCTCGCCGGCCGTAACCGAGGAGTCTCAACTTCCGTGTTCCGCACGGTCGCGCCTCACCCCACCGTGGCCGCCCGTACGCACAGTACGTCCGGCAGGTGGGAGGCCAGTTGCCGCCAACTGTCGCCGTCGTTCGCGCTGGCGTACACCTCGCCGTTGCGGTTGCCGAAATACACGCCCGCGGGGTCGGTGTCGTCGACGGACAGGGCGTCCCTGAGCACCGTGCCGTAATGGTCCTCCTCGGGCAGGCCGTGCGCCAACGGCTCCCAGCTACGGCCGGCGTCGGCCGTGCGGTACACCCGGCAGCGGTGGTCGGCTGGCACCCGGTCCATATCGGCGGTGATGGGGAAGAGGTAGGCCACATCGCCCCGGCGTGGGTGCGCGGCCACGGCGAAACCGAAGTCGGACGGCAGGCCGGCGCCGATGTCCGTCCACCGCGCACCGGCGTCGTCGCTGCGGTAAACGCCCCAGTGGTTCTGGAGATACAGCCGGTCGCGGTCGACCGGATCCTGCGCGATCTTGTGGACGCACTGGCCGAACTCGGGGTGCTGGTCCGGCAGGAAGACCGCCTTCACGCCGTCGTTCGACGGTGCCCAACTGGCGCCGCCGTCCAGGGTGCGGAACACCCCGGCAGCCGAGACCGCGACCGTCACGGCGTCCGCGTCCGTCGGATCGGTGATCACCGTGTGGACGGCCAGTCCGCCGCCGCCCGGAGCCCAGTGCTCCCGGCTGGGATGCTCCCAGAGCGGCCGTACGAGCTCGAACGTCTCACCGCCGTCCTCGGACCGGAACAGGCCGCCGGGCTCGGTGCCCGCGTACACCACATCCGGGGCGGCCGGCCCCGCCGGATGCAGTTGCCACACCCGCTCCAGGGAAGTCCCGGTATCCGGTGGGTATTTGACCGCCGGCCGGGCCGGCTCGTGCCAGGTCTCGCCGAGGTCGTCGGAGTGGAAGACCGAGGGCCCCCAGTGCGCGCTGTCGGCCCCGGCCAGCAGCCGGGGCGTCGCGCGGCGGGTGTCGATCCCGATGGAGTAGATGGCCTGTGCGGGGAAATGCGGGCCGTTCAACCGCCACTCGCCGTGCCGCCGCCGGCCGATGAACAGCCCTTTGCGCGTGCCGACCGCGAGTAGTACGTCAGTCATGCCGTAACACCTCCGGGACGCCGTTGTCTCAGGTAGTCGTCAGTCTGCACCCAACCACTGACAACGGCGTCCCGGCTCGGTATCCGCGCAGGTCAGACGGCCCGGTGGTACTGCTGGGGCACATGGACGCCGGCGCCGAGTTCCCGCGCCGCCTGCTGGGCGAAGCTCGGCGAGCGCAGCAGTTCCCGGCCGATCAGCACCGCGTCGGCGTGGCCGTCCGCGACGATCTTCTCCGCTTGCCGGGCCTCGGTGATCAGGCCCACGGCGCCCACCGCCAGACCGGTCTCCCGCTTCACCCGCTCGGCGAACGGCACCTGGAAGCCGGGCGACGCGTCGATCTTCGCGTCCGGGGCGGTGCCGCCCGTGGAGGTGTCCAGCAGGTCGACGCCGTGCGCCTGGAGGTCACGGGCGAAGCGAACGGTGTCCTCGGCCGTCCAGCCCGTACGCGCGTCGGCCTCGTTCTCGGTGAGCCAGTCGGTCGCCGAGATACGGAAGAAGACCGGCAGCTCCGCGGGCCACACCTCCCGGACCGCGTCCACGACCTCCAGCGCGAAGCGGGTCCGGTTCTCGTACGAGCCGCCGTACTCGTCGGTGCGGCGGTTGGTGTAGGGGGAGAGGAACTCGTTGATCAGGTAGCCGTGCGCGCCGTGGATCTCGGCCACCTGGAACCCCGCCGCCAGGGCCCGGCGGGCCGTCGCCGCGAAGCGCTCGACGATCTCGCCGATCTGCGCCGTGGTCAGCTCCGCCGGAGTCGTGGAAGCCTCGTCGAACGGCAGCGGGCTGGGCCCGACCGGAGTCCAGCCGTACCGCCGCCCGGGGGCGATCGGGGCGCCTCGGTCCACCCACGGCCGCTCGGTGGAGGCCTTCCGGCCGGCGTGTGCGATCTGGATGCCGGGGACCGAGCCCTGGGTCTTGAGGAAGTCGGTGATCCGCCGGAACGCCTGGGTCTGCGTGTCGTTCCACAGCCCCAGGTCATAGGGGCTGATCCGGCCCTCGGGGCTCACCGCGGTCGCTTCGGTGAGGATCAGGCCCGTCCCGCCCGCCGCACGCGCGGCGAGGTGCTGGAAATGCCAGTCGCCGGGTGCGCCCTCGGCGAGCCCTTCCGGCGCCGCGGAGTACTGGCACATGGGCGCCATCCACAGCCGGTTCGCGAGGGTCAGCGAGCGAAGGTTGATGGGCTCGAACAGTGCGCTCACGGCAAGCTCCTGTACCTGAAGGCGAACGGGCCCCGGGTGGACCCAGGGTCATACGGTAGCTGTCGTAGTACGGTGAATGTCAAACTACGAAGGGTTTCGTACAAGGGGAGGGGTCGGGTGCGGCCGTGGACGCGGCACTTGTCGGTCCGTCCCGGGCGCCCGACCTCTTCCCCTCGCGGCCGGAGTGCCCCCTGGCTAAGCTCGCCGAGGGGGCCGCGAGTCCGGTCCACGGCAGGGAGGCTTCGATGACGCAGGTGCCCGAACCGCGCGATATCCCCCCGCGCCTCGCCATCGGCGCGTTCATCCTCAACTCCGGGCTGAGTCACCTGAAGGCGGACGAGGCGACGGCCGAGGGGCTGCACGAAATGGCCTGCACGGCGTACCCCTTCCTGCGCAGGCTGGAGGCCGAACGGTTCACGCGGCTGCTGGCGTGGACGGAAGTCGCGATCGGCGGAACGTTGCTGGCCCCGGTCGTCCCGACCCGGCTCGCCGGGCTGGCCCTGACCGGCTTCTCCGCCGGGCTGTTCGGCCTGTACGTGCGGACGCCCGGCATGCGCGAGCCCGGCAGCCTGCGGCCCACCCCGAAGGGGATTCCCCTGGCGAAGGACGCGTGGATGCTCGGCGTCGGACTGGGCTTCCTGGCCACGGGGGCGCGGTGGGGGCGCGCGGCGGTTCCCCGGCGCGGGCGTCGCGGGTGTCGTCACTGAGTCTCGCGGGCGTCGCGGGTGTCGTCACTGAGCCGGCGGGGCCTGGGTCGGCGTGACGGCCTGGTGCCAACTACGACGGTTCTCGTACAATGTGGTGTGGGTCCATCGGGGTCGCCGGCCCCCCCGGGGGCGAGCCTCCGCAGGGGACGCCCGCCCGCGTCACCGCCCCAGCCGCCGTCCGCGCCGTACGCCAGGAGCCGCCATGCCGACCGACACGACGATCGCGGGCGCCTCGTCCGGCTCGCGGTCGCTGGAACACCCGGCGCGGGAGGACATCCGGCTGGCCGACGTCCTGCACGCCCTCGCCGACCCGATGCGGCTGCGCATCGTGTGCGCCCTGGCCGCCGCGGACGGCGAGCTGAACTGCGCGGACATCGAACTCCCGGTCAGCAAGTCGACCTGCACGCATCACTTCCGGGTGCTGCGCGAACACGGCGTCATCCAGCAGGTCTACCGCGGCACGGCCAAGATGAACGGGCTGCGCCGCGCCGATCTGGACGCGCTCTTCCCCGGACTCTTCGAGGGCGTACTGCGGGCGGCGGAGCTACAGGAAGGCCGGCTCGCCGACGGCGACGGTTAGCCGGGCTCGCGGGCGTCGGTCCGTTCCGCCGGCCGGGTTCCGCCCGTGCCCGCCGCCTCCAACAGCCGGTCCCAGTCCGGGAGCTTGACCGTGCCCCGGCCTAGTTGCTGACCCCATGCCGCCTCCGCGGCCTCGATGCCGAGCCAGCCGGTCCACGGGACGGGCCGCTGCCCCGCCCGTCGCAGCGCGGCCACGGGGTCCGGCGCCACCGGGCGTTCCGCCAGTGCCGTCGCGTCCGCCAGCAGGGAGAGGGCCGTCTCCTTCGCGCACGGCCGGTTGGTGCCGATCACGCCCGTGGGGCCGCGCTTGATCCAACCGGCCACATACGCGCCCGGCCAGGGCGCACCGCCGGCCAGCACCCGTCCCGCCAGGTGGGGCACGGTGCCGCTCGCCTCGTCGAACGGCAGGCCCGCCTGCGGCGCCCCTCGGTAGCCGACCGAGCGCAACACCAACTGGCCCTCGATGTCCTCGTATTCGCCCGTCCCCCTGACGCCGCCCCGCCCGTCCGGCGCCGTCCGCTCGAACCGGACGGCGCGCACCCCGGTGGCGGCGTCCCCAAGGAACTCCACGGGGCGCAGGAAGAACCTCAGGTGAATCCGGCGCGTGGGCCCGGGGTCGGCCGCCGCCTCGCCGTCCGTCCCGCCGCTGCCCGCCCCCTCGTCGTCCGCCGCCTGGCGTTCCGCCCAGCCGCGCAGTACCTCGACGTTCCGCCGGACGGCCGGCGGAAGCCCCGCGGGGTCCTGGTACGCCGGGTCCCGCGCCAGCTCCTCGGGCCGTACGACCACCCGTGCGTGCGGCAGCGCGCCCAGTTCCCGCAGCTCCTTGGTGGTGAACTTGGCCTGGGACGGGCCGCGCCGGCCGATCATCCAGACGTCCTCGACCCGACTGTCCGCGAGGGCGCTCAGCGGTCCCTGCGGCATGTCGGTGGCGGCCAGCTCCGCCGCGCCACGGGCCAGGATGCGAGCCACGTCGACGGCCACATTGCCCACGCCGATCACGATCGCGGACCGGGTCGCCAGGGAGAAGCGGATGGCGGCGGCGTCCGGATGGGCGCTGTACCAGGCGACGAACTCGGTCGCCGGGTGGCTGCCGGGCAGGTCCTCACCCGGGATGCCGAGGTGCCGGTCGGTGGCGGCGCCCACGCAGAACACCACCGCGTGGAAGATCTCGTGCAGCGCCTCCAGGCCCAGGCCCGGGGCTCCCACCTCGACGTTCCCCAGGAAGTGCACCCGGGGATGCTCCAGGACGGTCCGCAGATTTCCCTGAAGTGACTTGATCTTCTCGTGGTCCGGCGCGACGCCGTAGCGGACCAGGCCGTACGGACACGGCAACCGGTCCAGGACGTAGACCTCGATGTCCGGCACGGCCTGCTGCTCGATCAGGGACTGGGCGGTATAAACGCCACTGGGTCCCGATCCGATCACTGCGACACGAAGCACGAGCGGCCCCTTCCGCGAAGTACCCCCAGGATCGCACCGGGTACCCCCAGGATGGCACCGGCGGGGCCGTTACGGGAGATGCGCTATCGGGGTTGCTCCGGGTGCGATGAGCGTGCCGTGGCGCTGGGCCGGGCGGGCGGGGGGCTACGTTTCCCTCGTGTCGGAAAGTGACTTTTATACCGTTAATGACCGATATAGGGCTCAGGGTGCCGCTCCGGAGTGGCCCGCCTGGGAGTTGCAGGGGCACGGCTCGGCCGCGCCCGCCCCCGAGCCCGCCGCCCCCGACGACCCGGCCGGAACCCACGGCCCCGGAGCCTCCCAGCCCCGGCTCGATCCGCTCGGCCCGTGGTTCAGCGCCCGACTGGCCTTCGCCGACGGGGGCCGCATCGAGGTGCTCGTCACGGCCTCCGAAGACCGCCTCACCGTCCAGGACCTGCGCGCCGACCCGCCCCTGACGCTGGACGGCCTCGCCAGGCTGGCCCGCTGGATCGACGGGCCCCTTGACGACATGTGCCGGACGGCGATGGGGCGGCCGCGGAAGGAGCGGCCGGCGGGGGAGCCGGGACGGCTCGACGAGCCCGGAGCGGTTCGGGAGGCGGGGCCGACTGGTGATCCTGGGGGAGTTGGGGGGGCGGGGCGGCCCGAGGCGCCCGGGGGAGTGCGGGAGTCCGGGCAGCCGGGGGCGTTGGCGGAGGGGGCGCCGGGGCTGGGCGCGGAGCGGGCGGTGGATCCGGGGGTTCCGGGGGCGGACTCCGCGCCGGGTCCCGGGCCGGAGCCGGGGCCGGGGCCGAACGCGGGCTCGATGTCGGCGCCTGCCGCGTCGGGGGAGGCGAGGGGCCCGGAGTGGTCGGCGCCGCCCGCCCCGCCGCTGCCCCACGAGCACGCGAATGCGCGTCCGCACCCGGCCGGGGACGTGGTTCACGGCGGCGGTGTCCTGCGCGACGCGGCGCCCGGCCGCGGGCGCCCCGACGGCTCCATGGCCGCGAACGCCACCCCGAACACGGCCGCGACCGCGACCTCCGCCACGACCTCGAACGCGACCTCCGCCACGGCCCCGCACGCCGTCCAGGAGGCGGCCGGGCCGATGGAGACCGCCGAGAACGCCGAGCCCGGCCGGCTCTCCCGGCCCGGTGAGCGCACCGATCTCCCCGATCTCACCGAGCGCACGGACACCGCCGACGCTCCGCCCGCCGCGTCCCCCGCCGCCCCGCCCCGTCCGCCGGTCGTGGAGACCGCCCGCAGACGACCGCCCGGCCCGCTTCCCGAGGTCTCCCCGGAAGGCGCCCGCGAGCCGCGTTCCGGGGAAGCCTCGGTTTCCCCGGCCCCGGCCCCGGCTCCGGCTCCGGCCCAAGCCCCGACCTCCGCCGACACCCCCTCCGCGCCACCGTCCACCGACACCTCCGCCGTACCGTCCGCCCCCGCCCTGTCGCGTACGCCGTCCGCGCTCCTCGCCCGGACGCGGGCCGCCGAGCGCCGCCGGATCGCCGCGGACGCGTACCGGGAGGCGCAGCGGGACGGCCGGGACCCGGTGCAGGCCGTGATGACGGCGACCGGTCGCAACCGCCGCCGAGCGCTGCGGCTGATCGCCGGCGCCCGGGACGACGGACTGCTGACCCCGCGCCACAACAAGCGCTAGCGGGGCCCGGCTCCGACCCGTCACCGGCCGGGCCTGCCCCGCTCCCGCCGGTGCCCGGGCCCGCGCTCAGGTGGTGCTCCCCACCCGCTCCCGGATCTTCCGCATCCGCCCGATCTCGGCGCTCTGCTGCGCGATGACCTCGTTCGCCATCTCCTCCACCAGCGTGTTGTTGCCCTCGGAGAGCGCGTCGGTGGCCATGGAGACGGCGCCGCCGTGGTGCGTGATCATCAACTTCAGGAAGAGCGCGTCGAACCGCTTCCCGCGCGCCGCCCGCAACTCGTCGAGCTGGGCGGACGTGGCCATGCCCGGCATCCGCCCGTGCTGGTGCCGATGCTCATGGCCGCCCTCCTTCTCCTTGTCGGCGTGGCGCGCCAACCAGCCCTCCATGGCCCCGATTTCGGGGCGCTGAGCCGCCGCGATCCGGTCCGCCAGCCGTCCCACCTGCGTGTCGTGGGCGTGCCGCTTGGCGAGGGCCGTCATCACCAGCGCCTGCTGATGGTGCGGGATCATCATCCGGACGTAGCCGAAGTCGGCCGAGTTGGGGGAGTCGTCGTGGCCGGCCTTCTCGGCTTCGTCGGCGGTGAGTGTCTTCGCCGGCTCGCCCGGCTTGCCCGGTGCGACCACCTTCGGCCCGTCGGCGCCCTGCGCCTCGGTGTCGCCGTCCGGCGAACAGCCGCTCAGGGAAAGGGAGATGACCAGGGCGAACCCGGTAGCGGCGAGGGCGGTGACTGTACTGGGACGCTTCAACGCGCGCACTCCTGTCCATCGATCATCCGGCGATGCCCGTACGGGACATCTTCATTGCCTTCTATTGATCTGTACATGAGCAGCGCGATACTACCGGGGTCCAGGAACCGTTCGCTTCGGAACGGACACTAGGGAGGACCTCGTGACGTCGTTGCACAGACCCCCCGTGCGGCGCAGATACCTCGGAGCGGCGGCCGCGGCCTTCGGGCTCGCAGCCTCGCTCCTCGTGGCCGGACCCGCGGCCGCGACCCCCGACCCCGGCGACCACCCCTCCACCGCGAAGGAAGTGAGCCGCGGTCAGTCGGCCGAAACCCTGGCCGCGATCAAGGACGGCGACATACCCGGGGTGGACGAGGTCGTGCACAGCGACAACGTCCGCCATCTCACCAACATCCCCAAGCAGGCGCTCAAGGGCACGAACTCCGACCTCGCCTTCCAGGGGAAGTACGCCTTCGCCGGCAACTACGACGGCTTCGTCATCTACGACATCTCCCGTCCCCAGGCGCCCAAGACCGTGAGCCAGGTGCTCTGCCCCGGCTCCCAGAACGACGTCACGGTGTCCGGAAACCTGCTCTTCCTCTCCACGGACTCCTCGCGCAGCGACAACTCCTGCAACAGCAAGACCCAGCCCGCCACGGAGAAGTCGTCGTGGGAGGGCATGAAGGTCTTCGACATCAGCGACAAGCGCAACCCGCGTTACGTCGCCGCCGTCGAGACAGCCTGCGGCTCCCACACCCACACGCTGGTCCCCGAGCGACGCGACGTCTACATCTACGTCTCGTCCTACTCACCCAGCGCCACGTTCCCCGACTGCCAGCCACCGCACGACGGCATCTCCGTCATCAAGGTGCCGCGCTCGGCACCCGAGAAGGCCGCGGTCGTCGACTTCCCCGTCCTCTTCCCGGACGGCGGCAACCCCGGCGGCACCACCAACCCGGGCGTCGCGGCGACCACCGGCTGCCACGACATCACCACCTTCCCCAAGCTGAAGCTGGCCGCCGGGGCGTGCATGGGTGACGGCATCCTGATGGACATCTCCAACCCGGCCGCGCCCAAGGTCCTCGACCGCGTCCAGGACAACGTCAACTTCGCCTTCTGGCACTCCGCGACCTTCAACGAACGCGGAAACAAGGTCGTCTTCACCGACGAACTGGGCGGCGGCGGAGCGGCCACCTGCAACGAGTCGACCGGACCGAACCGCGGTGCGGACGGCATCTACGACATCACCGGCACGGGCGACGCGCGCAAGCTCGTCTTCAAGAGCTACTACAAGATCCCCCGCCACCAGGCCGACACCGAGAACTGCGTCGCCCACAACGGATCCCTGATCCCGTCCAGGAACCGCGACATCATGGTCCAGGCGTGGTACCAGGGCGGCGTCTCCATCTGGGACTTCACCGACTCCGTGCACCCGAAGGAGATCGGTTACTTCGAACGCGGTCCCCTCTCCACGGACTCGCTGGTCTCCGGCGGCGCGTGGTCGGCGTACTACTACAACGGCTACATCTACTCGAACGACATCGCCAAGGGCTTCGACGTCCTCAGGGTCGACGACCGGCGTACCGACAGCGCCGACTCGGTCCGCCTGAGGGAGCTCAACGTCCAGACCCAGCCCGACTACCGCTAGCCGGCCGCACCACGCCGACGTCGACGGTACGCGGGCGCCGCCGGCCCCTCCCAGGGGTACGGCGGCGCCCCCGCGCCACCGTCACGTACCGACCGGAGCCGCCGGAACCCGCGTCCCACCGGGCGGCGCCTCGTCCGGCGGAACCCGCGTCCCCTCGTCCGGCGCCTCGTCGGGCGGGACCCCCGACTCCCAGCTCAGCCCGTACCGTTGGAACAGTTCGGCGCGCAACCGGGCCTGCGGCATCGGCGCCCCCGGCAGGAGCAACGGCACCACCGCGCCCATCAGCAGGGCCCGCAGCAGGGGATAGTCGGCGTCCGGATCGGCGGAGCCGTACGCCACGACCGTCTCGCGCAGCAACTGGGCCAGACGCTGCTGCTCGGGACACTGGATGAACCCCTCGGCCGTCAGGATCCCGGCCATATGGGTCCGCATCAACAGGGGATGGTCACACGCCAGCCCCAGGATCGCGTCGATCGCCCGCGCCATCAGCTCACGGCCCGCCTCCGGCCCCACCGGCCGCGGTTCGCGCTCCAGCGCCTCCTGGAGGGTGAGATGCATCAGCCGGTGCACGGCCGACTGCAACAACTGCCGCTTGCCGGGGAAGTAATAGGACACCAGCCCGCGAGCCGCGCCGGCCCGCCGCGCGATATCCCCGAGCGTCGTGGCCTCGAACCCGCGTTCGTCGACCAGCTCGACCGTCGCCTGCAACAGCCGCACACGGGAACGCCGCCGCAATTCTTCATTGACCGATGCGCTGCGGGGAGACATGCTTAACTCCTGCGTTGACTGGCTGAGAGCCAATATACTCAACGGAGTTCCGGAAGTCCGCCCGCGTGGGCGAGGGATCCGGTAAAGAGCCGCCTGATTCGGGCGACGCGGGGGATCGCCCGAGTCGGGTGTCGACGAGGCTGGGGGTTGGCCTCCTGGCCTGCGTTTCGTCAGGTCAGGAAGTCGGCCCCCAGTTCATGCCGAGGTGCGGGTCCCCGGTCGCCCGCGGCCCGGGTGACGCCGCGTCACACCCTTACCCCGCGCCGGGAAACGCGTGCGGCGCCTCAGCGGTCCCGTTCCGGATGATCGGAGCTCCGACCCCATACGCCGGATCGTGCCCGGGAGACGACGCGCAGGCCGTAGCGGCCCCACAGGACGCGTTGCAGGAACAGGGTGAGGGTTCCCGAGAGGAGCATGCCCGCCACGTTGATGCCGAGCTGTTTCCAGGAGGCGCCGACCTCGCTCCAGTGGGCGAGAGCTATGGCCACGGCGATGTTGCCGGCCGCCGGGACGGTGGTGACGGAGATGAAGACGCCGACCAGGGCGGCCGACTTGCCGGCGGTCATGGACAGGATGCCCGCGGCGCCCGCCAGGATCGCGACGATGAGGGACCAGCGGTCCGGGTGGGTGATGAAATCGGTCAGCGGCCTGTCGTCGAGCATGTCCGGGGTGACCCAGCCCAGGAGCCGGCTGACGGCCGCACAAGCCAGCGTGAACGTGATGGCCACGGCGAAGCCGATGGCGAGGGTCCGGGTGGCCGTGCCGATCAGACGCAGGTCCCGCCGCAGGATGCCGAAGCAGATGGCGGCGACCGGCCCGAATTCGGGGCCGAGCACCATCGCACCGACGATCAGGATCGGCTGGTCCAGCAGCGCGCCGATCGCCGCGATCTGCGTCGCGAGCGTGAGGAAGGCCAAGAAGGCCCACGTCAGACGGGTCTCGGCGGATGTCCTGGCGGTCAGCTCGTCCCAGACGACGGCATCGTCCGGGTCTCCCGGGGCGGCTTCCTCGGCGCGCTCCGCGGCGGTGGAAATGGAGAGGTCGAGTTGCTCGACGGTAATCCCGCCGGTGTCCTTCAGCCCGAGGCCGCGCAGGGCCTCCAGAACGCCGTTGGCGCCCTCCCTGGCGACGTCGAACTCGACGAAGTCACCCTCCGGGTCGTAGGCCGCTCCAGGGAATCTGACCACGTTGACGACGGCCTGGCAGTCGGTGGCTATCCGCAGTACCTCGTCGGTACGGTCGGCCGGGGTGATCACTCGTACATGCAGCACGGGCGTCATTCTGCCCGGCCGGTGCGCCGATCGGGAAACGGCATGGCGCCGGCAAGGGTGGCGGGGTGCACCACTTCTGCCGTGATGCCGCCCTTCGGCACCTCTGCCCTGGGGCCCGGTCGGCCACGTTGACGGCGCCGGCGGCGGTTTCCTCAGCCGGCGGGCCGGGTCGCGTCCTCGAAGCGCAGTACGAAGCGTCGCTGCCACGGCGTCTCGACCGCGCGGTGGTGGTAGTGGCGGCGGACGAAGGCCACCGCGCGGTCCGCCGGGGCGCCGTCGAGGACGGCCATGCATGCCAGCGCCGTTCCGGTCCGTCCGCGGCCGCCGCCGCAGGCGATCTCGACGCGTTCCCTCACCGCCCGGGTCAGCGCCTCCTCGAAAAGGCTCCGCGCCCGCTGACGGTCCGTCGGGAGGCGGAAGTCGGGCCACCGCAGCCACCGCGCGTCCCACTCGGCCGGCGGGGGCGGCTTGCCGAGGAGATAGAGCGCGAAGCCGGGCGTCGGCCCGGCGGGGAGAGGATGCCGCAGGCCCCTGCCGCGCACGCGGACGCCGGAGGGGAACTGTATGACTCCGGGTTCCGTCGAGCTCCAGTTCTCGCCCATGGGGGAACCGTATCGATATCGATGCCCCACCCGGTTTCCGATGTCGTCGTCCTCGCGGGCCGTCCCCTCCCTCCGGGTCACGGTGCGGAAGGCGCCCGCGAGGGAGAAGCCATGGCCCAGCGGATGGCGGCGGTGAGTGTGCGTCCGGTCAGGCGGACGCAGGCGTTCTCGCTGGTGGGCAGGCGGGACGGCAGGCCGAGGTGCTCACGGGCCCAGGGCGGGAGGGTGGCGGCGGCGCTCGCGGCCAGGACGGCGTAGGGGGCCCGGGCGATCCAGGGCAGGGGCGGGTGCCGGAGGAGGAAACGTGCCGCCTCCCGCGCCTCTTGTGTGGTGCGGAGCTCGGGGAGGTAGGCGGCCAGCCGGTCGGACAGCTCGGCCCGGTCGCGGGGCGGGTCGGTGACGCCGAGCGCGGTCGCGACCCGTGCCGTATCGGCGATGTACGCGTCGCAGCCGGCGGCGTCCAGCGGGTGCGCGCCGTACAACTGGTGGGCGCACAGGAAGCTGTCGACCTCGGCCAGGTGGACCCAGGCGAGCAGGTGCGGGTCCGCGGCGTGGTACCTCTCCCCGTCGGGGGTGGTCCCGGACACCCGCTCGTGCACCGCCCGTACGCGGTCGACCGCGCGCTGTGCGTCGGCGGCGGCCCCGAAGGTGGTGACCGCGAGGAACGTACTGGTGCGCTGGAGCCGTCCCCACGGGTCACCGCGATAGCCGGAATGCGCCGCCACGGCGGCCATCGCCAGCGGATGCAGCGACTGCATCAACAACGCCCGCAGCCCCCCGACGAACATCGAGGCGTCGCCGTGCACGGTACGGATGGGCCGGTCGGGCGCGAACCAGCGGGGGCCCGGCGCCCCGTGGATGCGGGCTCGGTTGTCCGCTCCCTCCGGGCCCGCCACGCGGTGGAACAAGCCGCTGCCGATCCGCTCCCGCAGGCCGAGAAGCCCTGGAGCGGAGACGTTCATGCGTCAAGTATCGGCCTCCGCGTACGCCGGCCCAAGAGGCCCGCGACCCCGCCGGTGCTCGGGGCGGGACCGGGATACGGGATGCGGATGGGGACCGCTCCGAGGGCTCGTGACAGTCGATGGTGCTCGCGCGCCCGGACCGGTAAGTTGGCAACCTTCGGGGGCCCGCTCTCCCGGAGTCCTCGAAGGCCCCCGCCCATGACGCACCTTGCCCCGACCCCCGCACGCCTCCGGCTCGACGCCGCGCTGGACGGCCTGGCCGCGACCTTCCGCGGCATGACCGCCCACCCGGACGAGAGCAACTGCGAGTGCCATTGGGGGAGTGCGGAGGACCTCGCGCGGCTCAAGGAGCCGGACACCGAGCTGGGCCCCGATCTCCTGGAGCGCACCTGGCAGGCCCCCGACTGGAGCGACCACGCGGCCGTACTGCGCCGGATCCTGCCCGAGTTCGCCACGGCCCTCGTCCACGGCCGCGTCAGGGCCTACCCCGGCATGGACGAGGTCGGGCGTACGTTCGCGCGCGGCAGTTGGCGGCGATGGCCCGCCGATCAGGCCGCGGCGGTCGAGGAGTTCCTGCACGCCTGGTGGGCCCACACGCTCACCGATCCCGCTCCCGCCGTCCCCGCCCACGAGGTCCTCGCGCTGTGCGCGGAGGCATCCGCCACGCTCGGCCCGTGGCTGAGCACGTGGGAAACGCTGACGGACCACCCGGCCGATCACCATCTGGCCGAAGCGGTGGCGCACTGGGATTCCGACCTGCTCGCAGACCTGCTCCCCTGGCAGAGCTGGGAGCACGAGGAGCGGATGCGCGCGGATCTGACCGCCTGGCTGCTCGGTCATGCCGCTGCCCGGCTGCGTGCCCACGGCGCCCCGGAGGAACTGCTGCACGCGATACGGCTGCTCGGTCTCACCGGCCCGCTCCGTTGGGAGGACCCGCACTGGCCGGGGTACGGCTAAGGATCCGCGGGGCCGTGCGGGGTGGCACCCGGTGGGGTCTCGGCCCGTTGGTAGCGGAGGAGGACGACGCCGTTGCCGAAGGTCCTGGTCTCGGTGAGCCGGAGGGGGGTGTGGGCGTCCGACGGGCCGAACAGGGGCTTGCCGCGTCCGATGAGGACCGGGTGGACGTAGAGGCGGTACTCGTCGATCAGATCGTGCCGCTGGAAGGCCGCGGCGAGGTCGGCGCCGCCGATCACGAGATCGCCGCCCGGCCGGGCCTTGAGCGCCATGACCTCCTCGGGGACGACGTCCCGCACGAGGGTGGCGTTCCAGTCGACGTGTTCCAGGGTCCTGGAATAGACGATCTTCGGCATGTCCCGCCAGATACCGGCGAACTCGGCCATGGGCCCGGTATTCGCGGGATCGGCGTCGGCGGTCGGCCAGAAATCGGCCATCAGCTCATGGGTGACCCGTCCCTCCAGGAACGCGCCCATGGTCTTGAGTTGCTCGTTGAAATGCCGGTGCAGCTCGTCGTCGACCAGGTGCCAGTCCAGTTGGCGGTCCGGTCCCTCGAAGTACCCCTCAAGGGATACCGACATCATCAAGATGATCTTTCTCATCGCACGGTCCTCACCGAAGCGGGCGGGGTGATCCCGGGACGGGGAGATCCGGGCGGGATGATCCGGGTCCCCTCGCAGGTAATCCTGTGGTGTGACGACAGGGCCTAGTGACCGCCGGCCGGGTTCGTTTCGTCGGGCCACTCGCTGGTGTCGCGCGGCTCGACGTACGGCTCGTCGGTGGGCGGATGGCCGCCGGCGATGGCGCGCTGGCGGGACATCTCGGCGTCGAATTCGAGGCCCAGCAGGATGGCCAGGTTCGAGATCCACAGCCAGACCAGGAAGACGACGACACCGGCGAGGGTGCCGTAGGTCTTGTTGTACGAGCCGAAGTTCGCCACGTACAGCGCGAAGCCGGCGGACGCGGTGGCCCAGAGGACGAGTGCGAGGAGGCTGCCGGGGGTGACCCAGGTGAAGCCGCGGCCCCTCGCGTTCGGCGCTGCCCAGTACAGGATCGCGAGGATGAGGGTGACGAGGAGGACGAGTACCGGCCACTTCGCGACGCCCCACACGGTCATCGCCGTGTCTCCGACGCCCAGGGCCGTACCGGCCTGTCGGGCCAGCTCGCCGGTGAACACCACGATCAGCGCACTGACCCAGGCGAGGATCATCAACGTCACCGTCAGCGCCAGGCGCAACGGCAGCACCTTCCACACCGGGCGGCCCTCCGGCATGTCGTAGACCGCGTTGGAGGCACGGATGAAGGCGGCGACGTAGCCGGAGGCGGACCAGAGGGCGGCGGCCAGGCCCAGGAGGGCCACCAGGGAGCCGGTCCCGGTGTCGCCCAGTTGCCGCACGGCCTGGGTGAGGATGCCGCGGGCGGATCCGGGAGCGAGCTTTTGGAGGGTTTCGAGCGCCTGCGCGGTGGCCGGCTCTCCGGCGATCCGCAGCAACGAGAGCAGCACCAGCAGGGCCGGGAACAGTGAGAGGACCCCGTAGTAGGTCAGGGCCGCGGCCCGGTCGGGAAGCTCGTCGTCGCTCAGCTCCCGCACGGTCCGCCGCGCCACCGCCCACCAGGACTTCTTCGGCATGTCGGTCGGCTCGTCAGGAGCGTCGCGCGCCACCTCCGGGGCCGGGCCCGGGGTCGTCCGCTGCCGCCGGATGTGTCGCGGTTTCGCTGTCCGTCCCATGCCCAGCGGGTAACCGGCCGTGCCGGGAGGGAAACACGGGAGGGAGAGGCCGGGGGGAAAGCCGGGGAGGGAAGCCGGGACGTACCCCAGGGGCACCGCCCGGAGTCAACACCGGGGAGGGAAGGGCGCGTTGACGCGTCGGCGCGGCCGAGTCCCTTCGCCTCCCCGGAGGGTGACGTGTCACCAGGCCGTAGGCGCGTAATCCTTCAGGAAGCAGCCGAAGACGTCCTCGCCGAGTTCACCGCGCACGATCGGGTCGTAGACCCGGGCCGCGCCGTCGACCAGGTCGAGCGGGGCGTGGAAACCCTCTTCGGCCAGGCGCATCTTGTCCGGGTGCGGGCGCTCGTCGGTGATCCAGCCGGTGTCCACGGCGGTCATCAGGATGCCGTCGGTCTCCAGCATCTCCTTGGCGCTGGTGCGGGTCAGCATGTTCAGCGCGGCCTTGGCCATGTTGGTGTGCGGGTGGCCGGCGCCCTTGTAGCCGCGGCTGAACTGGCCTTCCATCGCCGAGACGTTCACCACGTACTTGCGGCGCGCGGCGGCCGCGGCCATCGCCGGGCGCAACCTGCTCACCAGCAGGAACGGCGCCGTCATGTTGCAGAGCTGGACTTCCAGCAGCTCGACCGGGTCGACCTCGTCGACCTTCTGGATCCAACTGTTCGTGGAGTGCAGATCGGGGACGAGCCCGCCCGCGTCGATCGCGGTGCCCGCCTCGATCCGCGCGGGGGACGCCGAGCCGCTGGTCAGGGCGAGGGCGGTGAGGCTCTCGGCGGTCAGTGCGGGCTGCCCGGCCGTCGAGGCGGCGGGCAGGGCCGCGGGCGTGCCGCTGCCGAAGTGACCGATGACGACGGACGCCGGCAGTTCACCGGCGGGCAGCGGCGCCGATTCGGCCGCGATGAGCTGCCGGTACGCCTCGGGCGACCGGCGAACGGTCTGCGCGGCGTTGTTGATCAGGATGTCGAGGGGGCCCTCGGCGCTCACCGAGTCGGCGAGCGCGATGACCTGCGCCGGGTCGCGCAGATCGATACCGACGATCTTCAGCCGGTGCAGCCACTCGGAACTGTCCGGCATCGCCTTGAAACGCCGGATCGCGTCGTTGGGGAAGCGGGTGGTGAGGGTGGTGTGCGCGCCGTCGCGCAGCAGCCGCAGCGCGATGTACATGCCGATCTTCGCGCGGCCGCCGGTGAGCAGCGCGCGCCGCCCGGTGAGGTCCGTACGGGCGTCGCGGCGCGACAGGTTCTCCTTGGCGCACGGCTGGCAGAGCTGGTGATAGAAGGCGTCGACCTCGACGTAGCGGGTCTTGCAGACGTAGCAGGACCTCGGCCGTTCCAGGATTCCGGCGATCTCCGACGTGACGGAACTGGCCAGGGCCCGGCCCAGGGTCTCGTCGTCGATCCGGTCGGCGGCTCCGGTGGCCGTGGCCTCGGTCACCGCCTTGTCGTTGGCCGTCTTCGCCGCCCGGCGTTCCTGCCGCCGGCGCTGCTTGACCGACCGGTAGATGCCGGCGGTGGCCCTCCGTATGGTGATCGCGTCCGGGTGGTCGAGCGGCAGGGCGTCGAGCTCCTCCAGCACGCTCAGGCAGACCGCCATCCGCTCCGCGTCGATTCCCGCGCCATCGGCCCGGCCTTCTTCGGTCACCGTCATCGCCGCTGCCGCTTTCCTGGGATCGTCTGTTCTATTCACGCTTCGGCGGAACTTTACGTAGGCGTGGGCGACTCCGCCAAACCGGCAGGAATCCGCAGTGCCGGTTCGCCGTCGAAGAAGGCGGGGTGAGTCCGCGGAGTACGGGTACCCGGGCGGTGAAGAGGCCGGTGCCGGGTGTCCGGCGCCAAGGGAGGGCCGGCGTGGCGGGCAGGCAGGCGGGCGCGGGGCGCCTCTCGGCCGCCCGGGTTGGCTCGAACGAGGAAAGGCAGGTCACGACGATGAACCACTCCGTTGATCACCGGCCACGCCCCGACTCCGCGGAATCGGTGGGCGATCTCGTCAAGCAGGCATCGGAGCAGATGTCCCAGCTCGTCCGCCAGGAGCTGCGCCTGGCGCAGGCGGAGATGCAGCTCAAGGGCAAGCGGTTCGGGCTCGGCGGCGGACTGTTCGGCGGGGCGGGAATCTTCGGGTTGCTCGCTCTGCAGACGCTCGCCGCGGCCGCGATCGCCGCCCTGGCCCTGGTGCTTCCGGTGTGGGCGTCAGCCCTGATCGTCACCGGTGGGCTGCTGGTCGTGGCAGGTGTGCTCGCCCTCGTCGGCAAGAAGGAAGTCCACCGGGCGACTCCGCCCACTCCGCAGCAGGCCATCCGCAGCGTCAAGGCCGATGTCGCGACGATCAAGGAAAGGGGACGGCGATGACCGGCGACGCGAGGAACCACCGCTCCTCGCCCAGCCCCGAGGAACTGCGCGAGCAGGTCGAGGGCACGCGGGAGCAGCTCGGTCAGACCGTGGCGGCGCTCGCCGCGAAGGCCGACGTCAAGGCCCGGGCGCAGGTGAAGGCGGCGGAGGTCAGGCATCAGATGCACGACACGTCCGTACGGGCCCGCGCGCGGATCCAGGACACGGCGGCGCACGCGCTGCACCGGACTCATGACAGGACCCCGGAGCCGGTGTGGGAGGGCGGCCACACCGGGCGGGCGGCGCGCGGCAAACGCGGCCTGCTGATCGCCGGTGCCGCCGCCGCACTGGTCATGATCATGATCGTGCGCCAGAGCCGGAGGTGTGCATGAAAGCGTCCAAGTTGGCCTACAAGCCGATCGGCCTGGCCGTGGGGGCGCTGAGCGGGCTGATCGCGGGGGCCCTGTTCAAACAGGTCTGGAAAATGCTGGGCAACGAGCGGGACGCGCCCGACGCCACGGACGAGGAGCGGGAGTGGCGGGAGGTCCTGCTGGCCGCCGCCCTCCAAGGTGCGATCTTCGCCGCGGTCAAGGCGGCGGCCGACCGCGGCGGCGCCAGCGCGGTACGCCGAGTGACCGGGACGTGGCCCGCCTGAACGGCGTCGACCCTTCCCCGTCGGCCCTTCGCCGACGGGGAACGGCCGACGCGGAACGTTCTCAGTCAGAGTCAGACGGAACGGTTCTCAGAACGGCTGCGGGCCGTCCCCGGAGATCCTCAGTTCGCCGGTGGTGACGTCGCTCTGCGGCGCGAGGACGAACGGCGCCTCCTGACCGTTGGGGAGGCGCAGCCGGAGCTGTTCCGACTTCGCGAGGGACGACTCGATGACGGTCGTCGGATCGGCTCGCAGCCGGCCCGTCCAGCCGGGCCGCGCGCCCGTCCCGGACACGCTGAGCGTGGCGTCGACCGGGATCTGCGACCCGTCGAACACGATCGTGGCCTTGCCTTGATAGATGCCCGCCATAGGGACAGTTTGTCCCCGGAGCGGGGCGATATGCCAGGCGCGGGGTCGGCTACTCCACTGGCGTATCAGCCGTCCGCGCGTACGACGTCCCGGATCACGGCGCAGGAGCGTTGCAGAAGGCGGGAGACGTGCATCTGGGAGATGCCGATCTCGTCGGCGATCTCGCGTTGGGTCATGTTGCGGAAAAACCGCAGGTAGAGGATCCGTCGCTCGCGGTGGGGGAGACCGCGCAGGGCGGGGAAGGCCGCGATGCGCTCCTCGACGAGTTCCAGGGCGGGATCGTCGTCGCCGAGGGTGTCGGCGAGCCGGAGCGGGCGGTCCGCTTCCGTGGCCAGGGGCCGGTCGAGGGAGAGGGCGGTGAACGTCTCCTGGGCCTCCAGGCCCAGCAGCACCTCGTCCTCCGTCAGGCCGGTCTTGTCGGCGAGGTCCCGCACGGTCGGCACCGTCGGCCCCGGGCAGTGGGTCTCCAGCTCCTCGCGGGCGCGGTAGACCTCCATCCGCAGTTCCTGCGTCCGGCGCGGCACGTGCACGGCCCACAGGTCGTCGCGGAAATGGCGCCGCAGCTCGCCGAGGATGGTGGGCACCGCGTAGGCGGGGAACGGGGTGCCGGTGGCCGGGTCGTATCGGTCGACGGCTTTGACCAGGCCGACCGCGGCGACCTGCCGCAGATCCTCGTCGCTCTCCCCCCGGCCGCTGTAGCGCCGCGCCAGCCGGTGGGCCAGCGGCAGCCACGCGCACACCAGGTCATCGCGGAGTTTCTGGCGTCGTTCGGCGTCCGGCTCGGCCAGGAGTTCGGCGAAGCGGGCCCGGGTGTCGGGGAGCCGGTCGGGGCTGCTGCTGTCGGCCGTGCGGGGGAAGGAGGTCACGGCGATCGCTCCTCGGTCGGTGAGTGGCTGGGCGGATCTGCGACGGATCGATGACGGCTCTGCGAGGGCGCCGCGTCGTCCCGCGCCTCACCTCCACGGCCTAGTGGTACGACCACTGCCCGCTCTCGGGCACAAGCACCTGACTCCACCTTCTGCCGTGCGGGTGCGGGGCGCCAGTCGCCGGGGGTACGGATATGGCGCCGTGGCCCGGGGCGGCGGGCCCGGGGGCGGTGGCGGGGCGCTGCCAAGGTCGACACGGGGGCGCCGGGTGCCGGGGGCCGCGTGCCGGAGTGGCGGGGGTGCCGGGTGCCGGCGAGCGGCGCTCGCTGCCAGAGCGGCACCGCGTCGTCGCTGGCACAGTGGTGAGCGGACGCGGAGCGGAGGAGGCACCTTCATGTTGGCCACAGGACGCACCACCCCCGTACTCGGTGCTCCGTGCTGGGTGAGCTTGATGGCCCGCGAGCTGCGTGCCGCCCAGGACTTCTACGCGGCGGTCCTCGGCTGGAGCTTCCGCCCGGGCGAGCTGGGCGAGGAGTTCTCGGTCGCCCTGGCCGACGGGCAGCCGGTGGCGGGAATCGGCGCGCTGGCGCCCAGCATGCGAAGGGCCGTCGCCTGGACGCCGTACTTCGCCGTCGAGAGCGCGGACGAGACCGCGGCCCGCATCCGGGAACGCGGCGCCACCGTCGCCGTCGGCCCGCTCCGGTTCGGTGAGGGGCGCGCGGCGCTCGCCGCCGACCGCGACGGCGCGGACTTCGGCTTTTGGGAAGGGCAGACCCTGGCCTGGAATGTCGGACGGGGCGGTGCGCCGGCCCGGCTGGAGCTGCGCACCCGCGACGCCTTCGACGCGGCCATCTTCTACGCGGGGGTGTTCGGCTGGGCCGATGAGCGGGACGGCGGCTGCGGCGTCACCTACGAGCACGATTCCGTGGTCGTGCGCGACGAGCTACGCGTGGTCGCCACCTTGCGCGGTGGTGCCGTCGAAGCCGCCCCGGACCCGCATATCCGGCCGCGCTGGCATGTCACCTTCCCGGTCCGCGACATCGAGAAGGCGACGGCGGCCGCGGTGGAGGCGGGCGGAAGTGTCGCCCCGGTGAATCCGGCCTGGGGGTCGGCCGAGGGCGAGGCCGCCCTCCGCGACCCCGATGGCGGTCTCTTCAGCGTGGCGACCGCCCGGGAGGGCGATCACGGGTTTTGACCGCGCCCGGCCGCCGTACGGCGACGTCACGGTGGTGGGCGCGGTGGTGGGCACGTTGATGCGCGCGGTAGTGCCCCCCCGTGTTCGCCCCTGAGAGGTCGGGCGCGTAACCCTGGCGGTCAGCCCGCGGCCCCGGCGGTCAGCCCGCGCCGATCGGGTCGGGCTCCAGGAGCCGACGGAGGGTGGCGCGGTGCAGGTCGGCGACCGGGGCGAGCAGGTCGGGGTGGCGGAGCAGGGCGGCGGCCCGGCGGTCGCCGTCCCTCGGCTCGGTCAGCAAACGGAAGTCGACCGGCAGGCCGGCCAGGTGGTCGGAACCCGCGAGGGCCGCCACCGCGTCGTGCGCCAGCGCGCGCGAGGTGAGCAGGCAGGCCGCCCAGCTCGCCACGACCTCGTCGACCCAACTGCGCCACGCGGCCTCCGCCTCGTCGGCGGGGACGGCGTCGGCTCCGGTCAGCCGGTCCAGCCGCGCGGATCCGCCCGGGCCGACCAGGGTGACCAGGGCGGCGTCCGTCGTTGTCGGGTAGCGCAGCCAGGCGGCGACGGTGGCCGCCTGGCGGGCCTGGCCTTCCGCGAGCGCGGCGTTCCTCGCACCGCCGGTGGCCGGGTAGGCCCGCAGCAGCCACTGAGTGGTGGCGGCTATGACAGGGGAGAGGTCGGGGGATATCGGCATGGGCGTCCTCGACTGACGACTGGCGGAAGGCGGGCGGGGCGCGCGGGGACCGGGGGCGTCCGAGGCCGTCCGGAACGGTCCGGCGCCCTCCCGGGCCGTCCGCGACCCTACGCGGAAGACCAATCGGGCGAAATGACGCGGGTCACGCGGGGCATCCGCGGGGTGCGAGGGGGGCCCGATGAGAGACGGACGCGTGTGCCGTCACCGATGACGGGGGCGTTCCAGGTCAACCTGCTGTCATGAGCCGCGACCGGGCGGTGGGCCGCCGTGGGGGCGGCCCGTACGCGACACCGCCGGGAACCGGTCATGATCGCTTTGATCGCCCCGTCCCGCACGTGCCCGCGAAGGAATGTTGATCGCGAAGGAATGATGATGCTGTCCCTGCATGTCGCCCGGCTCGGTACGGGCCCTCACATGAGTCGACACGCCGATCGCACCTATTACGCGGCGAGCACGATGAAGATGGCCGTCCTCGCGGCCCTCTACCGCAGCGATCTGGACCTGGACGCGCCCGTTCCGGTACGCAACCGGTTCGCCTCCGCCGTGCCGGCGCCGCCCTTCGCGCTCACCCCGGACCGGGAGGGTGACGCCGGGACGTGGCGGCTGCTGGGCCGGAGCGCGCCGCTGCGGCTGCTGGCCCGGCGGATGGTCGCCCACTCCTCCAACCTCGCCACGAACATCTGCCTGGCCCATGTGGGGCTCGACGCCGTGAACGAGATCTGGCGCCTGGCGGGAGCGCGGCACAGCGTCACCCACCGCGGCATCGAGGATGTCGCCGCCCGCGCCGCCGGCGTCACCAACCTGGTCACGGCGGCCGACCTCGCGCGGCTGCTGTGCTGGCTGCCGCGCGAGCCGCTGGAGTTGCTCACCGCCAACGTCCACCGGGTGGACCTGGCGGCCGGACTGCCGGCCGGGACCCGGATCGCGTCCAAGAACGGATGGATCCGCGGCATCCGGCACAGCGCCGGCATCGTGTATCCGCCGGACGCCCCGCCGTACGTCATCGTCGGCTGCTACTCCGGGCGGCTCGCCATGGGCCGGGACGTGGACGATCCCGCGGCCCGGCTGCTGGCGAGGATCTCGGCCGGTGTCTGGGCGCGCCGGCATGCGTTGGCGGCGGGCTGACGGCGACTCCACGGCCGACCAACTCCTGGGCCAGGAACGGCTGTTGCTACGCCCGGGCCGCGAAACGAGCACAACCTCTTGACCGTTCGCGGCCGCTGAGTAAAGTCTAGACCAATTGGCGAGTCGCGCCTCCGGCCGCGGTTGCCCGGTGTCGGCGCCGGGCGGGCCCGGGGGTGTCGTCGCGGAACACCTTCGCGTTATCCACCCCCCACTCAACGAGGCTGCCCAGGGCGGACGTACGACGCCCCCCGGCGTCGCATCCTGCTCTCGCGTGGTGGCCTCCCTCGCGAAAGGGTTGACATGAACAAGAAAAGAAGGCTGGCCGTCGCCATCGGCGCGGCCATCGCTCCCCTCCTCGTGGTGACCATGCCGGCCGGCCCGGCGAGCGCGCACGGCTATGTGTCCGCACCGCCCAGCCGGCAAGCGCAGTGCGCCGCCGGCACCATCGCCTGCGGACCGATCAAGTGGGAACCGCAGAGCGTCGAAGGCCCCAAGGGGCTGAGGAGTTGCAGCGGCGGCAACAGCCGGTTCGCCGAACTCGACGACGATTCCAAGGGCTGGCGGGTCACCCCCATCGGCAGCTCGCAGACTTTCAACTGGAAACTGACCGCCCGTCATTCCACAAGCACCTGGCAGTATTTCGTCGGTGGCCGGAAGATCGCCGAATTCAACGACGGTGGCGCGCAGCCGCCCGCGACCGTTTCCCACCGCGTCAATTTCGGTGGCCTGACCGGCAAACAGAAGATTCTCGCGGTGTGGAACATCGCCGACACCGCCAACGCCTTCTACGCCTGCATCGACGTCAGCATCGGCGGCTGACCACTCCGGAGGCCGGGCGCCCGGCCGGGAACGGCAAGGGGCGTCCGGCCGTCCTGGGGCGGCCACCGGGCCGCCGGACAGGCCCCGGTGGCCCGGTGGAACGTGTCGGAGGCCCCCGGCGCACCCGTTACGATCGGCCCGATAATGGCCGTCATTCGTGGCCGTCGCCGGGAGGAAGAGATGGGCCTGTTCCGCCGAGGACCGAAGCGGGATTCCCGCGACCTCGCACGCGATGAGGAGTTCCCCTTCTTCTCCGAGCGGGAGGGCGGCGTCTTCCGGTCGCAGGTCCGCATGGCCTTCGCTGAGGAGGGGCTCGAAGTCACCGCCTACGCGGGCGTGGTCACCGATTCCTCGGGCCGTCAGTTCGGCCTCGGCAACCTCGCCGCGGTCTGCCACCGCGACCGGCGCGGCGAGCGAAGCTGGCCCGGCCTGGTCCGTGATCACGTGGGCAAGGTCCTGCGCACCATGGACGGCCCGCAGCCGCTGGAGACCCTCACCGAGGACGAGATCCGCGCCTGCCTCTACCCCCGCGTCGTCGCCCAGGAGACCCTGCCCGCCTCCGACTCCTTCCGCTACGGCCGCGAGCCCGCCCCGGGGCTGCGCGAAGTGCTCGCCCTCGATCTGCCCGAGGCGGTGCAGATGCTGAGCGAGGACTCCCTCGCCGATCTCGGGGACGTGGCGGAGCTGCGTATCCGGGCGATGAACAACCTGCGGGCGCTTCCCGTCGAGGGCCACGAGACGGTGCGCCGGGGCGACGGATCGGCGTTCGAGGTGCTGCTCGGCGACTCCTTCTTCACCGCCAGCCGGGTGCTGGTCCTGGACGAACTCGTCCAGCGGATCATGGGCACCGGGCTCACCCCGGACGGGGCGCTGGTGGCGATGCCCTTCCGGCACCAGTTGGCCTTCCACCGCATCCAGGACGCCCAGGTCATCCCGGCGTTGCAGGCGATGGCGCAGTTCGCCGCAGCCGGGCACGAGGAGGCGGCCGGCGCGATCAGCCCCAATGTGTTCTGGTGGCGGCGGGGCGTGATGACCCCGCTGAGCGAGCCGGACGGCGACGGGCTGCGGGTGGTCGTGGACATCGACTTCCAGGACATGCTGGAGCGGCTCGTGCAGGACGACGCCTGAGCGACCCCGCCCGGTCGCCGGCCCGACCGGCGATCCGATCCGGCACCTCCCATGGCCCCACCCACCGCCCACCGCCCACCGCAAGACGTTTTCCGGAAAATCTTCCCGAACGGGAACGTCTCCCGCGCCCAGCACGTTATGCCTGATGAGGTCCCGTGCTCTCCCCCGTGCGCGGGGCCTCACCGCGTCTTCCGAGCCGCTCGCCGCGGGATCTCTTCGCGCCGGTGACGATGAGCTGCCGGTCCGGAAGCGGAGCGTGATGAAACCGATAGCAAACAATAGGTTGAAGAGCATACGATTCTCGGTGTGACCCATGGCACACTCCCCTCACCAGTCCCGAACGACGAGGGGGGCGAGCGGGATGCAGCGGATTCCGGTGAGGTTCGGCGCGGAGTTACGCCGGCGAAGGATCGAGGCGGGGCTTTCTCTCGGGGAACTGGCGACTCTGCTCTCCTTTTCCAAAGGGCATTTGAGCAAGGTCGAGCGCGGCGTCAAGACACCCAGCCGCGATCTCGCGCAGTTATGTGACAGCGCCCTCGACGCCGGCGGGCAACTGGCGCATCTGATTCCCGCCGCCGAGCGGAGCGCCGCCGCGGCGCCCCTTTCCGGGACGGATGTCAGCACTCCTTGGACCTTGCGTATGCGGGCCGGCGGCGAGAGCGACTTCGTGGCGTTCGACCCCGCTTCTCTCGGTGGCGGAGCCGTGCCGTCCGCGGTGGTGAGCTGGTCCCTCGCACCCCCTCTCCTCGAAAGCGGGGAAACGAACGCGGCATTGCCGTATTTCCGCAATGTCTTCGACGAGTTCCGGCGACTGGGACAGCTCTACGGCCCGGCCGTCGTCGCTCAGCTCTGCATCGCGGCCACCAGCGCCCTGCGCGGCATGGCCCACCAGGCCCGGCCCGCCCACCGCGACGTGGTCCTGCGGCTCGCCTCCCGATTCGCCGAATACACCGGCTGGATGGCCCAGGAGGCGGGCAGCGACTCGGCGTCCTTGTGGTGGACCGAGCAGGCGGTCCAGCTCGCCGCTGACGGCGGTGACGACGAACTGGCCGCCTACGCCCTGATCCGCCGCGCCGAACTCGCCCTCTACAGCGGCGACTCGGTCGCCACCGTCCAGCTCGCACGGCGGGCCGCCGGACAGGCCCGCAGCACGCGCATCCAGGGGCTCGCCGCCCAGCGCGAGGCGCAGGGGCACGCCCTGGTGGGGGACCGTGACGCGTGCCGGCGGGCGCTGGAGCGCGGCGCGGAGCTGAGCTCCGGCGCCCAGGCGCCCGGTGGCGAGGACCCGGTGCTGGGCAGCGTCCATCTGCCGGATCTGACGGCCTTCGTCGCCGGCTGGTGCATGCACGATCTCGGCTCCCCGGCGGAGGCCGTCTCCCTCCTCGGTGACGGTCTGGACGCCATTCCCGCGCAGTCCCTGCGGGCCCGGGCCCGGTACGGCGCCCGGCTCGCCCTCGCCCTGGCACACGTCGGCGAGATCGAACGGGCCTGTGTGATCGCCGAATCGGTCGCCGATCAGGTCGCGCTCCTGGACTCGGCCACCATCCGCGCCGACCTCCTCCGCCTGAGCCGCGCGCTCAACCGTTGGCCGAAGAATCCTCTGGTCCGCCGGACCCTCCCGCATATCGCGACCGGCCTGCACACCCACCGGACCGGGCCGGTAACTCCCGCCTGACTTCTGCCGCCCTTCCGCCGCACCTCACAGCGCCGGGAGCCGGACTCCCGCCGTACCCACGGTGTTCCGTTGCCCGCCCAAAAGGCCCGGGGCAACGCGTTGACCGCGTCTGAAACCCCTGTGAATCTCAGGATCACCCCCCTTGTCCCGTCAGCCCGACCCCCGCGGCGCCGGCTGCCGCGATCCACCGCTGTCACCAGCCACCAGCCACCAGCCAAAAGTCACCAGGCATTCGGAAGTCACCAGTCAAAAAGAGGAAAGGCAGAAAACCATGGCCGGCGCTTTCATCAACTACCGGACCGGCGACGCCGCGGAAGCGGCCGTCCTGCTCGACGAGGAACTGAAGGACACCTTCGGTCCGGAGCACGTCTTCCGGGACCGCCGCACCATGCCGGCGGGTGTGCACTTTCCCCCGGACCTGTGGCGCCACCTCGAAAACTGCGGCGTGCTCCTCGTCCTCATCGGCCCCAACTGGCTGTCGCTGCGCGACGCCGACGGCCGCCGCCGGATCGACGTACCGGGCGACTTCGTCCACGACGAGATCCACTGGGCGCTCCAGTGGCGCCGGACCGTCATCCCCGTGCTCATCGACACGGCCGCCCTGCCCACCAAGAAGGAACTCCCCGCCACCATCGCCGAGTTGGCGGAACGGCAGACCCTGCATCTGCGCGTGCCGTACGCGCACCTCGACCTGCCGCACATCACCGAGGCGCTGCGCGCGCACGTACCGGTGAGCGAGACCGCCGCGCGGCCGGCCGCCCCGGGCGGCGGACACACCTTCCACGCCAGCCGGAGCCCCATCAGCACCGGGAGCGGCGACGCCAACTACTACGAGGGCCGGGACGCCAAGGGCGGAGGGCGGTCGTGAGCACCGCGGAAGAAACCGGCGCGAACGACGGGGCGCCGCAGGAGGCGCCGGGCGAGGAGTCCGCCCCGGCGGCCGCGGACGCGCCCGTCCAGGAAGCGGCCGAACCGCCCGAGCCGATCGCGGACGCGCCGTCAGCGGGCACCGAAGCCGCCGGTACGGACGCCACCGCGGACCCCGCGGACCCCACCGCGCCGCGCGACGGCGACCGGCCCCCGAAGGCCCCGGACACCGGCCGCGCCGCGCCCCGCCGGGAATCCGGCGACGGCGGCGACTTCACCCGCTACCAGCAGGCCCGTCAGCAAAACGCCCTCAACAAGCTCAAGCGCAGCGCGGTCGCCACCGGCGGCGGCTCCGCCTTCTACGCCGAGCAGCTCACCCTCGGCGGGGACGCCGGCATCGAGATCCAGGTGCTGAGCGTCTCCCCGCTGACCCTCGCCCGGTACCTGGACGCGCATCGGCCCGTCGACCAGCAGACGCGGATGGCCGCACGGCTCGCCGCCCAGCGCGTCCTGCTCCTCGCCGGAGCACCCGGCAGCGGACGGCAGTCCACGGCGCTGACCCTGCTCGCCGGCTGCTGCCCGGACGACAGCATCAAGATCCTGCACAGCGAGGCCCCGGGCATCCTCCAGGCGCTGTGCCGGCGCGCCGACGAACTGCTCACCCCCGGCGGCCTCGTGGTGGACCTCGGCGACCAGCCGGTGAAGCTGTCCACGCTGGAGACACTCGCCCATCTCGCCCGGAAACAGCGCGCCTACCTCGTCGTGATCGGCGAACTGGGCGTGGTCGACCCCGACCGGATGCGGCCGCACGCCGTCGAACACCGGCGTCCCGCCCTCGGCGACGTCCTGGCCGTCCACCTGCGCCGGCTGCTCGCGGGACACCCCGGGGTCTGCGGACAGCCGGACTGCACCGCCGAACACACCACGGCGTTCGTCACCCGGATGCTGGAGTCACCACAGGTGCGGCGCACTCTCGACGGCGCCCCGTCGGTCCGCAGCGTCGTGGAGTTCGCCGAGGCCCTCGCCCGGAGCATCCACTCCGAGGACACCAGCCTGAGCGACGTCATCGGCCAGTGGCGCGACCGGCTGCGCCGCCTGGCCAAGCAACTGCTGCACGTACCCACCGAGACCGCGCACGGCCCCGTACTGGACCCGCACCGCCAGGCGTTCCGCATCGCCTACGCCCTCTTCCACGGCCACCCGCTCTCCGACGTCTTCGAAGCGGGTGACGTGCTCAGCGCGGTCGTCCTGCCGCGCTACGAGACCCGCGAACCGGCGCCCACCAACCACGTCTTCGAGCGGGAACTGGACCAGCTCATCCCGCCGGAGATGCGCGCCGCCGCCGACGCCGCGTCCGACGGAGCCGCCCCGGACAACCCCCGGCGCGCCAGGCTCGTCGACGAGGAGCTGATGCACGCCGTCATCGAGGTCGCCTGGCACGACTACGACAGCCTGCGCGATCCCCTGCGCGAATGGCTGACGGCGCTGGTCGCCAAGCCCCTGGAGCGGATCCGGGTACGGGCCGCGCAGATCGCCGGCATCCTGCTCAGCCACGACTTCGACAGCGTCTACCGGGACCTGATCCGCCACTGGGCGGGGGAGTCCGCGGCCTACCGCCAGTCCGCAGCCCTGGCCCTGGAGATGGCGGCCCACGACCCGCGACTGGTACAGCGGGTGCGCGGCCAGATCAGGAGCTGGGTGAGCAGCCCCCGCTGGCAGTTCCAGGACAGCGCGGCCCGCGCGTACGGCACCCTGGTCGGCGCCCAGGACGTCCCCG
This sequence comes from Streptomyces sp. NPDC031210, assembly GCF_055570395.1. Classification (NCBI taxonomy): domain Bacteria; kingdom Bacillati; phylum Actinomycetota; class Actinomycetes; order Kitasatosporales; family Streptomycetaceae; genus Streptomyces; species Streptomyces sp. NPDC031210. The sequence continues at coordinate 620,443 of NZ_JBVIHH010000001.1, forward strand.
ACACCCTCTGGGCCCTGCGGGAACTGGGCACCCGACCGGAGCTGGCGTTCAGCAGCTCGGTGGCCTTCTCGATGTCCTGGCTCTATCTCGCCGGGTCCCCGGGGCCCACCGCCGACGCCCTGGACCGCTGGATCACCTCGGACAACGACCATCTGACCAAGCACGCCATCCGCACCATGCTCATCCTCAGCCGCTACGGCGCCGGACCGGACCGCCGCGACCGGCCCGTCCTGGCGGACGCCGCCATGACCGACCGGGACCGGGAAGACGCCCTGGTCCGGCTCTGGCGCCACGCCCTGATGGGCCAGGACAGCTCCACCCGCGCCTGGGACCTGCTGCGGCGCTGGCTGCTGGCGGCGGACGCCGACAAGGAACTGGCCGCCTTCCTGGAGGCGCTCGTCCCGCGGATCTGCGCCCGGCCCCTGACCCCGCGCGCCGGTTTCTACCTCGCGATGTGGGCCGGCCGCCATCCCGACTCCCGCACGATCCGGCAGGTGAGGCACCAACTGGCCCCCGGCGGCCCCGCGTCCGCCACCGCTCCCTGACCGCCGCACCCGCGATACGAGCCTTACCCGCCGCACGAGCCACACCCGCGACACGAGCCGATACCCCGCCGCACGCGCCCACCCACGACACGAGCCACACCCGCGACACGTGCCACACCCGTCACGACAAGGAGAACGCCCATGACCGAGCGCACCGGACTGCGCACCAGGCTCCGCCACTGGTGGCGCCGGGTGACGGGCAGGAGCAACGCCGAAGCCGCCACCGCCGCCGAGCCCGGCGAGGAGCCCGGCAGCACCGACACCCCGCCCCTGGGCCAGGCGGCACAGGCCGAGGTGGGAGTCGAACTGCCGCCCGGCGAGGACACGTTGTCCGTGGCGGCCCACGGCGATGTGTTCGCCTTCGAACTCGTCCCGCACTTCCGCTGGAGCAGCCGGGAGATGACGCTGGACACCCTGCGCGAGCGCGCGGCGATCCACGAGGAGGCGGCCCGCTGCAAACTGCTGCGCCGCGCCTGGCCCGTGGCCCGGACCTGCGACCCCCGCGACCCGGTGGCCGCCGAGAAGGCGGTCAACAAGGAGCTGCGCGGCGGATGGTGCTACAACGACGAGAAGGGCCTGATCCGCTGCCGGCCGTCGGTACGCATGCGCATCGACCCCGCACTGCGCGAACACGTACTGCCCTTCCACCTCGCCGAACTGCGGCTGTCGGAGGAGCACCGCCTCGGCGAACTCAAGGCGGACCAGGTACAGGCGCGCACCGAGCGCTGGCTGAAGGTCATCAGCGAACTCGAACTCCTCGGCACCCTGGGCCCGGCCGAACGCCGGCTGCTGGTGCCGTTCGCCGCCGCGCTCGCCGACGAGGACTTCCGCAAGGTCATGCAGGCCCTCACCCACACCCGCCGCAACGGCGCCGAGGCGCTCGCCGGAGTCCTCGCGGCCGCCACCAAGAACCATGAGCAGGTGGGCCTGTTCGAGTACGCCAACGCCTACGACAAGGCCCTGAGCGAATTCTGCCGCCAGATGGGGCTGAGCCCCTTCTCATGGGTGGACACCGTCACCGACGTCGAGGAGCTCGCACCGTGAGCCCCCTGAAGCCGGTCGACCCCGGGACCGGACGCGGGCGCCGCAGGGGAGCGCCCGCGTTCGCCGGGGCCCTGGCGGTGGTGCTCCTGGCCGGCTCGATCACCGCGTGCGGCGACACACCGCGCCTGGACGCCTGCGCGTGGATGAAGGGCGGCCCCGCGGACGCGGCCGGCCAGACGGTGATCCTCGTCGACACCTCCGCCTCCGTACGCGGCGCGCGCGCCACCTCCCGGAGCCGGGACTACGCCCACGGCATCGGCGGCCTCCTCGCGGCCGTGGTCCGCCGCAAGGACACCGTCGCGGTCGGCAGCTTCGGCGGCGACACCGCGCAGATCACCTGGACGGCCAAGGGCCGCTCCGCCGACTGGGTCAAGGACAACGACAACCCGATCAACCAGCAGGAACGGAAGAAGCAGGCGGTCGACTGCCTGACCCGCCTCGTCGGCAAGGCACAGCGGGCCGCAGCCCCGAGCGGCGGCAGCAACGTCCTGGCGGCCCTCACGGCGGGCGCCGCCTCCCTGGACGCCGCCGCCGGGAGGCGCAACCTCCTCGTGCTGACCGACGGGCTGTCCACCACGGGCTGCGCCGACCTGCGCTCGGCCGCCTTCAGGGACGACAGCGAGATCAACGCCATCGCACGGGTCTGCGCGGCCCGCGACGAGAAGCCGGCCCTGGCCGGCGTCCACCTCACCCTCGCCGGGCTGGGCCAGCCGGCCGACGGCCGGTCCGCGCCCACCTCGGCCCAGCGCAGTTGGCTGACCAGGCTGTGGCGCACCCTGTGCGGCGCCGGCCGCGCCACCGCCCCCGGCACCTCCTGCACCCTCGCACCGACGGCCATCGGCACGGCGAGACACCAAGGCGCGCGGCGCGAACCACCCCCGGACCCCGCGATCACTTACGGCAACGACCGCCCCGAGACCTACGAACTCCCCGGCGCGGCCCTCTTCGACACCGAGTCCTCCGTCGTACGCGCCCAGGCGCTCCCGCTGCTGAGCGACGTCGCGGTCAGCGCCCGCACCACCCCCGGCAGCCGCGTCACCGTCTTCGGCTACGTCGACCCGCGCGGCCGGCCGGACAACAACCAGCGGCTGTCACAGGCACGCGCGGACGCCGTGAAGAAGGTCCTGACCCGACTCGGGCTGACGCGCGTGACGGCGTACGGCCGGGGCCTGCCCTCGGGGTGTGCGAAGCAGGGCCGGAGCGCGGGCGGCCGGATGACCACCGAGGACAGGCTCCAGTGCGACCGGCGCGTCGACATCCGCATCATCAGAAAGTGAGGAACGCGGGCAGCATGAACACCACCAACGGAAAGAACCGGGCAGGGCCCGCCGCCCGCTACCAGGCGGCGGTCGACTGTCCCCTCGACGACTCCGCCCTCGTCGCCCTGGACGCCACCAAGCGACCGGTCTCCCGGCCGGCGGACCGGACCGACAACGGCGAACAGGCCGCCCTCATGCGGGCCTTCGCCGACGCCAACACCGCGCTGACCGCCGCGCAGGCGGGGCTCGGCGCGGCGGCGACCGCGGCCGCGCGCACCTTCCACAAGGCCCAGACCGCCATCGAGGAGGCCGAGCGGTTCACCCTCGCGCGAAGCGCCCGGCGGGCACAGGTGCGGGCCGGGGAAGTGCGCGCCCGCCATGCCGACGACGGACCCGAAAGCCTGCGCCGGCCACCGGTGCTCTGGCGGCGCCTGCTGTGGCCCACCCTGGTCGCCTGCGTGGCCTTCGACACGCTGTTCATCGGCACCCTCATGCAGCGGTTCTTCGGACTGGGCCAGCGGCAGGCCGGCTATTACCTGGCCTACCTGCCCGGCTTCGGCGTCGCCGTCTGCCTGCTCGCGGCGGGCAGCCTGCTGGCCGAGTCCGTCTTCCGGCGGCGGACCCGGGCCGCCCGCACACTGGAGCGCACCCGCCGCGGCCCGATCGCGGCCCTGCGCGAGGCCGTATGGCCCCAGGCCCCGCGCACGGAACGGCGGAAGGCCGGCGAACTGCCCTGGCCCAACGCGGCCGGCCCGGTGCTCTTCACCGTGGCCATCCTCACGATGGTCGGCGTCTGGGCCCGGATGCGCGCGGCCGGCGCGGTGCGCGAGCACGTGGACCTGGCACCGGACCAGGGCGCCGTCATCATCCTCACCCTGGTGCTGAGCACCGCCGCGATCGTGGTCAAGATCCTCGCCCACAACCCCTGCGCCGACCGCGACCAGGAGGCCGAGCGCTCCATCGCGTCCGCCGAGACGCGCGGCCGGGGGCTGCTGACCGAGGCCCGCCGCAGCCTGGTGGGCCACACCGAGAGCTGGTGGCGCCTGCGGTCCACGGTCGAGTCGGCGGCCGGCGACGCCCACCGCACGCTTGAGGACGCGTGCATCCGCATCGTCGAGGAACGCGCCCGCACCGGCGTCGCCGGCAGCTACCACTTCCCCCTGACCACGCCCGCCTGGCCCTACCCCAAGCCCGCGCGCGACGGCACCCCCGCCCCCCGGGCCGACGACCGGATACCCGCCCACCCCACACCGCCCCGGGCCCGGCTCGAACTCCTCGACCGCCTCTACGCGTTGCTCGACCGCTACGCGCCGGAGAAGCTCGAAGACCGCCTCAACGCCGTCGCCGGTGACCTGAACGTCCAGTTCCGGGTGCCGGAGGCGGATGAGGCTGGGGCGGGCGAAGAGACACGAGAGGCGGACGCATCCCAAGATGCGTCCCAAGGCGCCTCCCAAGGCGCGCCCCCAGACGCGCCCCCAGACACGTCCAAAGACGAGCCCCAAGGGTCCGCGGAGCCTGAAGCGCCCTCCTCGTCCGGCGAGGCTGACGCGGCTGCGGCGTCCGGCGAGGCCGACGCGCCTCCCGCGTCCGAAGGCGGTACGGCACCATGACCACGACCGTGCCCCCGAGGTTCCGTCCGGACGAGGTCAAACATCTGGAGTTCCTCCAGACCGTGATCGCCCGGCACGCCAACACCTCGTTCCTCGTCAAGAGTTGGGCCATGACCGTCAGCGGCGCCTTCATCGCCGTCGCCACCCGAGGGCCGAGCTGGAAGACGGCCGCGGTCGCCGTGGGGCTGGCGGCGGGGTTCTGGCTCCTGGACAGCTACTACCTGCGCCAGGAGCGGCTGTTCCGCACCCTCTACGAGAAGGTCGCCGACCGCCGCGCCGCGCAGGTGCCGCCCTTCGCCATGGACGCCGAGCGGCACGGAGAACCCGTGCCCTGGCGTGGCGTCGCGTTGTCCAGGACGATGCTGCTCTCCTACGGAGTCCTGGTCGCCCTCGACAGCATGACCGTCATCTTCCTCGCCTGACCACCCCGGCGCGGGCGGCGGATCACCTCTCCGCGGGCCGGGCGGCGGTCCACGGCAGGAGCAGGCCGTCGCCGTCGGCGCGGGGAATGAGGTGGAGGTGGAGATGGCGGACGGTCTGGGTCGCCGAGGCGCCACGGGACGTGATCACATTGCAGTCGCCGATCTCCGCCGCGAGTTCGGCCGCGCGCAGCATCGTCGTCGCGGAGACGCGCGGGTCCTCGGCGACATCGGCGACGTGGACCCGGGGGAGGACCAGCAGATGCCCGGCGGTCACCCCACCGTGGCGAGGCCGGATCGCGAGGGTATCCGGCCACTCCCGCAGGACCGTCGCCGGTGCCTGACCCCGCACGATGAGGCAGAAGGGGCAGCCGGGTCGGCGCGTCACGCGTCCTCCGCTTCGGTTGACCGATCGGTTCGTTCGGTCGATTCAGTCGATTCGCTCGGTTCGATCGATTCGCTCGTTCGGCCGGTCGGTCGAAGATGTAATTTAGCCTACTTTCTCACCTTTGTTCTCCGGCTTTTCCGGCCCGGCCGAATGTCTCCCTCAAGGGCGCCCGGGGGCCCTCCTCCGCCACCGTGAGCCGTGTCTCACCCTGCCGATGCCACTTGTCTATGCAACGAGTTGCATAGAAGGATCGGGGCATGGCGCTCGAACACGCGATCCTCGTCTCTCTGCTGGAGAAGCCGGGCTCCGGCTATGAGCTGTCCCGGCGCTTCGAGCGGTCCATCGGATACTTCTGGACCGCCACCCACCAGCAGATCTACCGCGTCCTCAAGCGCATGGAGAGCGACGGCTGGATCGACGTCCGCGAGGTGCCGCAGCAGGCCCGGCCGGACAAGCGGGAGTACTCCGTCGCCGCGCCCGGCCGGATCGCCCTCTCCCAGTGGCTGCACGAGCCGATCCAGCCCGAAAGCGTCCGGCACGACCTCGCGGTGAAGATCCGCGGCGCCGCGTTCGACGACCCGACCGCACTGATCCGCGAGGTCGAGCGGCACCAGCAGGCCCACAGCGACCGCCTCGCGCACTATCTCGCGGGGGAGCGGCGCGACTTCACCGGGCCCGAGGCACCCGCGGCGCCCGACGCCGGGCGCGAACTCCAGCACGTCGTGCTGCGCGGCGGCATCGCGTACGAACGCATGATGCTCGCCTGGCTCGACGACGTGCTGGCCACCCTCCACCGGCTCCACCCCGAGCGCTGAACCGACGGGGGCGGGCACCCGCTGCTCGCCCCACCACCCCCGACCCTCCGTCCCGAAAGGCGACCCGCCATGGCCGACACCCTGCTGTTCAACCCGCGCACCTACGACCCGGCGCACTTCGACCCCGAGACCCGCAGGCTGCTGCGCGCCACCGTCGACTGGTTCGAGGACCGCGGCAAGCGCAAGCTGATCGAGGACTACCGCTCCCGCGCCTGGCTGGCGGACTTCCTCGCGTTCTCCGCCAAGGAGGGGCTGTTCGCGACCTTCCTCACCCCCGCCTCCGCCGCCGACGGGCAGCAGGACAAGCGCTGGGACACCGCCCGGATCGCCGCCCTCAACGAGATCTTCGGTTTCTACGGCCTCGACTACTGGTACGCGTGGCAGGTCACCATCCTCGGCCTCGGCCCCGTCTGGCAGAGCGACAACGCCGCCGCCCGCACCCGCGCGGCCGAACTCCTCTCCCAGGGCGAGGTGTTCGCCTTCGGCCTGTCCGAGAAGACCCACGGCGCCGACATCTACTCCACCGACATGCTGCTGGAGCCCGACGGCAACGGCGGCTTCCGGGCCAGCGGTTCCAAGTACTACATCGGCAACGGCAACGCCGCCGGCCTCGTCTCGGTCTTCGGCCGCCGCACCGACGTCGAGGGCCCCGACGGCTACGTCTTCTTCGCCGCCGACAGCCGCCACCCGGCGTACCACCTGGTGAAGAACGTCGTCGACTCCTCCAAGTACGTCAGCGAGTTCCGCCTCGACGACTACCCGGTCGCCCCCGACGACGTCCTGCACACCGGCCGCGCCGCCTTCGACGCCGCCCTCAACACCGTCAACGTCGGCAAGTTCAACCTCTGCACCGCCTCCATCGGCATCTGCGAGCACGCGATGTACGAGGCCGTCACCCACGCCCACAACCGCATCCTCTACGGCCGCCCCGTCACCGCCTTCCCGCACGTGCGCCGCGAGCTGTCCGACGCCTACGTCCGCCTCGTCGGCATGAAGCTGTTCAGCGACCGGGCCGTGGACTACTTCCGCTCCGCCGGCCCCGACGACCGCCGCTACCTGCTCTTCAACCCGATGACGAAGATGAAGGTGACCACCGAGGGCGAGAAGGTCATCGACCTGATGTGGGACGTGATCGCCGCCAAGGGCTTCGAGAAGGACAACTACTTCGCCCAGGCCGCCATCGAGATCCGCGGGCTGCCGAAGCTGGAGGGCACGGTCCACGTCAACCTGGCCCTGATCCTCAAGTTCATGCGCAACCACCTGCTGGCGCCGGCCGAGTACGCGCCCGTGCCGACCCGCCTCGACGCGGCCGACGACGACTTCCTCTTCCGGCAGGGCCCGGCCCGCGGCCTGGGCTCCGTACGCTTCCACGACTGGCGCACCGCCTACGACGCGTACGCCGACGTGCCCAACATCGGCCGCTTCCGGGAGCAGGCCGACGCGCTGTGCGAGTTCGTCACCACCGCCGCGCCCGGCGAGGAGCAGAGCCGCGACCTCGATCTCCTGCTCGCCGTCGGCCAGCTTTTCGCGCTCGTCGTGCACGGCCAGTTGATCCTGGAGCAGGCGCGCCTGACCGGCTGCGACGAGGACGTCCTGGACGAGCTGTTCGCCGTGCTCGTCCGCGACTTCTCCGCACACGCCGTCGAGCTGCACGGCAAGGACTCGGCCACCGCCGAACAGCAGAGCTGGGCGCTGGGCGCGGTCCGGCGCCCGGTCGTCGACGAGGCCCGCTCGGCGCGCGTCTGGGAGCGCGTCGAAGCGCTGTCCGGCGCCTACGAGATGGCTCCGTAACCCCCCGCGGCCACCGGCCGCGCCCCCTGCTCCCATGAAGGCTCAGCCGGCACCCGCACCCGCGGGTGCCGGCCGGCCGCCGGCCCGCAGCCGCAGCCCGTCCGCGACGATCAGGTCCGAGGTCACCAGGGCCTGTTCGGCGTCCACGTCCGTCATGAAGACGAAGGGCGGGACGACCGGGGGGACGGGGAGGGTGTCGGGGGTGAAGGTGAGGCAGACCAAGCCCTCCAGGCAGCCGCTGAACCTGGTGAGGTAGAGGGTGACCTCGCCGCTGAGGTCCAGCGAGTCGGCGCTCAGGGTCAGTTCGGGGCCGCCGTCGCGGGTGGTCAGGTGGTAGTCGGTGAGGGAGGCGGCCTTCATCTTCAGCACCATGGCCTTGAGCGGACCGTCGGCCGTCGGCACTTCGGTGACGCCGGCCAGCAGGAATCCCTTGGGCGCGAACAGCGTCGTGGTCACCGTGGGCGGGGTGGGCGGCGCCGGAATGCCGGTGGCTACGGCCTTGTGTGCCGGGCCGCCGACCGCCGCGAGCAGGGCGATCGGCAACGCGGCGGCGAGCACCCGGCTGCCCGTGCCGGTGCCGGTACCGCCACTGGTGCCGGTGCCGGTGCCGCCACTGGTACTGGCATCGGCGTCGGCCGGGCTACCGGCGCCCGCGTCGTCCCGGGCCGGCGTCCACCCGAATCCCATCGCGCCGCCCGCGATCCCCAGTCCCATGCCGACGAGGAATCCGCCGAGGTTCGTCGCGGCGAACGACAGCACCGACAGGATCAGCGCGTTGACGCTCACGTAGTGGTGCGCGGCGGGCGCGCACCACAGGAACACGCCCGCCACCATCAGCGCCAGGCCGATGCCCAGTGCCGCCAGCCCGCCCAGGCCCAGGCTGACCAGCACGGTCAGCGGGGACAGCGGGACCAGCAGCAGTTCCGCCCCGCCCAGCAGGAGCAGCAAACCGGCCCAGAACGGCCGGGTGCGGCGCCACCGGCGCAGTGCCGCGCGCCGACTCGGCCACGGCAGGTTCCGTTCGGCGTAGGCGGAGGCCCGGGCCCGGGCCGCGCTCAGAAGCACTTCGTGCCGTCCAGGCTGACGCTCACCCGTAGCCCCTTGAGGCGGAAGTTGCCGCCGGTGGCCGACCAGGCGTGTGATCTGACGCCGGCGACCTCGATATCCCCGGCCTGGAGGCCGAATTTGCCCTTCGGGCCCGAGACGCCCGGTACGGCGTCGAGCGAGGCAGCGTCCCGGCCGATCTGGGCGGTGCCGAAGCGGGCGTCGCCCACCAGGTCCTCGCCGTCGATGACGAGGCTGTCGGCGGTCACCGCGCCGGCCTTCCCGCCGGCCGTCAGCTTGAACACGACCGTGCCCACCGGCGTCTTGACCTGCGCCGACTGGCAGATGTCGGCGAGGGTGGCCTTGCCGATGCCGAGCAGGGCCACGGGATGGCCGCGGCCGTCCGCGTCACGGTCGGTGTGGACGTACGACGACAGGCCGCTGCTGGTCAGCTTCCCGGACGCCACCTGGAAGTGGGTGCCGGAGACGGCGAAGGACGCGGCCAGCGCGCCCTGGGCCATCACCGTCGCCAGAGCGCCGACGGCCAGCAGGGCGGGCACCGCCACCACGGCGCTCTTCTGCCACGAGGTCCGCCCCTCGGGCGATGTACGGACAGTGCTCATGCAGGCCCCTCCGTATGTCATGACGCTCTGTCATACTGCCCTGAAATCAGGACAGTTGGAGACATCCAGTGGGGAGACTAGGGCCGATTTTGAATAAGAGTCAACAGCGCGGACGGGCCACTGCGCACGGCGCCCGCCCCACCGCGCGCTCCCAGGCGCGACGCGCCGAACTCATAGCCACCGGACGGAAGTTGTTCGCCGACACGTCCTACGACGCGCTGTCCATGGACGACATCGCCCGGCACGCCGGCGTCGCCAAGGGCCTGATCTACTACTACTTCACCAACAAGCGCGGCTACTACCTCGCCATCATCGAGGACGCGGTGGCCGAACTCGTCGAGCGCGCCGGCAGCACCCACGACCTGCCGCCCGTCGAACGTGTCCGGCACACCATCGACGGCTACCTGCGCTACGCCCAGCACCACCAGGCCGCCTACCGTGCCATCGTCACCGGCGGCGTCGGCTTCGACGCCGAGGTGCTGGCGATCCGCGAGACCGTCCGCGCCCGCCTGCTGGCCACCCTCGCGGTCGGCGCCTGGGGCCGTGAGGACATCCCGGCGTTCGCCCGTACGGCGCTCACCGGCTGGCTCTCCAGCGTCGAGGGCGTGACCCTCCACTGGATCGAGGCGGGGGAGCTGCCCCGCGAGACGGTGGCGACCCTGCTGGTGCGCGGCCTGGGGGACACCCTCCGGCTGATCGAGGAGTACGAGCCGAGCTGCCCGGCGCCGCCCCGCCCGCCCCGGTGAGACGCCGCGAGGGCGGGAGGCCGTAGCCTCCCGCCCTCACCACACACCCGCCGCGCGGTCAGTCGATCGACTTGATCAGCTCACCGTTGGCGGTGTCACCGCTGAGCTCCCAGAAGAACGTGCCGCCCATGCCCTGCGCGTTCTTGAAGGCCATCTTCGAGGCGATGGTCTCGGGAGTGTCGTAACTCCACCACTGGTCACCGCACTTGGCGTACGCGGTGCCGCCCACCTTGCCGGTGGCCGGGCAGCGGCCCTTGATGACCTTGTAGTCCTCGATGCCGGCCTCGTACTTGCCCGGTGCCGCGCCGGTGGCCGTACCGCCCGGCGCGCTCTGCGTCACGCCCTGCCAGCCGCGCCCGTAGAAGCCGATCCCCAGCAGCAGCTTGTTCGCCGGTATGCCGAGGCCCTTGAGCTTCCGGGTGGTGTCGGTGGCGTTGAACCCGGCCTTCGGGATGCCGCTGTAGGACGTCAGCGGTGAGTGCGGCGCCGTCGGGCCCTTGGCGTCCCACGCGCCGAAGTAGTCGTACGTCATCGGGTTGTACCAGTCGACGTACTGGGCCGCGCCCGCGTAGTCCGCCGCCTCGATCTTGCCGCCCGACGAGGCGTCCGCGGTGATCGCCGCGGTCACCAGGTTGCCCGTCCCGAACTTCGCGCGCAGCGAGCGCATGACCTTGGTGAAGGCTTCCCTGCCGCTGGTGTCGCAGGTCAGACCGCAGGAGTTGGGGTACTCCCAGTCGATGTCGATGCCGTCGAAGACGTCGGCCCAGCGCTTGTCCTCGACCAGGTCGAGGCAGGACTGCGCGAACGCGTCGGGATTCCTGGCGGCCTCGGTGAAGCCGCCCGACCAGGTCCAGCCGCCGAACGACCAGATGACCTTGAGGCCGGGGTGCAGCTTCTTGAGCTTGCGCAGTTGGTTGAAGTTACCGCGCAGCGCGCCGTTGTCCCAGGTGTCGGCCTTGCCGTCGACGCTCTGCTCGGCGGTGTACGCCTTGTCGTAGTCGGCGTAGGAGTCACCGATCGCGCACCTGCCGCCCTGGACGTTGCCGAAGGCGTAGTTGATGTGCGTCAGCTTGGCGGCGGAGCCGGAGGTCTCGATGTTCTTGACGTGGTAATTGCGGTCGTAGACACCCCAGTTGGTGAAGTATCCGACGACCTTTCCGCCCGCGGCGGCGGGTTGTGCCGCGGCCGTCGCGGCGGTGGGAGGGGTGGCGGTGGGGGCGCCGGCCGGGTGGGCGGATGCCGATCCGGCGAGCAGTGTGCCGGCCAGCGCCGCCGTACACAGGGCGGCGGTGGCGGCGATCAGCCTGCGCGGTGATCGCTTCCGGGGCGGTCTGAGCATGTCGTCTCCTCGGAGGGGGATCGAGGGGTGGAGCCTGACCTGCGTTCCGAATTGGCATGAACGCGTTGAACGTTGAAGCAGAAGGTAGAAGGACTAGACCAGTGCGTCAATGGTTCGGACCAATTTGCCGTCCGTTGTGCCAACTGCCGCCCGCACGACGGCCGAATGTGCCGAGCCGGTGGTGATCACCCGTGACGGGGGGCCTCCGATCGGGCATACTCCTAGCGCCACAGCCGCAGGTCATCGCCATCCGCGACCCGGAACGCGATCATCGGCTCGGCACCTTGAACACCGGCGGCGCCGCCTCACCCCGCGCGTGCGTCGCCGCAGCGCCCGACAGGGAGGAGAGCGCCGCATGACCGAGTACGGCCCCCGGCCGGTGGACCGCAGGCTGCCCACAGAGGAGGCCCGTGATCTGCTGACGCTCGTACGCGAGCTCGCCGACCGCGAGATCAAGCCGGCCGCCGCCGACGAGGAGGACGCCGGCCGCTTCCCGCGCGAGACCTTCCGCCTGCTGTCGGAATCCGGCCTGCTGTCCCTGCCCTACGCCGAGGAGTTCGGCGGCGGCGAGCAGCCCTACGAGGTGTACCTCCAGATCCTCGAAGAGCTGGCGGCCGCCCGGCTCACCGTCGGCCTCGGCGTCAGCGTGCACACCCTCGCCTGCCACGCGCTCGCCGAATACGGCACCAAGCAGCAGCGCGCCGAACACCTTCCGGCCATGCTCGGCGGCGGACTGCTCGGCGCCTACTGCCTCTCCGAACCCGCCTCCGGATCCGACGCGGCCTCCCTGACCACCCGCGCCACCCGCAGCGGCGACACCTGGACGCTGAACGGCACCAAGGCGTGGATTACCCACGGCGGCGTGGCCGACTTCTACACCGTGCTGGCCCGCACCGGCGGCAGCGGCGCCCGCGGCATCACGGCCTTCCTCGTCCCCGGTGACGCCGAGGGCCTGAGCGCCGCGAAGCCCGAACGCAAGATGGGCATGAAGGGCTCCCCGACGGCCCAGCTCCACTTCGAAGGCGTCCGCGTCCCCGACTCCCGCCGCATCGGCGACGAGGGCCAGGGCTTCGCCATCGCCCTGGCGGCCCTGGAATCCGGCCGCCTGGGCATCGCGGCCTGCGCCATCGGCGTCGCGCAGGCGGCGCTGGACGAGGCACTGGCCTACACCGCCGAACGCCGCCAGTTCGGCCGCCCGATCGCCGACTTCCAGGGGCTGCGCTTCATGCTGGCCGACATGGCCACCCAGGTGGAGGCCGGCCGGGCGCTCTACCTCAGCGCGGCCCGCCTGCGCGACGCCGGCCTGCCGTTCTCCAAGGAAGCGGCGATGGCCAAACTCTTCTGCACCGACACCGCGATGCGGGTGACCACCGACGCCGTACAGCTCCTCGGCGGCTACGGCTACACCCTCGACTTCCCGGCCGAGCGCTATATGCGCGAGGCCAAGGTCCTCCAGATCGTCGAGGGCACCAACCAGATCCAGCGGATGGTCATCGCGCGCCAGCTCGCCGGACCCGAGTCACGCTGAGCCGCGGGGTCGGCCGGGCCACCGGCCGGTCGACCCTCACCAGCACCACCCGTCGGGCCCGCTCAGGCCCCGCGGCGCTGCCGGGGCACCCTCCGCGCCGGGCGCGTGGCCGGACCGCCGATGTGGGAGAAGGGCTGGCGGCGCCAGTCCAGGCTCTCCGGCAGCGTCAGCAGCATCGCCGCGTCCTGCTCCTGGGCGTCCAGGGTGTCCTCGGTCGAGGGTGCCTCGGCCGCCGGGCGGCCCGAGCCCTGGCACACGGTCAGTCCGAACGGATTCCACGGCGAGGGGCACAGGGCGTGCTCGGGCAGGGTCTCCTCGTCGGCGAGCAGCGCGATCGGCTGCGCGCAGTCCGGGCAGGTCACACGGTAGATCTCGAACGTCTCGAACGCTTCGTGGGTGTCGTCGTCGTCCGCGGCGGGGCCGAAACCGCCGCCCTCCCGGGCGCCGACGTTCGCCGCAGCGGATTCCTGCTTCAGGCGTCGCATGATGTCCATCCCCCTCGGGTGGGCCGGTCGGACCGCCGACTTCGTGTGACGGGCGGTCCCGGCCACCACGAGCAATTCCCCTCATGCCGCACGCATAATCGCCGCTGCCCCGCGGAGCCCGACGCATGTGTGTGGCATTGCTCACACCCCCCGGGGGTGTCCACGATCCGGCGTGCGCTGCGCGCACCCGCCCGGGCGCAGTAGGTTGAGCGAGTGGAGGAGTTGGACCGACAAATCGTGGATCTGCTCGTCAAGGACGGGCGGATGAGCTACACCGACCTGGGCAAGGCCACCGGCCTGTCCACCTCGGCGGTGCACCAGCGCGTGCGCCGCCTGGAGCAGCGCGGTGTCATCCGGGGCTATGCCGCCATCGTGGACCCCGAAGCCGTGGGCCTGCCGCTCACCGCCTTCATCTCGGTCAAACCCTTCGACCCCAGCGCCCCCGACGACATCGCCGACCGGCTCGCCGAGGTCCCCGAGCTGGAGGCCTGCCACAGCGTCGCGGGCGACGAGAACTACATCCTCAAGGTCCGGGTCGCCACTCCTTTGGAGCTGGAGCACCTGCTCACCCGCATCCGCGGCCTGGCCGGCGTCTCCACCCGCACCACGGTCGTGCTCTCCACCCCCTACGAAGCCCGCCCGCCCCGCATCTGACCAGGCATCCGACCCCGCGCGCGGCCCGCCCGCGCACAGGGGCCAGACTGTCCGGTATGAGCGAGCGCATCCCCGAAGCGGCCCGGCGGCACCGTCCCGGCCCGGACCGTCCCCGCACCGTCCTGCTGCGCGGCGGCGAGGTGCACAGCCCCGCCGACCCGTTCGCCACCGCCATGGTCGTAGAGGGCGACAGCATCGCCTGGGTCGGCGAGGAGGGCGCCGCCGACTCCTTCGCCGACGGCGTCGACGAGATCGTCCACCTCGACGGCGCACTGGTCACCCCGGCGTTCACGGACGCACATGTGCACACCACGGCGACCGGACTCGCGCTCACCGGCCTCGACCTCGCCGGCGCCCGCACGCTGCCCGACGCCCTCGCGCGGGTGCGCGCGCACGCCACGGCCCGCCCGGCCGACCGGATCCTGCTCGGCCACGGCTGGGACGCCAGCGCCTGGCCCGAGGGCCGGCCGCCCGCGCGCGCCGAACTGGACGAGGCCACCGGCGGCCGTCCCCTCTACCTCACCCGCGTCGACGTGCACTCCGCCGTCGTCACCACCGCGCTCCTCGACCTGGTCCCCGGCATCCGCGAACGGGCCGGATTCCACCAGGACGCCCCGCTGACCGGCGACGCGCACCACGCCGCGCGCCAGGCCGCGTACGCCACCGTCACCCCCGCCCAGCGCGCCGAGGCCCAGGCCGCCGCGCTCGCCCGCGCCGCCTCCCTCGGCATCGGCAGCCTCCACGAGTGCGCGGGCCCGGACATCTCCGGCGAGGACGACTTCACCGCTCTGCTCGCCCTGGCCGCCGAAGGCCACGGACCCCGCGTCGTCGGCTACTGGGCCGAACTGATCGCATCCGCAAAGGACGCGGACCGCATCCGCGCCCTCGGCGCGACCGGCGCCGCCGGCGACCTCTTCGCCGACGGCTCCCTCGGCTCGCACACCGCCCACCTGCACGCCCCGTACGCCGACGCCGCCCACACCGGAACCGCGCACCTCGACGCCGACGCCGTCGCCGCACACGTCGCCGCCTGCACCGAAGCGGGCCTCCAAGCCGGCTTCCACGCCATCGGCGACGCCGCCCTGACCACCGTCACCGACGGCGTACGGGCCGCCGCCGACCGCGTCGGCCTCGGCCGCGTCCGCGCCGCCCGGCACCGCGTCGAACACGCCGAAATGCTCACCGGCACGACCATCGCCGCCTTCGCCGACCTGGCCCTGACCGCCTCCGTCCAGCCCGCCTTCGACGCGGCCTGGGGCGGCGAGAGGGGCATGTACGTCACCCGCCTGGGCGCCGACCGGGCGCGCACCCTCAACCCCTACGCCGCCCTCCTCAAGGCCGGCGTCCCGCTCGCCCTCGGCTCCGACAGCCCGGTCACCCCGCTCGACCCGTGGGGCACCGTGCGCGCCGCCGTCTTCCACCGCACCCCCGGCCACGGCATCTCCGCCCGCGCCGTGTTCACCGCCCACACCCGCGGCGGGTGGCGCGCCATCGGCCGGGACGACGCGGGTGTCCTGGTCCCCGGCGCCCCCGCCGACTACGCGGTCTGGCGCACCGGAGAGCTGATCGTCCAGGCCCCCGACGAGCGCGTCGAACGCTGGTCCACCGACCCCCGTTCCGGCACCCCCGGACTGCCCGACCTCACCCCCGGCAACGACCTCCCGGTGTGCCTGCGCACGGTCGTCGGCGGCCGCACCGTCTTCCGGCGGCCGAACGAGTGACATCCGCCGCGCGCGTGCCGTAGCGGGGTGCGCTTGCCGCTACTCGCCCGACCTGCGCAGCCGCGCCACTGACCTGGCACGACGCGAAAACGACGCAGGCCGCGCACCTGTTGACAGCAGGCGGTCGGCGGCCGGTAGGTTCGGCCGAGTCCACCACAGGACGTCCGATCGGGAGACCTCCGCGCAGTCGTCGAACGCTGGGCCATGGGACGGTACGCCAACCGGCAGACCGCCACTGGGAGCCAGGTCCAGCACCAGCGGCACGGGGCGACGGAGACGTTTCGGCCGGTCGGCGGGTGCGACCCGGGTGGGGCCCGGATGCTCAGTAGACAACGGCTTTCGGTCGACCCGCAGCCAGCGGGTCCCAGGTCGGCCCGAAGGGCGCCGGGCCCCGATCCGCACCGCACGACCCGCCCGCCCCCTCCCGAAGCCCCGCCTCGCGCACCCCGCACCCGCGCGCGCGGCATCCCGAGGTACGGTCACCTCACCACCGACACGACCTGCAGGAAGGCCGCGACCGTGCCATCGGGTCACGACACCACCGAAGAAGCCGTCAGCGGCACCTCGCCCGACGGCCCGGTGCCGTCCGCCGCGACGGGCTCCACCGCCGCGCCGCCCCGCCCCGGCCGCGCCCGGCGCCTCGCCGCGCGGGTCCGCCGTGGCGCGCCCCGGACCGGCCTGGCCGTCGTCTGCGGCGTCGCGCTCGGCCTCGCTTTCCCGCCGTACGACCTGTGGCCGCTGTCCCTCCTGGCCGTGGCGGGCCTGTCGCTGCTCACCGGCGGCCGGAGCGTGCGGCAGGGTGCTTGGACCGGCTTCGCCTTCGGCGTGCCCTTCTTCGTCGTCCTGCTGAAGTGGCTGCACGTCGTCGGCTGGGACGCGGTGGCCGGACTCGCCGTCATCCAGGCCCTCTTCATGGCGGCCCTGGGCGCCGCCCTGGCCGGTACCTCCCGGCTGCCGGGCCGGCCGCTGTGGGCCGCCTGCCTGTGGATCGCGCAGGAATGGGCCCGCGACCGCCTCCCGTTCGGCGGCTTCCCCTGGGGCCGGCTCGCCTTCGCGAACACCGACTCGCCCTTCACCCCGCTCGCCGCGCTCGGCGGCGCCCCCCTGGTGACGTTCGCCGTCGCGCTGGCCGGCGCGCTGCTCGCCGCGTGCGCCGCCACCCTCTGGGGGCTGCGGCGCTCCGGTTCGGTGCGGCGGGCCATACCGGCCGTCGAGGCGTTCGGACTGGCCGCCGCGCTGACCGTGGTCGGCGCGGCCGTGCCGCTGCCCACCAAGGGCGACGACACCGTCGACATCGCCGTCGTCCAGGGCAACGTCCAAAAGCCCGGCATGGACTTCCTCGGCCGGCCGATGATGATCCTCGACAACCACGCGACGGCCACCGAGAAGCTCGCCGCCGACATCAAGGCCGGCAAGGCGAAGAAGCCCGACCTGGTGATCTGGCCGGAGAACTCCTCCGACCTCGACCCCTACCAGTACCCGCAGGCTTACGACCGGATCGACGAGGCGGTCAAGGCCGTCGGCGTCCCCGTGCTCGTCGGCGCGCTCGTCGACCACCCCTCGAAGAAGGGCTACGTCTTCAACGAGGGCATCGTCTGGGACCCGAAGAAGGGCCCCGGGGCCTCCTACGCCAAGCAGCACCCGGTGCCGTTCGGCGAGTACGTCCCCTTCCGGGAGCAGCTCAGCAAGATCATCACCCGTTTCCAGCGGGTGCCGCGCGACTTCTACCCCGGCGACCACACCGGCCTGCTGAAGGTCGGCCCCGCCCAGCTCGGCGACGTCATCTGCTTCGAGGTGGCCTACGACCAGATCGTGCACGAGACCGTCGGCGCCGGCGCCCGCGCCCTGGTGATCCAGACCAACAACGCCACCTACGGGCGCAGCGGGCAGCCCGAACAGCAACTGGCGATGTCGAAGCTGCGCGCCGTCGAGCACGGCCGGGCCGTGGTGACCGCCGCGACCAGCGGGATCAGCGCCGTCGTCGCCCCCGACGGCACCATCACCCGGCAGATCCCCGAGTTCACCCAGGACGTGGTGTCCGCGCGGATCCCGCTGCGGGACGGAACGACGCTCGCCGACCGCGTTGGTGCCGCTCCGGAGTGGGCGCTCGCTATCGTGGGGCTTCTGTCCTGTGCCGCCGCCACAGTCATCGGCCGGCGCGGGCGTTCGAAGGACGAGAAGGGGCAGCAGTGACAGACGGCGGTCAGCGGCAGTACGGTCCGCTCGGCACCACGTTGGTGATCATCCCGACGTACAACGAGGCGGAGAACATCAAGCCGATCGTCTCGCGGGTGCGGTCCGCCGTCCCCGAGGCGCATGTCCTCGTCGCGGACGACAACAGCCCCGACGGCACCGGAAAGCTCGCCGACGAACTGGCCGCCACCGACGACCGGGTCCACGTCCTGCACCGCAAGGGCAAGGAGGGGCTCGGCGCCGCCTACCTCGCGGGCTTCCGGTGGGGCATCGACCACGGCTACGGCGTGCTGGTCGAGATGGACGCCGACGGCTCCCACCAGCCCGAGGAGCTGACCCGGCTGCTGACCGCCCTCAAGGGCGCCGATCTCGTCCTCGGCTCGCGGTGGGTGCCCGGCGGCCGGGTGGTCAACTGGCCCAAGAGCCGCGAGATGCTCTCCCGTGGCGGCAGCACGTACTCCCGCATCCTCCTCGACGTGCCCATCCGCGACGTCACCGGCGGCTACCGCGCCTTCCGCGCGGAGACCCTCAAGGGCCTGGGCCTGGACGAGGTGGCCTCCCAGGGCTACTGCTTCCAGGTCGACCTGGCGCGCCGGGCCGTGGAGGCGGGCTACCACATCGTCGAGGTGCCGATCACCTTCGTCGAGCGGGAGTTCGGCGACAGCAAGATGAGCCGGGACATCGTCGTCGAGGCGCTGTGGCGGATCACGGCCTGGGGCGTCGGCTCCCGGGTGGGCAAGCTCCGCGGACGCTGACACCGGCGTTCGGCGCCCGGCGCGGGCCAGGCACACTTGAGGCATGACGTTTTCCGCCCCGCCCTCGCCCGGTCCCCGCTCCCGCCCGCGCTCGCGCGCCCGCAGGTTCGTCCCGTTGGGCGTGGCGGCCTGGGTGGTGCTGGAGGTCTGGCTGCTGATCGTGGTGGCCGGTGCCACCAACGGTCTGACGGTTTTCCTGCTGCTGCTCGCGGGCGTCCTCGCCGGCGGGTACGTGATCAAGCGGGCGGGGCGGCGCGCCTGGCAGAACCTCACCGAGACCCTCCAGGCAGGCGGCGGCCCCGCGACGGCCGGCCGCGACCCGGAGGCGGCGGGCGGCAACACCCTCCCGATGGCCGGCGGCCTGCTGCTGATGGTGCCGGGGCTGGTCTCCGACGCCGCCGGGCTGCTCTGCCTCTTCCCGCCGACCGCCGAACTGATCCACCGCCGGGCGGAGAAGGCCCTGACCCGCCGGCGGGCGGCCTACGCCCCCGGCTCGTTCCGCGACGCCTTCCAGCAGGCCCGCGGTGACATCAGCGGCTGGCGCCGCGGGCACCGGCCGGACGGCAAGGTCGTCCAGGGCGAGGTCATCCGCGACGACGACCCGGCCGGCCCCCGCCGCCAGGACCCGCCGCTGACCAACTGAGGCGGTCCGCGCACACGTGGCCGCGCACACGCGAGGGCCGGGGCCACCGCGCACTGCGGTGACCCCGGCCCTCATGCTTGCTGTAATGCCTCGTGCAGTCCGGTCGTCAGGCGGACTTGCGGTTGCTGTCGCGCGGATGCACGGCAATGTTCATGGTGCCGGAGCGCAGGACGGCCAGCCTTTCGGCCAGCACCTCCTCCAACTCCTCGCGGGTGCGCCGCTCCATGAGCATGTCCCAGTGCGTACGCGCGGGCTTACCCTTCTTTTCCTCAGGGCCATCGCCATCCACCAGAAGCGAGGGTGCACCGCAAACCTTGCACTCCCACTCCGGCGGAATCTCGGCCTCAACCGAGAACGGCATCTCAAATCGATGTCCGTTCTGGCATGCGTACTCCACCGCCTGGCGCGGAGCCAGGTCGATGCCGCGGTCGGTCTCGTAGCTGGTCACCACGAGTCGCGTGCCGCGAAGAGCTCGCTCACTCATGAATCGTGCCTCCCGGGCTTGTCGCCCACAGGACAGGTGTCGCTGTCGTCGTCATCCGGTCAACGTCCGGTCGGCGGTGAAGATTCCCGGAATAGGGATCCCACCCGTCGCCCACCACCGCCCTTGCCGGAGGCGCTGCGCGCCGCTGTCTTCTTCGTGCCGCCCCTTGTTGTACCCACCCGCGCCCGGTTTGTCACATCTGGCAGCAGATGTCACCCAACGCCTTGTCTTGTTAAGCACGCAGTAACGGTCCGCCTGGTGAGCCAAAGGCGTACACTACCGCCCCGCGCGCCACGAACCTAAATTCGGTCCGGTACCGGATTTCCGGCCGCCACGATGGCCCGCCGCACCGGCACCCTCGCCAGCAGCACGAAACCGACCACGAAGAACGCCAGCAGGGACACGATCGCCGCCCGGTAGCTCCCCGTCAGTTGGTAGGCCACCCCGAACACCAGGGGTCCCAGCCAGCTCACCCCGCGATCGCTCAGCTCGTACGCGGAAAAATACTCCGCCTCCTTCCCGCGCGGAACCAGATGCGAGAACAGCGAACGCGACAGCGCCTGGCTGCCGCCCAGGACCAGGCCGATCCCGGCCGCCAGCCCGAAGAACCACACCGGCTCCCGGGCCGGCAGGAAGCACCCCACCGCGATCGTCAGCGACCACGCCACCAGCGAGCCCAGGATCACGCGCCGCGCGCCGTGGCGCCGCGCGAGGCGGCCCATCAGCAGCGCGCCCGCCGCGGCCAGCACCTGCACCAGCAAGATCGCCACGATCAGCGTCGTCTGGTCCAGCCCCAGCTCCTCCGAGCCGTATACCGACGCCTGCGTGATGACGGTCTGCACCCCGTCGTTGTAGACCAGATACGCCAGCAGGAAGGACAGGGTGAGCGGGTGGCGGCGCATCTCCCGCAGCGTGTGCCGCAGTTGGCGCCACCCCTGCCCCAGCCGTGCGCCACCCGCCGCGTCCGGCGCCGCACCGGTCCTGGGCCCGCCGGCACCCGCCGTCCGCCGGTCGCGCAACCGGCGCAGCGGTATCAGTGTGAAGGCGCCCCACCACAGGCCCGCCGAGGCCAGGCAGATGCGCACTGCCGTGCCCTCGGTGACGCCGAAGGAGTCGTGCCCGACGTAGAGCGCCAGGTCCGCGACCAGGACCAGACCCCCGGCCGCGTAACCGAACGCCCAGCCCCGCGAGGACACCGCGTCCCGTTCGCCGGGCTCGGCTATCTGCGGCAGGAAGGCGTTGTACAGCATCATCGACACCACGAACGAGGCATTCGCCAGCACCAGCAGCCCGCCGCCCAGCAGATAGCGGTCGCCGCCCACGAAGAACATCCCCGCCGTCGCCGCGGCGCCCGCGTACGCGCAGCAGCCCAGCAGCGGCTTCTTCCGGCCACCGCGATCCGCCAGCGCGCCGGCGACCGGCATCACCAGCACCGACAGCAGCAGCGACGCCGACACCGCGTAGGCGAAGAACGAGCCCGCGCGCACCGGAACGCCCAGCGGATGGACGAAGCCGTCCACGTCCGCCGCGGCCTTCGCCACCGACGTCAGATACGGCCCGAGGAAGACCGTCAGCACGCTCGTCGAATAGACGCTGTTGGCCCAGTCGTACCAATACCAGCCGCGCTGTTCGCGGCGCCGGGCGGCCGCCTCGTCCCCGCCCTCGTCCCCGGCTCTGCCTCCGGCCTCGTCCCCGGCCACGGCACGCACGCTCACCGCCCCACCCCCGCCCCCCCGTCACCGCGCCGGACGACCGCCGGTCCCTTTTCAGGCCCAGCGGCCCCGCTCGGTCAGCACCGCGCGCAGTGTCTCGATGTGGTCGGTCATGATGCCATCCACCCCGAAGTCCAGCAGGGCCGCCATCCGGTCCGCGTCGTTGACCGTCCAGACGTGGACCTGCATACCGAGCGCGTGCGCGGCCCGCAGGAACAGCGCGTCGACGACCGGAATGCCGCTCTGCCGCTCGGGGACCTGGACGCACACCGCGCTGCGCCGCACCGCCGCCCCCAGCAGCCGGTCCAGCGGCAGCGCCCCGCGCCCGTAGGACCGCAGCCGCAGACCGGCCACACCGCCGGTGCCGAGCGAGGTCGCCATGCGCCGGCCCGCCAGGCGCTGCGCCCGCCCGACCCGGGCCTCCGAGAACGACCCGACGCACACCCGGTCCCAGGCGCTGGTCCGGCGCAGCAGGCTCAGCAACGGCGCCAGCGCGGCCTCCGCCTTGAGATCGACGTTCCAGCGGGCGTCGGGGAACTCCTCCAGCAGCTCCTCGAACAGGGGCAGCGGCTCGTGGCCGCCGACCCGGGCCCGGCGCACCGCCCGCCAGGGAAGGGCGCCTATCGCGCCGCGCGCGTCGGTGACGCGGTCCAGCGTCGCGTCATGGAAGGCGACGAGCTTGTCGTCCGACGTGGCGTGCACGTCGGTCTCCAGATAGCGGTAGCCCAGGTCCACCGCGCGCCGGAAGGCGGTCGCGGTGTTCTCCAGGCCGTCCGCCGCCCCGCCCCGGTGGGCGAAGGGGAGCGGGGCGGGATGGTCGAGATAGGGGTGGCGGATACGCGTCGCTCGGATCACTCGGGAAGTATCGCCTGCGCCTGACGCGCGCCACCTCGGGCCACCACCGCGGACGGCCGCTCCGGCAGACCCTTGATCGCGAAGCGGCGCAGGAAGAACTGCGCCAGCGGCCCGATGGCCAGCGCGTAGACGACCGTGCCCACGCCCACCGAACCGCCGAGCAGGAAACCGACCGCGAGCACCGTCACCTCGATACCGGTGCGCACCAGGCGGACCGGCCGGCCGGTCCGCAGGTGCAGGCCGGTCATCAGCCCGTCGCGCGGGCCGGGGCCGAACCGCGCGGAGATGTACAGGCCGGTCGCGGCGCCGTTGAGGAGCACGGCGAAGGCCAGCAGCGGCACGCGGACGCCGAGCGAGGAGAGGTCGGGGACCAGCGCGAGGGTCGCGTCCATCACCACCCCGAGGATCACCACGTTCGACACCGTGCCCAGACCGGGGCGCTGGCGCAGCGGAATCCACAGCAGGAGGATCAGCGCCCCGGAAACGACGGTCACGGTGCCGATCGAGAGTCCCGTATGGACCGCGATGCCCTGGTTCAGCACGCTCCACGGCTCGAGCCCCAGCTCGGCCCGCAGCATCAGGCCCATGCTCACGCCGTACAGGACCAGTCCGGTGTAGAGCTGGACCAGCCGACGCGGCAGAGCCGCGCGTGGCGGCCCGGATTCCCTGGTGATGGACACGACTCGTCCCCCTCATGGCACGATTGGACTGACGCATGACACCATGTGGCACGTTCGAGCTCGCCAAGTAGAGCCAATTCGGGGAAGGTGGGCTGATCTTCATGGCTCAGTGGACATCGGCGGTCGGTGCGCCCCAACTCGCCCGGCTACTGCGGTCGCAGGACCCCCGGGAGGCCGAACTCCCCGCCGGCGGCCGCCGGTTGCCCGCCTACCGCACGCTCGCCGACGGCGTACGCCTCCTCGTCCTGGAGGGCCGGGTGCCGGTCGCGGCCAGACTGCCCGCCGAGCGGGAACTGGCCGCCGCCTTCGGAGTCAGCCGCACCACCGTCGCCGCCGCCTACGAAGCGCTGCGCGCCGAGGGGTTCCTGGAGTCCCGGCGCGGATCGGGGAGCTGGACCTCGGTGCCGGCCGGAAACCCGCTGCCCACCCGCGGCCTGGAACCGCTGCCGCCCGAGGCCGCCGGCTCCATGATCGACCTCGGCTGCGCCGCGCTGCCGGCCCCCGAACCCTGGCTGACCCGCGCCGTCCAGGGCGCCATGGCCGACCTGCCGCTGTACGCCCACACCCACGGCGACTACCCGGCCGGCCTGCCCGTCCTGCGCCAGGCCCTCGCCGACCGCTACACCGCCCGCGGCATCCCCACCATGCCCGAGCAGATCATGGTCACGACGGGCGCCATGGGCGCCGTCGCCGCGATCTGCCGCCTGTGTACGAGCCCCGGCGAGCGGGTGGCCGTCGACTCCCCGTCCTACGCCAACATCCTCCAGTTGATGCGGGACGCCGGCGCCCGGCTCGTCCCCGTCGCCCTGGGCGAGCGGCTGGCCGGCTGGGACATCCCCGCCTGGCGCCAGGTCATGCGCGACGCGGCCCCCCGCATGGCGTACGTCGTCGCCGACTTCCACAACCCCACCGGCACCCTCGCCACCGAGGACCAGCGCCGCCGCCTGGTCGACGCGGCGCGGTCGGCCGGCACGCTGCTCGTCGTCGACGAGACGATGACCGAGCTCCAGTTGGACGCGGACGGCGAACCGCCGCGTCCGGTCTGCGCGTTCGACCCCGCGGGCAGTGCCGTCATCACCGTCGGCTCGGCCAGCAAGGCGTTCTGGGCCGGGATGCGGATCGGCTGGGTGCGTGCGGCGCCCGACATCATCCGCAGCCTGGTCGCCGCCCGCGCCTACTCCGACCTCGGCTCGCCGGTGCTCGAACAGCTCGCCATCGCCTCGCTGCTGGAGACCGGCGGCTGGGAGCGGGCCGTCGAGATCCGCCGCGACCAGGCCCGCGAGAACCGCGACGCGATCGTCGCCGCCCTGCGCCGGCACCTGCCCGACTGGGAGTTCAGCGTGCCGCGCGGCGGCCTGACCCTGTGGGCCCGTACCGGCGGGCTCTCCGGTTCGCGGATCGCCGAGGCGGGGGAGCGGCTGGGGGTGCGCGTGCCGTCCGGGCCGCGGTTCGGCGTCGACGGTGCGTTCGAGGGCTTTGTGCGGCTGCCCTTCACGGTCAGCGGGGCGGTCGCGGACGAGGCCGCCGTCCGGCTGGCCGGCGCCGCGCGCCTGGTGGCGACCGGCGCCCCGCTCTCCACCGAGAACCGGCCGGCGTTCGTCGCCTGACGGGTCTTCGGCGGTCCGCCGGCGAAGAGACCGGCACGCCGAGCCGCCGCCGCGCGCGTCAGCCCTCGGCGCGAGCGGCGTCCACGGCGCCGTTGAAGCCGACCGCCTCGCGGCCGCCGCCCGTGTCGGCGGCCGTGGACTTGGTGACGCTCACCGTGCTCGCGCGGGCGGCCGGTGCGGCGGGCGTCGCCTCGCACAGCGGAACGGTGCGCTCCGGCAGCAGCGCCACCACGGCCTGCCGGTGCGCCTCGCTCGTGGCGTCGTCGTACGGATCGGGCGTGGCCGGGACCTGCAGCCGCAGCACCGGGCCGGCTCCCAGCCGTGCGTAGCCCCGCCCGGGCGGTACCGCCGGCGTCGGCGTGGTGTGCGGCGGCGCCCCGAGCACCGCGCGCACCTCCGCCGCCGTGGCGGGGCCGAGCACCACCCTCGCCTTGGTGTGCGCCCGTACCGGCTCGCTCAGCGACTCGGCGCTGTCGAACTGGTCGGCCACGACCACCGTGACGTGGGCCGCCCGGCCGTGCCGCAGCGGCACCTGGAGCAGCCGCTGCGGATCGTCGCGGCCCTCCGTGGCCGCCAGATGGGTCAGCGCCGTCGGACGGTCCGCGAGGATCCACAGCGGCCGCCGGGTGTCCTCCGGCGCGGACCGGCCCAACTGCCGGGCCCGGTTCGCCACGATCAGCCGCCGCTCCGTCTCGTGCGCGGCCCACTCCAGCGTCGCCAGCGCCCCCGACAGCCCGCTCTCCACCCCCAGCACGCCGCTCCGCCCGGCCAGACACTCGAACTCCCCGGTGCCGCCGCCGTCGATGACCAGGACATCGCCGTGCTGCAGCGCCTGCAGGGCGATCGAGCGCAGCAGCGTCGTCGTGCCCGTACCGGGCTGTCCCATGGCCAGCAGATGCGGCTCGGTGGACCGCCGGCCGGTCCGCCACAGGACCGGCGGCGCGTCCCGGGTCTTCTCGCTGTCGTGGACCGGCAGCGTCCGCGGTACGGAGTCGGGGTCGGTGAACCCCAGCACCGTCTCGCCCGGCGCGGTGACGAACCGCTGCGCGGCGATGTCGGTGGGCAGCGCGGCCAGGACGCTGAGCACCAACTGGTTGGCCTCCTCGTCCCAGGCGAAGCGGTACTCCCTCCCGCGACCGCATTTGGCGTGCAGCACCTGCTCGATGCGGGCCCGGGACTGGTCCTCCCCGTCGGTGAAGTACGCCGGGTACTTGAGCTGGAGGCGTTCGAGCCGCCCGCTGTCGTCGAAGCCGAATTCGGTGAAGACCCGCTCCCAGTCGCCGTCGTGGGCGTACAGCGGGCTGGGATCCTCCTCGACGGTGAAGTAGGGCACCAGCGCTTCGTACAGCGCCTGCAGTCGTTCCCGCTCCGCCTCGCTCGGGCCGGTGTCCGCCGGGGTACGGTCCCGCCCCGCCCAGGCCGCCGCTCCCATCACCGAGATGAGGGCGAGCAGCGGCCCGTAGGGCACCAGCGCCACGACCAGGACGCAGGCGGCGACCACGAAGAGCAGCGGGCCCCGGCCTTCCTTGGGCGTCGCGGTCCAGCGGCGCCCTCCGGCGACGGCCAGCCGGCGCAGTCCACGGCTGACGATGATCAGCGGGTGGAACACGTCGGACGCGCTGTCCGCGGCGCTGCGGGCCAGCTCGCGACCGCGCGCGATCGGGGCGGTGGCGGTCAGGATGCGGGGCAGGGGGCGCCGGGCCACATCTGTCTCCTGTTGCTCGTGCGGTGGTCGTGAGCGGAACGGGCTCGTGTGGGAGACGAGCCGGAGGTGCTGCCCGGGAGGGGCCCCGACTGGACCTGGGACGGCTCGAACGGGACCTGGGACGGCCCGGAACGGGGCCCTGAGACGGCCCGGAGGGGGGCGGCCGCGCTAGATCTTGAGTCCGCCGAGGAGGCTCGCCAGGCTGGCGCCGCCGGCCTTGATGCTCGGCGCGATGGCGGAGCCCGCGAGATAGAACCCGAAGAGCGCGCAGACCAGGGCGTGGGACAGCTTGAGGCCGTCTTTGCGGAAGAAGAGGAAGACGATGACGCCGAGCAGGATGACGCCGGAAATGGACAGAATCATGGGGGGTTCTCTCCTGGGTGGTGGTGGGGACGGTCACCATGAGTTCTTCCAGCCTCACAGCAAGTATCAAGCCCCCAAAAGCTGCGAATGGGTGATTTATCGTTGAAACCCCCCTATTGGGCGCAGGCCGGAACGGGCCCGCCGTTGACGTGCGCGGGAGGCGCGGCGACGACCGCCGAAAGCCCCGCGGCCGCGGCGCGCCCCCGCCCGGCGACCCGGCACAATCAAGGGGTGCCGAAGAACGAACCGCGCCGCCCGGCGGCCCCCGCCCCCACCCTGCCCTGCCCCTGCGGGCGCGCTCAGACCTACCGTGACTGCTGCGCCGCCTTCCACGAAGGGCGGGCCGCCGCCCCGACCGCGGAACGGCTGATGCGCTCGCGCTACAGCGCCTTCGCCGTCGCCGACGCCGGCTATCTGCTGCGCACCTGGCACTCGACCACCCGGCCCGCCGCGCTCGACTTCGAACCGGCCCAGCGGTGGACCGGCCTGGAAATCCTGGGCACGACCGGTGGCAGCGCCTTCCACACCGAGGGGACCGTGGAGTTCCGCGCGCACTTCACCCTCGACGGGGCCACCGGCAGCCAGCACGAGAACAGCCGCTTCGTCCGTGAGGGCGGCCTGTGGGTCTACGTGGACGCGCTCTAGCCGTATCGCTCACGAGTTGATCACGAGCGTGGTCGACGGCCACCCGGCCGGGCGTCACCCACCGGCCGGCGCGATCCCCGGGCCGCTACCTGCCGCGTAGCTGCTCGATCTCCCGGCGGTCCCGCTTGGTGGGCCGCCCGGCGCCGCGATCGCGGTGCGCGATGACGGGGATCTCCTCGCGCGGCGGGGGCGGCGGGCTGTTGTCGACGAAGCACTCCGCGGCGACCGGCGCGCCGACCCGCTTGCGCACGAGCCGGGTGACGACCACGACCCGTTCCCGCCCGGCGATGCGCAGCCGCACCTCGTCGCCGATGCGGACGCCCTGCGCGGGCTTCGCCCGCTCACCGTTGACGCGCACGTGGCCCGCCCGGCAGGCCGTGGCGGCCTGCGAACGCGTCTTGGTCAGCCGCACGGACCAGATCCAGCTATCGATGCGGGTCGTCCCCTGGTCTGAAGCCATGCCACGACTCTAGAACCCGATGCCGCGCGGCAGGGCCCGGGCCGAGGCATTCCGGCCCGTCTTCTTGGCCGCGTTCCCCTTCGCGCCGCCCCCGGACGCACCGCTGCCGGACCCGCTCCCGCCCGCGCGCGAGCCGCCCTTCCCGGTGCTCTTGCCCGCGCTCTTCGCGGTGGTGGCCTTCCTGCCCGACGAGGTCCCGGCGGAGGCCCCCGCCGAGGTCCCCGACCCCGAAGAGGCGGTCGTCTTCCTGCCGCCGGACGCCTTCGGGGCGGACGCCGTCTTCTTCGCCGTCGAGCCGGTGTTCTTGCGCGCCGGACCCGACCCCGCCGCCGTGCGCGTGGCGGCCGTCTTCTTGCCGCCGCCCTTCTTGCCACCGCTCTTCTTCGCCCCGGCCGGCTCGCTCGCGTCGGCCGCCTTGCGTCCCCGTATCGGCGTGACGGTGGCAGACTCCCGCTCCTCGTCGTCCCCCTGCCCCCCCTGCACCGCCCGGACGCTCTTCTCCAGGGCCGCCATCAGGTCGATGACCTGGCCTCCGGTGTCCGGCCTGGCCGGAGCGACCGGCTCCCCGCCCTCCAGCTTCGCGGCGACCAACTGCTCGACGGCCTCGCGGTACTCGTCGTGGAGTTCGGCGGGATCCAGCTCGCCCAGGGAGTCCATCAGCGTCTCGGCGAGCGTCAGCTCGTTCTCCCGGACCTTCACGTTCTCGGGCACCACACCGGTCGCGGGCCGGATCTGGTCGGGCCACAGCAGCGCGTGCATCACGATCGCCCCCTCGTGCGCCCGCAGCATCGCCAGCGTCTCCCGCCCCCGCATCGCCACCTTGCCGATCGCGACCTTCCCGTGGTGCTCCAGCGCCTCCCGCAGCAGGGTGTACGGCTTGGCCGCTGCCGCCCCGTTGGGCCCCAGGTAGTAGGACTTGTCCATCTGGAGCGGGTCGATCTCGGACGGGTCGACGAAGGACAGGATCGTCAGCGTCTTCGACGTCGGCAGCGGCAGCCGGGAGAGGTCCTCATCGGTGATCGGCACGATGGTGTCGTCCCCCGGGGCCTGGTAGCCCTTGCCGACCTCCTCGTTCGGGACCTCCTCGCCGTCCAGTTCGCAGATCTTGCGGTACTGGACCTGCGCGCCGTCCTTCTCGTGAATGCGGACGAATGGCACCGACGAGGTGCGGTCGGTGGCGCTGTAGGTCTTCACGGGGATGGTGACCAGGCCAAACGATATGGACCCATTCCATATAGATCGCATAGTTCGTCCCTTGTGTGGGATTCTCATCGTATGTCGCCGATCACCGTCGTGGAGGGGCGGCGCCTCTCACTGACCAACCTGGACAAGGTCCTCTATCCGGAGACCGGCACCACCAAGGGCGAGGTGGTGCACTACTGCACCACCACAGCGGACCTGCTCCTCGCGCACCTCCGGGACCGGCCGCTGTCGTTCCTGCGCTTCCCCGACGGCCCCGACGGCCTCCGCTTCTTCACCAAGAACGCGCCGCCCGGCACCCCCGCCTGGGTCAAGACCTGCGAAGTCCCCCATACGAGTGGCGAACCCACCCAGCAGGTGCTGCTCCAGGACCTCTCCTCCCTGGTCTGGGCCGCGAACCTGGTCGTCGAACTGCACACGCCCCAGTGGACCTGCGACGCGCCGGGCTCCGCCGACCGCCTCGTCTTCGACCTCGACCCCGGTGAACCGGCCACCATCGTGGAGTGCTGCGCCGCCGCCCGGTGGCTGCGCGACCGGCTGGCGGCCGACGGCCTCCACGCCTACGCCAAGACCAGCGGCTCCAAGGGCCTGCACCTCATCGTGCCGATCGAACACGCCCCCTCGGAGAAGACCACGGCCTACGCCAGGGCGCTGGCCGTCGAGGCCCGGGCCGCGCTCCCCGACCTCGTCGTGCACAAGATGACCAAGGCCCTGCGCCCCGGCAAGGTCTTCATCGACTTCTCCCAGAACGCCGCCGCCAAGACCACCGCCCTCGCCTACACCCTGCGCGCCCGCCCCACACCCACCGTCTCCACCCCCGTCACCTGGGACGAGGTCGCCACCTGCACGAAGCCGGAGCAACTCGCCTTCCTCTTCGGCGACATCGCCCCTCGTCGCGAGCGCCACGGCGACCTGCTCGCCCCGCTCCTCGACCCCGACCGGGCCCGCCCGCTCCCCACCGCGCCTTCCTGAGCGCACCGACCGCGGCGGCACCGTACGTTGACGGCATGGTGGAGGGGACGACGCGCGACACAACGCGCGACACAACGCACGACACGAGGCCGCAGGACACGACCGGGCGGCGCCCGCACACGGCGTCCAAGGGCGGTGGCCTGGCGCGCTCCTCGATGCTGATGGCCGCCGGGACGGTCGTCTCCCGGGCGACCGGGCTCATCCGGACGGTGCTCCAGGCCGGCGCGCTCGGCACCGGCCTGCTGGCCAGCACGTACAACACCGCCAACATGGTTCCGATGAGCATCTACACCCTGCTCATCGGCGGCGCCCTGAACTCGGTGCTCGTACCGCAGCTCGTCCGGGCGCGGGGCCGGGACGAGGACGGCGGACGCGCCTACGAACAGCGCCTGGTCACCCTCGTCCTCGGCGTCCTCGCGGTCGGCACCCTCCTGTCGGTGTGGGCCGCCCCGCAGATCGTCGCCGTCTACACGCCCGACACACCCACGACCCACGCCGCCTTCGAACTCACCGTGGTCTTCGCCCGCTTCCTGCTCCCGCAGATCTTCTTCTACGGCCTGTTCTTCATCCTCGGGCAGGTCCTCAACGCCCGCGGCAGGTTCGGCGCGATGATGTGGACGCCCGTCCTCAACAACGTCGTTCTCCTCGCGATGTTCGCTCTCTACGCCGGCCTGATGACCGGCCCGGACCGCATCGAGGACATCACCCCCGGCCAGACCCAACTCCTCGGACTTCTCACCACCGCCGGGATTGCCCTCCAGGGCCTGGCTCTGATCCCCTTCGTCCGCGCGAGCGGCTTCCGCTTCCGGCCGCGCTTCGACTGGCGCGGGACCGGCCTGCGCAAGAGCGTCGCGGCCGCCCGCTGGACCCTGCTGTTCGTCCTCGCCAACCTCGCCGCGATGACCGTCGTCACGCACTACGCCAACGCCGCGGACCGGCAACTGCCCACCGCGGGCGTCGGATACACCGCCTACTCCTACGCGCAGACCCTCTGGATGCTGCCCCAGTCGATCATCACCGTCTCGCTCGTCACGGCGCTGCTGCCCCGGATGAGCCGGGCGGTCGCCGAACACCGCCTGGACGACCTGCGCGGCGACCTCTCGCGCGCCCTGCGCGTCAGTGGCGTCCTCATCGTCCCGGCCGCGTTCTTCTTCCTGGTCTTCGGCCCGCAGATCGCGCAACTCGTCCTCGCCCACGGGGTGGTGGACGCCGCGTCGGCCCGGCCCGCCGGGCACATGCTCCAGGCGTTCGGCCTCGGCCTGATCCCGTTCTCCGCCCAATACCTGCTGCTGCGCGGCTTCTACGCCTTCGAGGACACCCGTACGCCGTTCTGGATGGCCCTGTGGATCGCCGTCGTCGACATCGTCCTGGCCACCGCTTGCCATCTGCTGCTGCCGGCCCGCTGGGCGGTCACCGGGATGGCCGCCGCCTACACCGTCGCCTACGCGGCCGGTCTCCTGGCCACCGCGCTGCGGCTGCGCCGGCGCCTGTCCGGACGACTCGACGGCAAGCGGCTGTGCCGCACCTACGGCCAACTGGCCGCGGTCGCCGCCCTCGCCGCGACCCTCGGCCGGCTCGCCGCCGACGCCTGCTCCGGTGTGCCCGTCCCGGCGGGCTGGGCACCGCTGCTCACCCTGGCCGCCGGCGGAACCACCATGGCCCTGGTCTTCCTCGCCCTCGCCCGCGCCTGGAAGATCGCGGAAGCGCGCACCCTGCCCGGCCTACGCTGAACCGGGGGCGGTCCCGGCAGGGCGACCGTTTCAGACGAGGTGTGTGGGGAGCCGGGCGGCCCGCGCGGCGGCGTTGATCCAGCCGATGACGGCGGCCACGGTCCCGTCGTCCAGGTGGGCGAGCTGCCGTACGGCGGCGGAGTCCCCGGCCATCGGGGGGACCCCGGCCGCCGTCAGCGCCGCCTGGAGGTCCAGCCGCCGCAGGTCGGGCGTCGTCACGGGGGCGTAGAGGCGGCGGCCCTCGGCGGCGTGCGGGCGCGCCTCGGTGCGCGGGGGAGCCGGCAGCGGGTCCTGGGAGAGCGGGGGCCGGGGCCCGTAGGGCTGTGGGTGGGCGCGGTGCCGGCCGGCCGGCGGCGGGGTGGCACCGGGGCCGGGATACCGCACGTCCTGCGGGCCGGGCGCCGGCTGGACCCGGTCCTGCGGGCGCGGCGGCGGGAGCAGGTGGTCCGCCGGGGGCATGGGCGGCACGAGGGCGCCCGGCGGGTACTGCGCCGTGGCCAGGCGCTCGTCGGGCCGGGGCGGGGCGAGTTCGTAGTCGAGTTCGTACTCCGTCGGGGCGCCGTACGCCATGGTGTCGGGGCCGGTGGGATACGCCCGCGCTCCGGGGTGTGGGCCGGTCGGGGGCTGGTCGTAGTACAGCGTCATCGAGGGCCGCCTCGCTGGGTCACGGTGTGGGTGTCACCCTTCTCAAGTCGGTCCGCGCCCCATCGGTTGCGCGGACGGCCGTGGTTCACCCGAAGGAAGCAGTGCCGGGACGGGGTCGGGACGCCGCGAGGGTGGCCGACGCGCCGGTACGGTGAGCGGATGTCGTACGCCCGACGGCCGGACCACCCGTACTGGAACCACAACGTCCACTACCACCGCCTGCTCCTCGACGCGGTCCCGGACGGCTGCGGGCGGGCGCTGGACATCGGCTGCGGCGACGGCCTGCTGGCCCGTCAACTCGCCCGCCGGGCCCGCGAGGTGACCGGAGTGGACAGCTCGCCCGAGATGATCCGCCTCGCTCGCGAACGCGCTGCCGACGTGCCCAACGCCGCCTTCTTCGAGGCGGACTTCATGGCGGACGGCGCGTCCCTGCCGCCGGGCGGCTACGACTTCGTCAGCGCGGTGGCCGTCCTGCACCACCTGGACTTCGCGGCCGCGACCGACCGGATGACCGCCCTGCTCGCGCCCGGCGGCCGCCTCGTCCTTCTCGGTCTCGCGCGGAACCGGACCGTTGTGGACTGGCTCGTCAGCGGCGCCGGCGTGCCCGCCGCCCGCTTCCTCGCCCGGCGGCACGGCGGGAAGGCCGACCCGGCCGGGATGCCCGTACGCGACCCGGAGATGAGCTGGGGGCAGATCCGGCGCGCGGTCCGCCGCCGGCTGCCGGGCTGCCGCTTCCGCCGCCATCTCCTGTGGCGCTACTCGGTGGTGTGGGACAAACCGCACGCCTGAGAGCCGTGCCTGGTACGGCACCGGAGGACCGGTGACGGGCCCCGGGCGACCGTTTCGCGGCCGAGGCCCCCGGCCTTGGGCTGGCAGCACCGGCTCCCGTGGTCGGCCGGTCTCCCGGGAACCAACTTGCCGTGGCTCCGCGCGCGACACGAGGATGACCGTCGTGCCCACGTTCACCGCCCCCGACACCACCGAACTCGCCTTCCACGTCGTGGGCGAGGGAGAGCCGCTGCTCTGCCTGCCCGGCGGACCGATGCGCGCCTCCGACTACCTCGGCGACCTCGGCGGGCTGGCGAAGCGACGCCAACTGGTCATGCTCGACCTGCGGGGCACCGGCGACTCCGCCGCCCCGGCGGACCCGGCCACCTACCGCTGCGACCGGCAGGTCGCCGACGTCGAGGCCCTCCGGGACCACCTCGGTCAAGACCGGGTGGACCTCCTCGCGCACTCGGCGGCCGGCGATCTCGCCCTCCTCTACGCGGCGCGTCACCCGCACCGCGTCCGCACCCTCACCCTCGTCACCTCCCATGCTCGCGCCCTCGGCATCGACTTCACCGTGGAACACCGCCGGGAGGCGGCCGCCCTGCGCACGGCCGAGCCGTGGTACGAAGGCGCGCGCGAGGCGTACGAAGCGATCTGGGCCGGCACCGCGACCGACGCGGACTGGGACACGGCCGCCCCGTTCTTCTACGGCCGTTGGGACGCGGCCGCCCGGGCACACGCGGCGGTCGAGGTCGACCAGACCAATGACGGGGCGGCGGAGCTGTACGCGTCCGCCGGTGCCTTCGACCCCGTCGCGACCCGTGCCGCCCTCGCCGCGCTGGACGCACGCGTCCTGGTCCTCGCGGGGGAAGTGGACAGCGGACCGCTTCCCCGTGTCGCCGCCGGCATCGCGGAGCTGCTCCCGAGGGCCGAACTGGTCGTCCAGCCGGGCGCCGGCCACTTCCCGTGGCTTGACGACGCCGGCCTGTTCACCCGTACCGTCGCGACGTTCCTCGCGGGGGAGCGTGCCGTACCGGGCCCCTGACGCGGGGCCAGATGCCGTGCGGGAGTGCGGAGTCGCCGCTCAGCAACCGGGATCGCCGCTCACCACGGGGAGGCGGTCATCTGGCGGTCATCACCACCGGGTGGACACAGAATCCTTTCCCGGAGTTCACACTGCGGTGATTACCACGGTGGAAAGCTACCTAACGGCCGTATATCCAGCGGCCGGCGCCGGCCGTCCCCCACACTCGCGGGCGGCGCCATTTCTCGGGGGAGAGGACACCATCCGTGGACAACATCCGCGTGAACCGTCGCGGCCGCAGTGCGCTGGCCATGACCGCAGGAACGATCCTGCTGGCGGTGGCGGCGCAGCTTCCGGCCACCGCCACGGCCACCCCGGCAGGCCACACCGACCCGGCCGCCGAGCGGCCCACCCGGCCCACCGGCGCCCGCGAAGCCGCCCACCTCGGCCGCACCGCCTACGACGACACCTACTACAAAGACGCCATAGGAAAGACCGGCCAGGCCCTCAAGGACGCGCTGCACCAGATCATCAGCGGCACGCAGACCGGCAATCTCGACTACTCCCAGGTCTGGGACGCCCTCAAGGACACCGACGAGGACCCGGCCAACAGCGCGAACGTCATCCTGCTCTACACCGGCCGCTCGCAGAGCAAGACCGCGAACGGCGGCGAGCCGGACGATTGGAACCGCGAACACGTCTGGGCGAAGTCGCACGGCGACTTCGGCACCGCCACCGGCCCCGGCACCGACATCCACCACCTGCGTCCGGCGGACGTGTCCGTCAACAGCACACGCGGCAACAAGGACTTCGACAAGGGCGGTACGGAGGTGGGCGAAGCGCCGGGCAACTACACCGACGGCGACTCCTTCGAACCCCGCGACGCGGTCAAGGGCGACGTCGCCCGCATGATCCTCTACATGGCCGTCCGCTACGACGGCGAGGACGGCTTCGCCGACCTGGAGCCCAACGACAGCGTCAACAACGGCTCCCAGCCGCTGATGGGCCGGCTCTCGGTCCTGAAGGAGTGGAGCCGGCTGGATCCGCCGGACACCTTCGAGCAGCGCCGCAACCAGGTCATATTCGACAAGTACCAGCACAACCGGAACCCGTTCATCGACCACCCCGAGTGGGTCAACGAGATCTGGTAAGTGATCGGTGGTCAGTTCCCCTACGGAGACAGGGGGCCTGACCGGCGAGCGTTCCGGGCCCGGCGGTGCGTGCGCCGGGCCCGGCGGTCGCGTCCGTGAACCGGATGGAGTAGGCAAACCAGGCACCGGGCCGGACCGGTTCCTAGCGTGGCCTCATGTCGTCAGCGAGTTGGCTTCCCGTCAGAGTCGGTACCACGACGGTTGTCTGTGCCGCGAGCCTGCTGGTCCTGTGCGGTCCGGCCGTCGCCGAGAGTCCGCGCGGCACCGACGACGCCCCGGCCCGTCCGGCCTCCTCCGGGAGCCGGCTGGACCGGCCCGGAGTGCAGTTCCAGCCCAGACCCGGCGTCCCCCGGCCACCCGGCGTCTCCGCGCTGTCCTGGGTCGTGGCGGACGCGCGCAGCGGCAAGGTCCTCGCGGCCAAGGACGCGCACCGCCGGCTGCCGCCCGCCAGCACCCTCAAGACCCTCTTCGCCGTAACCGTGCTCCCCAAGTTCCCGCAGGACGCCACGCACACCGTCACCGCGGCGGACGTGGCCGGCATCCGACCCGGCAGCGCGCTCGCCGGTCTGCGGGAGAAGACCCGCTACAGCGTCACCGACCTGTGGCGCGGCGTGTTCCTCAGCTCGGGCAGCGACGCCGTACGCACCCTCGCCGCGATGAACGGCGGCTGGGAGAAGACCGTCGCCGAGATGGGGGCGACGGCCCGGCGCCTCGGGGCCCGCGACACCGTCGTGAAATCCGCGGACGGGTTCGACACCGCCGGTCAGAACTCGTCCGCCTACGACCTCTCCCTCTTCGCCAAGGCCGGCCTGACCAACCGGGACTTCGCCCGCTTCGCCGCCACCAGGACGGCGCGCCTGCCCGAGAAGGGGGGCCCGCGGGCCTTCGCGATCCAGAACACCAACCGGCTGCTCGCCGGCACCCACGGCGTGCCGCCGTACCCCGGGCTGATCGGCGTGAAGAACGGCTACACGACCCAGGCCGGCAACACCCTGATCGCCGCCGCCCGCCGCGACGGCCGCACCCTGCTGGTCACCGTCATGAACCCGCGATCGGGCTCGGCCAACGCCGTGTACGAGGAGTCCCGCGCCCTCCTGGACTGGGGTTTCGCCGCCGCCCCGCGCGCCTCGACGGTCGGCTTGCTGCCCGCCCCCGGGCCCGTCCCGGCGCCCGGCGGGTCCGGCGGCCCGGTCCGTACGGCACGTCAGGCCATGCCGCTGCGGGAGACGGCGGGGAAGGCCGCGGGGCCGATGACGGACGGGAAGGCCGGCGACGTCGGGCCCACCGGGCGGGCCGAGGTCGGCGCCGGGGCGAGCGGCCGTCCCGCCGGGCGGTACGTCTGGTCGTTCTCGGTCGCCGCCCTGTTCTGCCTCACCGCCGGCGGCGTCTGCCTGTGGCGGCGCCGCCGCTCCCGGCGCGCCGGGTCCGGGCCGACGCCGGCGTGAGCGGGCCGGCACGCGGAAGCGGCCGGAGAAGGCGGGGAGCCACCGTGCGTATCGGGACGAACACGGTGGAGTCGCGCCCGGTGACCAGGACGCGTCTGCCGAGGTGTGGTGACTGCCGGGCACTGCTCGGTGTAGCGTCCTGGAAAGCTGTCGTGGTTCCGAAGTGCCGGACGCCCGTGTCGCATTCACGGGCGTTCTTTCTGTGCGATGCCTCTCCGGACCAGGGCGATCACCTCCGGGTTCCGCACGGCGCGGAGTCCGATTTCGAGCCCCTTGAAGAAGGAGACAGGTATGGCTACCGGCACGGTGAAGTGGTTCAACGCGGAAAAGGGCTTCGGCTTCATCGCGCAGGACGGCGGCGGCGCCGACGTCTTCGCGCACTACTCGAACATCGACGCCCAGGGCTTCCGTGAGCTCCAGGAAGGCCAGAAGGTGACCTTCGAGGTCACCCAGGGCCAGAAGGGCCCGCAGGCGGAGCAGATCCGCCCGGCCTAGTCGCCACCCGCACGGCGCCCGCTCCCGTCCCGGGGGCGGGCGCCGTCGTGTCTGCGGAGGCAGGCCAGGAGCCGGGTGGCGTCACTCGATCGGGCGTAAGCCGTCGGGGTCGCTCAGGAGCCGCCGGGGATCGGTGCCTTCAGGTGGTCGCTGATGAACTTGAGGGAGCCGGCCTCCATGCCCTTCTGGTAGTCCCAGGCGTTGTGCCGGCCGCCGGGTATGACCTGGAAGGCGGTATGGATCGGGCCCTTGCCGTACGTCTGTCGGAACCGCTCTATCCGCGACCTGACCCCGGCGGATTCCCTGGTGCCGGCCTGGAAGGCGAGATAGACGTCCGGACCGCCCTTGGCCAGCAGCCGCCGGGCCAGTTGCGCGGGATCGTTGGCGTCCTTCTCCGCCGGGTGGCCCGCCCACAGCGGCGAGTCCGGCACGAGGTCCGGGCCGCTGGCTATGACCGCCTTGAACTTCTCCGGGTACTTCAGCACCGACTTCAGTCCGGCGAACCCGCCCGAGGACGAGCCCATGAAGGCCCAGCCGTCGCGGGATCTGAACGTACGGAAGTTGGCCTTGGCCAGGCCGACGACGTCCTCGGTCAGCCAGGTTCCCATCTTCTCCCGGCCGGGGATGTCGCTGCCGTCGTGATAGCTGGTGTCCGGGTTGAGCATCGGCATCACCACGATGAACGGCAGGCTCTTGCCGTCCCGCGTCCACCGCGTCAGGTTCTCCTGGAGTTCGATGTCGCCGCCGACCCAGTAATTCGTGACACCGCCCTCCTCCTTCGGGCTGCCCAGGCCACCCGGCAGGGCTATCAGCACCGGAAATCCGCTCTGGGCGTATTTAGGGTCCGTGTATTCCTTGGGCGCCCACACCCACACACTTCCCGTGACGCCCGACTTCGCGCCCTTGAGCGTGGCCCGGCCTATATGCGTCCCGTCATCGAGCGTCCGGGTGATCCGGAAGTCGCTTTTGGGGCCCGTCGGCATCAGGGTGTCGCCGTCGACGGGCTTGACCCGCGCGGCCCCGCCGCCCTTGCCGCCCGCGTTGAAGTCGACCGGTTCCCCGGTCTGCGAACAGCCGGCGAGAAAGGCGCAGGAAGCGGTGAGCGTGGCCGCGAGAGCGACGGCACAGGGGGTTTTCAACGGTGACTCCGCGACTGGGTGAGCAGATCCAAGTGCCCATAAAGAGGGCAAACGACCGCCGGGGGTTCCGTGGCCGCGGACCGGATCACCTCGCCGGTCACCCACCCGGGCCAATGCGCCTCCGGGACATTCCGGCGCGCCCGGCCGGCCCGCTCGACAGGCACGGCGTCGCGGTCCGGCCGAGAATGCAGCGGTGAGCGATGAATACCGCAGTGCCGACGACACCGCGCCTCGCCGCATGCCGTGTGACGAGGAACGGCGGCTCGCCAGGAGAGCGCTGGCCGACCGCGCGCGGGACGCGGCCGACCTGACGCTGCTGATCGACATGCTGGATCTGGACCCGGCCCGCGACCCCTGCCATGAGGTGGCGCGCGGCCTCGACGCCGCCCGTGGCGGCCGGGAACGCAGAGGCGCGGCCCGGCGCGACACCTGCCGCGACGCCCGGTCCCGGTCGACCGGCCCCGGCTGACGGCCCTACCCGGCGTCCCCAGTACCCTCCGCCCTCCGCAGCCGCAGCGTGACGATCTGGAACGGCCGGAGCGCCATCCGCAGGGTGTTCCCGTCGCGGTCGAGCACCGGGCCGTCCTCGTCCGGCCGTTCCAGGAGGTCGGTGGCGACGGCGCCGGCCAGCTCGAAGGCTGTGGTCAGGGTGGTCCTGGCCCGCCCGCCGTGCGCCTCGTGCAGGCGGACGACGACATCGCCGCTCGCGTCGTCGGCGAGCTTGACCGCGGTGACGACACTCGCGTCGTTGTCGACCGTGATCAGCGGCGCCACCGTCCGGGCGCCGGCGACGCGGCGCTCGGGGAGGTTGATGCGGTGCCCTTCGCGTACGGCGTCGCCGATCGTGGCGCCGGGCGCCAGCGCGTGGCGGAAGTGGTGCACTCCCTGGTCCGTCTCGGGGTCGGGGAAGCGCGGGGCGCGCAGCAGGGAGAGCCGGACGGTCGTGGTGGTGGTGCCCCGGTCGCCGTGGTCGCGGACGGTGCGCGTGACGTCATGGCCGTAGGTCGCGTCGTTGAGGAGCGCGACGCCCCAGCCGGGCTCCTCGACGTGCACGAACCGGTGCGCGCACGCCTCGAACTTGGCGGCCTCCCAACTGGTGTTGGTGTGGGTGGGCCGGTACAGATGCCCGAACTGCGTCTCCGACGCGTAGCGTTCGGCGTGCAGGTCCAGCGGGAAGGCCGCCTTGAGGAACTTCTCCGTCTCGTGCCAGTCGACCTCCGTGCCGATGTCCAGGCGCCGCTGCCCGCGCGCCAGCGTCAGCGACTGCACCACGCGCGAAGCGCCGAAGGAACGCGTGACGCGGACCGTCGCCGCCTCCGGGGACACCTCGCCGAGCGTCAGCTCGTCCACGTCCGTCAGGTCGGTGACGGCGTTGCGGTAGAAGGCGTCCACGTCCCAGGCGTCCCACATGTTCGGGAAGTCGGGGTGGATCTGCAGCAGGTTCGCGGCGGCGCCCGGTGCGACGGCCTCGCGTCCGGCGCCGAGGTCGCGGGCGGAGACGATCAGGCCGCGATGGTCGATCTCGACCCGCAGCAGGCCGTTGGCCAGGACGAATCCGCCGCCGTCGCGGTCCGCCACCCGCACCTCGGCGCCCTCGGGCACCGCGGGCGCGAGGGCCCCGGCCGCGACCCCGCCGCGGGGGTGCGGCGCCGCGTTCGCCACCAGCTCCTCCTCGCCGTCACCGGCGAGCGCGGACAGCGCGGCGGCGATGATCTCCTCCAGCTCGGCGGCGACCGCGGCGTACGTCTTCTCCGCCTCGCGGTGCACCCACGCGATGGACGAACCGGGCAGGATGTCATGGAACTGATGCAGCAGCACCGTTTTCCACAGGCGGTCCAAAGCGGCGTAGGGGTAAGGGAGTTGGGCCGTCACGGCCGCGGTCGCGGACCACAGTTCGGCCTCCCGCAGCAGCGCTTCGCTGCGCCGGTTGCCGCGTTTGGTCTTCGCCTGGCTGGTGAGTGTGGCGCGGTGCAGCTCCAGATACAGCTCGCCCACCCACACCGGCGCGTCCGGGTATTCGGCCTCCGCCTTGGCGAAGAAATCCGCCGGCTTCTCCCATTCCACCGTCGGTGAGCCGTCGAGATTCCGCAGCCGGCGGGCCTTGGCGATCATTTCGCGGGTCGTGCCCCCGCCCCCGTCACCCCAGCCGGTCGGGGCCAGCGAATGCCGGGCCACGCCCTTGTCCCGGAAGTTCCTGGCCGCGTGCGCGATCTCCCGGCCCGCCATCTGGCAGTTGTAGGTGTCCACCGGCGGGAAATGGGTGAAGACGCGGGTGCCGTCGATGCCCTCCCAGCGGAAGGTGTGATGCGGGAAGGCGTTGATCTGACTCCAGGAGATCTTCTGCGTCAGCAGCCATTTCGCACCGGCCGCCTTGATGATCTGCGGAAGGCCCGCCGCGAACCCGAAGGTGTCCGGCAGCCACGCCTCCTCGTTCTCGACGCCGAATTCCTCCAGGAAGAACCGCTTTCCGTGCACGAACTGCCGGGCCATCGCCTCCGATCCGGGCATATTGGTGTCCGACTCCACCCACATGCCGCCCGCCGGCACGAACCTGCCCTCCGCCACCGCCCGCTTGACCTTCGCGTACACCTCGGGCCGGTGCTCCTTGATCCAGGCGTACT
This sequence comes from Streptomyces sp. NPDC031210, assembly GCF_055570395.1. Classification (NCBI taxonomy): domain Bacteria; kingdom Bacillati; phylum Actinomycetota; class Actinomycetes; order Kitasatosporales; family Streptomycetaceae; genus Streptomyces; species Streptomyces sp. NPDC031210. The sequence continues at coordinate 661,749 of NZ_JBVIHH010000001.1, forward strand.
GCTGCGCCTGCGACATGGCGTACACGAATTCCGGCTCGTCCTCCAACAGCGCCGTCATGTTCGACGTCGTACGGGCGACCTTGCGGACCGTCTCGCGCAGCGGCCACAGCCACGCCGAGTCGATGTGCGCGTGCCCCACCGCGCTGATCCGGTGCGCGGACGCCCCGGCGGGCGCCGCCAGCACCTCCCGCAGCCGCTCCCGCGCCGCCTCGGCCGTACCGTTGACGTCCTGGAGATCGATGACGTCCAGGGCCCGGCCCACCGCCCGCAGCACCTCCCAGCGCCGCTGACCGTCCACCGGGAGCTCCGCCATCAGCTCGCCGAGCACCTCCAGATCCTGGATCAGCTCCCACACCGTGGTGTCGAACACCGCAAGGTCCATCCGCCCCAGCCGGTACCGCGGCTCGTCACCGGCCGTCTCCCGGTCCCCCAGAAGCGTCGGCTGGAACGGCGGGACGTCCAGGATGACGGGGTTGGACGCGGCCTCCAGATGCCATTCGACCCGCTCCCCGCCCCGGACCGGCGCACCCACCCGCACCCACTGGTTCCGCGGGTTGAGGCCCTTCACCGGCTCGCCGCCGGGCGTGTAGACGAGCGCCTCGCACTGGAAGCCCGGCATCCGCTCGTCGAACCCGAGGTCGAGCACCGCCTCGACGGTGCGGCCCGCCCACGCCCGCGGCACCTCGCCACGGACGGTGAACCAGGTCGTCGCCCAGGGCGCGCCCCACATGTCCCCGACCGCTACGGGCGTGCGCGGGGCGGCCAGCCCCTCGGCGACGGGCACCGGCTCGCCCGGCGCGACCCAGGCCGCGACCTCCAGCGGGACGGATTCCGGATACACGGCGGGCCGGACGCGTTCGTCCAGCACCCGCCGGAGACGGGCTTCGACCAGTGCGCGATCGTCATGCATGGGCTCGCTCCGTGGAGTTCGGGGGAGGGGCGGTGGTGGCGGCGGCCCGCCGGCGGCGGCCCGCACACGGCAGCGGTCTACCAGCGGTGCCGGACCTCGACCGGGTCCGACGCGCTGAACAGCTCGTCCACCGCGCGGACTTCGAGGACGGCGTACGGCTCGCTCCCCGCCCGGCGCAGCCCGGGCACGTGGAAAGCGGCGCCGCAGGTCCCGCCCAGGAAGCGGCGGCCACCGCCGGGCAGCCGGCGGTGCAGGGTGTAGTGGCGCACCGCTCCGGTGGCGCGCCGCCACCTCAGCCGCAGCGACGCCGACCCGTCGGCGGTGACCACATCGGTGATCCTCGGCCGACCGGGAGCGGCCGGCCGCCCGGCGCCTTCATGGACCGCCAGCGCCCCCAGCCGCCACGCCACCGCCCGTCCGTCGCGGCCGGTCAGCCGTACGCCCAGCGCGTGCAGGGTGCCGGCGCCGAGGGGCCCCAGGCGCACCGAGACGGTGCGCCAGCCGCCGCCCGGCTCGACGGTCCCGGCGGGCAGGAAGACGTACGGGGCGGGCTCGCCCGGCGCCGGCGGCTCCCGCAGGGCCACGGCCACCTCCACGGCCACCGGACCGGACGCCGCCTCCGCGCGGTGGGTGAGAGCGAGCACCGTGCCCGCGCCGGACGGCAGCCGGGCGGGGAACAGCTCCACGAGGGCGGGTGCGTCGAGGGCGCCGCGCACCAGCAGGCTGCTGCCGCCACGCCAGGCGGCGGCGAAGTCCACCGAGACGTCCGGGCGGCGGCCCGTGGTGCGGACCGACCAGCGCCGGGGCGGCAGTCGGTCCTGAAGGCCGAGATGGTTCCACGGCGCCTCGGAGGTGACCCGGCCCCGCTCGTACCAGCGCAGGCCGTGACCGGTGTTGAAGGTCGTGGCGAAGGGCAGCGCGGTGAGCGTCGAGCGGTCCGCGACCGCCGTGGCCGGGGCCCGCCAGCCGCCGGTGCCGCCCGGCCGGGTCGGATCGAGGCCCGCACCGCACCAGAACCGGTCGTCGGCGGCGTGGAACCGGCCCGGTGAGCGGCCCTCGGGCAGGTGATGCAGCGTCCACTCGGGCCGGTAGAAGCCGTAGGACACCACATGCGGGCCCTCGCGGGGGATGATCGCGTCCCAGTCGGCGGCACTGTCCCAGCCCGCCGACTCGACATCGACCCCGGCCCACAACTCGTAGCGGCTGCGCCCCAGTTGGCCCGCCAGTCGGCCCGAGTCGGCCAGCCGCCGCGCGGTCCAGCGGAAGTCCACGAACACCGAATCGGTGACCGGCCCCTCGGCGTCTTGGAAGAACGTCTGGTTCCGCTCGTTGAGCGCGCCCTGCCAGCCGACCCGGCCGCTCACATCCATCGCGTCGTACCACGTGACGCGCAGCCCCCGGCCCGCTCCCTCGGCGCGCAGCGCCCGCAGAAAGCCCCGCATGTCGGCGGCCAGCGCGGCGTCCCCGCCGTCGGTCTCGGCGTTGACGAACCAGCCGTCGAAGCCGTACGCGGTCGCCACCCGCACGAGCTGCGAGGCGAGCGGGAAGCGCCCCGCGGCGTCCTTGCGCACCAGGTCGCGGGTCCAGCGCAGGTCTCCGCCGTAGGCGGCCGGCGGCAGGAAGACCGTGCCCAGTACGGGTACGCCGTTGCGGTGGGCGGCGTCCACGACCGGGGCGTTCGGCGCCAGCACCAGGCCCTCCGCGGAGGAGCCGCCCCAGAAGACCAGCTCGTCCAGGTAGGCCCAGTGGGTCGGGGTGTAGTAGTCGGCCGTCGCCGAGCCCTGCGAGGGGTTGCCCGCGGTGTGGTCGAAGGCCGCGAGGGCGCTGATCCGGGCCTGGCCGGACCGGGCCGTGGTGTTGGCCGGGACCGGCGTGAACCGTTCGGCGAGCGGCACGGTGGCCGTATTGAACGCCAGGTCACGATCGCCCTCGGGGGTCCACGCCGCCAGGCTCCGCCAGACGACGCCGTCTCCGGGCGTGCCCGGGGGCAAGGAGTCGGGGAACCAGTACGCGGCGTACGGCTGCGACGCGTCCGTGGCGCGGTCCCCGGCGCGACCGGTGGCGGCCGTGCCGGTGGGGGCCGGGCTGAGCAGGGCGGCCGCGGCACCCGCCCCGGCCAGCACCACCCGGCGGCGGGACAACGGGACCGGCTGCTGGGGCATGGGACTCCTCCTACGGCGGGCGATGGCAGGGCGGGCGAGGGAGGCGGGCCTCCCGAGGGGCGCGGACCGGCGGCGATACGGGGCGGGGAGGGATGCGGACCGGCGACCACGTCCGGCGCGCTAGAGGACCTCTTCAGGTCTACAGACTTCGGCGATCCCGCGTGACGTCAAGTGCGCCTTTTCCGCCGCCCGTTGGGCCAGGACGAGAGTCGGCCGGGCGCCCCGGGCGGTGAGCTTCGCCCACGCCTCGAAGACGGGGCCGCCGGGCGCGCACACCGACCGGCGCGGCGCGCTCTCGGCGTCACCGGCGTCCACGACCAGCGCGGTGCCGCGTACCGGCGGCCGGTGCTCGCGCCCGCGCCACTCCGCCACCAGCGCGGCGATCACCTTTCCGACGGGCTTGACCGTACGGTCGTTGCCGAGCAGCCCCAGGCCGTACTCCAGCTCGGGGAAGTCCGCCAGCGACCGCGACACGTCGTGCGAGCACCACCAGGTGACGCCCCACAGGCCCGGGCAGTCCAGCGCGTTCAGCACGGTCGCCTCGGTGAAGTGCGCCGCCCGGTCCGGCGGAATGTGCGGGGTGGGAGCGCCGACCTCCTGGAGCCACACCGGTCGGCGCGGGTCCACCGCCCACGCTTTGGACAGCTCGATCAGATACGCGGCGTGGTGCTCGGTCGCGGTGCCGGCCGGACCGTGGCGCTGCGCGGTGCCGTTGAACACCCAGGAGTGCACGGCCGTCATGGCACCGCGCCGGGCGGCCTGGGCGGGCGTGAAGGGGTGGCCGTCGCGATACCAGGTGGCGTCGTACTCGGCGTGCAGATGCGTCCGCCCGGGGGCGCCGCGCTCACAGGCCGCCAGCATCCGGTCCAGCCATGCCGCCGCCTCGGCGCCGGTGATGTGGTCCGGATCGGGGTGCGGGCCGTCGGAGAACTGGTTGATCTCGTTGCCGAGCGTCATGCCGAGGAAGTTGGGTCGGTCGGCCAGCGCGGCCGCCAGCGTCCGCAGGTACTCCTCCTGACCGGAGAGCACGTCGGGGTCGGTGAAGATGTTGCGGCGGTGCCAGGTCCGCGTCCAGGCCGGCAGGAAGTCGAAACTCGACAGATGACCCTGCAACCCGTCGACGTTGACGTCCAGCCCGCGCTCGGCGGCGGCGTCCGCCAGCAGCACCAGTTGCTCCACGGCGCGCGGCCGGATCAACGACCTGTTGGGCTGGAAGAGCGGCCAGAGCGGGAAGACCCGGACGTGATCCAGGCCGAGGGCGGCGAGGGAGTCCAGGTCGGCGCGCACGGCGTCGAGGTCGAAGTCCAGCCAGTGGTGGAACCAGCCTTGGCTGGGGGTGTAGTTGGCGCCGAAGCGTAGGTGGCGCCGGTGGCCGGGGCCGTCCTCGGGACCGGAGCGCGTCGGGCGCCGGTGGCCGGGGTCGTCTTCGTCACCGGAGCGCATCGGGCGCCTATTGCCGGGGTCGTCTTCGTCACCGGAGCGCGTCGGGCCGGGTTCCTGCACGGGCATGCGGATTCCTGTCGGTACGGGGGCGGACGGGGGCGGACGGGACGGCGGCGAGCGGGTCGTACGGCATCCGGCGGCGGCGCGGGGCCGGCCCGCTCAGCCCTTCACGGCGCCCTCGCCGACGCCGCGGAAGAAAGAGCGCTGGAGGCAGGCGAACAGCACGATCAGCGGGAGGACGGCGATCACGGTGCCGGCCGCGACCAGCCGCTGGTTGTCCGCGAACGTGCCGTGCAGGAAGTTCAGGCCGATGGTCAGGGTGAACTTCGACTGGTCGCTCAGCACGATCAGCGGCCACAGGAAGTCGTCCCAGGCACCCATGAACGCGAAGATCGCGACCACGGCGAGGGTGCCCTTGACCGAGGGCAGCGCGATCCGCGCGAACCGCTGCCAGGCGTTGGCGCCGTCGACGAACGCGGCCTCCTCCACCTCGTACGGCAGTCCGGCGAAGGCGTTGCGCATCAGCAGCACGTTCATCGCCCCGATGCAGCCGGGCAGCAGTACCCCGATCAGGGTGTCGTTGAGCTGGAGCTCCCGCATCGTCACGAACTGGGCGATCATGATGCTCTCGACGGGCACCAGCATCGCCATGACGAAGACCACCAGCGCCGTCCTGCGGCCCCTGAACCGCAGCCTGGCCAGGGCGTAGCCCGCCAGCGCGGCGCCCAGGCAGTTGGTCAGCACATTCGCGGTGGCGACCTTGAGGGAGTTCAGCGCGAAGTCCCAGACCGGGATGATCTCCGCGACGCCGGCGTAGTTGCCGAGGGTGACCTCCCGGGGGATCAGGTCGGGCGGATAGCGGTAGATGTCCTCACCGGCGCCCTTGAGGGACGTGGAAAGCTGCCACAGGAACGGCCCGACGGTCAGCGCCAGCACGGCGAGCAGCAGCAGATAGCGGACCAGCACCCGCCACCAGGGCCCGCGCCGCTTCCCCGGCCCGCGCCGCCGCCCGGCGGGTCCGCGCCCTGTGGGCCCCGAGCGCTCGCGCGCCGTCCGTCCCCGCCCGGCCGTACGCCGCCGGGTCCGCTCCCGCTCGGTCGTGGCACTCATCCGTCCTCCCGGCGATTGGCGCGCAGCACCAGCAGCATCAGCCCCAGCGTGATCACGAAGACCACGACGGACAGCGCCGAGGAATAGCCCACCCGGCCGCTGAGACCCGTACCGACCTGCTGGACCAGCATCACCAGCGTCGTGTCCTCGCCCCCGGGGCCGCCGGTCGGACCGGCCATCAGATAGACCTCGGAGAAGACCTTGAAGGCGCTGACCGAGGACAGCGCGGCCACCAGCACCATCGTGGAGCGCAGCGCGGGAACGGTGACGGTCAGGAAGCGGCGCACCGGCCCCGCGCCGTCCACCGCGCACGCCTCGTGCAGCTCCCGGGGGACGTCGGCCAGCGCCGCCAGATAAATGATCATGTAGTAGCCGAGTCCCTTCCAGACCGTCACCGCCATCGCGCTGAGCAGCAGCAGCCAGGGATCGCTGAGGAATCCGACCGTGCCGAACCCGGCGGTCTCCAGCAGCGCGTTGATCAGCCCGCGATCGTCCAGCAGCCACACCCAGATCAGTCCCACCACGACGACGGAGGCGACCACCGGCGTGTAGAACGCGGCCCGGAAGAACGTGATCCCGGGCAGCCGCCGTTGGACGAGCAGCGCCAGCAGCAGCGGCAGGACGACCAGCAGCGGTACGACGCCGATGACGTACAGCAGGCTGTTGCGCAGCCCCGTCCAGAACATCGCGTCGTGGATCAGCTCCTGGTAGTTGGCCCCGCCGACGAACCGTCCCGCGGTGAGGGTGCGGGCGTCGGTGAAGGAGTGCGCCACGGTGCTCAGGAACGGATACAGGCCGAATCCGGCGACGACGAGCAGGCCGGGCGCCAGGAACAGCCACGGGCTGGACGGGAGCTGCCTGCGAGCGGTCCTCACGCGGACCTCAGCTCATCCGCAGCAGGCGGTCGCAGTCGGCGACGGCGCCGTCCAGCGCCGCCTTCGGCGACTGCTCGCCCCGCACGGCCCTGGCCACGGCGTTGCGCAGCAGGGTCTTCATCTGGTCGCTGAGCAGCACCGGCGTGTAATTCACGGCGTCCTTCAGGGACTTGGCCGAGGCGACCCGCACCCGGGTCGCGTCGGTGCCGTCCTCCTCGGTGAAGTACGGATCGTCCAGCGAGCCCTTGGTGCTGGGGAAGATCGTGACCTCCTTGGCGAAGGCCATCTGGTTCTTCTTGTCGGTGACGAAATGCGCGAACGCCACGGCCGCCGGCTTGACCGCGCTCCGGGCGTTCACCATCAGGCCCTGGACGTACATGTTGGCCTTGCCGGTGTTGTTGACCGTGTCCGTGATGCCGATGTTCCGGTACAGGCCCGGCGATTCCTTCTTGAAGTTCTCCAGGTCGAGGGCGCTGCCGGGGTTCATGGCCACCGACTGCTGCTGGAACTTGCGCCCGGCCGACTCCGCCTTCGCCGTCAGCGCCTGCGAGTCCAGCGCGCCCGCCGCGTACAGCTCCTTGTAGTGCCGGAGAAGTTCGACGCCCTTCGGCTCGTTGAACGTGAACGCGGTGCCCCGCGCGTTCATCAGCCGCACGCCATAACGCCCGAAGTCCTCGATCGACGGCGTGCTCGCCAGCATCGCTATCTTCCGGCCGCTCTTCTTCGCCATCGACACGGCGTCCGCGAAGAGCTGGTCGTACGTCTTCGGCGGTTTCTCCGGATCGAGCCCGGCCTTCCTGAAGAGTGCCTTGTTGTAGAACATCGGCCCGGTGTTCAGATACCAGGGGAAGGCGTAGACGCCCCGCATTCCCGGCATCCGGTGACTCTTCCAGGCGCCGTCCAGATACTCGCCGCGGTATTGGCCGGCCGCCTTTTCCAGGTCAAGTGCCATGCCGGCCTTCGCCAGCGGGTAGGCGAGATCGGGGGAGACGTTGACGACATCGGGCAGGGTGCCGCCCGCGGCATCGGCGCTGAGCTTTTCCGGATAGCCCTCAGCCGGCTGATCCACCCATGTGACCTCGGCATCCGGATACTTCTTCTCGAAGTCCGCGATGACGCCCTCGAAATAGTCCTTGAAATTCGCCTTGAGGTTCCACGTCTGGAATCTGACCTCGCCCTCCACCTTCCCCGAGGCGCTGTCGGAACCACCGGAGCCACCCGAGGCCCCGCACGCGGTGAGCGAGAGTGCCGACGTGACCAAGGCCGCGGTGGCGGCTGCCGCTCGGCGGGATATACGCATGACTGGCAGGCTCCTTCGCTCGGACCAGAAACATGGCGAAAACGCTTGGTGGCGAGGTTTTGCAGACGCTACTAATGCGTTTTAGTGAGTGTCAACACCTCGTACCGGAGCGGGCATCGAAAATCCGCCGCAGCGCGCCATCCGCACACGATCCGCACACCGCCCGAAGGCCGTTTGACAGGCGCCGGGACGCTGATCAAACTGGCCGCACTAATGCGGTTTAGTCAACGGTCCCCGGGAGTGCCGCGCCCCCCACCTCGCACTCCGCCCGCACCCCGCGCCCCCCCCGCGCCCGCCCCACCCCCGAGGAGAGCCCCGCCGATGACACCGCCCGGTGAGGCCGCCCGCCGCAAGCCGGCGCGCCGGCCCACGATCAAGGACATCGCCCGCCGGGCCGGAGTGTCCGAAAGTGCCGTCTCCTTCGCGCTCAACGACCGGCCCGGCGTCTCCGCCGACACCCGTGCCCGGGTACGCGGCGTCGCCGAGGAACTCGGCTGGCAGGCCAACAGCGCCGCCCGCGCCCTGTCCGGCGAACGCGCCGGCTGCGCCGGCCTGGTGCTCGCCCGACCCGCCCGGACACTGGGCGTGGAGTCCTTCTTCCTCCAACTCGTCTCCGGCATCCAGGAAGTGTTCTCCGCGCGGAAGGTCGCGCTCCTCTTCCAGGTGGTCGAAGACCTCGACACCGAGTGCGCGCTCTACCGCCGCTGGTGGGCCGAACGACGGGTCGACGGCGTCCTCGTGGTCGACCCCCGCACCGAGGACCCCCGGCCCGCCCTCCTCGCCTCCCTCGGCCTGCCCGCCGTCGCCATCGGCGGACTCGCCACCCCCGGCCCGGACGCGGCGCAGCCCCCGCTCTCCACCGTCTGGGCCGACGACTCCAAAGCCATGGCCCGGGTCCTCGACCACCTCCACGGCCTCGGCCACCGCCGGATCGCGCACGTCGCCGGAATGCCCGGACTCGCCCACACCGAACGCCGGATCCGCTCCCTGCGCACCGAAGCGGACCGGCGCGGCCTCGATGCGCGGCAGGTCCGCTCGGTGACCACCGACTACTCCGACGCCGAGGGCGCGGAGGCCACCCGCCGCCTCCTGGACGCGCCCCGGCCGCCGACGGCGATCATCTACGACAACGACGTGATGGCCGTGGCCGGCGCCTCGGTGGCGGCCGGCCGGGGCATCGACGTACCGGGCGCCCTGTCGATCGTCGCCTGGGACGACTCGCCGCTCTGCCGCGTCACCCACCCCCGGCTGACCGCCCTGGTCCGCGACACCCCGGGCTTCGGCCGGCTCGCCGCCGAGGAACTCCTCGCCGTACTCGACGGCGGCCCGCCGCGCACCGTCCAGGGCGAACTCCCGCACCTGGAGGCGCGGGAGAGCACCGCCGCGCCGCGGCCCGAGCGGGCGGGCGCCCGGCGGGCGAAGCCGTGACAGCCGCGGCGGATCATGCCTACGATGAGGGCACGGCATCGCGCGTCGGTCACCGGTCGGGTGAAGCGTGGAGGTGCCCGTGAGGTGCCCGTTGGAGGCATTCCACAGTGTCAGTAGAGTTGAACCACACCATCATTTCCGCCCGGGACAACCGGGCCTCCGCCGAGTTTCTGGCGAACCTCCTGGATTTGCCGGTCGGCGAGGAATGGGGACCCTTCATTCCGGTCGCCACGAGCAATGGCGTCACCCTGGACTTCGCCACCGTCGACCCGGCCTCCATCACGCGGCAGCATTACGCCTTCCTGGTGTCCGAGGAAGAATTCGACGCGGCGTTCACCAAGATCAAGGACGCCGGGATCGAGTTCTGGGCCGACCCGCGGCAGCAGCGGGCGGGCGAGATCAACTATCACCACGGCGGCCGCGGCGTGTATTTCCTCGACCCGTCCGGCCATGCCATGGAACTCATCACGCAGCCCTACGGAACCCCCGAGTCGGCCCGCCGGGAGTCGGCCCGCCGGGAGCCGTCCACCGCCCACGGCTGACCTCCCGCTCCTTCCCCGCCCTCCCGCCGGGCGGCGGCTCCCACCGGGAACCGCCGCTCCGTCCCGCGCCGCCCTTCTGGCGCGGGACCGGCGGCGAACCCTCCGCCGGCTGGAACTGCCCGCGCTGAAGTTCGTACCTCGCACGGAAACCGCCCGGCGCGGCAGGGGCCATCAGCCCCTCGAACGTGCCGTGTTCGGCGATGCGCCCGCGCTCCAGGAGGTAGATCAGGTCGGCGTGGCGCACCGAATGGAGGCGGTGGGTGATCAGAACGATCGTCTGCCCTTCGGCGGCCAGATCGCGGATCTTGGTGAACACCTCCTGCTCGGCCTCCGCGTCCAGCGCCGCCGTCGGCTCGTCGACCACCAAGATCTCCCCGGCCCGGTAGCGGGCGCGGGCGATGGCCAGCTTCTGCCACTGGCCGCCGGAGAGATTGTGGCTGCCCTTGTAGCCACGGGCGAGCAGGGTGTCCAGGCCGTGCGGCATCTCCCGGACGACGTCCTGGGCATCGGCGTACCGCACCGCGCCGTCCAGCCGCGCCTCCGTCAGCGGTGCGTCGGCCCGTCCGACGGCGATGTCGGCACGCGCCGTGAACGGCCAGCGGAAGTAGTCCTGGCCGACCGTCGCCGCGTGCCGTGACCAGGCGAAGTCCTCGCGTAACCGGCCGCCGAACAGTAACCGCTCGGACTCCGAAGCCGGCCGCCCGTCACCCGCTCCACTCTCCGCGTCGTCCCCCGCACCGGTGTCGGTTCGCGTGCCCATGTGTCCTCCTCGCCCCGCCCACTCGGACGGATGCTCGGGGAAACGACGCCCGTGCGGGTGCGTTACGGCCGGCGAGGGACGGATTCTCGCTCGCGTGTTCGCGTCGGGCGGGGGTGGACCGCGCGTGGGGGGCGGTGTCGCCATGACGAACGGCGGGCCCCGGGCGTGCTGCCGGGACCCGCCGTTGCGCCGTCACCGCCGGTGTCAGTGGTGCGTGACGACTCCGGCCGCCATCCGGCCGCAGTTGGAGCCGGTGACGCTGACGCCGACGGTGCCGATGGTGCCGCCCCAGTCCACGCACACTCCCTTCGCCGCCAGATAGACCGGGCCGGCGTAGGAGGTGTAAAGACCGCTGTCCCAAACGGCGTCGGAACTTCCGTCGGTCGGCGCGAGATAGGTGTGCATGTATACCGGCGAACCGACAGTGTTCCGCACCGTCACCACACAGTTCTTTCCGGTCGTGGCGCTGTACGTGAGATACACGGTCCCTTTTCCGGTGACCGGCACGGAATTCACTACGCTGTAGCCTTTTCCGCACGCCCCGTTGTAGGTGGCGGTGGCGCTCGACGGAGCGGCCGAGGCGGTCGTGGCCGTTGCCATTGTGGCGATTCCGGCCACGGCCAGCACTGCGGATCCTACGATGGCACGTGAACGCTTCATGGGAATACCCCCGTTGGGTGGTCTGCGCCGCGTGGTCATTTCGAAGCGTTAGACACGGGCGGTCCGGGGATGGTTGTACGCGAGCCGGGGAATTTCCGTGCCACCCCCCGGACGCCCGACCGGATTTCCTGGCGAAGAAGGCCCCCGTAAAGGGAGTTGTCCCACGTCAGGACGAATTCCCCGGGCGCGGCGGCGGCACGGGAAAACGGCCGGTCCCGCGCCTGCTCCTGGCGCCGGGACCGGCCGTGGCGGGTGGACCGGGGGTCAGCCCCGGGCGAGGGCCTTGAGCCGGCTGTACGGGCCGTTGAAGCGGTTGCGGTCACCGACCGGCGTGCCCGAGGACGTGTGCTGCCAGATGCTGTGGAAGCGCCAGCCGGCCGGCAGCGGGCCGACGGAAGAGGCGTAGCGCGGAATCCACAGCGGGTGCGTCCGGCCGAACCTGCCCGAGTTGCCGGTGCACTGCTTCCACCAGTTGGCGGACGTGTAGATGACCGCGTTCCGGCCGGTCTCCGCCCGGTAGGCCCGGAAGAAGTCCGCGATCCAGCGGACCATCGCCGCGTGGCTCTTGCCGTAGCAGGTCGCGCCGTAAGGGTTGTACTCCATGTCGAGCGCGCCGGGCAGCGTCCTGCCGTCCTTGGACCAGCCGCCGCCGTGGCCGGCGAAATACCTGGCCTGCGCGGCCCCGCTGGAGTGGTCGGGCAGCGCGAAATGGTAAGCGCCGTGGATCATGCCGGCGTCGTAGGCCCCCCGGTACTGGCGGGAGAAGTGCGGGTTCTTGTAGTTGGTGCCCTCCGTGGCCTTCACGTACGCGAAACGGACGCCGCTCTTGCGCAGGGACGGCCACTCGACATGACCGTTGTGGCTGGAGACATCGACCCCGGCCACGGTCTTCGACGTCGCCCGAGGCTCGGAACCGGCGGCACGGTCGACACCTTCATGGGCGGCGATGGTGGAACCCATCCAGTCCCGTTCGGGGTGGGCCGGTCCCCTTCCCGCGTCGGCCGCCCCAGCGCTTCCGGGCAGCCCGAGGGGCAGTGCGAGCACGGAGAGAAGAGAAACGAGAGTTCCGGCCGCAAGAGAAGGGGTGCGGCGGGCCGGACCGGATCTGCGCAAGGGCATCGCGTGCCTCCGAAGGACTCGGTTGGGTCAGATTCGGCAGCTTTTGAGCAGAATCCTGCCGATAAGGAGACTTATACGCTCAGATGCCTGGCTTCAATAGGCAGTGGGCGGTCAGTCCTCCGTCCGGCGGGGGCATCTCACCCAAGTGGCCCGCGCGCACGCGAAAGCGGGCCCCGGCATTCCGGGACCCGCTCTCCTCACGTCGCGGCGAACGCGCCGCTGCGCTCCTGCCGGCGCCTGCGCGCCACTCCGTCTGTCGGTGTCAGTAGGCGGAGTTGACGTTGTCGATGGAGCCGTAGCGGTGGGCCGCGTAGTTGGCGGCGGCGGTGATGTTGGCGACGGGGTCGACGAGGTTATCGGCGGTGCCGGCGACGTGGTAGGTGTCGAAGGTGGGCTGGATCACCTGGAGGAGGCCCTTGGAGGGGATGCCGTTGATGGCGTTGATGTCCCAGTCGTTGACGGCGTTGGGGTTGCCGCTGGACTCGCGCATGATGTTGCGGTGGAGGCCCTCGTAGCTGCCGGGTATGCCCTTGGCCTTCATGATGTCCAGGGACTGGCGGATCCAGCCGTCCAGGTTGTTCGCGTACTTCTTGGCCGTGACGGCCTTGGGGGCGAGGGCCCCGCGCTCCGTGGAGCGGTTGGCGGCCTGCTGGGCGGTGTGGCCCTGCTTCGCGACGGCGGTGACCTTCAGGCGGTCGGCGACGGACGCGGTCACCTTGTCGCTCGTGCCGGTCTGCGCACCCTCGGCCACGGCCTTCGCGGGCAGGCCATTGGCGCTGACGGGCTGCACCGCGGCCGGCGCGTGCGCCGAGACGGCCTGGGCCTCAGCGGGCCCCGCGGTCAGGCCCAGGGCGGTGGTGGCGCCCGCGGCGGCCAGAACGGCCGTCGCGACCTTGTGGGTGCGGGTGACGCGGGCGGAGCGGAGCAGGGTGAAGCTGGGCATGCAGGGTGACCTCTTCCAGGTGCGGGGGAGGGGAGCGGCCTTCGGCGGCGCGGGGGGACCGAGGGTCTGGCCGCGCTCGCCCGTCTGGGCTGAGGTCGCCGGCTCGTGCTCGGTGCTACCTGGACCATGGTTAGCGGTGGTTCCGGTTCGTGGCAAAGACCCCTTGTACTACCGCTCTTCGTGCAATGACCCGAGATGTCCGAGTTGACCGCTCTGTCATGGGTCGGCCCCCGCGGCGCGCCCACTAAGCGGCCTCGTAGGTGACGTACGTCCTGTGCGCGGCATCACCCGGCGACGGCTTCGACCCCCCGTCGGCGGCGCGCTCAAGTTGCCTGGCTCACACCCGGATCGAAACGCGGATCGCGTACGCGCGAAGGCGGTCCGGTGTGGTCCGCGTTACGCAATTCGGCGGTGCCGCTGCCCCGTTCGCAGCAGCATCGGGGCTGTCGCATGGCCGCGCGCCGACGCGTCGCGGAGTGTGAGGACCGCAAACCGTCAACCCTCACCGTAAGGAAGCGCACATGTTCCGTCGTATCGCCGTCCTTGTCACCGGCCTTCTCGTCGCCGGATTCCTTGGCGCCGGTGCCGCCGCCGCGGCGCCCGCCGACAGCCCGGATAAGCTCACCGCGAAGGACAAGGCGGGGCTGCGCGTCGCCGGCGAGGTGCTTCACGAAGTCCTCGGCGGATTGGTGTTCACCCGCGGCGCCTGACGCCCGGTCGGCGACGTCCCACGCCAACGCCGATGGCCCTGCCCGCGAATGCGGGCAGGGCCATCGGCGTCACCGGGGCGAATTCACCGCGGCTCTCGGCATTTCTCCGTCTGTCGGTGTCAGTAGGCGGAGTTGACGTTGTCGATGGAGCCGTAGCGGTGGGCCGCGTAGTTGGCGGCGGCGGTGATGTTGGCGACGGGGTCGACGAGGTTATCGGCGGTGCCGGCGACGTGGTAGGTGTCGAAGGTGGGCTGGATCACCTGGAGGAGGCCCTTGGAGGGGATGCCGTTGATGGCGTTGATGTCCCAGTCGTTGACGGCGTTGGGGTTGCCGCTGGACTCGCGCATGATGTTGCGGTGGAGGCCCTCGTAGCTGCCGGGTATGCCCTTGGCCTTCATGATGTCCAGGGACTGGCGGATCCAGCCGTCCAGGTTGTTCGCGTAGCGCGGGGCCTTGGGGGCGGCCTTGGGCGCCGCCTTCGGAGCGGCCTGCTGAGCGGCCTTGGGCGCGGCCTTCGGGGCGGCGAGGGCCTTGCGCTCCACGGAGCGGTTGGCGGCCTGCTGGGCGGTGTGCCCCTGCTCGGCGACGGCGGTGACCTTCAGGCGGTCGGCGACGGACGCGGTCACCTTGTCGCTCGTGCCGGTCTTCGCATCCTCGGGCGCGGCCTTCGCGGTGACGGGCAGGCCATTGGCGCTGACGGGCTTGACGGCCGACGGCGCGTGCGCCGCGGTGGTGGGGGCGTCACTCGGCGCGGCGGTCAGGGCCAGGGCGGCCGTGCAGCTCGCGGCGGCCACCATCGCCGCGGAGATCTTGTGCGTGCGGGTGACGCGGGCGGAGCGGGCGGAGCGGAGCAGGGTGAAGCTGGGCATGCGGAGTGACCTCTTCCAGGGTGGTGGCGTGGCGGGGAGGCGGCCTTCGGTGGCGCGTGTGAACCGAGGGTCATTGCCGCGCTCGCCTCTCTGGCTGAGGTCGCAGGCTCGTTCTCGGTGCTACCCGGAACATGGTTAACGGGCGCCCTGGATGCAGGCAAAGGTGCCCTGTACTACCCCTCTTCGTGAGATGGGGCGAAATGACCGGTATAAGACGCTTGTTTCGCGTGTGGGCCCCGAGTGCCCTCCACTAAGCGGCTTCGTACGTGACGTACGTCCTGTGCCCGGCATCACCTCGCGGGCACGGCGAAGCCCCTCCCCGGGGCCTGAGAAGTGGTCTGGCTCACGCCGGGGAGAGGCTGATTCCTCGCTGTCGTGCGGCTGCCCCTATAGAGGGCGGATATGCGTGTTCGGTTGCGTCGCCTCGGCCTCACACAAGAGCCGGCCCGATGACCGACGCCTCCTCGCGGGCGACGGGGCAGAGGCCGGGCGCCGAGCCCAGCGGCCCGTCGGTGAAGAAGCGGGCCGCGAGGTCGGCGACCGCCTCGGGGCGTTCGAGCACCACCCAGTGGTCGGCGTCGGGAATCGTCAGGAACCGGCTGTCGCCGATGCCGGCCGCGAAGTCGCGCTGCCGGGCCGGTGACGTCACGGTGTCGTGCTCACCGCTGAAGACGAGGGTCGGTACGCCGCTCAGACCGCCGGAGAAGTCCGGGCGGTCCGACATGGCGCGGCTCAACGAGTCCACCGCGTGCGGCGAATTCAGGGCCGCGTGCAGCATCGAGCGCCTGACGTAGCGGTACGCCAGCTTGCGGCGCGTGACGTGCCGGGTCTCGTCGAGGCACATCAGGCCCTGGGCGACGAGGGTGGCGAAGGTCTCCATGTCACCGTGCGCCAGACGGTTGGCGGCCCGCCGCCAGTACTCCCACTGCCTGTCGCTGATGTGCGCCGGGACGCCGCCGAGCACGAGGCGCGCGATGCGCCGGGGGAAGCGCCGGGCGAAGGTGTAGGCCAGTCCCGCCCCGTAGGAGAAGCCGAAGAGGTTGATCCTTGCCACACCGAGATCGTCGATGATGCCCGCGATGGCCCCGCACAGGACGTCCATGCTCGGCCCGGGCGGCAGGGGGGCGGCGCTGCCCATGCCGGGCAGGTCGGCGGTCACCACGTCCGCCACCAGCCCCACATGATCTTCCATCTGCGGCCAGCCGTACATTCCTTGCAGGGCGCCTCCAAGGATCATGACGGGTTCGGTGCTCCGGTCCCGCTGCCGCAGCAACCGGTAGGAATAGGGCACCCCGCTCACCGACAAGGAGCGGATCGTTTCCTCGGGCATGGCTGTTTTCCTTCTCGGGAGACCGGCTCCTCGGGGGAGACCGGCGGGGACGGGCTGTGCCGGAGGGGTGGGCCCGGCCCCGGCCGTCACCCTCGCCGGCGGGGTTGCGCGCGGGATCCGGTGGGACGGCTGGAACGAAACCGGCGCGACGGGCAGCGAGCGGGGGACGGTCAGCCGCGGGTGAGGACCAGTGCGGCGTTGTGACCCCCGAAGCCGAGCGACGTTTTGACCGCGCAGTCGAACGTCGCCGGCCGGGCCTCCTCCCGCACGATCTCGATCGGGATCCGCGGATCCGGCACGTCGAGATTGGCGGTCGGCGGCA
Organism: Streptomyces sp. NPDC031210; assembly: GCF_055570395.1. Taxonomy (NCBI): domain Bacteria; kingdom Bacillati; phylum Actinomycetota; class Actinomycetes; order Kitasatosporales; family Streptomycetaceae; genus Streptomyces; species Streptomyces sp. NPDC031210. Next base: position 678,232 of record NZ_JBVIHH010000001.1, read on the forward strand.
CTAGCTGATGCTCCAGGGCGAGCACGGTGAGCGCCGTCTCGATGCCGCCGGCGGCGCCCAGCGTGTGGCCGGTCATCGCCTTCGTGGACGTGACCAGCGGACGGTCGCCGAGCACCCGCTGCAGCATGGTGGCCTCGATGAGGTCGTTGACGACCGTCGACGTGCCGTGCGCGTTGACGTGTCCGACGTCGGTGGCCCCGACGTCCGCGTCCGCCAGCGCCGTACGCAGCGCCCGCTCGATGCCGTTGCCGTCGGGATCGGGCGCCACGGCGGCGAAGGCGTCACTGGACGCGCCGTATCCGCTGACGTACGCGCGAACGGCCGCCCCGCGGGCCCGGGCGTGCTCGGGACGCTCCAGGACGAGCAGGCCGGCGCCCTCGCCGACGACGAAGCCGTCACGGCCGGCGTCGAAGGGACGGCAGGCGGCCGCCGGATTCTCCCGGCGGGTGGAAGCCGCCTTCATCTGGCAGGCGCTGGCGATCAGCAACCGGGACAGGACCGATTCGGCACCGCCCGCGATGGCGATATCGCAGACCCCCGCGCGCAGCATCTGGTGGGCGGTGCCCAGCGCGACGGTGCCGGAGGAGCAGGCGGTGGCCACGCCGAGGCTGGGGCCCTGGGCGCCGAGGTCCATGCAGACGCTGCTGGCCGCGCTGTTGACGACGGTCAGCGAGGCGAGCTTGGGGGAGACGCGGCGCGCGCCACGGCCGGCCATGGCGACATGCTGCTGGTCGTAGAACGGCAGGCCGCCGTGCGCGGAGCCGATGACGACCGCGACGCGGCCGGCGTCCCAGGTGTCGGTGTCCAGCCCGGCGTCGCTGATCGCCTCCCGGGCGGCGATCACCGCGAGCTGGGAGAAGCGGTCCATCAAACGCTGCGTGGCCACCCCCAGCACCTCGGCGGTGTCCAGGCCGGCGATGGTGTACATGAAGTCGCAGGGCAGATCGGCGAGTTCTTCCTGCCGCGCCACCCCGCTCGGCACCCGCTCCTGGGTGAGGGTGTGCCAGGACGCCTTCGCACCCACGCCCGCCGCGCTCACCAGGCCGAGCCCTGTCACCGCGGCGTGGAACGGCTTCCGGCGGGCCGTCACGCGGCGACTTTGCCGTCGACGGCCGACACGAGCTGACCGACGGTGTCCCGCGACGTCAGCGCGACCTCTTCGAGGTCGACGTCAAGATGTTCCTCGATGAGCACCCGCAGCTCTTCCAGGGCCAGGGAGTCCATGCGCAGGCTGCGGAGCGGGGCCGTGTCCGTGATCTCGACCGAGGCGACTCCGAATCGTTGGACCAGCAAGGTGTGGACAACTTCTGCCGCATTCACGTGGCGCTCCTCCGCTTGTCGTAGGCGATGCTGCCAACCGCGTCCTGGCACGTGCTCACCGGCGGCCCCGGCTGGTTCGGCCAATTTATACGCATTCGTCCCGCAGACACCCCAACCTTCGTCGCTCGATGGGGTGATGGGCGCGTCGGGGTGTGCGAGGGCGCACGCGCCCGGAGCGTGTGCGCCGCGGAAGGCATCTGCCCGTCCTAACGCCCCGGCCGCACGGGAAGGTACGGGGCGGACGCCGACGGACCCGGGACTCGGGGCCCGAGTCCGCGGTCAGGTGGCGTCGCGGAGTATGGGCGGGCCCGCGCCAGGCGTCGCCGAGGGCGTGCGCCCGCCGTGTCAGGACTCGTCGAGGGAGTGCGTCACCCGTCCCAACAGGCCCCGGAGGGTGCGGAGTTCATCGACCGTCAGGCCGGTCGCGGCCAGCATCCTGCGGGGGACGGGCAGCGCCTGCTCGCGCAGGTCCTCGCCGGCGGCGGTGAGCTGGATCGTGACCGACCGCTCGTCCTCGGTACTGCGTTCGCGGCGTACCAGGCCGGCGGCCTCCAGTCGTTTGAGGAGGGGGGAGAGGGTGCCGGAGTCCAGGCGCAGCCGCTCGCCGATGCTCTTGACGGGCTGCGGGCCGTATTCCCAGAGGACCAGCATGACCAGGTATTGGGGGTAGGTCAGGCCGAGATCCTTGAGCGCGTCCCGGTAGACGCCGCCGAAGGCGCGCGAGGCGGCGTGCAGCGAGAAGCACACCTGGTGGTCCAGGCGGAGCAGCTCGGTGTCGGATACCGGAAGTCCTGACGTGGTCATGGGTCCAGGTTAACGCGTCACGCCTCATTAAGTTGTGGGCAACTTGGTTGCGCACAATTTAAGAGTGTGCAATGGTTGGGGCCATCGGGCGGCCGGTAACCGGCGGCCCCGCTACCGAAGGGGAAAAAACCGATGGACGCGTTGTACACCGCTGCCGCCACCGCCAACGGCCGCGAGGGCCGGGCCGTCAGCTCCGACGGGCAGATCGACCTGCCCCTGGCCATGCCCCCGGCACTGGGCGGCAATGGCGCGGGCACCAACCCGGAGCAGTTGTTCGCCGCCGGTTACGCGGCCTGCTTCGCCAGCGCGATGAGCAACGTCGGCCGTCAGATGAAGATCGACACCAAGGACGTCTCGGTGACTTCCGAGGTCTCCATAGGCAAGGACGACACCGGTTTCGGCCTGGCCGTCGTCATGCGGGTCGAGCTGCCGGCCGCCCTGGAGGGCGAGACCGGCCGCCGCCTGGTCGAGGCGACCCACGCCTACTGCCCCTACTCGAAGGCCACCAAGGGGAACATCGACGTCGAGCTCGTCATCGAGTAGGACCGAGGTCGGTCTGGGGCGGGAGGCCGGTCACCGGGGTGAGGTCGCGGTGACCGGCCCCCCTGACGCTTCCCCGCTCCCTTTCCCTTTCCGTCCGCTGCTTCCGCTGCTTCCGCTTCCCTCCGCGAACCGTCGCCCTCGTACGCACAGCAGCGCCACCGCGCAGGCCGCCACGCCCGCCGCGCAACTGACGCCGAACGCCGCGCGGAACCCGTACGCCTGTGCCAGCGGCCCGGCGGCCACGGCGCCCAGGCACTGGCCGATGATCAGGCCGGACCCCAGGAACGCCATGGCCTCGCCCATACGGGCATCCGGCGCCACGCGTTCGCCCAGGCCGAAGACGGCGATCAGGTGCGGGGCCACCGCCGCCCCGATCCCCGCGATCACCAGCACCGCGCCGACGAAGCCGTCCACCGCGAGCAGCGGCAGCACCAGCAGCGTCTGCGCCACGATCGCGAGCCGCAGCCGGACCGTGAGATCCAGCCGCCCCGGGAGCGCCGTGGTGGCGAGACCCGCGAGCGCGCTCGTCACCGCCATGCCGCCCCACACGAAACCGGCCATGCCCGCATCGCCCAGGTGCTTGGCCAGCGCGCTGACCCCCGCGTTGGCGCCGCCCCAGATGACCCCCTGCCCCAGCGCCATGGTGAACAGCGCGAGCAGCGCCGGCGACAGCAGCCGTACGCCCGCCACCGCCCGGCCCGCTTGGACCGGCCCCGGGGCCGTCGGATGTACCGCGAACAGCACACCGAACACGGCGCTGAGCGCCGCCGCCAGCAGCAGTCCCGCCGTGGGATGGACCAGCACGACGACCGTCGCCGCCAGGGCCGGGCCCGCCATGAAGCTGATCTCGTCGATGGTGGTGTCCAGGGAGAGCGCGCGGCCGGTCAGGGCCCTGCCGTCCGGACGGGAGGCGGTCAGCGCGATCCACCGGGCCCGGGACAACGGCCCCACCTGCGGCATCGTCACCCCGACCAGACCGGCCAGGACGGCCTGCGCCACGGTCGGGAGCCCGCCGAGCACCGATCCGACCAGCGCCGCGATCGCCGCCGCGTTCGCCAGGGCCGCCGTCACAATCACCGGTGTATGCCCCCGGCGGTCGGCCAGCCGCCCGATCGGCGTCCCGCCGACGGCCTGCCCCAGCCACAGCATGCCCGCCACGACCCCGGCCCGCCCGATGCCGTCCAGCTCGGTCAGCATCAGCAGGGTCCCGATCGGGCACAGCGCGGCGGGCAGACGCGCCAGGAACGAGAGCACCGGCAGCCGGACGCCGGCCACGCCGAAGACCGCACGAAAACCCGCGAGCGCGGACACGGAACCCCCCGAGGAACGAATAGCCCCAGTAGATCGCCACCTTCCGGGCACGACCAGGCACGTGTCATCCGAAGGCACGCCCCGCCGGACTCGTGCCGTATGGAGGAACGCCCAAGGCGCTGGGGCGCAGCGCACTAGGTTCGTGCGCATGACCGTGACGTCGTAAGAAACCTTCCTGCGCGCCTACCATGCTGAGCGTCCGTCAGTGACAGCGGAGGCGGCGGCCGGCGACCTGGCCACCGCCGTACGGGAATTCCGAGGTGACGCCCGCCTGGCCGTCCTCCACGGGAACGCGTCGAGGACCCGCGCCGCGCCACCGGCCAGGGGGTCGGCGCACCTCGCCAACGGCCCCGGGCCCGTACGCCGGGCCGGGTCAGTGGGTCGAGACGAGGTGGGCGAACACCACCACGTTGTCGGTGTAGTCCTTCGCCTTGCGGTCGTAGGCGCCGCCGCAGGTGATCAGTCGCAGTTGCGCGGACGGGGTGTCGGCGTAGACCCGGTCGTTGGGGAAGTTCGCCTTGCTGAACGTCTCGACCGAGTCGACCTTGAACGTCGCGACGGTGCCGTCCTCGCGGGTGATCTCCACCTTGCTGCCCGGCTTCAGGAACCGGAGCTGGATGAACACGGCCGGGCCGTTCTTGGTGTCGACGTGCCCGGCGACGATGGAGGAGCCGCGCTCGCCGGGCGAGGCCCCGCCCTGGAACCAGCCGACGAGATTGTTGTCCGACGCGGGCGGCGGTTCGAGTTGGCCGGACGGGCTGATCGAGAGGGGCGTGAACGGCGCGTCGACGGCGATCTCCGGGATCGAGATCCGCCTCGGGGCCGAACGGGGGAGGGACGGCGTGGCGGGCCGGGCCGCGGCACGCGGGGTGGCCGAGGCGGGGTCGGGCTGTGCCGTGGAGTCATCGGAGGGCGAGAGGGAGTTGAAGACGAGGAGGGCGCCGAGCGCGACCGCGGCGGCCGGCCACATCAGGGCACGGCCGAGCGGACGGTGGGCGGGCGCCGTTCGGGGGGAAGGCTCTTGGGGCGGAGAAGGCTGCTGGGGTGGCATGGCGGGGTGCCTTTCGTGAGCCGGGCGCGAGAGCCGGATGCGCGAGGCGGGGTGCGCGAGGCGAGCGGGCCAGGCGGGCGGGCGAGCCGGATGCGGAGGGGCGGGTGCGGAGGGGGCGGGTGAGCCGGGTCCGGGACCTGTGCCGGGGGCGTGAGCCGTTGGGGGAGCCTGGTGAACGAGCGGCCGCCCAGGGACGGGGACCGGCGTGACCGCCCGGCCCCGCCCCCGGCACCGTCGTCTCGTGCCCGCCGCGGCCACTCCCCTGAGGGCGGTGGCCGCGTCAGCGCCGCGAAACGGGGGGCGCAGGCGAACCGAAGGGTGTGACGAGCCGAGGGGCGCGACGACCCGAACGGTGCGAGGCACCGAGAGGCGCGGCGAACCTGGTGGCACGGCGCATCTGGGGATCGCGGCGCACCGGCGGTTCGCGGCGCACCGGGCGCGGACGCGGCCGGGCGGTCAGGCCGCCGGGGCGCCGGCGGCCTTGCGGCGGCGCAGCAGGTACGCCCCGGTGCCTATCCCGCCGAGCATCAGCACCGAACCGGCGGCCACGGCGCTGCCGGACGCGCCCAGCGCACCGCCACCGGTGTGCATGCCGCCGTGCGGCTTACGGTTCTCCCGGGCCTTGTGCTGGTCCTTCCAGGACTTGTCCTGGCTGTTGTTCCAGTTGCCCTGCGAGTTGGTCTCGTTGGCGTCGCCGGCGTTCTCGTTCCGGGCGTTCTCGTCCCGGGCGTTTTCGTTCCCGGCATTCTCATCCGCGGTGTTCTCGTTCCCCGGGTTCTCGTTCCCCGGGTTCTCGTTCCCCGGGTTCTCGTTCCCCGGGTTCTCGTTCCGGGCGTTCTCGTTCCCCGTGTTTTCGTTCCGGGAGTCTTCCTTCCGGGCGTTCTCGTTCTCCTCCCAGTCGTCGGACGGGGCGGGGGAGAGGACGAGGGCGCCGCCACCGGTGTGGACACCGCCTTGCGGCTTATTGACGTCCGACTCGTCGTCGTGCTGGCTCTTGCCGGTCTTGTGGTGGCCGCCGCTGGTGGAAGAACCGTTGTCCGGGGTCCGTTCCTCCGCCGGGGACAGGGCATTCGCGGCGGGAGCCGAGATCGCGAGGACCGCGGTGACGGCGGCCGAGGCGAACAGGGTGCGGGCAGTGTGCATGGGGACATGTTCCTTTCGCCACCACCACGAAGGCCGACGGGTCATCGGCACACCGGATCGCAGTGGCAACGTGCCCACGGTCAGCCGGATCGCGGTTCCCCACCACCGGAGAGCGCCGCATTCGGGCGACCGCATGGGCCCTTTGGGTGGCTCATCGCCGACGAATCACCCATTGGGCGGCGCGCCCGTCCCCAGCGGCGCTCTCACGATGGGGTAGAGCGTGGCGTGGGCTACGCCTCAGAGTTCCGAACCGGCGCCGCGTCCCCGCCCCAGCCCCTTCAGCTTCTCCGCCAGGTCCATCGTGTCGGACGCCGGCGGCACCGGGACGCTGACCGGCTTGTTGATGTCGAGGAAGCGGATCGTCAGGTCGAGGGGGCCCTGCGTGGCCCGGGCGCGCTCACGGAACTTCACCATGCGGTGACGAGGGCCGACCCACATGTCGAGGGTCAGGGTGTTCACCCCGAGCCGCTTGAAGTTCTCGACCGCCCTCTTGTGGCGCTTGGCGGCCAACGGCCCCTTGGCCCTCGACTTCTTCAGGAGGTCGTCCACGCGGACGTCGCCGGCGTAGTGCGTCGTCCGTATGCCGTCGACGGTTTCCTCGCCGACCTTCTTGATGTCCTTGGACTGCGAGAGCAGTGCCGCCTGCGCCGCCGGATCCTGGTCGGCCTGTCGCCGCATCCCTCCGAACGCGCCCGCCCGGTCCGCCTTCTTGGCGTTGAACGGCAACTTCATCCAGTGCTTGCCCTGCATGGCGGCGGCCGCCTGCTCGCCGCCCCCGATGTAGAGGTTGCCCCCGACGAGCCGGATGGAGAACTCCCCTTCCCGCCGGCCCCCGGACGCTTTCATCCGCATGTCGATGGCGCGCGGACGGAGGCTGATGGCCACCTTGCCCTCGATGGTCCCCTGGCCGGGCACCTTGCCGTTGACGCGGTACGAGAGGGACGTGAGCTTGGAGCCCTTGTCCACCGCCTGGCGCACGGCCGCGACCGGCGCCGCGTTGAACTCCTGGCGCCCGGCCGATCCGGCCGGCGTTTTGGCGCCGGAGGACGTACAGGCCGCGGTGCCGCACAGGACCACACCGGTCAGCAGCGCACCCGTGACCCGGAACGCCGGACGGGAAACGGAACGCGAAGGATGAGTCATGGCCCCCCCATGAGCGGATGGAACAGGAAATCGAATCGGGTTGAGATGGATCGAGACAGTAACCCACGGCACTGACAGCCCGCACGGCGGATATGCGCGGGCGACGGGCAGGGGGAGGGGCCGGGAGGGCGAGGCGCGGTGACGGAGTGGCGGAGACGGAGTGCCGGGACGGATGGGACGGGTGCGAGAGGGGGCCAAACGGAGGGTGTCGGTCACACGATTGGCGGTATGAGCGAGTGTCGGTCGCGCCTCTCGGCCGTTTCGCCGGTCAGGTTGTTCCCCTCGGCATTCGCGCCTTCACTTCCAGCGTTTCGTGCCCTCGGGGCCGGGCGGAACGCCTGCGGAGCTATTGTCATTTGGTGGGCATATGCCTGCTTTGGGGTGCTTTGTCGCGTCGGAACGGGTCACCTCTGTGACTCGGGCGTTGTCTAGGTATGGAGCCGAGAGAGTTGTGGGACCGCAACGCCGTGCTGGCGGAAGCCTTTTGCCTGGGGGACGAGCGGGTGCGAGAGGCGCAGGCCAGGCTTGACGAGGCGCAGGCCGACCGGTCGCGGGTTTTGGCGGCGTTCGCGGTGACCGTGGGCAGTGCGGGCGCGGTGGCGGGTCTGTTCGGGCTCAACGAGCGGGAAGTACGGGTCGCCCGGCGCACGGTGGGCAAGGACGACGCCCGCGCCGTCGCCGAGGAATTGCTCGCCGCGGGAACCGGCAACATCTTCCGGGAGGCGGAACCCCCGGTCGCCGCCACCGACTTCTCCTCCGAGGCGACGCAGGGCGCCGGCCCCTCGGCACCTCCGGCCGGGCCCCGCGAGGCCGCCACGCCCCGGGAAACCTCCGGCGGCGGGCAGGAGCAGGCGTGGTCGCCGGCGATGGACGCGGTCCTTATCGGTAGCTGGCAGACGGGCGTGGACCTGCGCGAGCTGGCCGCCGAACTCGGCCTCGATCTGACCCGGTTGGTCGCCCGTGCGCAGCAACTCTCCTCCCAGGGACGGTTCCACGGCCCCTACGGAGAAACCCACGCCGGCCGCCACCGCCGGGGGTCCGGCGATATCCACGAGCCCGACTACACCATCCCCGCGCAGCAGACGGCGTCCTGGAACACCGCACCCCAGGCGCCCGCCATGGCGTCCGCCTGGTACCAGAGCCCGGCGTCGTCCGGAGACACCGTTCAGGACGTGACCGCCCTCGCCACCGACTGGGACAACGCACTCGCCACGTGGGGCTCCGTCACCTCCACCGAGGAAGGCCCCGCCGCCTCCCACCAGTCGTGCACCCAGTACCACTTGAGCTCCTGACGCGAGCGGCGAAGGCGGAGCGGCGAAAGGAGGGGCGGCGCGGGTGGCGAAGGCGGACCCCCTGCCGGCGTCGGTCAATCGTCAACTGAAGGTTGACGCGACCCATACGTCAACCTACGGTTGACGTATGGAGAATCCAGTTCCCGTGCGCATGACCAACCCTGTCCGGCTCGACGACCTGATCGAGGCCATCAAGAAGACCCACACCGACACCCTCGAACAACTCTCCGACGCGGTCCTCGCCGCGGATCACCTCGGCGATGTCGCCGACCACCTGATCGGTCACTTCGTCGACCAGGCGCGCCGCTCCGGGGCGTCCTGGACGGACATCGGCCGCAGTATGGGCGTCACCAAGCAGGCGGCGCAGAAGCGCTTCGTTCCCAAGGGGTCCGGCGCGGCGTCGGATCTCGATCCCAGCCAGGGATTCAGCCGGTTCACCGAGCGCGCGCGCAACGTGGTGATGGCCGGGCAGAACGAGGCCCGGGCGGCGGGTCATGCCGAGGTGGGACCCGAGCATCTGGCGCTGGGACTCCTCGGTGAGCCGGAGGGGGTCGGCGCGAAGGCCCTCGCGGCGCAGGGTGTGTCGCCGGATGCCGTACGGCAGGCCGTGGCCGCGGCGTTGCCCCCGGCGGCCGGTCCGGTGCCCGACCTCATTCCCTACGACGCGCGAGCGCGCAAGGTACTGGAGCTGACCTTCCGGGAAGCCCTGCGGCTCGGCCACAACTACGTCGGCACCGAGCACATCCTGCTCGCGCTGCTGGAGTCCGAAGCCGGCGCGGGCGTCCTGACCGGCCTCGGCATCGACAAGGCGGCCGCCGAAACGTACGTCGCGGAAGCGGTGGCCGCCCTCATCGCCGCGTACGAAAAGAAGTGACCCGACGGCCCTCCCATGGCTCCGGGGGATGCTGATAGGTGGCGTCCCCCGGAGCGCCCAGCAGTAGGCTCGGCGCATGCTGATCCGGTTACACCGGCCCTGGCGCGCCCGACTGGCGCTGACGGCCACGGCGCTGGCGCTGGTCGCGGCCGGCCTGACCCTGGTGTGGCGCGACGCGCCCGCCCCGTACCACCCGCCGCGCCCCTTGCCGCACCAGGGGCGCGGAATAGTGATGTACGCGACCACCCTCGACCGCGAGGACCCGCCCGCACCGGCCACTGTCGGAGGCGCGGTCATGCTGGCCCTGGCGCCGGTTCTCATGGGCGCGTCGCTGCTCATCCGGCGCCGGCCCTAGGGCCCAACGCCCGGTGCTCAGCCGCTCAGTTCCCCCGCGTGCGGGGTCAGGGTCCCGGCCGCGACCAGGGCGAACAGGGCGATGCCGAGGAGGATGCGGTAGATGACGAAGGGCATGAAGCTCTTGCTGGAGATGAACTTCATGAACCATGCGATCACGACGTATCCGACGACGAAGGCGATGACCGTGGCGAACACCGTGGGGCCCCAGGCGACATGGCCCTTGCCCGCGTCCTTCAGTTCGTAGACGCCGGAGGCCAGCACGGCCGGGATGGCGAGGAGGAAGGAGTAGCGGGCCGCGGACTCGCGGGTGTAGCCCATCAGCAGGCCGCCGCTGATCGTCGCGCCGGAGCGGGATACGCCCGGAATGAGTGCCATGGCCTGGCAGACGCCGAACAGCAGGCCGTCCTTGACGTTGAGCTCGTCGAGGGATTTGCGCTGCTTGACGGCGCGGTGCCGGCCGCCGGCCTCGTCGCGGGCGGCCAGCCGGTCGGCGATGCCCAGGACGACGCCCATCACTATCAGGGTGGTGGCGATCAGCCGCAGGTCGCGGAACGGGCCCTCGATGGAGTCCTTGAGCGTGATGCCGAGCACGCCGATCGGCAGGGAGCCGACGATCACCAGCCAGCCCATCTGGGCGTCGTGGTCGCTCCGCAGCTCCCGGTTGGTGAGTGACCTGGCCCACGTCGAGATGATCCGCCCGATGTCCTTGCGGAAGTAGATGATGACGGCGGCTTCGGTGCCGATCTGGGTGATCGCGGTGAAGGCCGCCCCCGGGTCCTGCCAACCGGCGAACGCCGCCGTCAGGCGGAGGTGCGCACTGGAGGAGATGGGCAGGAACTCGGTCAACCCTTGGACGAGTCCGAGGACGAAAGATTCAAACCAAGTCATGGAAAGTACGCTATCCAAGGGTGATCAAGCGCTTACCGGCGCGGGCGGGGACAAAGCGGACGGTGGCGGCGGATATGGATGATCGGCCGACGGAGGGCAGCGTAACGCCCGGAGATGTCCGGCCGGCCAAGGGCCCTGGCGCCCTGGTGCCCCCGGCGTTCAGCGCTCGCGCGCCGAGACCCGCCTGCGCCAGGCCAGAGCCGGCGCGCCCAGGCCGCTGACCACCAGGAAGCCCACCGCGAGCAGGAACACCGGCGAGGTGGGCATCGAGGCCCGCGCTCCCGCGACGGCGTACGCCACGGTGTTGGGGACGCTTCCGAGCGCCGTGGCGAGCAGGAAGTCGCGCCAGCGCATCCGGGAGACCGCGGCGCAGTAGTTCGTGGCGCAGAAGGGCAGGCCCGGCAAGAGGCGGAGGGCCAGCATCGAGCGGAAGCCGTGTTCGCTCAACTGCCGGTCGGCCGCGGCCGGCCAGCGGCCGCGCAGCAGCGGGCGCAGCGCGTCCTGGCCGAGCAGCCGGCCCAGCCCGAAGGCCAGCCCGGCGCCCAGCACCGTACCGGCGAGCGCCGATACGGCCCCGGCCTGACTGCCGAAGAGGGCACCGGCGGCGAGGTTGAGGACCGGGCGCGGTACGAAGGCGGTGGTACACACGCCGTACGCCAGGGCGAAGACCACAACGGAGGTCGAGCCGGACAACTGCGGAGGCCAGCCGTCGGTCAGGAGGCGCTGTGGTCGCCACAGCAGCATCGCGGTCGCCGCGCAGGCGAGCAGGAGGAGCAGCGCGGCCAGCCGGAACCAGGGGGAGACCGCCACACGCGTGGGGCGCGCGACTATTCCGTCGGGCGTCGCGGCGGGGTCGGGCATCCCGGGAGCGTAACTCACCGGCGGGGCGGGGCCGTCCGTCACGCCAGGGCGCCAGGCGGGGCCGTCCGTCGCGCCGGCGCGCGTAAATCGTTCGACGCCGCGGCTCCCGCCCGGCACCATGGGGCGCATGTTCCGGCACGCCTTCCTTCAGCTCCCGTCCGCGGTCGCGGACGCGCCGAAGGCTGCCGTCTCCCTCTTCGCGGCCCTCGCCGCGGCGCACTGCGCTGCCGCGGCCGCCGCGGCAGCCGGCACCCCGGCCGCCGCCGCGGTCGCGGCCGCCGACGGCGCCCGAAGCTGACCCTCTCCGGATCGTCCGGCGGACCCCGCAGGGGGAGGGTCGGTCCGGTCCGGGGGTCCCCACGGCGCCAAGTCGCCGTTCTCACCGCATTGTCGCGAGGAAGAACACCATGCCCAAGACGGCATACGTGCGCACCAAGCCGCACCTGAACATCGGCACCATGGGCCACGTCGACCACGGCAAGACCACCCTGACCGCCGCCATCACCAAGGTCCTCAGCGACCGCGGCAGCGGAACGTTCGTGCCCTTCGACCGGATCGACCGGGCCCCCGAGGAGGCGGCCCGCGGCATCACCATCAACATCTCGCACGTCGAGTACGAGACCGGTACCCGCCACTACGCCCACGTCGACATGCCCGGCCACGCCGACTTCATCAAGAACATGGTCACCGGCGCGGCACAGCTCGACGGCGCGATCCTCGTCGTCTCCGCGCTCGACGGGATCATGCCGCAGACCGCCGAGCACGTGGTGCTCGCCAAGCAGGTCGGCGTACGCCACATCGTCGTCGCCCTCAACAAGGCCGACGCCGGCGACCCGGAGCTGACCGACCTGGTGGAGCTGGAGGTGCGCGAGCTGCTGTCCGCCCACGGCTACGACGGGGAGCACGTGCCCGTCGTACGGGTCTCCGGACTGCGCGCCCTGGAGGGCGACCCGCGCTGGACCGGGGCGATCGACGCGCTGCTGGACGCCGTGGACACCTACGTCCCGATGCCCGAGCGGTACGTCGACGCGCCGTTCCTCCTGCCGGTGGAGAACGTGCTGACGATCACCGGGCGCGGCACGGTCGTCACCGGCGCCGTCGAGCGCGGCACGGTGCGGGTCGGCGACCGGGTGGCGGTGCTGGGTGCGGAGACCGAGACGACGGTCACCGGCCTGGAGACGTTCGGCAAGCCGATGGAGTCGGCGGAGGCCGGGGACAACGTCGCGCTGCTGCTGCGCGGGCTGCACCGCGACCAGGTGCGGCGCGGCCACGTCGTCGCCGCGCCGGGCAGCGTCACGCCGCGGCGCCGCTTCACCGCCGAGGTATACGTGCTGTCCACCGAGGAGGGCGGCCGCCGCACGCCGCTGTCCACCGGCTACCGCCCGCAGTTCTACCTCCGCACCGCGGACGTGGTCGGTGACCTCGACCTCGGCGAGCGGGCCGTCGCGCGCCCCGGCGAGACGGTGACCGTCTCGGTCGAACTGGGCCGGGACGTGCCGCTGGAGATCGGCCTCGGCTTCGCCATCCGCGAAGGCGGCAGGACCGTCGGCGCGGGCACCGTGCGGACCGTGGAGGAATGAGGCGACGGCGCCCGCCGTGCTGACGGGCGCCACCGCGTCCCGCACCTGTGTCCGGGTGCGGGGCGCGGCCCGCGCTGTCCATCGGGGCGGACGGGTGCGAGACTGCTGGCCCCGGGCCGCCGGCCGGTCCGGAACAACCGCGTGTCAGGGCGGGCGGACGGGGGAGGGACGAGCGAGGAGACATCGCATGGCGGGTACGGCATTGGTTCTCGGCGGTGGCGGCGTCACCGGAATCGGCTGGGAGATCGGCATGCTCACCGCCCTCGCCGAGGCGGGCGTCGACCTCGCCGCCGCCGATGTCGTCATCGGCACCTCCGCCGGCTCCATCGTCGGTGCCCACCTGACGACGGAAGTCTTCACGCTGGAGCAGATGTACGCGCGCCAACTGGCCGCGCCCGAGGGCCGGTCGGCCGCCCGGATGGGTCCGGCCGCGATGGCACGGTTCGCGGGCATCGCACTGCGCTCGCGCAGCGTGGCGTCGTTCGGCGCGCGGATGGGGCGGCTCGCGCTGGCCGCCCGTACCGTCCCGGAGGCCGAGCAGCGCGCGGTGATCGCCCGGACCCTGACCGTCACCGACTGGCCCGCGCGCCGGCTGATGATCACGGCGGTGGACGCGGCGACGGGGGAGCGGACCGCCTTCGACGACACGAGCGGGGTGCCGCTGATCGACGCCGTGACCGCGAGCTGCGCGGTCCCCGGCGTCTATCCGCCGGTCACCATCGGCGTGAAGCGGTGGATAGACGGCGGTGTGTACTCGAGCGCCAACGCCGACCTGGCCGCCGGGTACGCCCGGGTGGTGGTCATCGCGCCGCTCGCGGTCAGCGGCGGGCCGATCGCCGGACCGCGCTCCCAGGGGGCGGCGCTGGCGCGGCAGGGCGCCCGCGTCTGCGTGGTCACCCCCGACCGCGAGGCCCGGGCGGCGTTCGGCCGCAATGTGCTGGATCCGGCCAGACGTGCCGACGCGGCCCGCGCGGGATACCGGCAGGCGGCCGCCCACGCCGAGGAGATCCGGCGGGTCTGGGAGGACTGACGCGGGCACCGCGAGTTCGTGACGGGCACAGCAGCTCGGTGCCCGACCGGCACAATAGGACGGTGGACGAAGCACCTGAACCGATACCCGTCACCCGGGACGTGGACCACGGCACCGCCAAGCTGATGCCGGACGTCGACCGGCCCCGGGCGTGGCTGCTGACGGTGGACGGTGCGCCCCAGTCGTACGTCGACCTCGACGCGCCCACGCACCTGGAATTCGAGTACGTGCGCAGACTCGCCCACGTCCTGGACGAGGCCGCGGCACCTGGACGGCCGCTCGACGCGCTCCACCTGGGCGGCGGCGCCCTGACCCTGCCGCGCTACCTCGCCGCGACCCGCCCGCACTCCCGCCAGGACGTCGTCGACGCCGACCGCGCCCTCCTCGCCCTCGTGGCCGGACACCTGCCGCTGCCCCCCGGCTCCGGAATCACGACGCGGGCCGAGGACGCCCGTACGGCGCTGGAGGCGGCGCCCGAGGACAGCGCGGACGTGATCGTGGCGGACGTCTTCGGCGGCTCGCGGGTGCCGGCGCACCTCACCTCCGTCGAGTACGCCCGTGCCGCCGCCCGGGTGCTGCGGCCGCACGGTGTCTACGCCGCGAACCTCGCCGACAGCGCGCCGTTCGCCTTCCTCCGCGGCCAACTCGCCAACTTCGCCACGGTCTTCGACCACCTGGCGCTGATCGCCGAACCGTCGGTCCTGCGCGGTCGGCGCTTCGGCAACGCCGTCCTCGTCGCCTCCCGCGCCGAGCTTCCCCTGGCCGCCCTGGCCCGCCGGGCGGCCGGCGACGCCTTCCCGGCCCGCGTCGAGCACGGCGCGGCCCTCCGGCGGTTGATCGCCGGGGCCGCTCCCGTACGGGACGCGGACGCGGTGGCGTCACCGGTGCCGCCGGACGGCGCGTTCAGCATCGGCTGACGGGAGTGGGGCGGGTGGGCGTCGGCCGGAGGAGGAACGGGGCGGGGCCCGGCGCCGTCAGGTGGTGGCCTTGGGTGGACGCGTCGCCTGCCCGGGAACCGCCTGCTCCGGAACAGCCCGCTCCGTGACCGCCCGTTCCGTGGCCGCCTGTCTCGGAACCTCCCGCTCCGGAACCGCCTGCCCCCTGGCCTCGATTCCCGGGCTCCGCTGCCCGGCCGTGCGCCGCGTCAGGTCGCGGACGCCGGGCACGCACAGCACCGCCGTCGTGAGCACCACCACCAGCGCGGAGCAGCACCAGAGCGCCGCCGTCCGCCCGATGAGGTCCTGGACGGGGCCGGCCAGCGCGGTGGCCACCGGGACGAACGCCAGCGAGCCGAGCCAGTCGTAAGAGGAGACCCGGGAGAACTTCTCCTCGGGGATCTCCTGGTGCAAGGCCGTCATCCACGTCACCGAGAACACCTCGACCGAGATGCCGGTGCCGAACATGACCGCGGTGAGTCCCGCGGCCGGCAGCGGCACGGCCAGCGCCGCGCTGGGCAGGGCCAGCGGGAAGACGCACAGGACACCGGTCAGCAGCATCCGGTGCGGGGTGAGGCGGGTCATCAGCAGCGCACCGACCACCGTCCCCGCGCCGAACGCGCCGAGCGCCAGCCCCCAGGGGCCCGCGCCCCCCAGCCGCTCGTCCGCCACCAGCGGCCCGTAGACCGCCTCGGCCGCCACGATGACCGCGTTGACCAGCGAGAACTGTGCCACCACGGCCCACAGCCAGGGCCGGGAGGCCACCTCGCGCCAACCGTCGCGCAGATCGCGCAGCATCCCGCCGCCGGGCGCGCGCTCGGGCACACCGCTGACATCGAGGAACGCCCGCAGCACCGCCGCGAGAGCGAACGCGGCGGCGTCGACCGCCAGTACCCAGCCGGGGCCGACCGCGGCGACCAGGGCGCCGCCGAGCGCCGCGCCGCCGATGTTCGCGCCGTTCACGCCCATCCGGAAGACGGCGAAGGCGCGGCCGGAATGCTCACCGGAGACGCTGGCGAGCACCATCCCCTCGGAGGCCGGGGCGAAGAACGCCTGGCCGGTGCCGCCGAGCGCGGCGAGCAGCGCCATCTGCCACAGCCGCGCCTCACCGGTCAGGACGAGCACGGCGAACAGGCCCTGGGAGACGCAGTTGAGGGTGTTCGCGGCGACCATGACGTGGTGCCGGGGGAGCCGGTCGGCGAGCGCACCGCCGATCAGCAGGAAAAGGACCAGCGGAACGGTGCGGGCGGTGGCGACCAGCCCGACATCGGTGGCGGAGCCGCCGGACCCGAGGACGGCGAAGGCGGCGGCGATGAGCGCGCCGGAGTGGCCGAGATTGGAGATCACCGTGGCGCCGGTGAGGAGGAGGTAGTTGCGCCCCGCCCAGGTGGGGCGGGCTCTCAGCAAGACCGCACCGGCGCCGGAGCGGGCCGGGGCGCGGGGGCGGCCGGCGGGCGCGGTGCGCGCCGTGCCGGATACGGAATTCGCTGGTCCGCTGGGCGGTGCTGGGGTCCTGGCCACATGGACGTCCACGCTACGGGCGGCGCGGCGTCCGGGGCACTGGTACGACGCGTGCGACGCCGTCCGCGTCGGGAGGAGCTGCGGTATGTCGGGAGGGGCTGCGGTATACGGACAGGGGCTTCAGAAGGCGCCGGGGGCTTCCGCTCCCAAGCTACCGATAGGTAACATGTCGCCATGTCCTCCGAGACCCTGCCGTCGATCGGCGAAATGATGTCGGCGTCCGTGCCGATGGTCCGCACGCTCAACCTGGAGTTCGGCGAGACCACCGCCGAGCGTGCCGTGGTGCGCATGCCCGACCAGCCCGCCTTCCACAACCACGTCGGCGGACCGCACGCCGGCGCGATGTTCACCCTCGCCGAGTCGGCGAGCGGAGCGATCGTGATGACGGCCTTCGGCGACCAGCTCGGGCGCGCGGTGCCGCTGGCCGTCCGTGCCGAGATCGGCTACGCCAAGCTCGCCATGGGAGCGGTCACCGCCACCGCGGAGCTGGGCCGCCCGGTGGCCGAGGTGGTCGCCGACCTGGACGCGGGTGAGCGCCCGGAGTTCCCGGTGAAGGTCGCGATCACCCGCGAGGACGGCGCCGTCACTGGCGAGATGACCATTGTGTGGACGCTGCGTCCCAACAAGTGAGAGCGGGCCGGTGCGGCCGGTCCGCTGCACCGGTCCGGTGAGAATCGCACCGGCCCGTGGGGGAGGGGCCCGGCCGTAGCCGTCGCGAGCGGTCGGCCGGGTGTCGCTCCGCGCTGCGTGAAAGGGGTGGCCCCGCGAGCCGATCGAGTACGCTTCCGAGACGCCCTGAGCGGCGTGTCAGCGTATCGACCGGCACCGGTGTCACCGGCGGGCCGGGCAACGGCCCACGGGGGCCCCACATCATGCGGAGGAAGCGGCGTTGCACATCCAGGAGTGGCTCGAGTCCGTACCGGCCGTGAGCGTCTACCTCCTGGTGGGGGTGGTCATCGGACTGGAAAGCCTGGGCATTCCGCTGCCCGGCGAGATCGTCCTCGTCAGCGCGGCGATTCTCGCCGCGACCCAGGACCACATCGACCCGGTCGTGCTGGGCGCCTGCGCGTCCGGCGGAGCGATCATCGGTGACTCCATCGGGTATGTGATCGGACGCAAGGGGGGCCAGCCGCTGCTCGCCTGGGCCGGCCGGAGGTTCCCCAAGCATTTCGGCCCCGACCATGTCGCCATGGCCGAGTCGAAGTTCGACAAGTGGGGCATGTGGGCCGTCTTCTTCGGCCGCTTCATCGCCCTGCTGCGCATCTTCGCCGGCCCGCTCGCCGGCGTCCTGAAGATGCCGTACTGGAAGTTCCTGATCGCCAACGTCCTGGGCGGCATCATCTGGGCCGGCGGCACCACGGCCCTCATCTACAGCGTCGGCATCGTCGCCGAGTCGTGGCTCAAGCGGTTCCAGTGGCTCGGCCTGGTCGCCGCCCTGCTGTTCGGCGTCGGTTCCTTCCTCATCATGAAGCGCCGCGCGCAGAAGGCGGCCGCCGCACGTGAGGCGGAAGCCGAGACGCCGGTCGCCGCGACGATCGACTGACGAGCTCGGCGGAGACGCCGCGGCCCCGACGCCCACCGGCTCGCGGCCCGGCACCGACACCGGCACCGGGGGGGGGGGGGGGGGGGGGGGGGGGGGGGGGGGTGTGTTTGGGGGGGGGGGGGGAAGGGAAAACAAACCACCCCCCCTTCCCGGTCGTTCTCACCTGCCCCGACC